>DAOMGB010000027.1:0-37909 GCA_035430095.1 Casimicrobiaceae bacterium | reverse complement strand
TGAAGGGCCTCAAGGTCCGCGTGCAGGGCGCGCCGATCTGGAGCAAGACGTTCGCCGCGGTCGGCATGTCGCCCACCGTCATCGCCTACGACGAAATCTACAACGCGATCCAGAACGGCGTCATCAGCGCCGGCGAAAACGAGGCGGCCGGCGTCGAGGCCATGAAGTTCTACGAAGTCGGTCCGAATCTCAACATGACGCAACACGCGATCACGATCCGGCCGATCTGCTTCTCGGGCAAGACCTACAAGAAGCTGCCGCCCGACCTGCAGGCCGCGATCATCCGCGCAGGCAAGGAAGCCGGCGCCTATGGCCGCCAGATCGAGTCGGGCGAGGACCAGAAGAAGCTCGAGGCGATGCAGGCCGCCGGGAAGCTCAAGATGATACCGTTCGCCGACCGCGCCCCGATGAAGAAGCTGGCGGATCCGGTGATGGCCGAGTATGCAAAGGAAATCGGCGCGACCGAGATCTACAACAAGATCAATTCGATGTAATCGCGCAACCCGGAAGCCCGGCGGGGGCCTGGCCCCCGCCGGGCTTTTTTTGCGATCGATCGGAAAGCGAACATGCGCAAGTTCATCGCCGGCTACTACCGGTTGCTCGACTGGCTGCTGGCCATGACCGTGGGCATACTCGTCGTCCCCGTGACGATCCAGATGCTGTCACGCCTCACCGGACTCATTCCCGCGTGGATCTGGACGGAGGAGATGGCGCGCTTCCTGTTCATCTGGATGGTGATGCTCGGCGCAATGGTCGGCGTGCGCGACGCCTCGCACTTCGAGGTCGATGTATGGCCCGAGCTCAAGTTCCGCGCCAACGCGATTCTCAACATCGTCTCGATGATATTCGTGCTGCTCTTTGCGCTGGTGTTCGTCTGGTACGGGATCAAGTTCGTGCAGTTTGGCTGGGACCAGAGCTCCGAACTCGCCGAGTTGCCGATGACGTACATCTTCGTCGCCTGGCCGCTGACGGGCGCAACCTGGCTGCTGTTCGGGTTCGAGCGGCTGCGCCACGACCTGCGGCGCGTCGCCAACGGCCCCCTGCCGGGCGAGGAAGAGGCGATGAAGCGCAACCTGGGCAAGGGAAGCCTCATATGACCGGCGCGACGCTCACGCCCGCCGTCGCGGCGCTATGGCTGTTCGGCGGTTTCTTCCTGCTGCTGATCCTGCGCGTTCCGGTGGCCTTCGCTCTGGGCCTCGCCTGCCTGCCGGTGCTGATGATCGAGCCGCGGCTGTCGCCGATGGTCGTCTTCAACACGACGTTCAAGTCCTACAACTCGTTCATCCTGCTCGCGGTGCCGTTCTTCCTGCTGACGGCCAACCTGATGAACGTTGGCGGCATCACCGACCGGCTCGTGCATTTATCGCGAACCATGGTCGGCAACTTCCCGGGGGCGCTGGCGCAGATCAACGTGCTGCTGAGCGTATTCTTCGCGGGCATCTCCGGATCTTCGACGGCCGATGCCGCGAGCCAGGGCAAGATATTCATCGAGGCGCAGGTCAAGGAAGGCTACGACCTGTCGTTCTCGATCGCCATCACCGCTGTATCGGCGGTGCTCGCTGTGATCATCCCGCCGTCGATCCTCATGGTGGTCTGGGGCGGCGTCCTGCAGGTGTCCATTGGCGCGCTCTACCTCGCCGGCGTGATCCCGGGATTGCTGCTGGGGCTGGCGCAGATGGCCACCGTCCACGCCTACGCGAAGATCCGTCATTACCCGACCTACCCGCGCGCGTCGCTTAACGAGTTCTTTCAGGCGACGCTGGTCGCCATTCCGGCGCTGATGACGCCGTTCATCATCGTCGGCGGCATCCTGCTCGGCTGGTTCACCGCGACGGAGTCCGCGGCAGCCGCGGTTATCTACGCCGCGGTGCTGTCGATCTTCGTCTACCGGCAGCTCGACCGGCATCAGCTCTGGCAGGCGCTGCTGGAGACGGGCAAGCTGTCGGCGGTCGCCCTCTTCTGCGTGGGCACGGCCTCCGTCTTCGGGTGGCTGCTCGCCTACTTCCAGATACCGAGGGCGCTGCTGGAAAACGTGACGACGTGGGGCCTTGGGCTGATCGGCGTCGGATTCTTCGTCGCCATCGTGTTCCTGATCGTCGGCTGTTTCCTCGACGCCATCCCCGCGATCATCATCGTCGGCACCACGTTGCAGCCACTCGTTGCCTCCGTGAACATGCACCCAGTCTCGTTCGCGATCATCGGCATCGTCGCGCTGGCGTTCGGACTCGTCACGCCGCCTTACGGAATGTGCCTGATGGTTTCGTGCGCGATCGCCAAGGTGCGCTTGCGCTATGCGCTGAAGGACACGATGATCATGCTGGTGCCGATGCTGCTGGTGCTGGCGGCGCTGATCATCTGGCCGGAGATTCCGCTGCTGCTGCCCAAGCTGCTCAAGCCTGAGTTCCTGAAGTAAAACACAACAGGGAGGCTTCGATGTTCACTCAGCGACCGCTGTCGCCCGGCTTTGGCGTCGAGATCGACGTCGACCTGTCGAAGCCCTTGTCCGCCGCCGACTTCGCGGATGTCGAGCGCGCGTTCTTTGCGGGCCAGGTCCTCGCGCTGCGCGGGCAGAAGCTCACCGCCGGGCAGTTCGCCGCCTTCGCCGCGCGCTTCGGCCCGCCGCAGCCGCACGTGATCGACCAGTTCCACCATCCGGAAGATCCGAACATCCTCATCCTCTCCAACGTGAAGAAGGACGGAAAGCCTACCGGACTTCAGGACGCGGGTTCGTATTTCCACACCGACTATTCGTACCTGCAGGTTCCCGCGCGCGCGACCACGCTGTATTCCCGGGTCGTGCCCAAAGTCGGCGGCGACACGCTGTTCGCCAACCAGCAGGCGGCGTATGACGACCTTTCCGAGGCCATGAAGAAGCGCATCGAACCGCTCTACGGAATTCATCACTACGGGAACCGCAACGACCAGGACGAGAAGAGCCGCACTGTCGCCTCGGTGCTGACGGAAGAGCAGAAGGCGAAGATGCCGATTATTACGCACAGGATCGCGCGACCACACCCGGTGACGGGCCGCAAATCGCTGTATGCCGTCTCGGGCAGCTCGTTTGGCATCGTCGGCATGCCGGAGGACGAAGCGCGCGACCTGCTCGACGAACTGGCCGCGCATTCGACCCAGGAGAAATACCGGCTGCGCTTCAAGTATGGCGTGGGCGACGTCGTGGTCTGGGACAACGCGTCTCTGCTGCATTCGGCCACGCTCATCGACCCCGACGACGCGAGGACGCTGTGGCGCATCACCATGCTCGAGCCCGCGCCGACCGGCGTGGCGCCGCAGGTGCTCGCGCCGACCTACGCCAGTCCGACGATGTAACGAACTCTCCGTTCAATGACCGCGAAGGCCCCCGGCATTCGCGTCCAGTCGCCGTGGATTTACAATGGCCGCTTTGCAGAGGCTTCGCAGCCGTCGGCCACGATGTCCGCACCACCCACGCCGTTCCCGCTTCGCTCCAAGCTGCCCGCCACCGGCACCTCGATCTTCAGCGTGATGTCGGCGCTGGCACAGGCGCACGGCGCGGTGAACCTCGGGCAGGGCTTTCCTGACTACGCGATCGACCCGGCGCTGGTCGACCTGGTCGCTGCCGCGATGCGCGATGGCCACAACCAGTATCCGCTTTCCGCCGGCGTCATGGCGCTGCGCGAAGCCATCGCGGCGAAGGTATTGCGCCTCTACGGGCGCGACTACGACCCGGAACACGAAGTCACGGTGACAGCCGGCGCGACGCAGGGGATCTTCACGACCATCGGTGCTTTGGCGCATTCCGGCGACGAAGTGATCGTATTCGAACCCGCGTACGACAGCTATGTCCCCGCGATTCGCCTGGCCGGCGCGACGCCCGTGCCGATTCCGCTCACGACTCCGGGCTACGACATCGATTGGGCCGCGGTGCGCGCCGCCGTGACGCCGCGAACCCGGATGATCCTGGTCAACACGCCCAACAACCCCGGGACCGGGATTCTTTCCGGCGACGACCATGCGCAACTGGCGGCGATTGCGCGCGGCACGGGTATCGTCATCGTCGGCGACGAGGTCTACGAGCACATGGTCTACGACGGCGGGCGTCACGAGAGCCTTGCGCGCCACGACGAGCTCGCGGCGCGCAGCGTGGTGATCGGCTCATTTGGCAAGACTTTCCACGCGACGGGCTGGAAGGTGGGCTACACCCTCGCGCCGCGCGAGATCACCGCGGAAATACGGCGCGTGCACCAGTTCACCGTATTCACGGTCAACAGCCCGGCCCAGCATGGGCTTGCACGGTTCCTCAGCGAGCCGTCGCGCTACGAGCAACTGCCCGCCTTCTTTGCGGCCAAGCGCGACCTCCTCCGCCGCGCGCTGGCGGACACCGCTTTCGACCTGCTGCCATGCCGGGGGAGCTACTTCCAGCTCGCCACCTATGGACGCATCAGCGAGGACCCTGCAGTGGAATTCGCACAGAGGCTGGTGCGCGAGCATGGCGTGGCAACCATTCCGCTGTCGGCCTTCTACCACGACGGCACCGATCATCGTGTGATCCGGTTCTGCTTCGCCAAGCGTGACGAAACCATTCTCGCCGCTGCGGAAAGGCTGCGCCACGTCGCGTAGACGGCATTTGCCCCGGGTAGGCCGATTGGTCGAATGGCCCGTGCCACGCGATCGTATAGACTCCCTTTCCATGCGTCGCCCCCTGCTACTCGCCATCCTGTCGTTCCTGCTGCTGTTCATGCAGCAGAGCGTACAGCTGCACGCGATTTCGCATCTCGGCCCGCAGCTTGCGCGCGCGAAAGAGACGGGATTCTCGGCATCGCATGCGGAAGAGCCGTGCGCCGAGTGCGCGTTGCTTGCCGGTGGAGCCACTGCCGCCATCGGCGACCTGCCGCAGCTCGATGCCACGCCGCCACCCGCGCAGCCTGCCTGGCTCGCGTTCCATTCCCGTCTCACCGACGTCCCGACGTACTTCCGGAGCCGCGCACCACCCCTCTTCGCCTGACGTGATCTTCCCGTTTCGCCGCACGCCGCGGCGGATCCTGGCATTCATTCACGCAACGCGAGGAGTGTTCCCGTGTCCCGACACCCATTGGTGCGCAGCGCATTCGCGCTCGCACTGTTCGTCGCCGCCGACGTCCATGCGGCCACCGACGCCGACCTGGCGGAAATTCGCGACCAGATCAGGCAGCTCAAGGAAAGCCACGAAGCGCGCATTGGGGCGCTCGAGCAAAGGCTGAAGGACGCCGAGGCAAAGAGCACCGCCCCGCCCACCGCGCAATCGGCCGCAGCAGCGACGGCGGAGGTACCCACTGCGCCGGTCGCCGCGGCGGCGGTACCCGCTGCGCCAGTCGTCGCAGTGGCGCCGCCCGCAGCCGGCATCGCCGCCTTCAATCCCGCCATTTCCGCGGTCCTGCAAGGGACCTACGCCAACCTGTCGCAGGATCCGAACAAATACGCGCTCGCGGGCTTTGCGCCGAGCGGCGATATCGCGCCAGCCAAGCGCAGCTTCAGCATCGCCGAGTCGGAACTGGCGCTTTCCGCCAGCGTCGACGACAAGTTCTACGGCAACCTGATCTTTTCCTTGTCGCCGGACAACACGGTCGAGGTCGAGGAAGCGTATGGCCTGTACACTGGCGCGCCGTACGGAATCGCGCCGAAGTTCGGCCGCTTCCTGTCGTCGATCGGGTATCTCAACGACCGGCATCAGCACGTCTGGGATTTCTACGACGCGCCTCTCGTGTACCAGGCGTTCCTCGGCGGCCAGTACCAGAACAACGGGCTGCAGGTGAAGTGGCTCGCGCCGACCGACGAGTTCCTGGAATTCGGTGCGGAAGTCGGCAGCGGCGAGAGCTTCCCCGGCAATTCCCGCAACAAGAACGGGACCGGCAACGGCAACGTTTACGTGCACGCCGGTGGCGATGTCGGCACCAGCAACAGTTGGCGCGCGGGACTGTCGTATCTGCAGACTGCCGCGAAGGATCGCGAGTATTCGCAACTCGACACCGCCGGCAACGACGCGCAGGTTGCGTTCAACGGCAGCTCGAAGATCGCGATCGCCGATTTCGTCTGGAAATGGGCGCCGAACGGCAACGCGCAGGAACGCAACTTCAAGCTGCAGGGGGAATATTTCTGGCGCCGGGAAAGCGGCGACCTGACCTACGACCCGCAGGGCGCACTCGGCCTCACGCAGACCGGCAACTACCGCTCGGACCAGAGCGGCTTTTATGTGCAGGGCGTTTATCAATTCATCCCGAACTGGCGCATCGGCGCGCGCTACGACTGGCTGAATCCGGGCACGGTCGACTACGGCGCCAACGGCGCGTACTTCGGCGCGAGCAGTTTCAATCCCCAGCGCGCCGCCGTCATGCTCGACTGGACGCCATCCGAGTTCAGCCGCATACGCGTGCAATTCCAGCAGGCCAGGCTCCGGCCGGATTTCACCGACAACGAGCTCTTCGTGCAATACATCCTGACCCTCGGCGCGCACGGCGCGCACAAATACTGAAGGATTCGTCCATGAAAACCTACTTGCAGTTCGCGTGCGCGCTTGCGCTGCTGGCGCTGGCCGCGCCGGCCATGGCGTTGCTCAATGTCTTCGCCACGGTGCCAGAGTGGGGAGCGTTGGCCGAGGAGCTGGGCGGCGACAAGGTCAAGGTCTACGTCGCCACCAACGCGTTGCAGGACCCGCATCATGTCGAAGCCAAACCGAGCCTCATCGCCCGCGCGCGCGGCGCCGACCTGGTCGTCGCCACGGGCGCGGAACTCGAGATCGGCTGGCTGCCGCTGGTCACGCAGCAGGCGGGCAATCCGAAAATCCAGCCCGGCAAGCCCGGCTACTTCGAGGCCGCCGCGTTTGTGACGATGCTGGACAAGCCCACGCGGCTCGACCGCGCCGATGGCGATGTGCATCCGGGCGGGAATCCGCATATCCAGACCGACCCGCGCAACCTCGCCAAGGTCGCCCCACCGCTTGCCGCGCGCCTCGCGCAACTCGATCCGGACAACGCCGCGTACTACCAGGCGCGCGCCAGGTCGTTCGCCGAGCGCTGGAGCGCGGCGATCGCGAAGTGGGAAAAGGAGGCGGCCTCGTTGCGAGGAACGCCCGTCGTCGTCCAGCACGAGGCATTCACCTACCTGTTCGACTGGCTGGGAATCAGGCAGGTCGCCGCGCTCGAACCCAAGCCTGGGGTGGAACCGACGACCACGCACCTCTCCGGGGTCCTGGGCACGCTGGAACGCGAACATGCGAGGATGGTCATTCGCGCCGCGTACCAGGACGAGCGGGCGTCGCAGTGGATTGCCGAGCGCGCGAAAGTGAATGTGGTCGTGCTCCCGTTCACCGTCGGCGGCGACGCCGAGGCGAAGGATCTGTTCGGCCTCTTCGACGATACGGTGGCCCGGCTGCGTAGAGGCGCGCAGTGACCATGAACGCCATCGACTTGTCCATACTCCTGCCGGCATTCGTTGCCGGGCTGCTGGTCACCGCCACGCACGTGCCGCTCGGCATGCAGGTGCTCGCGCGTGGCATCGTGTTCATCGACCTTGCGATCGCCCAGATCGCCGGATGTGGCGTTCTGATCGCGGATCAACTTGGTTTCGAAGCGCAGGGCATCGCAGTCCAGATCGCAGCGCTGACGGCCGCCTTGGGAGGTGCGCTGTTGCTGACCTGGACGGAGCGCGTGTTTGCCGACGTCCAGGAAGCGGTGATCGGCGTCGTGTTCGTGCTTGCGGCCTCCGGAAGCGTTCTGCTGCTCGCCAGCAACGTGCATGGCGGCGAACATCTGCGCGACCTTCTGGTGGGTCAGATACTGTGGGCCGAGCCCAGCCGGCTGGTGTGGGCCGGCGCCATCTACGCGGCCATACTGGCGCTTTGGTTCGGCTTCAGGGATCGACTGGGACGCACCGGCTTTTACGCACTGTTCGCGATAGCCGTCACGTTGTCGGTGCAGCTCGTCGGACTTTATCTCGTGTTCGCGACGCTAATCGTGCCGCCGCTCGCGACGCGGCGAATGACGCGATTCCGCTTGCCTTTCGCATGGGGACTGGGCGCGGTCGGCTACGGACTCGGCCTGGTGATATCGACAACCGCGGACCTGCCCAGCGGTCCCATGATCGTGTGGGCGTTGGCGGCAGTTGCCGCCGTCGTCGAAGGCATGACCCGTGGCAAGCCCACACCGGCATGAGCCAGGTGCGGGTGATCTCCCGGATTCATTTGAATCAACCTGTGGCGGGTCGGGCGTACTCAGGCTCATGTTGCGGACCCACGGGGTGCCGGAGGCGCAATCGTTAAGTCCCGGTTAAGCGCTGGCCGGTAGAATCAGCGGCTGATCCTGCCCCCGACCCGCCCGCGGACCCCATGCGCATCCTCCTGGTCGAAGACGACCCCATGATCGGCAAGACCCTCCAGACTGCGCTGCAGCAGGAGAGCTATACGGTCGATTGGGTGCAGGACGGGCAGGCCGGGAAGGCCGCGCTGACGATGACCGAGGACGCCTACTCGCTGGTCCTGCTCGACCTCGGGTTGCCGAAAAAGTCCGGCCTCGAGTTGCTGCGTGAAATTCGGCGCGCCGGCAATCGCGTGCGGGTGCTGATCGTCACGGCGCGCGATGCCGTGGCCGATCGGGTGGCGGGCCTCGATGCCGGCGCCGACGACTATCTCGTCAAGCCGTTCTCGCTGGACGAGCTGGCGGCGCGGATGCGCGCGCTGCTTCGCCGTGACATCGCCCGCGAGGACAACATCCTTCGCAATGCGGACCTGACCCTCGATCCGGGTTCGCGCGCCGTGACGCTGCGCGGCGTTTCGGTCGACGTGTCCGCGCGCGAGTTCGCGCTGCTGGCCGCCCTGCTGGAGCGGCCCGGAACCGCGCTGTCGAAGGCCCAGCTGGAAGAGCGGCTGTACGGCTGGGGCGAGGAGGTGGAAAGCAATACGGTCGAGGTGCACGTTCACAACCTGCGCAAGAAGCTCGGCGCCGACACGATCCGAACGATCCGCGGCGTCGGCTATCTCGTCGCCAAGGCATGACGTCGATCCGCAGGACGCTGCTGGTGTGGCTGCTGCTCGGCCTCGCCGCCGTCGCCGTGCTGGCCACGGTGGCGACGTACTTCGATACCCGGCGCGAAATCGGGGAGCTCTTCGACCTGCAGCTGAAGCAGCTGGCGTATTCGACGCGGGTGGACGACCTGCTCCGCGGCCGTCAGCCGAGCATTTCCGGGCCGGGCGCGGATCGCACCGCCGGGGTGTCCGAGATCGTCACCCAGATCTGGGACCGCGATGGCGTGCTCGTCTACTACTCGCGACCCGGGACGGGCCTGCCGGTGCCCGCGACCGAAGGCTACAGCGACGTCGTGCAGGGCGGGCGCGCGTGGCGCGTCTACACGCACGTCGAGGGAAGGCACGCGCTGCAGGTCGCGCACGCGCTGGACGAGCGGCGCGAGATCGCGGCGCAATCCGCGCTGCGAACGCTGCTGCCGCTAGCCGCGCTGATTCCTTTCCTTGGCGTCCTCATATGGTATGCCGTGGGCCGGGGCCTGCGGCCGCTCGAGACCATGTCGCGCGCCGTGGCCAAGCGCCAGCCCGACGCCATGGCGCCGTTGGCGGAAAACGGCCTGCCCGAAGAGCTGCGACCGCTGGCGGGCAGCCTCAACGCGCTGCTGGTTCGGCTCGACGACGCGCTCAATGCCCAGCGACGATTCACCGCCGACGCCGCGCACGAACTGCGCACGCCGTTGGCCGCGCTGAAGCTGCAGGTCGAGCTGGTCGAGCGAGCGCCCAATGCCGCCGCGCGCTCCGCGGCGCTCGGCGAACTGGAGCAGGGCGTGGACCGCGCGTCGCATCTGGTCGAGCAGCTTCTGGCAATGGCGCGTCTGGAACCCGAGGCGATGGCCCGGAACTTCGGCGACTGCGATCTCGTCGCCCTGGCCAAGGACAGCATCGTGGCGCGCGCGGTGCTAGCCGCCGACAAGCGCATCGACCTGGGGCTGGCGCGCGCGACCCCGGTGCGCGTGCGCGCCGATGCGGCTAGTGTGTCCATGCTGCTCGCCAATCTGCTCGACAACGCGCTGCGCTACACGCCGAAAGGCGGACGCATCGACGTCGCCGTCGACGACGATGGCGGCCACGCCGTGCTGACGGTGGCCGACACGGGTCCGGGAATCGAGCCTGGCGAGCGCGAGCGCGTATTCGACCGCTTTCATCGCGGAGCGAATGCCGGGGAAAGCTCCAAACAGAACGGCAGCGGACTGGGACTGTCCATCGTCAAGCGCATCGTCGATGCCCACGGCGCGGCGATCGCACTTGATGCGGGTCCCGAAGGTCGTGGCCTGGCCGTCAAGGTCCGCTTTCCCGCGGTCGGCGACGCCTGATCCGCCGTTAAGGATGGTTTAAGGCGCAATCCCTACATTGCCTCCTGCGGGCCGGAATTCGATGCGGCCCTTTCTCCAAGGAGAGCAGGATGCAACTCAAGAAGGTCAGCTACGCATTGATCGCCGCGGGAGTCGGCGCCGGCCTGGCGACGGGCTACTCGCACTTCGACACGCGCGCGATGACGAGCGCGCAAGCGGCCACGGCGCCGGCGGGAATAGCCGCGCCGGCCGTGACAGGCACTGCCGCGGCGAACCTGCCGGACTTCTCGGCGCTGGTCGATCGCGCCGGTCCGTCGGTTGTCAACATCAGCGTCATCGCGAATGCCAGGAAGGGCATGCGCGGCATGCCCGATGCGGAAGACGAGGACGACGACGAAGGAATCCCGCCAGAACTCCTGAAGCGCTTCGGCATGCCGCATGGCCCTGGAAACCGTGGCCAGGCGCAACCTCAAATGCGCGGGATGGGTTCGGGCTTCATCGTGAGCCCGGATGGCTACATCGTGACCAACGCACACGTCGTCGACGGCGCGACCGAGGTGACTGTCAAGCTGAGCGACCGCCGCGAATTCACGGCCAAGGTCATCGGCAGCGACAAGCGCACCGACATTGCGTTGATCAAGATCGACGCCGCGAATCTTCCGGCACTCGATATCAACGCCAATCCCGCCATCAAGCGCGGCGAGTGGGTGATCGCAATCGGCTCCCCGTTCGGCTTCGAAAGCAGCGTGACCGCCGGCGTGGTCAGCGGCGTGCATCGCGCGCTGCCTGACGGACAGATGGTGCCGTTCATCCAAACGGACGTCGCGGTCAATCCGGGCAATTCCGGCGGCCCGCTGCTCAATGCCAAGGGCCAGGTGGTCGGCGTCAATTCGCAGATCTACAGCCGCTCCGGCGGCTACATGGGCCTGTCGTTCGCCATTCCGGCGGACATCGCGGCCAAGGTCGCGGAGCAGCTGAAGACCTCCGGCAAGGTCGCGCACGGTCGACTGGGCGTCGGCATCCAGGGCATCGACCAGTCGCTCGCGCAGAGCTTCGGACTCAAGGATTCCGGCGGCGCGCTGGTCGGCAATGTCGAGAAGAACAGCCCCGCGGAAAAGGCCGGGTTCAAGACCGGCGACGTCATCCGGTCGATCGACGGCGTGGCGATGGTGGACAGCACCGACGTGACCAGTCGCATCGGCAATACGGCGCCCGGCACGAAGATCGCCGTCGAAGTTTGGCGCGATGGCAAGCTCGTGGCCCTGAACGCCACCGTCGGCGCGCTGGACGACAACAAGTTGGCCAAGGCCGATGTCGATACTGGCGAGCCCAAGGGCAAGCTCGGCGTGGCGGTGCGGCCGCTGTCGCCGGAGGAGCAGAAGGCCTCCGGCAAGGCCGGTCTCGTGGTCGAGAAATCCGGCGGCGCGGCCGCCAAGGCCGGCGTGCAGCAGGGCGACCTCATCGTCGGCGTCGGCTCGACCAGGGTCACCACGGTGGAAGAACTGCGGGCGCAGGTCGACAAAGCGGGCAAGACTGCCGCGTTGCTGATCGAGCGTGAAGGCCGCCAGATTTACGTTCCGGTGAAGATCTCCTGATCGATCGCAAGCCGACAGCAGGTTGTGATCGTGGGCCGCGGGGGAAACCTCGCGGCCCTTTTTTCCGCATGTCGCATCCGCGCACCCCGCACAGTGGCTTGCCGTCAGCGCCGCCGAAGGGGCCGCAAGGGCGCAAGGATGTCGCAATCGCAAGCCTTCGGGTGCCCGGCGCATAGGCGGGGGCGGGCCGTCCGATCACGGGCGAATAGGTCGCCGTCGACGCCGTGCGTGCGGCGCGAGGCGGGAGGTCGTGTGTTGACCTCCCGCCTCTCGGCGAATCACGCACCCGACGACACGATTGGCGACATCTGAGCCCGCAACGGACGGCCCGCCCCCGCTCGAGGAATCGCGCCACATCGGCGAACGCGTTCCCCACCTGCGCGGCGTGGACAATGGCAATGCACCTGCGCGGACCACGACTCAATCGCCGATCTGCTGCAGCAGGTACAAGCGCTGGTAGATGCCGCCGTCGATCGCCATCAGCGCATCGTGATTGCCCGATTCCGCGATGCGGCCGTGATTGAGCACGATGATGCGGTCCGCCGCGCGGATCGTGGACAGGCGATGCGCGATGGCCACCACCGTGGTCCTGCCGCGCAGGTCGTCCAGCGCGGCGCGCACTCGCTGCTCGGTCTCGCTGTCGATGCGCGACGTCGCCTCGTCCAGCAGCAGGATCATCGGCTGTCCCGCCAGCGCGCGCGCCACGGCGATCAGCTGCTTCTGCCCGGCCGACACGCGCGCGCCGCCCTCTCCCAGCGGCGTGTCGTAGCCCGCCTCGAGCCGATCGATGAAATCGTGGGCGCGCGCGGCCCTTGCCGCCGCGACGATGACGTCTTCGGCCAGCCCTCGCCCCATGTCGATGTTCTCCCGCGCGCTTGCCGCAAGCAGGAAGGGCTCCTGCGGCACCAGGCTCACCTGCGCCCGAAACGTCGCGTCGTCGAATTGCGCGAGCGGAACGCCGTCGATTTCGATGCGCCCGGCCTGCGGCGAATAGAACCGCAGCAGCAACGAAAGCAGCGTGGACTTGCCGCTTCCCGTGTGTCCGACCACGCCGACATAGCTTCCCGCGGGGATCACCAGCCTCAGGTCGTGCAAAACGGGCTGCGCGGGATCGTAGCCGAAGGCGACGTCGGCGAGCTCCAGTCGGCCGCGTTCGATGCGCCGGTCGTGCGTCGACCGCGGGACCTCGGTCTCCTGCAGCAGCGTGTCCACGCGGGACGCGGCGATCAGCGATTGCTGCAGCGACGAGAACTGCATCGTGATCTGGATAAGCGGGTCGACCACGCGCGCGACATAGGCGATGAAAGCGTACAGCAGCCCGACCTCGACGCCCTGCAGCTGCTGCGTGCCGACGACGGCGACGATGGCCACGATGAGCAGGATGCTGGTGAAGTCCAGCGCCGGCCGCAACAACCAGGCGTTGGCGCGCACTTCCCCCATCCGCGCCGCGTAGTGCTCGCGATTGGTTTCCGCGAAGCGCTCGCGAAAACGCTCCGTCGCGCCGCTCGCCTGCAGCACGCTCATGCCGGCGATTCCCTCGGCGAGCTGCGCGTTGAGGTCGCTGCGCAATTCCCGCGACCGCGTCACCGCCGCCGCGGAAAGACGCTGGTAACCCAGGATGATGACGATCGTGGCCGGCACCAGCAACAACACCAGCAGCATCAGCCGCCAATCGAGCCAGAGCATGGCCACGACCACGCCGAACAGCACCGTCGCTCCCACCAGCAGCTCGAACAGCACCTTCGTGTAGAGCTGCTTGACGGACTCGGTGTCGTTGGTGATGCGGCTGACCAGCTTGCCGGTGATCGCAGAATCGAAGAAGCGCATCGGCAACTGCAGCACGTGCGTGTAGACCGCCTCGCGCAATCGCTGGACCGACCGCATCGCCAGGCCCGCCAGCCGCACCAGTTGAAAATAGCGAATCAGCGTCGCCAGCGCGCCGGTGATCAGGAAGGCGGCGATCAGCCATGCCATCGCCGGCACGTCCATGACACGCGGCACCAGGTACCTGTCGATGAGTTCCTTTCCGAAGAGGGGCCCCGCCGCCTCCAGCAGGCCCGCGGCCACCAGCCACAGCGCGGCCCAGCCGATTTCCTTGCGATCAGGGCCCGCGGCGCGCCACAGCAGCGCCAGCGCGTCGCGGCGCGGCGTTGCGTCGGCTGCGGGCACCTGCAGGCCGCCGTCGGCCGAATTCGCCGGCGCGTTCATGGCATCTCCTCGAGTTCGGCCTCGAGTTGCTGGTAGCGCCACTGCGCGGCGTACCAGCCGCCCAGCGCCAGCAGCCGTCCGTGACTGCCGCGTTCCGCGACATTTCCATCCTTGAGCACGATGATCTCGTCCGCGTCGGCGACGGCCGACAGCCGGTGACTGACGATGATCGCACTGCGGCCGCGCCGCGCTTCGCGCAGGTGGGCAAGTATCCGCGTCTCGGTGCCCGTGTCGACGGCGCTCAAAGCATCGTCGAGCAGCAGCAATGGCGCATCGGTGAGCAGCGCGCGGGCGATTGCCATCCGTTGCCGTTGTCCGCCCGAAAGCGTCATGCCACGCTCTCCAACGCGGGTGGCATAGCCGTCCGGAAAGCGCTGGATGTCGGCATGCAGGTCGGCCAGCCGGGCGGCAACTTCGATGGTCGCCTGCGTTGCGGCGGGATTGGAAAGCGCGATGTTGGCGGCGATCGTGCCGGTGAACAGGAAGGCCTCCTGCGGCACCCACGCGGTCGCGCCGCGCAGCGCCGCCAGCGCGTACTCGTCGAGCGCGAATCCGTTCCAGCGAACGAATCCTCGTGCGGGCGCGTAGTGCCTGAGCAACAGCGCAAGCAATGTCGACTTGCCCGCACCCACGGGGCCGACCACGCCGAGTGTCGCACCCCGCGGCAGCGAGAACGTGACGTCGCGAAGCGCTTCGGTCCCCGAAGTCCCCCCGCCTTGCTCCGCCACGTTGGGATAGCAAAAGCTCACCCGGTCGACCTCGATGACGCCCGGAGCGATGGCCGTCCGCCGACCGCCATCGTTCACCGAAAGCGGCGCATCGAGGACGGGACGGAGCCGCGCCCACGCGGCCTTTCCGCGCTCGACCAGCGCCAGCACCCAGCCCGCGGCAAACATCGGCCAGATCAGTTGCCCCAGGTACATCGTGAACGCGGTGAGCTGGCCGATGGTCATCTCGTCCCGCCATACGAGCGCTCCGCCGAAGCCGAGCGTCAATGCCCCCGCCACGGTCAGCGTGAGTCCCACCGTGGGCTCGAAGGCGGCTTCCCACTTCTGCGCGTCGAAGCTCGCGTCCGCCGCCGCGCGTGCGCGCTGGACGAACTCCGCGCCGGCGCGCCCCTCGAGGCCCAGCGCGCGCAATGTGCGGACCGCCGCCACGGTCTCGTGCACGTGTTCGTTCAGGTCGGAAAACCGCTCGAGCGCCTGCGCGGATGCGTGGTGAATGTGCTGGGAGATGACGAAGAACGCCATGGCCATCAACGGAAACGGCAGCAGCGTCAACAGCGCCAGCCGCCAGTCGACGCCCAGCGTCATCATCGCGACGACGAGCACCAGGCTCAGCGTGCCGTCGAACCCCGCAAGGAAGGCCTCGCCGGCCGCCATCTCGATGGCGTCGACGTCGTTGGTGGCGCGCGCCATGAGGTCGCCGGTGCGCTGTCCATGGAAGTACGGCAGTCCCTGCAGCGTCAGCTTGCCGTAGAGGCGCTGCCGCAACTCGACACCCAGCTGGAACGCCGCCGAGAACAGCGCAAGGCGCCAGCCGACGCGGAAGAAGTAGATCGCCACGCCCACCGCGACCAGTACCGCGAGTTCCCGGCCCAAGGCGGCGCCGTGCAAGGTCCCGGCGACGAAGGAATCGATGATGTGACCGACGCGCCTCGGCACGAAAACGGTGAGCACCGCCACCATCACCAGCATGGCGCCCGCGGCGACATACGCACGCCAATGCCGGCGGGAGAAGCCCAGCAGCAGTTGAGCGAGGTTCACGGAATCGGGAGCCGGAGCATGCGGCGCCGCTAGTGACGAAGCGCGTCGATGCCCTTGGCGATGCCGGACAGCGTCAACGGAAACATGCGCGGTCCGAGCTTCTGCAGCACGATCTGCGTCGAGCGCGTGTATTCCCAGCCGCGCTCGGGTTCGGGATTCCACCAGATGACGCGGCGGAAATGCTCGAACACGCGCGACAGCCACACGATGCCCGCCTCGTCGTTCATGTATTCGACGCTGCCGCCGTTCTGCACCAGTTCATAGGGGCTCATCGCCGCGTCGCCGACGAAGACCACCTTCCAGTCGGGACCGTAGGTCCGCAGCAGTTCCAGCGTGCCCACGCGCTCGTTGCGCCTGCGCGCGTTGTCGTGCCAGACGTGGTCGTAGACGCAGTTGTGGAAATAGAAGTGCTCGAGGTGCCTGAACTCGCTCCTGGCCGCCGAGAACAGCTCCTCGCAGACCTGCACGTGCGGGTCCATCGAGCCGCCAACGTCGAGGAAAAGCAGGACTTTCACGCGGTTGCGCCGCTCGGGCTGCATCCGGAGGTCGAGCCAGCCGGCATTCCTCGCCGTGCCGTCGATGGTTCCGTCCAGGTCGAGTTCCTCCGGCACGCCCTCGCGGGCGAAGCGCCGCAGGCGGCGCAGCGCCACCTTGATATTGCGGGTGTTGAGTTCGACGTCGCCGTCGAGGTTGCGATACGTCCGTTCGTCCCAGACCTTGACGGCGCTGCGCGATCCGCCGCCCTCCTGGCCGATGCGAATGCCTTCCGGGTTGTAGCCGTACGCGCCAAAAGGGCTGGTGCCGCCCGTGCCGATCCATTTCGAGCCGCCCTGGTGGCGCCCGCGCTGCTCCTCCAGCCGCTTCTTCAGCGTCTCCATCAGCTTGTCCCAGCCTCCGAGCGCCTCGACCAGTTTCTTGTCGTCGTCCGACAGGTAGCGCTGGAATTCCCTCCTCAGCCACTCCTCGGGAATGTCCGCCCGAATGTCGAAGATCGCGTTGACGTTCCTGAAGTAGGTGGCGAAAGCAAGGTCGAAGCGGTCGAAGTGCTGCTCGTCCTTCACGAAGCAGGCGCGCGACAGCATGTAGAAGTCGTCGATCGACTGCGAGATGACGCGCTTTTCCAGCGCCTCGAGCAGCGTCAGCAGCTCACGCGTGGAGACGGGGAGCTTGTTCGCCTTCAGGTGGAGGAAAAACCCGGTGAGCATCGGGCAAGCGATTCGGCCTAGCGCTGGAGCAGGAACGTGAGATGCTGTTTCACCGCCGGCCACTCGCCGTCGATGATGCTGAACACGACGGTGTCGCGCCGCGCGCCGTCGGTCATGAGCTGGTGGTTGCGCAACACGCCGTCCTGCTTGGCGCCCAGCCGCGCGATCGCCGTGCGCGACGCGTGGTTGAACCAGTGCGTGCGGAATTCGACGGCGATGCAACCCAGCGATTCGAACGCATGCCCGAGAAGCATCAGCTTGCACTCGGTGTTGATGCCGGTGCGCTGCACGCGCTTCGCGTACCACGTGTGGCCGATCTCCAGCCGGCGGTTGGCGGCGTCGACGTTGAAGTATCGGGTGCAGCCGACGACCTCGCCCGTCGCGTTCTCGCGCACCACAAACGGCATCGCGTCCTGGTTCTCGCGCATTCCGAGCGCGGTCGCGACGTATTCCGCCATCTTGTCCGGTGGCGCGATGTGCGTGTACCACAGCCGCCACAGCTCGCCGTCGGCGGCCGCCCTGGCCAGCGCCGCCTCGTGCTCCGCCGCCAGCGGCTCCAGCGTGGCCAGCTTGCCCTTGAGAACGACGGGTTCGATGAACGCCATGACTTGACCTGCCCTCAGCGACCCGCGCGGGCCATGAATACCACGCGCTCGAACAGGTGGACGTCCTGCTCGTTCTTGAGCAGCGCGCCGTGCAGCGGCGGTATGAATGCCTTCTTGTCCGGGCTGCGTAGCGCCTCCGGGGGAATGTCCTCCGCCAGCAGGATCTTCAGCCAGTCGAGCAGCTCCGACGTCGACGGCTTTTTCTTGAGACCGGGCACCTCGCGCAGGTTGAAGAACACTTCCAGCGCTTCCTGCAGCAGCGCCTTCTTGAGCCCCGGATAGTGCACGTCGACGATGCGCTCCATTGTGTCGCGATCGGGAAAACGTATGTAGTGGAAGAAGCAGCGGCGCAGGAAGGCGTCGGGCAGTTCCTTTTCGTTGTTGGACGTGATCACGACCAGCGGACGATGCCTCGCGCGGACCGTCGTGTGCGTCTCGTAGACGTGAAACTCCATCCTGTCGAGCTCGTGCAGCAAGTCGTTGGGAAACTCGATGTCGGCCTTGTCGATTTCGTCGATCAGCACGATGCCGGGGTCGGCGCTCTCGAAGGCCCGCCACAGCACGCCCGGCTTGATGTAGTTGGCGATATCCGCGACCTTCGCGTCGCCCAGCTGCGAATCGCGCAGCCGCGAAACCGCGTCATACTCGTACAGGCCCTGCTGTGCCTTGGTGGTGGACTTGATGTGCCATTGGTAGAGCGGACGTCCGAGCGCCCGCGCCACCTCGATGGCGAGCAGCGTCTTGCCGGTGCCGGGTTCGCCCTTGATCAGCAGCGGCCGCTCCAAGGCCAGCGCCGCATTGACGGCCAACATCAGGTCAGGGGTAGCGATGTAGCTGTCGGTGCCTTCGAATCGCATTGCGTCTCCCTTGGGACTCCGTCCCCGGCGTGGATCTCAGTTTAGTACACGGCCTGCAGCAGCCAAAGCGCGGACATCCCGGCACCCAGCGTCCACAACGTGCTGCGGGTGAAGAAGGCCACGACGCCGGCAAGCAATGCCGCGACAATCTTCGGATGGAACGCCAGGGTGCCCGCAACCGCAGGCTGCGCGGTGATCATCGGCAGGATCAGCGCGGTAAGCATCGCGGCCGGCACATATCGCAGCGCGCGTTCGAGCCACGGGGGCATTCGCAGCCGCGCGAAAACCGCGATGAACGACAGCCGCGACAGGTAGTTGAGCAGCCCCACGGCGAAGATCACCGCCCAGAGCTTCAGCGTCGCGTCCATCGCTCCCTCGCGACATCCGCGACCGTGCCGGCCACGATCCCGATCAGGCCCGCGGCGATCAGGTTGAGTTTCATCGGCAGTCCCTGCAATGCGATCACCGCGATGCCAGCCGAGATCGCGGCGATGATGGTCGGCCTGTCGCGCAACAGCGGCGCCACCAGCGCTATGAAGCAGAGGGGGACGGCAAACTCCAGCGACCACGACGGCGGAATGAGGTTTCCGGCGAAGAATCCAACCATGTTGGTCGCTTGCCAGCAGATCCAAAGTGCGACTCCGCAGCCGAGAAAGTGCGTCGCCCCGCCCCTTGGATCGTCCTTGGCGTTGAAGCGGCGGATCGCCGACGCAAACGCCTGGTCCGTCAGCAGGAACGCGAGAGTCTGCTGCCAGCGTCCCGGCAGCGCCTTCAGGTACGGGGCCATGGCCGCGCTGTACATGAGAAAACGCAGGCCAAGTACGAAGCAGGTGAGCACGATCACCAGGAATGGCGCGCCCCCTGCGAGCATTTGCCCGGCCAGCACCTGGGCAGCTCCGGAAAAGATGATCGTGCTCATTCCAAGCGCCGCGAGCCACGATGCGCCTGCGGCCGCGGCGCCCACACCGCACACGACGCCGAAAGGAATCAGCCCGATGCACGCCGGAATCATCTCGGTGAATCCGGCCCGAAAGTCGGCCGACGCTAGCAGTCGTCGCATGGGGGGCGGGCGCATGTGCCTCGGCCCTGCAATTCGGCGCGAAGCCGGCAGGGTCCGTTGAATGGCAGAATGAGCGGAGAAACGGGTGGCAGCGTCATCGAAATCCCGCTGCAATGGTAAACCACCGGCGGCCCGTGCCACACTGCGCGTCCCGTCTGGCAGAATCCGCCAACGACCCGCGATACGAAACGAGGAATCCCATGGACATGCCGGTCAACAAATTCAAGCAGGGGCTGCGTGAAGGCCGCGCCCAGTTCGGCGCCTGGCTCGTGAGCGGCGCGCCGTCGACCGCGGAGGCCCTGGGCTGCGCCGGGTTCGATTTCCTCGTCGTCGACATGGAGCACACGCCGGTCGACACGCCTGAAATGGTCGAGATCCTGCGCACGATTGCCGGCACGCCGGCTCAGGCGGTGGTGCGCCTGGTGTGGAACGACATGGTGTGGCTGAAGCGCGTCCTCGATGGCGGTGCGCAGACGGTGCTGCTGCCCTACGTACAGAACCCGGAAGAGGCGAGGCTCGCCGTCGCGTGCACGCGCTATCCGCCGGAGGGCGTTCGCGGCGTCGCCGGCGGACATCGCGCCAGCCGATTCGCCACGATCCCCAACTACCTCAAGACCGCCTCGCAGGAACTGTGCGTGATGGTGCAAATCGAAACGATTTCAGCGCTGGAGCAACTCCCGGCGATCGCCGCCGTGCCCGGCGTGGACTCGATCTTCATCGGCCCCTCGGACCTGTCGGCGTCGATGGGGCTGCTGGGCGACATTGGCAATCCTCTGGTGCAGGAAAAGCTGAAGCTCGCGGCCACGCAATGCAGGCAGCTTGGAAAGACCTGCGGCATCCTCGGCATGAACCCGGAGATGGTCGCCACGTTCATCGGCTATGGCTACGACTGGATCGCAATCGGCTCCGACATGGGCTTCATGGTCGGCCGAGCCCAGGAATGGCTGGGCAAGGCACGCGCGCTGGCGCCCTCCGCAAAGGGGAGCGTTTGATCGCCGCAGGGCCGTCCCAAGGCGATTGCCCCCTCCGGGGGAAGCGGCGCGAAGCGACGCATCGGGGGACCGCACCAATCGCCGCAGGGCCGTCCCAAGGCGATTGCCCCCTCCGGGGGAAGCGGCGCGAAGCGACGCATCGGGGGAAGGGACACCCATGACAGGGTCGCCCTTCGCCTGCGTCCTCGACATCAAGGCCAGCCTCGGCGAGTGCCCCGTCTGGTCGGTGGCCGAACAGTTGCTGTACTGGGTGGACATCAACGCGCCATCGCTGAACCGCTTCGATCCCGCGTCCGGGCGCAACCAGGCGATGCCGATGCCGGAGGCGATCGGCTGTTTCGCGCTGCGCAAGGCAGGCGGCTTCGTCGTGGCGTTGCGCAGCGGACTGTGGCTCGCCCGCAGGGATGGAAGCCTCGAGCGCAAGGTGGCCGATGCGCCGTACGACCCCGACCATCACCGGTTCAACGATGGCCGCTGCGATCCCGCCGGGCGCTTTCTGGTCGGCTCGATGAACGAGAAGCGGGACGCGAATTCCGCGGCGCTCGTCCGCATCAATCCGGATTTCCGCGTAGCGCCCATTCTGGCGGACCTGATGATCAGCAACGGCCTTGCGTTCAGCCCGGACGGCCGCACGATGTACCACGCCGACACGCCCACGCACACGATTCGAGCCTTCGACTACGATGCGTCCAGCGGTCAGCCGTCGAATCCACGGGTGTTCGCGCAATGGCATGGCGAAACCGACCGGCCCGACGGCGCCGCCGTGGACAGCGCGGGCAACTACTGGTGCGCGTTCTATCGCGGCGG
Source organism: Casimicrobiaceae bacterium (assembly GCA_035430095.1). GTDB lineage: Bacteria > Pseudomonadota > Gammaproteobacteria > Burkholderiales > Casimicrobiaceae > VBCG01. The sequence goes on along the minus strand of DAOMGB010000027.1, from coordinate 16,494 downwards.
CAAGGTGGTGAAGCTGTCGCCCGCAGGCCAGGTCGTCGCTGAATATCCGACGCCGGCGATGTGCCCGACGATGTGCGCGTTCGGCGGCGCCGACCTGCGCACCCTCTTCGTGACCAGTGCGCGACAAATGCGCGAGCCCGACGAGCTCGCCCTGCTTCCCCAATCCGGCGGCATCTTCGCGCTCGCCGTCGACACCCCCGGCCTTCCCGAGCCTCATTTCGCCGGGTGAGACTCCCCTCGACCACCAAAACATGCTCCTGGATCCCGCCGCCTACCTGCGCCTCGACGCGCTGAACAGTCTGGGCTCGACCACCACCGGCGTATCGTTCGCGACGTCGACCGGGGACCTGCTGGAAATTTCCTGCTACGGAAGCGGCACGTTCCGGTTGCGCCTGGGGCCCAATGCGCGCCCCGACTATGGGCTGATCGTCGGCCGCGCAAAGGCCTGCACGATCTCCCAGCCGGCCCCCGGCACGTGGGCCATTGCTGCAGGCGATGCAACCCTCGAAATCACCGGCGCGCCGCTGCGGTTCCGGTTGTTGTGGAAGGGCGCGCCCGTGCTGACCTCGATCACCGACGAGCACTTTCGCGGCTGGACCCGGCTGCCGTCATTCGGCCGAGTCAAGCGCGGTGGATTGTGGACCGCGTCGTTCGCGCTTTCATCCGGAGAACCGGTGTACGGACTCGGGGAGAAATTCGGACCGCTCAACAAGCGCGGACAGCTCGTCCACTCCCAGGTGGAGGATGCGCAGGGCGTCAATACCGGGCTTTCCCACAAGAACACGCCGTTCGCGTGGGGCCCCGGGACCGGCAACGGCGCCTGGGGAACGTTCATTCACACGCCCGGCATGGTGACGCACGGCATTGGGCACCCGGACTGGTCGCATCGCAGCTATGCGGTGGTGGTGGACGACGAGGCGCTGGACCTCTTCCTGTTCGCCGCGGATGCGCCTGCAGGCGTACTCGACGCATACACCAACGTCACCGGGCGCGCCGCGCCCGTGCCGCGCTGGAGTCTCGGACTCTGGGTGTCGCGCAACTTCTATGCGACTCCGGACGAGGCGATCGCGGTCGCGCGCAAATTGCGCGAACGCCGCATTCCATGCGACGTGCTGACGCTGGATGACCGCGCCGCATGGGATGTGCAGACGCGCTTCAACTTCAAGTGGGATCCCGAGCGATTCCAGGACCCGGCGGCGATCCTCGCGCAAATCCACGCCCACCACCTGAAGGTCTGCGTGTGGGAATACCCGTATGTGTCGATCCACGACAAGCTCTTCCAACAGCTTGCGCAACGCGGCTACCTGCTGAAGACCGCTGATGGAGATCCCTACGTGTTCTTCTGGGACCCGGTCGCATGGAAAGGACCGTCGGGACAGTCGATGGCACCGCTGCCGGAAAGCGGAATCGTCGATTTCACGCGGCCGGAAGCGTACGCGTGGTGGCGCGACGCGCACCGCCCGCTGTTCGAGGATGGCGTCGACGTCGTGTTGACCGACTACGGCGAACAGGTGCCCGATGACGCGGTCGCGGCCAATGGCGATCGCGGCCGCCGCCTGCACAACGTCTACCCGCTTCTGTACAACCGGTGCGTGTTCGAGGCGACGCGGAAGTTTCTGCCGCAGGGCGAGGTGCCCATGGTCTGGGGCCGCGCGGGCTGGGCCGGCAGCCAGCGCTACCCCGTGGGGTGGGGCGGGCATCCGCAAAGCGATTGGGAAGGGCTTGCCGCCTCGCTGCGCGGCGGACTGTCCGGCGGCATGAGCGGCAATCCGTACCACAGCTCCGATGTGGGAGGCTTCTACGGCGCGGTGCGGCCGGACGCCGAACTCTATGTACGCTGGCTGCAGGCGACGGTGTTCTGTTCGCACGTCCGTCTGCACGGGATGGGCGAGCGTGAACCGTGGGTCCTCGGTCCGGAAGCCGAGGCAATCTGCCGGAAGTGGCTCGCGTTCCGGTATCGTCTCATCCCCTATCTCGAGACGACGATAGCGCGGGCGCTGCAATCGGGCTTGCCGGTGATGCGCGCGATGCCGCTCGCGTTCCCGGGCAACGCGCTCGTGCGCGATTTCGAGACGCAGTTCCTGTGCGGGGACTCCCTTCTTGTCGCGCCGATCCTGCGCGAGGGCGGTGACGTCGAAATCGCGTTGCCGCCGGGAAACTGGTACGACCTCAACACCCGCCAGCGCTTCGCGGGCAGGCAGGTCATACGCTATCGCGCTAAGCTGGACCAGTTCCCCGTGTTCGGTCGCGAAGGGCACGCGCTTCCGCTCGGCCGCGCCGTGCAGCACACAGGGGAGATCGATGCCGCCCTGCCGCTTGAAATGCTTTGGGTATTCGGCAAGCCGGAGCGGGAACTGACGGGCTTTTCCCAGGCAACGATCGCGGACGGCATCGTGCGCGCTGCGCCAGGGGTCAAGGTGGAGTTCTTCGGCGACGCAAAGCAGGAAGCGCTGCCGTTGGCATGAACCCGCCCGCGCTCGTCATCACCTCGGGAGAACCGGCGGGAATCGGCCCGGAACTGGTCGCGATGATGGCGCAACGTCACGCCAAGGCGCCGTTCGCCGCACGCCTGGTTGTGCTCGGTGACCGGGATCTCCTTGAGGCGCGGGCGGCGCGCATCGGCGGCACGCCCCGCTATGCGGAATTCGCGCCTTCGGTCGCGCCACCCTCAGCCAAGGGCATCGTCGAGATCTGGCACCAGCCGCTGGCGGCACCGGTCACCGCGGGGCATCCGGATCCGTCCAACGCGGCAAGCGTGGTGGCGATGCTGGAGCTCGCGAGCGACGCCTGCGCCACCGGAGCGTTCTCCGCGCTGGTCACGGCGCCGGTGCAAAAGAGCACCATCATGGACGCGGGCATCCCTTTTTCCGGTCACACGGAATTTTTCGCGGCGCGGACGCACACGCCGCGCGTCGTGATGCTGCTGGTCGGCGGAGCAAAGGAGACACCATTGCGCGTCGCCCTCGCCACCACCCACCTGCCGTTGCGGGACGTGGCCGGCGCCCTCACGCGAAGCGCACTGGCCGAGACGCTGGTTATCGTCGGTCGCGAACTGCGAAGCAAATTCGGGATTGCCGATCCGCGCATCGCCGTGTGCGGCCTCAATCCCCACGCGGGCGAGGGCGGGCACCTGGGTCGCGAGGAAATCGACGTGATCGCGCCGGCCATTGCGGATGCCCACGCCGTCGGCTTTCCCGGCGTCGCCGGGCCGCTCTCCGCCGACACGCTGTTCGTCCCCGATCACGTGCGCCGATTCGACGCGGTGGTGGCGATGTATCACGACCAGGGGCTGCCGGTGCTGAAGGCCGCGAGCTTCGGGCTGGGAATCAACGTGACGCTGGGCCTGCCGTTTCCGCGGACATCGGTCGATCACGGCACGGCGCTCGATCTCGCCGCCGATCCGGCGCTCGCGAAATCCGCCGACCCCGGCAGCATGATCGCCGCGGTCGAACTCGCCGTCGAACTGTCGCATCGCGCCGCGGGCGCGGTGCCCGCCTGATGCGCGGGCATGTAGCGCGGAAGCGCTTCGGCCAGAACTTTCTTGCGGATCCGCACTACGTCGAGCGAATCATCGACGCCGTCGCGCCTCAGCGCGGCGACAATGTCGTGGAGATCGGGCCCGGACTGGCAGCCATCACCGGGGGGCTGGTCGAACGCGCCGGCCATGTCACCGCCATCGAGATCGACCGCGACCTGGCGCAACGCCTGCGCGATGCATTCACGCCGCAACAGCTGACGCTGCACGAGGAAGACGCGCTGGAATTCGATTTCGCCGCTCTCGGCGCCGACCTGCGGATCGTGGGAAATCTCCCCTACAACATCAGCTCGCCGCTGCTGTTCCGCCTGGCCGAATTCGACGACCGCCTGCGCGACCTGCATGTGATGCTGCAGCGCGAAGTCGTGGCGCGCATGACCGCGGCGCCGGGCACGCCGGACTACGGCAGGCTCACCGTGATGCTTCAGGTCAAGTTTGCGATCAGGCGACTCTTCGTCGTGCCGCCTGGAGCGTTCAGGCCGGCGCCCAAGGTCGAGTCGGCCATCGCGCGGCTGGTTCCGCTCGCCGAGGCAAAGCCCGCCATCGCCGATCCCGCGCTGTTCTCCCGCGTGGTCGCCGCCGCCTTCGGCCAGCGCCGGAAGACGCTGCGCAACGCGCTGTCGGCAATCTGCGACGAAGCGGCGATCCGGAACCTGGGCATCGATCCCGGAATCCGCGGGGAGACATTGGCGGTCGGCGATTTCGTCCGGCTGGCCAACGCCCTCGCTACTCCCGATAAGCGATAACTTCGATCTCGATCTTGGCATCGACCATCAGCTTGGCCTGTGTCGTGGATCGCGCCGGCTTGTTTCCCGGAAAGTGTTCGCTGTAGACGCGGTTGAAGCTCCAGAAATCCCTCGTGTCGTCGAGCCACACCGTCGCTTTCACGACGTCGGCGAGTGAACAGCCCGCGAGCGCCAGCGCACGCTCGACGTTGACGAGCGTCTGCCGCGTCTGCGCCTCGATGCCGCCGGTCACGATCTCGCCGTTTTCGCCCATCGCCACCTGACCCGAGACGAACACGAAGGGACCGACCTTCACCGCGGGGGAAAACGGCAGCGGCTGGCCGCCGGCACCGCTGCGTGTACCACCCAGAAATTCGACGCTCATCGCTTCCTCCTCGATTTGTCTGCGCGCGACGCGCAAAGGCGTACACTCTCGCGGTTCCAATGCAAAAATAATACGCCTGCGCGTCGCCCATCGTACCGCCGCCAAGAGCGGTCGGGGCCTGCGTCAAGCGATCATGTCAAGGAGGAGTCATGCTTCGACCAGCCGGCCGTATCCCGCGTTCCCCTTTTTTTGGCGCGACGTTGCCTGCCTGCCTCAGGGCCAGCGCGATGGCCGCACTGCTTGCGATCGCTGCGGCCGGCGTTCCGGCGCTCGCCGCGCCGCCCAAGGGAGGTGCCGCCAACCTCGCAATGATCGGCGAGCCGCAGACACTCGACCCGATGGCTTCGACCGCCGATCTCGTCAGCATCATCATGCAGCACGTCTACGAACCGTTGTACACGTTCGACGGCAACTGGAACATTGCGCCGATGCTGGCCGAGAGCATGCCCGCCATCTCAAAGGACGGGCTCGTCTACACCATACCGCTGCGCAAAGGCGTCAAGTTCCACAACGGCAAGGAAATGACTGCCGACGACGTCGTCGCTTCGCTCAAGCGGTGGATCGAAATGGCACCGCGCGGCAAGGCGGTCGGCAAGGAAATCAAGAGCCTCGAAGCCAAGGGACCGAACACGCTCGTCATCACGTTGAACAGGCCGTATGCGCCGCTGCTTTCCCATTTCGCGCTGCCTTCCGGCTTTGCGGTGATCATGTCCAAGGATTCGATCGCGACGCCACTGACTCAGTTCGTCGGAACCGGCCCTTACCAGTTCAAGGAGCGCAAGCCCGACCAGTACGTCCAGCTCGTGCGCTTCGATGGCTACGCTTCGCGCAGCGAACCGCCGAGCGGCTATGCCGGCAGGCGCGAGGCACTGCTGGACGAGCTCCGCTTCGTACCCGTGCCCAATGCGAATACCCGGGTCGAGGGTTCTCTGTCCGGGCAATATCAATTCGCCGACCTGCTGCCGGTCGAGTCGTTCTCGCGCCTCGATGGCAAGCCCAATGTGAAGGCGATGCTGACGGCGCCGTTCGGGTTCCCTTACCTGGTGCTCAATACCAAGCAGGGTCCGCTGGCGAACATGGCGTTGCGGCAGGCCGTGCAGGCCGCGTTGAACGACGCCGACATGATGGGGGCGGGCTTCGGCGATCCGAAATTCTTCAGTGTCGAGGGCAATCACTATGCCAAGGGAACGCCTTTCTATTCCATGGCGGGCACGGACAACTACGGCAAGGGCGATGCCAAGAAGGCGGCAGCAATGATCGCTGCGGCCAAGTACGACGGGACGCCCATCAAGATCCTGACCAGCCAGCAATACGATTTCCATTACCGCATTGCGCTGGTGATGGCCGAGAACCTCAAGGCTGCGGGTTTCAAGGTGGACATGCAGGTGGTCGACTGGGCGACGCTGATCCAGCGCCGCAACGATCCGGCGCTGTGGGACATCTACATTACGCATTCCGCGGTGCTGCCCGAACCGACGCTGACGCCGCCGCAGTTGGGCGAAGGCGCCCCAGGCTGGTGGAGTTCACCCGCGAAGAAGGCGGCGCTCGACGCGTTCGACGCCGAAACCGACCCGGCCAAGCGCGGCGCGCTGTGGGGCAAGGTGCAGGAGGTCGTCTACACCGAAGTTCCCTATATCCGCGTCGGCAGCTTCAACAGCGTGACGGCGCGTTCCAGCAAGCTCGACGGCTATGTCGTGATGCCCTACCCATTCTTCTGGAACACGGGTCTCGCCAAATAGCGCGCAACGCGTGACTGCGGAAGGACGGCGTCGCGCCGCCGTCCGCAGGGTCTTTCCGCGGTCCCCCTCGTTTCGGGAGAGTCCGATGTCCGGCTCCGGCATGACCCGCTACCTGGCGTCGCGTTTCGCCGGCATGGTGGTGGTGATGATGCTGGTCGCCACGCTGGTGTTCTTCATCACGCGCCTGGCGCCCGGCGACCCGGCCGCGATCATGCTGGGCGACCAGGCTACCGCAGCCGACATCGCGAAGCTGCGCGAATCCTACGGACTCGACAAGCCGTTGCCGATGCAGTTCGCCTATTGGCTGGGGGAGCTTGCGCGCGGCAATCTGGGACAGTCGATCTTCCTGCAGCGTCCCGTGACACAGGCCCTCCTCGAGCGAGCGGAGCCGACCTTCTTCCTCACGCTGTTCTCGATCATCATCGCCGCCACCATCGGCGTGCCGTGCGGCATCATCGCGGCGGTATGGCGCGGCAAAGCCGCCGACCAGATTTTTTCGGGCTTTGCGATGCTCGGTGCGAGCGTACCGAGCTTCTGGTTCGGGCTGATCCTGATGCAGATCTTCGCGGTGAGCCTGGGCTGGTTCCCGGTGGCCGGCTACGGCGATCCCGGCGTGCCGCTCTCCGAGCGCCTGCATCACCTCGTCCTGCCATCGATTGTCCTCGGCGTGGTCAATTCCGCGCTGATCCTGCGCTTCACGCGCGCGAGCATGCTCGACGTGCTTTCGGACGACCACATCCGCACGGCGCGCGCCAAGGGTTTGTCGGAACGCCGGGTGATCCTGCACCACGCGCTCGCCAACGCGCTGATCCCGGTGATCACGGTGCTGGGTCTCACCTTTGCGCTGCTGATCGGCGGCGCGATCGTCACCGAAACCGTGTTCGGCTTGCCGGGCGTCGGCAACCTCGTCGTCTCCGCCGTGCTTCGCCGCGACTATCCCGTCATCCAGGGCGCCTTGCTCGTGATTGCGGGGATGTACGTTTTGATCAATCTTGCCATCGACCTGCTCTATCTGGTGGTCGATCCGCGGGTCAAGTACTGATGAATTCGCCGGCACGTTCCGTCGGTCCGTCGGTATTGCTCCTGCGCAAGCTGTTCCGGCGCAGGGTTGTCCTGGCCGGTGCGGTGATCCTCGCCGTCGTTGCGCTGCTTGCCATTTTCGCTCCCTGGATCACGCCGTACGAGCCGACCAAGCTTGCCATCATGGAACGCATGCAAAGCCCGCGCGCGGCGCACTGGTTCGGCACCGACGAGCTTGGCCGCGACGTCTTCACGCGCGTGGTCTACGGCGCGCGCTATTCGCTGACGATCGGCGCGGCGGTGGTGCTGATCTCGGTAACGGGCGGCGTGTTGCTGGGGCTCGCGGCCGGGTTCTTCCGGCGCCTCGACGGCCCGATCATGCGGGTGGTCGACGCGATGATGTCGTTTCCGGACATCCTGCTGGCCATTGCCCTTGTCGCGGTGCTCGGTGCCTCGGTCACCAACGTGATACTCGCGTTGGCGATCGTCTACACGCCGCGCGTGGCACGGGTGGTGCGCGCATCGACGCTGGTCGTTCGCGAGTTGCTCTTCATCGAGGCGGCGCGGGCGCTCGGCGTGTCGACGTGGCGCATCATGTTCATCCACATCCTGCAGAACATCGCCTCGCCGATCCTGGTCCAGGCGACATTCATTTTCGCCTTTGCCGTGCTGGCTGAAGCGGGCCTTTCGTTTCTCGGCGTCGGCGTGCCGCCGGAACTTCCGACGTGGGGCACGATGATCGCGAGCGGGCAGCAGTTCGCGCATCAGGCGCTGTGGATCGTGATCTTCCCCGGCATCGCGATCATTCTCGCGGCGATTTCGCTGCAGATGGTGGGCGACGGCTTCCGCGATATGCTCGATCCCAAGCTGAGGAAGTCCTTGTGACCATGGCACCGTCCGCGCAGACCGCCGCGCTACTCGACGTCAGGAGCCTGCGGACTCATTTCTTCACCGACCACGGCGTGGTGAAGTCGGTTGAGGACGTCTCGTTCACGCTGAACGCGGGAGAGACGCTCGCCGTCGTCGGCGAGTCCGGGTCGGGCAAATCGGTCACCAGCCTGTCCATCATGGGACTCATCCCGAATCCGCCGGGCCGCATCGTCGGCGGCGAGATACTGTTTCGAAAGCGCGATGGCGAGACCGTCGATATCGCGCGGCTTCCTGCAAAGACGCTTCGAAGATTGCGCGGCGCGGACATCGCAATGATCTTCCAGGAGCCGATGACCAGTCTCAATCCGGTATTCACGGTCGGCCACCAGATCGCCGAAGCGGCGGCACTGCACCTCGACCTCGATCGCGCCGGCGCGATGAAGCGCGCGCTGGAAATGCTCGAGCTCGTGGAAATTCCGGCGGCGAAGCAACGGGCCGGCGAATATCCGCACCAGCTGTCCGGCGGAATGCGGCAGCGTGTGATGATCGCACTGGCATTGTCCTGCAACCCGTCGCTGCTGATCGCCGACGAGCCGACGACGGCGCTCGACGTCACCATCCAGGCCCAGATCCTCGCGCTGCTCGACAAGCTGCGCCGTGAAATCGGCATGGCCGTGCTGTTCGTCACGCACAACCTGGGCGTCGTCGCCGAGATCGCCGATCGGGTCGTCGTGATGTACAGCGGGCGCGTCGTCGAGGAAGGCGACGTGCATCAGCTGTTCAAGGCGCCCCGCCATCCCTATACGCGCGGCCTCCTTGCCTGCCTGCCCCGGCGAGCGCTCGATGACGAATCCACTTCGCAGTCCAGGCGCCTGAGCGCGATCCCGGGCCAGGTTGCGAGCCCCCTCGATCCCCTGCCCGGCTGCGCATTCGCGCCGCGCTGCGCGCTGGCCCTTCCGGAGTGCACGGCGGCGATGCCGCCGCTGGCCGAGCTGGATGCCGGACGGCGCTCGCGCTGCCTGCGCTGGGGCGCACTGTGAGCGACGCCATGCTGACGGTGCGCGGCCTCAAGAAATATTTCGGCCACGCCGATCGTCCGGTGCGCGCCGTGGACGACGTCGGCTTCGAGATCCGGAAGGGCGAGGTGCTGGGCCTTGTCGGCGAATCCGGGTCGGGCAAGAGCACGATCGGGCGCAGCATCCTGAAACTGATCGAACCGACCGCCGGCGAAGTGACTTTCAACGGGACAGACCTGGTGCCGCTATCCACGCGCGAAATGCGGCCCTACCGGCGCCGCCTGCAGATCATCTTCCAGGATCCCTACGCGAGCCTCAATCCCCGCCGCCGCGTCGGCGACACGCTCGACGAGGCGATGGCAACGCACGGATTGCACCCCGGTCCCGCACGCGGCGAGCGGACTGCCGAGCTGCTGTCGCTCGTCGGCCTTGCGCCCGAACACGCGCAGCGCTTCCCGCATGAATTCTCCGGCGGCCAGCGCCAGCGCATCGGCATTGCCCGCGCGCTCGCCGTCGAGCCGCAGTTCATCGTCGCCGACGAGCCGGTGTCGGCGCTCGACGTGTCGATCCAGGCGCAGGTCATCAACCTCCTGTCCGACCTGCGCGAGCGCTTTGCGCTGACGATGCTGTTCATATCGCACGATCTCGACGTGGTCGAGTACCTGTGCGACCGCATCGTCGTGCTCTACCTCGGCAAGGTGATGGAAGTCGCGCCCGCGAAGGCTCTGTACAAGACGCCGTTGCACCCGTACACGCAGGCGCTGCTCGACGCCTCCCCGCTGCCCGATCCGGAAGCGCGGCGCGAACGCCGGCTGTTGCAAGGCGACATCCCCAGTCCGGTGAACCCGCCCTCCGGCTGCGTCTTCCGCACGCGGTGTCCGTACGCGCAGGAAGCCTGTGCTGCAACCGTACCGCCACTGCGCGAAATCGAGCCGGGCCGATGGAAGGCCTGTCTGCGCGACGACATTTTCTGACGACCATGCTCAACCTCGAATCGCTGCAGCACGAGATTGTCGACACGCGCAACAAGGGCTTTCCCTTGGGTGCGGCACCGATGCCGCTTTCGGCGATCGGCGCCCAGGGCTGGAATCTGCTTCACGGCGATCTTCCGTTTCCGCAGGCGGTGATCAGGGATTCCGCTCTCGCGCACAATCACGCGTGGATGCGCGATTTCACCGCGTCGACCGGCGTGTTGCTGGCGCCGCACGGCAAGACCACGATGGCGCCGCAGATCTTCGCGCAGCAGCTCGCCGCCGGCGCATGGGGTATCACGGTCGCGAGCGTGCAGCAGCTCAGCATCTGCACGTACTTCGGCATCCGGCGCGTGATCATGTCCAACCAGCTGCTCGGCGCCGTCGAGATCGCCGAAGTCATTCGGCTGAGCGGCCTTCACCCGGATCTCGAATTCCACTTCCTGGTGGACTCCGTCGCGCAACTCGCGCTGATTGAGGCCGAGGCCGCGCGCCATGCGGCTGCGGGGCCGCTGCACGCACTCCTCGAAATCGGCGTGCCTGGCGGGCGCACCGGCTGCCGCGACGGCAACGAGGCACTTGCGCTGGCTCGCGCCATTGGCGCATCGGCATCGGTGACGCTGTCAGGCATCGAATGCTACGAGGGTCTCCAGCTCACCGGCGATTCGGCGCGGGATTCGGACTTCGTCGGTGGCCTGATGGATACGGTGCACAAGGTGGCGCTCGCCTGCGACCGCGAAAAGCTCTTCGCCGGACCGTCGATCATCCTCTCCGCCGGCGGCTCCGCGGCCTTCGACATCGTCGCGCGCACATTGCCAACCCGGCTGTCGATGCCCGTGCAGACGATCCTGCGCAGCGGCTGTTACGTTGCCCACGATTCGGGTTTCTACGCGAGGATGCTCGAAGGCGTCAAGGCGAGAAGCGGCGGGGACTGGCAAGCCCGGCCCGGACTGAAGCCTGCGCTGGAAGTATGGTCGCGCGTGCAGTCGCGGCCCGAACCCGGTCTCGCGATTCTCACGATGGGCAAGCGTGATGCCTCCTTCGACATCGACCTGCCGGTTCCTTCATTTTGGTATCGTTCCGACCGCGATGGCCTTCCGCAGCGTGCCCCGCCCACCTGGAGGATCTCGGCAATGAACGACCAGCACGCCTACCTGCGCCTCGATCCCGCTTCGGAGGTCGCCGCGCAACCTGTGGTCGGCGACCTCGTCGGCTCCGGCATTTCGCATCCGTGCACGACGTTCGACAAGTGGCGTCTGCTGTTCACCGTCGACGACGAGTACTGCGTCACCGGCGCGATCCGAACGTTTTTCTAGCCATGAACGTCGACAACGAAAATTGCCGCGGCGCGGTCAAGATCCTGCGCGGAGGAACGGTCATCGACGGCACGGGCGCGGCGCGCTACTCGGCCGACGTGCGCGTCGAAGGCGATCGGATCACGGCGATCGGGTCGTCATTGTCCACCGCGGGAGCCACGGTCATCGATGCGACCGGACTGGTCGTGTCGCCTGGCTTCATCGACGTCCACACCCACGACGACCGGATCGTGCTGGCGGCGCCGACGATGCTGCCCAAGATCAGCCAGGGAGTCACCACGGTCGTCGTCGGCAACTGCGGGATCAGCCTCGCTCCGCTGGTGCGCGAACACGTCCCTCCGCCATTGAACCTGCTGGGCGGCAGCGACGGCTATGTCTTTCCGACGATGGGGCACTACGCCGCCGCAGTGGACAACGCGCGTCCCGCGGTCAATGTCGCGGCGCTGGTCGGTCACTCGACGCTGCGCGTCGCGACCATGACCGATCCGTACCGGCCCGCGACCCATGGCGAGCAGCAGGCGATGGTCTCGCTGTTGCGCGAAGGCATGGCGGCGGGCGCCGTGGGCATGAGTTCCGGCGTGTTCTACGACACCGGCGCGGCGGCGGGCATCGACGAGCTGGCGTTGCTTGCCGGCGTGGCGGGCGAAGCAGGCGGCGTCTACACCACGCACATCCGCAATGAAATGGACCGGGTCATCGATTCGCTTGACGAGGCATTTTCCACCGCGCAGCGCGGCAATCTGCCGGTCGTGATTTCGCATCACAAGTGCGCCGGCCCCGGCAACTGGGGCCGGACCGTGCAGACCCTCGCACATTTCGACCTGGCAAGGAAGAACCAGGCGATCGGCCTCGACTGCTACCCCTACATCGCCGGGTCGACCGTTCTGCGCGGCGACCTGGTCGACGGCGTCATCGATATCATTGTGACGTGGTCCGAACCGCACCCGGAAATGTCGGCGCGGCACCTTGCCGATATCGCCACGGAGTGGGGATGCACGCAACAGGAAGCATGCGAACGCCTGAAGCCTGGCGGGGCATGCTACTTCCAGATGCGCGAAGACGACGTGCAGCGTGTGCTGCGATATCCGGCAACGATGATCGGCTCCGACGGCCTACCGCACGACAGCCACCCCCATCCGCGGCTTTGGGGCACGTTCCCACGCGTCCTCGGTCATTACTGTCGCGACCTTGGACTTTTTCCGCTGGAAATCGCCGTGCACAAGATGACCGGTCTGTCGGCGCGGCAATTCAAGCTGGCCGGCCGCGGCGAGATTCGCGTCGGCTCCTTCGCCGACCTCACCATCTTCGATGCGGACGCCGTGATGGATTCCGCGACTTTCGAGAAGCCAATTGCGATGGCACGCGGAATCCGCTGCGTGATCGTGAACGGTGCTGTCTCCTTTCGGGATGGGGAGACGGTTTCAGGACACGCCGGGCGCTTTCTGAGGTCGAACGCAGCCCGTTAGCCAACCTAAGCACTGCCGGGTCGCCATCGGAGTGCCAACCGGGGCGGTTCGGCTACGTCCCGCCCGCCGAGGTGACTTCCCAATCGCGATCGGGGCGGCAAGCAGGCGCCGCAACGCGCACGATTTTCTGCCGCGAGGTTTCGCCGCGCACCAGCGTGACGTTTCGCAGCGGCACGCCGAAAGCGTCGGCCAGGTAGCGCAGAAGCTCGACGTTGGCCTTGCCGTCGACGGGGGGCGCCGCGAGCCGGACCTTCAACGCGTCGCCGTGCAGCCCGGCGACTTCCGTGCGCCGGGCTCCGGGCTGCACGTGCAGCGTCAGCACGACCGATGTCTCGCCGCCGGACGATTCCTCGCGCCGCCAGGCCGCGCCCATGTCAGAGGAACGATCGCGTGAGCGCGCTTTCCAGCCACGGCACGACCGTCATCAGCGCGATCTGCGCCAGCACGATGACGACCAGCGGCGACAGGTCGAGCGTCCCGCCGATCGGCGGCAGGATGCGCCGGACCGGTCGCAGGAACGGAAAGGTCAGCGCATTGAGCGTTCCGGAAAGCGGTCCGTCGGGAGCCACCCACGACAGGATCGCCTGCGCGAACACCATCACGATCAGCAGCCAGATCACGGCCTTGACCAGCGCCACCAGCGTCGCCGCCAGCAGAAAGGGCACGCCCGCACCCAGCAGGCTGAAGCCGCCGAAAACGAGGTTGTACGAGAGCAGCCACAGGAACTGGAACAGGAAAAGCGCGACCAGCGACGCCCAGTCCACGCCCTTCCACCCCGGCAGAACCGTGCGCAGCGGCCTGACGATCCAATCGGTCAGCGCGATCACCGCCTGGCCGAGCGGATTGCGGAACGGGGCGCGCAGCAGCTGCATCACGAAACGCAGCAGCAGCGCATACGTGAACAGCCCGAAGACGACGTCGAGCAGATACCGCGTGACTTGTTCGGCCATCGTGCCGCTAGCCTTCGGCGCCCAGCGCGTCGCCCATTTCCCGGGCGCGAGCCGTCGCGGCCTTCACCGCCGCCACGAAATGCTCCTTCACGGAGCCCGCTTCCAGCACGCCGATTGCCCGTTCCGTGGTGCCGCCCTTGGACGTCACTTGGGCGCGCAGGATGCCCGGCTCCAGATCCGAGCCTGCGCCCAGCTTGACCGTGCCCGCAAACGTCGCGTACGCGAGCTTGCGCGCGTCGGCCTTTGAAAAGCCCAGCTCCCGCGCGGCCTGTTCGAGGCCCTCCAGAAAATAGAACACGTAGGCCGGTCCGCTGCCGGAGACTCCGGTGATGGCGTCGAGCAGTTCCTCGCTGCCCACCCACAGCACGTCGCCGACCCCCTCGAGCACGCGCTGCGCCAGTTTTCGACCGCGCGCGCCTGCCTCCGGCAGCGCGAACGCGCCGCTGATGCCTTCGCCTATCAGTGCCGGAGTGTTGGGCATGGCGCGCACCAGTCGCGGGAAACCCCCCAGCCAGCGGCCGATGTCGGCCAGCCGCACGCCTGCGGCGATGCTCATGACCACCGGCACGTCGGGAACATACGACGAAAGCGCCTGCGCGGCTGACCGCATCTGCTGCGGCTTGACCGCGAGCACGACGATATCGGCACCGTCGATCGCGCCAGCGGAAGTCTCGCCGAAGATGCCGATGCCCGGAAACTGTCCGACCAGCTTGTCCTGCTGGGCCGGCAATGGATCGACCACGCGGAACGCGCGCGTGTCCGCACCCCCGTTGATCAGGCCGCCGATGATCGCGCTGGCCATGTTGCCGCCGCCTATGAACGTCAGATTCATCTGTTGCCCACGCCCGCTCACCTCGCTCCGAAAATGGCCGTGCCTACCCGGACCTGCGTCGCGCCCTCGGCCACCGCCGCCTCGAGGTCTCCCGACATGCCCATCGAAAGCGTATCCACGGCCAGGCCCGCGGCCCTGCATTGCTCGAAGCATTGGCGCAAACGTCGAAACTGCGCGCGTTGCTGCGCTACTTCGTCGGTGGGCGCAGGAATGCCCATGATGCCGCGGAGGCGAAGCCGCGGCAGTTCCGCCACTTCCTTCGCCAGCGCTAGCGCCTCATCGGGAACGACTCCGCTCTTGGATGCCTCGCCGCTCACGTTGACCTGGACCAGCACATTGAGGGGCCCCATGGATTGCGGGCGCAGCGCCGACAGCCGCTGCGCGATTTTCAGTCGATCCACGCTTTCCACCCAGTCGAAACTCCCCGCCGCGACCCTGCTCTTGTTGGTCTGCAAGGGTCCGATCAGGTGCCACTCAACGTCACGAAGATCGGCCAGCGCCTGACGTTTTGCCGCACCTTCCTGCACCTTGTTCTCGCCAAATGCCCGCTGGCCCGCCGCGTACACCGCCCTGACCGCCTCGGCGGGAAACGTCTTGGACACCGCCAGCAAACGCACGGAACCGGCGGGACGACCTGCACTCCGCACAGCCACGTCGATGCGTTCGGACACGGCTTGCCACGTCTTCTCATAGTGGCTCATAATCGTTTGGACCCGCCGTCGACGCTCTGTTGCCCTCGAATTCCATGCCTTGGCACGCACCTTGCGTGCTACAACAGGTCAAGGTCATCGGCCAGCAAGGAATTATAGATGGACATTACCGAACTCCTGGCGTTTGCGGTCAAGAACAAGGCGTCGGACCTCCACCTGTCGGCGGGACTGCCGCCGATGATCCGCGTCCACGGCGACATCCGGCGAATCAACCTGCCGCCGATGGAGCACGAGGACGTGCACGCCATGGTGTACGACATCATGAGCGACGCCCAGCGCAAGATGTACGAGGAACACCTCGAATGCGACTTTTCGTTCGCGGTGCCCAACCTCGCCCGCTTTCGCGTCAATGCGTTCGTGCAGCAGCGCGGCGCCGCCGCGGCCTTCCGGACCATTCCGGCCAAGGTGCTGTCGCTCGAGGAGCTGAACGCGCCGAAGGTCTTCGCCGAACTGACCGACCGGCCGCGCGGCCTGATCCTGTGCACCGGCCCGACCGGTTCAGGCAAGTCGACCACGCTCGCGGCGATGGTCAACCACGTCAACGAGAACGAATATGGTCACGTGCTGACGATCGAGGACCCGATCGAGTTCCTGCACGAGTCCAAGAAATGCCTGATCAACCAGCGCGAGGTCGGCCCGCACACGCTGTCCTTCGCCAACGCGCTGCGCAGCGCGCTCCGGGAAGATCCCGACTACATCCTCGTCGGCGAAATGCGCGACCTGGAGACGATCCGGCTTGCGCTGACCGCGGCGGAAACGGGCCACCTCGTGTTCGGCACGCTGCATACGAGTTCGGCGGCGAAGACCATCGACCGGATCATCGACGTATTTCCGGCGGCGGAAAAGGAAATGGTCCGCGCGATGCTGTCCGAGTCGCTGGTTTCGGTGGTGGCGCAGACGCTGCTCAAGACCAAGGACGGCCAGGGCCGGGTGGCGGCGCACGAGATCATGATCGGCAC
>DAOMGB010000026.1:0-39054 GCA_035430095.1 Casimicrobiaceae bacterium | reverse complement strand
TCCTTGAACGTGATCCACGGATGCCCGGTCTCGAACAGCATCGAGAGCATCTTGCGCCACAGGTTGACGGCCGGCACCTTCTTGTGCAGCTTCAGTTCGCCGCGCGCGACCTTCTCTTCGTAGCGCTTGTACGTCTCCTCGAAAGCATGTCCCCACTTGTCGTGCAGGTCCGGCGTGTCAGACGGCGAAAACAGCGTCCAGTCGCCGCCTTCCATCACCCGCTTCATGAAGAGGTCGGGGATCCAGTTGGCGGTGTTCATGTCGTGCGTGCGGCGGCGGTCGTCGCCGGTGTTCTTGCGCAGCTCGAGGAATTCCTCGATGTCCAGGTGCCAGGTCTCCAGGTACGTGCACACGGCGCCCTTGCGCTTGCCGCCCTGGTTCACGGCGACCGCGGTGTCGTTCACGACCTTGAGGAACGGCACCACGCCCTGCGACTTGCCGTTGGTGCCCTTGATGTGCGAGCCCATCGCGCGCACGTTGGTCCAGTCGTTGCCCAGGCCGCCGGCGAACTTGGACAGCAGCGCATTTTCCTTGATGGCTTCGTAGATGCCGTCGAGGTCGTCCGCGACCGTGGTCAGGTAGCACGAGGACAGTTGCGAGCGATGCGTGCCGGAGTTGAACAGCGTCGGCGTCGAGCTCATGAAGTCGAAAGTCGACAGCACGTTGTAGAACTCGATCGCACGGGCTTCGCGATTCACCTCGTTCAGCGCCAGGCCCATCGCGACGCGCATGAAGAAGCACTGCGGCAGCTCGAAGCGTCGGCCACCGACGTACTGGTCGACGAGGAAGTAGCGGTCGTAAAGCGTCTGCAGACCCAGGTACCCGAACTGCGTGTCGCGCTCGGGCTTGAGCGCCTCGCCAAGCTTCTTCATGTCGTACTGGAGAAGGGCTTCGTTGAGCAGGCCGATCTTCACGCCATGCTTGACGAAGCGCGGAAAGTACTCCGGATATTTGGCGCCCATGTCGTGCTGCGCCGCCTCCTCGCCCAGCGCTTCGAAGCGCAGCGCGTCGAGCAGCAGGCGCGCGGTGACGTAGGAGTAGGCGGGGTCCTTCTCGATCAGCGCGCGGGCGGAAAGCACCACGCCTTTGCGCACTTCTTCCACCGCGACGCCGTCGTACAGGTCCTTGAGCGTGGCTTTCAGGATGCGGTCCGGTTCGACGCCGGCCAGGCCTTCGCACGATTCCCTGATGAGCAGCGTGAGGCGCTCGAGGTCGAGCGGCTTCTTCACGCCGTTGTCGGTGACGTGCAGCGTGGGCTCGCTGACCTTGCCCTTGGCCTGCGTCTTGGCGTGCGCGCGCTCCTGCGAACGGCGTTCGCGATAGAGAACGTAGGCGCGGGCGACTTCGTGTTCGCCGCCGCGCATCAGCTGCAACTCGACCTGGTCCTGGATTTCCTCGATGTGGATCGCACCGCCCTCGGGCTTGCGCTTGACCAACGCCGCGACGACGCCGTCGGTCAGCTTGGCCACCTCCTCGCGCACGCGCGCGGACGCAGCCCCCTGGCCGCCATTGATGGCCAGGAACGCCTTGGTCATGGCGATGGTGATCTTGGAGGGCTCGAAGGCCACCACGGAACCGTTGCGGCGGATGACCTTGTACTGGGAAAACCGCGGATCCGATCCATTGCCGACCGGGCTGCCATGTTCTCCCACGATCAATTCCCGCGGTGGTGCGTTTGCCGGGCTGGTGGAGGGAGCGCTGGCAGTCTGCATGGGGTGTTTCTCCTGTTCGTTTCTTGTCGTTGTGTTCGGTTCAAGCCCGATTTCCCGGGATGCGCGCGTTTGTCTCTCATTTGCCTGAAACGCCCGTCCGGCGCGGGATTCCGAGGGATGGCGTATTGCCGGCTGCGGCCTTGCTCCATGGCCAAGGGCTCGTCCGCAGGGCGCCTTCGGAATCTGCTTGTAAATCAGAATCTACTATATCTTGTGTTCATGTGGCTAATGAACACCAAGCATAGTGGGTCGATCCGGCCGCCGCAAGGTTTTTTTGTGCACCGGAAGGGTGCCCGAAAAGGACAGGTGGAACAGCCTTTTGCGGGGATTCCGTCGGCATATCCCAAGGAAATCCACACGCTGTCCACCGCTTTGTCCCCAGAATTGACAGCCGACGAACGGCGCAGGTGACGTTGCAGTTTTACGACAACCATTTACGTTGCACTGCAACGTAAATTGCCAATCCGACGATCAGTTGGCGGGCAACGGGAAGAGATGGGTGCCGGCAATGGCCACCACGCGGTCGCCCGCCAGTGGCGCGACGCGGGCGAGGCCGGTGAATCCGCCGAACGCGGGCAGTACCGCACGGCGGCGGCCGAGCACGAAGCAGGAAACGCGCTCTGCCTGGTCTCCGGCGCCACGCAACGTCACGCCCGGATGAACGTGTCCGCACAGCGCATACCCTGAGCGCGGAACGACCGGATGGTGGCAGGCGATGAACGGCGCCAGCGCATGCGGCTCGTCAACGACCGTCACGCCCCACGCGGGAGGCGGGTCGCCGGCGCGGTCGTCGTGATTGCCGCGCACCAGCACCACGTCGAGGTTCGCGTGGGCTTCGCGCCACGTCCGGAATGCGACGTCGAGTGCGGCCACCCGGCCGGCTGACGCGTGGAGGAAATCTCCCAGCACCACCAGCCGACGCGCGCCTGTGGACTGGACAATTGCCGTCAGCCGCGCAAGATCCGCGGCGGTACCGCCGCGGGGCAGCGGAACCCCGCCGGCACGAAAGGCGGCGGCCTTGCCCAGATGGACGTCCGCCACGAACACCACCGCCTCGCGCGGCCAATGGAGGGCGCGCGCCGCAAGCAGTAGGACGCGCTCGCCGGCAATGTCCGTAGCGATCGTGCCAGCCGCGGCGTCGCCGGCACGCTGCTCGGGAAAGGCAAGCTCGGCGGTGATTCGAGGCATGACGGTCACGACACCAGGTGGATGTGACAGGGGCCAATGGCCACAACCATTGCGGATCGGCGGGCCGGCGGTGCACACTTGTCCTACACCAATTCTAACCGCCGAATCGATCCGCGCTCGTGCAGCGAGGCGCTTCGATCGCCGGACGCCCGATGCCTCGCTTTGCCGCCAACCTCTCGTTCATGTTCAATGAAGTGCCGTTCCTGGAGCGCTTCACCGAGGCGGCACAGGCCGGCTTTCGCGGCGTCGAGTTCGCCTTTCCCTATGAATACCAGGCCAAGGAACTGGCCGCGCGGGTCCAGGCGCAAAGGCTCGACGTCGTCCTGTTCAATCTGCCCCCCGGCAATTGGGAGGCGGGCGATCGTGGTCTGGCTTCATTGCCGGGCCGCGAGCACGAATTCGCCGCCAGCGTGTCCACGGCGCTGCGCTTTGCGCGGGCCCTGAAGTGCAATCGGCTGCACGTCATGGCAGGCGTCGCGCCGCCCGAGGCGAGCGAGGAGGAGCGCGCGAGGCGGCGGCGCCTTTTCGTGCGCAACTTGAAGTCCGCGTGCGAGGAGGCGGCCGCGCAGAACGTCGTGCTGCTGATCGAACCCATCAATCCTCGCGACATGCCCAACTACCTGCTGACCACCCAGAAGGACGCGCATGCGATCCGCGAGGAGGTTGACATGCCGAACCTGCGCGTGCAGATGGACCTCTACCATGCCCAGGTCGTCGAAGGCGACCTCACGACCAAGATCCGGAAGTGGATGCCCTTCATCGGCCATTTCCAGATCGCCGGCGTGCCCGACCGGCACGAGCCCGACCAGGGGGAACTCAACTACACGTGGTTCTTCCGGCTGCTGGACGAACTGAAATACGATGGATGGATCGGCTGCGAATACCGCCCGGCGCAGGGCACCGCGGCAGGACTGGGCTGGATGTACAAGCTGATCGATCGCAGGCCGCCGGGCGGATAGCTCCAAACCGCATCGCCACTGGGTTCCCGCGTCCGCGGGAACGACGTTGAGCAATCGTTCGTTTCGCACGCTGCGCACGCGGACGACCAGCGGCTCTGGAGCGCCACCGACATTCGGCCGTCCCGCCGGCATGGCGGCCCGTGTCCGCCATAGGGCCACGGACATTCCCCCATCCCGCCGATATCGCGGCCCGTGTCCGCCATAGGGCCACGGACATTCCCCCATCCCGCCGATATCGCGGCCCGTGTCCTCTACACGGCCACTGACATTCCCCCGTCCCGCCGATATCGCGGCCTGTGTCCTCTACAAGGCCACTGACATTCCCCCGTCCATCACCAGCATCTGGCCCGTCATGTAGTCGGACGCGCCCGAAGCCAGGAAGACTGCGAGTCCCGCCAGCTCATCGGGCTGGCCCCAGCGGCCCGCCGGCGTGCGCTTGCAGACCCATGCGTTGAATTCGCTGTTGTCGATCAGCGCGCGATTCATCTCGGTGGCGAAGTAGCCCGGCGCGATCGCGTTCACCTGGATGCCCATCGGCGCCAATTCCACCGCCATGCCTCGCGTCAATTGCCGCACGCCGCCCTTGGCGGCCGTATACGGGACCACCGTCGGCCGCGCGAGTTCACTCATCAGCGACGCGATGTGGATGATCTTGCCGCGTTTCCTGGCGATCATTCCCGGCAGCACCGCCTGCGACACCACGAAGGGCGCGGTCAGGTTGGTCGCGATGATGTCGTCCCAGTCCTGTTCCGTGAAATCGACCAGCGGCCCGCGGCGCTGGATGCCGGCGTTGTTGACGAGGATGTCGACGGTGCCGTGGCGCGCGATGGCGGCGGCAACGCCGTCGCGGATCGCGTCGCGGTCGGTGATGTCGAATGCCGCGACGTCGGCCTTATGGCCGTCATCGGCCAGCGCCTTCGCGGCCTGCGCCAACTCGGCCGGCTTGCGGCCGTTCAGCACGACCGTGGCGCCGGCCTGCGCCAGGCCGCGCGCGATGCTGAAGCCCAGGCCCCGATAGGCGCCGGTGACGAGCGCGATGCGCCCGGTAAGGTCGAACGGTGAAATGGACATGTCGAATTCCCGTGAGCTTCTGCCGTTAGTTTCCCGGCATCATGCCGGACGATGCCGAGCGGAACAGCGCGCCGATCACGGCCCCGATCACCGCCACCGCTACGATGACGCACAGCACGACGACGACCGTGTAGGGAATGGCCTTCTCCGGCGGACATTTCTTCATGACCGTGACGCCGAGGTAGAACGTGTAGAGCGAATAGAGCGCGGCCAGCAGGCCGAGGATGCCGCCCAGCATCCCGAGCAATTGAAGGATGCCGCCAACCCACGCCGCCGTATAGGAGTAGGCGGTGAGCTTGAGCGACTGCATGAAGTTCTTCTCGCCGGCGAAGGTCGGCGCCAGCATGTCCACGACCATTGCAACGCCATAGCAAACCCCGAGCGATACGAGGTAATAAACGATCGCGCTGACCGCGTCGACCGCCAGCGATTGAACCAGGATCGCGATCGGCCCGATCGCCGCAAGGATCATGATGTAGCTTGTGTACAGCGACTGCGTGGTCTCGGTCTCTCCCGCGATCTTCGGCCACTCGTCCTTAGGGCTGAGCAGGATGTTCTTGACGCGGTCGACGAGATTCATGGTTTCCCCCTTCGGACGTGCGGCGGCCGCCGGACGCGTTGATGTGGTGTTGCCGCGACACGACGCGGAGTCAGCGCGGATCGGACTGTCGCGAGTGTAGGCGAATGCGCTGCGGCTGTCTTGTTCCGGCGTGACGGTCACGCCGCTTCGGCGGCGCGTTCCAGCGCTTCGACCATGCGCGCCACGCGCGATTCCAGTGCCTCGGTGGTCAACTTTTCGCGGAACATTTCCACCATCAGCGGAAACGCGAAGGGCGTGGGCCGCGCGGGCTGCAGCAGCAGCGCGCGACTGCCGCGCAGGCGGGCGAGCGCGCCGGCCAGTCGCGGCGCTTCAAGATGTCGCTCCAGCACTTCGCGCACCGCTTGCCCCAGCAGCAGGTTGTCGGGGTCGTACTGCGCGAATACGTCGTAGAGCAGCCCGCTCGAAGCCTGCAGTTGCCGCGTCGACGGCGACTGCCCGGGATAGCCCTGGAAGATCAGGCCGGCGACGCGCGCCAGTTCGCGGAACTGGCGCCGCCCCATCTCCGCGGCATTGAGTCCGGCCAGGATGTCCGCCTCGACATCGGGTGCAGCGAGCAGGCGGCCCAGGTCGCCCAGCGACAGGTCCACGGCGTCGGGTGACAGCAGGCCAAAGCCGTAGTCGTTGACCATGAGGCTGAACGTGCGAGGCACCGCGCGCGACAGCCGATAGGAGAACAGCGTGGCCAGCCCGAGATGCGCTAGCCGGCCTTCGAACGGGTAGAAGAACAGGTAATGACCGTCGCGGGTCTCGATGCGCTCGACCAGCCACTCGCGCGCGTCGGGCAGCGCCGACCAGCGCCGCTGCAGTTCCAGCAACGGGCGGACCAGACGCAATTCGGGGGATGCGTAAACGCCGTTTCGCGCCTGCGCGATCAGACCGCGCGTACGGTCGGCCAGCAGCGTCGACAGTGCCATCTTTCCGCCCGACCAGCGCGGCACGATCGCCTTGTTCGATGCGGCGGGCCGGACCCACGCGGTCATTTCCCTGACCCGGACGAACTCCAGCACGCGACCTGCGAACACAAAGCAGTCGCCGGCCGCCAGCCGGGAGATGAACGACTCCTCGACGAATCCCAGCCTGTGGCCGTTGCGGAACTGCACGGCGATGCTTGCCTCGGACACGATGGTGCCGATCGACGCGCGGTGCCGGCGGGCGATTGCGGCGTCCGGCACCCGCGCGACGCCGTCGTCGCCGACGACCACCCGCCGGTATTCCGGGTACGCGTTGAGGCTGGCGCCGCCGTGCACGACGAAATCGATCGCCCATTGCCATTGCGCTTCCGACAATTCTGCGTACGCGTGCGTGCCGCGCAACTCCGAGAGCAGCTCGGAGGGGACGAAGCCGCCTCCCAGCGCACAGGTGACCAGATGCTGGACGAGCGCGTCGAGCGGACCGCGAAGCGGCGTGCGCGGCTCGAGCAGCCGTTCCGCCGCCGCCGCGCGCGCCGCGGCCGCCTCGACCAGTTCCAGCGCCTGCGTCGGAACGACAGTGATCTTCGACACGGCGCCCGGCCGGTGGCCACTGCGCCCTGCGCGCTGCAGCAGGCGCGCGACGCCTTTGGGCGAACCGATCTGCAGCACCTGGTCCACCGGGGCGAAGTCGACGCCGAGGTCGAGACTGGACGTGCAGACGACGGCCTTCAGCTTGTCGAGGCGCAGACCTTCTTCGACCCAGTCGCGCACGTCGCGCTCCAGCGAACCATGATGCAGCGCGATGCGACCCGCCCAATCGGGGCGCGCCTCGAGAATGGCCTGGTACCAGATCTCGGTGGCCGAACGCACGTTGGTGAAGACCAGCGTCGAGCGCGCGTTGTCGATGGCGCGGACGACTTCCGGCAGGAGCTTGAGGCCGATGTGCCCGGCCCACGGAAAGCGCTCGATCGTCGCCGGATGCGCGGTGACGATCTCGATGGACTTGGCGTCGAGTCCCTTGACGATGCGCCCCGCCGCCGCCCGGACGCCGGTCAGGCAGATCAGCGCCTGGTCGAGATTGGCCAGCGTCGCCGACAGTCCCCACACGCGAAGGGCCGGGCGGTCGCCGGACGATGACGAGCGCAGGCGCGCCAGCGCCAGTTCGACCTGCACGCCGCGCTTGCTCGACAGAAGCTCGTGCCACTCGTCGACGATCACCGCGGACAGGTGCGCCGTTCGCTCCCGCCAGTCCGCGCGCGCCAGCATCAGCGTGAGGCTTTCCGGCGTCGTGACCAGCGCGGTCGGCAGCCTCTTGTTCTGCCGCGCGCGGACCGAGGAGGCGGTGTCGCCGGTGCGAACGTCGACGGTCCAGTGCGGCCGCAGCGCACACGCGGCGCGCGCAAGCGCGAGTCCGGTGTCCGCCGCCAGTGCCCGAAGCGGCGTGATCCACAATACGGTGAGCGGCGGCGGCGCGCCGGCCACGCCGGATGGTCCGAGCACGAGCGGCGGCACCCACGCCGCGTAAGTCTTGCCCATGCCGGTGGGCGCATGCAGCAGGCCGCTCTCGCCGAGCGCGAACGCAGACCAGACTTCTTCCTGGAACGGAAACGGTGTCCAGCCTTGCGCGGCGAACCACGCGCGGGCGCCGTCAAATGCGTCGGCGCCGCGGGTTGGCGAACCGGGACAGCGCGCCGCCGTCGCGATCAGAGAAACGTGCGCAGCCACGCCAGTGCGTCGCCCTCGTTGTCGAAGTAGCGACACGGAAACGGCGGATGATCGATCTGCTGGAACAGGTACAGGAACTCCTTACACACCGCGTATTCGCCGACCAGCGCCATGGACTTGGTCTGCGCGCCGTAGACGTCGCCGGAAGCAAAGCGGTGAACCTCGGGCGTCGCGCTGAACGCGCCTTTCACCCGCACCATGACCGGACGCGGACCCTTGGCCAGCGCGAGTCGCCGCCTGAACGACGACTCCGCCATCTTGCGATCGATGGCGGGGAATCGGCCGAAGTTGGCGATGACGATGCCGTCTGGCGTGAATGATATTTTGGATTCGGACATGTCGGCCGCGCGGTGCGGAAGGCGCGCCTAGTTTACTGCGTTGCGCCGGCCGGGGTGGCCGGTGAAATCTACTTCAGCACGGCCAGTTCGCGATTGGCCTGGCGCAGCATGCCGGTCAAGCCGAGCGCAAGATTGGTCAGCAGCTTGATCTTGATCGCCGGCGCGTCGTGGTCGAGTTGCGCGAACGTGGCCCGCGACAGCACGAGGCAGGTGACGGGCTCCAATGCCGTGACGTTGGCGGAACGGGGTGAGTGGTCGAGAAAGCCAACCTCGCCGAAGGTCATCCCGGTGGTGAATGCGCTCAGTCGCGCGATGCCGTCCTGGGTCGGGATGCTCACCATGGCCGCGCCGTCGGTGATCACGAACAATTCGTCGGAGGCGCGACCGGTGGCGATGATGGTCTGTCCCTTGTGATAGGTGCGCAGCGAGAGGACGCGCTGCAGGTATGTCAGTTCGTCGGGGTCGAATCCGGCGAACAAGGCGCAGTCGGCCACGCCGACGGTAGCGGCGGCTGCGGCTTCGGGATAGTGCCTGGCGAGGAGCAATTGTTCCCCGCGTTCCAGGGCAAAATCGTCGTCGGCATAGAACGCCTCGCGCTCGACCCCGGCATCGATCAGGGCGGGGTACAGCGCGCCCACTTCGGCAAACACGAGTTCCTTTCCCATCGCCAGCAATTGCGAACGTGCGCGCGCGAGGATGCGCGCGGCGGTGCGATCCGCGCTCTGCACCGCGCGAAGGTTGGCGATGAAGAAATCGGCTTCGGGCGCGCGCGCCATCAGTTCGCGGACCACGGGTTCGACCGACGCGAACACCAGCGCGCCCTGCAGATGGTAGAGCCGCAGCCGGCTGCCGATGCGCAGCAGTCGCTCGTTTTCCCCGGCCGGGCGGCGGCGCTTGGACGCTGCATTGCGCCGGGTGGTCGACAGGTGCATCGCGGGCGCGGGCCGTTGCGTCGCGTCGAGCAGGTGCAGGCCCAGGTCGGCCGCCAGCGCGCGGCAGACCGCGATGCCGCGCACGCTGTTGCCCTGCGCGTCCAGCCGCGGGGAATAGACGCCGATGCCGATGCGACCCGGCTGCACGGCAAGGATGCCGCCGCCGACGCCGCTCTTCGCGGGCAGTCCCGTTCGATAGAGCCATTCCCCGGAAAAGTCGTACATCCCGCAGGTCGCCATCACCGAAAGCACGTTGTCCACGTATTCTGCGGGAATGGCCCGGATGCCGGTGACCGGATTCACTCCGCCGTTCGCGAGCGTGGCGCCGATCATCGCGAGATCGCGGCACGTCACGCGAATCGAGCACTGCCGGAAATAGGTCTCGAGGGCGGCTGTGGGATCGTCGTCCAGGATGGCGAAGTTGCGCAGCATCCAGCCGATGGCGCGGTTGCGATGGCCCGTGGCGCTTTCCGAGGCGTAGACGCGCTCGTCGATGTCGAGCTGGCGGCCGGCATACCGGGAAAAGGCGTCGACGATGCGCGCGGTCTTGTCGTCCGGGGTGGCCCCGGCGATAAGCCCGCAGGCCGCGATTGCACCAGCATTGATCAGGGGATTGAGCGGGGCACCAGTTTGGGGCTGCAGGCTGATCGCGTTGAACGCGTCGCCGGAGGGCTCGACGCCGATCTTCGCCAGGACCGCGTCTTCGCCCTTCTCCTCGAGGGCGAGCCCGTAGGTGAGGGGCTTGGAGATCGACTGCACGGTGAACGCCTGGCGCGAGTCGCCGACTTCGTAGACATAGCCGTCATGGGTGGCGATGCAGATGCCAAAGGAATCCGGATCGACGTGCCCCAGTTCCGGGATGTAGTCGGCCACTTTGCCGTTGTCCAGTCCCTGAAGGCGGGCGCGCAGGGAATCCAGGTATTCAAGAATCGGGGAGGGGGGCACGGCATGAGTCCGGGCGGCGAAGGCACGCCCCCCAATGCAAGTTTGGTGCCGGGCACCGACGCCCACCTTCCTTTCGCCGTTGCGATGGCTTGAAAAGCGCTCTCGGCGGATAGACTTACCGGAAGTACGCCCTCGCGGCGTATGGATACCCATGCAGATCCACCTGCCCGACCCACGCCATACCGATTCGGACCGCGTGCGCGCCAACTTCCGCCTCGCGGTGAAGACGTCGCTGGGCTTTGTCGCGCTGCTGTGGCTGATTCCGCTGCTGGGGTGGGGATTGGGGCTGGAGCAATACGGCATCCGACCCCGCGAATGGATCGGACTGCCTGGAATCCTGGTCGCGCCGCTGCTGCACGCCGACTTCAATCACCTGCTGGCCAACACGCTGCCGCTGATCGTGCTGGGCACGATGATGTTCCACCTGTACCCATACGCGTCGTTTCGCGTGCTGCCGGCCGTGTACTTCGGGCCGGGCATCGCGGTGTGGTTCCTGGCGCGCGGCGGCGATCATCTGGGCGCCAGCGGCCTGATCTATGGACTCGTCAGCTACATCTTCGCGGCAGGGCTCATCCGCCGGGATCGTCGCGCCGTGGCCGGTTCGATGATTGTCGCGTTCATGTACGGATCGCTGATCTGGGGCGTCCTTCCCGTCAATCCGCAGTATTCCTGGGAGACCCACCTGGCCGCCGCGCTGATCGGCCTGACGATGGCGTTCCTGCTGCGCCACCACGACACGCTGCCGCGCGTCCGGTATTCGTGGGAAGACGAGTCGGCTCCTGGGGAAGGCGACGACTTTCCGGACCAGCATCAGGAATTGCAGGGTGAATACCGCGTAGTGCCGGGCGAAGCCCCGGAACCCGTACGCCTCGAAACCCGTCACTGAATCCCCGCGGGTTGCGCAGTCGCGGCTCCGTCGGCGCTAGCCGCCTGCGGCCGACGTGTGGTCGCGCGTGATGACCCAGGCGCCGTCCTTGCGTTCCACGATCAACGTGAACAGTCCGTGCGGCGCCTTGTCGGCCGCCTCGTTCACGCGGGTCAGCTTCCATTTGCCGAAGACGTAGACGACGTCCGGACTCATCTCGCGAACTTCCAGCAGGTCGAAGCTGAGCTTGCCCATCGCGTCCGGGTCCGGATAGCCCTTCTTGTAGCTGTCGAGCGTGGCCTGCCATCCGTGGCGGTAGGAGTCGCCGCCGGCAAAGCGAATGCTGTCGCTCTTCCAGTAGTGCTGCATGAAGCCCTCGATGTCGCCGCGATTCCATGCCTCGTCCTGGACGGCCAGCATCTTGCGAACCGCGGCGGTTGCCGCCGTTTCCGTCGCGATTTCCACCGCTGCGGAGGACGCAGCGCAGCACCACAGCAACGCGAATGCGAACAGCCGTGCCGTCGTCATGGCTACACCGCCATCTTGATCGCCACGGGGGCGGGCGCCGGCGTCGGCGAGCGGAATTGCGCGAGCAGCACGCCTTCGCGGGTCTTCGCCGTCTTGACGTGCGCCAGCTTCACGTGTCCGTAGCCGCGGATGTGCTCGGGCACCGAGGCCAGGTCGACCGCCGTCGCGTGGTTCTTGGCCGTCAGCTTGGCCAGTATTTCCGCAATGATCGTCTCGTACTCGCCGATCAGCGCGCGTTCCATCCTGCGCTCGACGGTGCGGCCGAAGAAGTCGAGTCCGGTGCCGCGAAAGCGGCGCATCCTGGCCAGCACGGCAAAGGCCTTCATCATCCAGGGGCCATAAACCGACTTCTTCGCCACGCCGGTGACCGCGTCGGGCTCGTTGAATACCGGCGGCGCCATGTGGAACGTCAGCTTGTAGTCGCCTTCGAACTGGGCGGCGACGCGTGCGGCGAAGTCGGACTCGGCGTATAGGCGCGCCACTTCGTACTCGTCCTTGATCGCGAGCAGCTTGAAGTAGTAGCGGGCAACGGCCTCGGTCAGTTCGGTGATGCCGGGCATCGCCTTGCCTTCCGCGGCCCGCACCTTGGCGACCAGGTCCGAATAGCGTTTGGCGTAGGCGGCGTCCTGGTACCCGGTCAGGAACTCGACGCGACGCTCGACCATCTCGTCGAGCGACGACGAGAGCCTCTGCGAGTCGGGCTTTTCCGCCGACACGGCGGCGGCGGCAACGCGTTCCGGTTCGACCGCGGCCAGGCGGCCCCAGTTGAAGCTTTGCTTGTTCGACTCGATCGCCTGGCCGTTCAGTTCGATCGCGCGCAGGAGTGCGGCTTCGCCGAGTGGAATGAGGCCGCGCTGGAACGCGTAGCCGACCATGAACAGGTTGGTCGCGATGGAATCGCCCATGAGCCCGGTGGCGAGCCGTGTCGCGTCGAGGAACTCGGCATCGCCCGGGGCCACGGCGTCCTTGATTTCCTGCTCCATCGACCCGGAGGGGAAGCGCAGGTCCGGTTCGCGGGTGAACTGCGCCGGCATGACCAGCGCCGTATTCACCAGGGCCTTGGTCACGCCTTTCTGCATCTTCGCCAGCGCCTCGTAGCCGACGCCGGTGAGAATGTCGCAGGCAAGCACCAGCTTGGCTTCACCTGCCGCGATGCGCGTGGCGAACATCTGCTCCGGCTTGTCGCCGATGCGCACGTGCGACACGACCGCGCCGTTCTTCTGCGCGAGTCCCGTCATGTCCAGCACGCTGCAACCCTTGCCTTCGAGGTGCGCGGCCATGCCCATCAGCGCGCCGATGGTCACCACGCCGGTGCCGCCGATACCGGTGACCAGCACGCTGTACGGCTGGGCGGTCGACGGCAGCGCCGGCGAGGGCAGATTCGAGAAATCGACCGCCGCCGCCCGTTTGGGCTTGCGCAGCGTGCCGCCTTCGACCGTCACGAACGACGGGCAGAAGCCCTTGACGCACGAGAAATCCTTGTTGCAGGACGACTGGTCGATGGTGCGCTTGCGGCCGAATTCGCTCTCGACGGGCGCGATGGAGACGCAGTTCGACTGCACGCCGCAGTCGCCGCAGCCTTCGCACACCAGTTCGTTGATGATGACGCGCTTTTGCGGATCCGCCATCTTGCCGCGCTTGCGCCTGCGACGCTTCTCGGCGGCGCAGGTCTGGTCGTACAGCAGGACCGTGCAGCCCGAGATGTCGCGCATCTCGCGCTGGACGGCGTCCAATTCGTCGCGATGGTGGATGCGGATGTCGCTGCTGAAGTAGTTGGGCGGATACTTGTCCGGATCGTCGCTGACGACGATGATCCGTTTCACGCCTTCCGCCGCCACCTGCTCGGCGATTTGCGACGGCGAGATGGGGCCGTCGACCGGCTGGCCTCCGGTCATCGCCACCGCGTCGTTATAGAGGATCTTGTACGTGATGTTGACGCCGGCGGCGACCGCCGCGCGGATCGCGAGCAGGCCGCTGTGGTAGTAGGTGCCGTCGCCCAGGTTGGCGAAGATGTGCTTCTCGTCGGTGAACGGCGCCTGCCCGATCCAGGGCACCCCTTCGCCGCCCATGTGCGTGAACTCGGTGGTGCGGCGATCCATCCAGATCGCCATCACGTGGCAGCCGATTCCCGCCGTGGCGCGGCTGCCGTCCGGCAGCCGGGTCGACGTGTTGTGCGGACAGCCGGAACAGAAGAACGGCTGGCGCACGAGGTCGATGTTGGGCCTGGCCAGCGCGGCTTCCTTGGCGTTGATCCAGTCGACGCGCGCGTGCAGCGCCTCCAGCCTGCGCGGCTGCAGCTGCAGGCGCTCGATGCGCCTCGCAATCACGCGCGCGATCATCGCCGGCGTCAGCTCGGCAGCGGCCGGCAGCAGCCAGTCGCCGTGCGGGCGCACCCATTCGCCCTTTTCGTCGTACTTGCCAACGACGCGCGGTCGCACGTCGTCACGCCAGTTGTAAAGCTGCTCCTTCAGCTGGTACTCGACGATCTGCCGCTTTTCCTCGACCACCAGGATCTCTTCCAGGCCTTCCGCGAAATTGCGCACTCCTTCGGGCTCCAGCGGCCACGGCATCGCGATCTTGAAGAGGCGGATGCCCATTTCGGCGGCATCCGCCTCCGTGATCCCGAGGTCGACCAGCGCCTGGCGCACGTCCGGGTAGCTCTTGCCTGACGTGGCGATGCCGAGACGCGGCTTGGGCGAGTCGATGACGATCTTGTTCAGCTCGTTCACCCGGCAGTAATGCAGCGCCGCGTAGATCTTGTAGTCCTGCATCCGCAATTCGGTTTGCAGGAACGGGTCCGGCCAGCGAATCGACAGGCCGTCGGGCGGAACGGGGAAGTCGTCCGGAACGATGATGTTGGTACGCGCCGGATCGATGTAGACCGACGACGAACTCTCGACGGTGTCCGCGACGCATTTGAATCCGACCCAGCAGCCCGAATACCGCGACATCGCCCAGCCGTGCAGCCCCAGGTCCAGGATCTCCTGCACCGACGACGGATAGAGCACCGGCATCATCGACGCGGAAAACATGTGATCCGACTGGTGGGGCAGCGTGGACGACTTGGCCGCATGGTCGTCGCCGGCCAGCACCAGTACGCCGCCGTGCCTGGACGTGCCCGCGAAGTTGGCGTGCTTGAACACGTCGCCGCAGCGGTCCACGCCGGGGCCCTTGCCGTACCACATCGCGAACACGCCGTCGACGGTGGCGCCCGGATGCAGGTTCACCTGCTGCGTGCCCCAGATCGACGTCGCCGCGAGGTCCTCGTTCAGTCCTGGCTGGAACTTGATGTTGGCGCGGTCCAGGAATTTCTGCGCCTTCCACAGCGACTGGTCGAGCGCGCCGAGCGGCGAGCCGCGATAGCCCGACACGAAGCCGCCGGTGTTGAGTCCCGCCAGCCTGTCGCGCTGGCGCTGCAGGATCAGCAGCCTGACGAACGCCTGCGCGCCGGTCAGGTAGACACGGCCGGAGTCGAGTTCGTACTTGTCGTCGAGCGCGACGTCGCGCAACGCGGGACCGGCGGCGGGCGCAACCGGCGCGGACATCGAGGTGGAATCTGTGGAAGCAGGCATCAACGGGACTCCGCAAAAATCGTGTTTTTGGGACGCGCGAATGAACCGGTAGGTCTCGCGACGCACGCGACGCGGGGATTGTGTCCCCGGCGCGTCAGGGCGCGAATGATACGCGAAGGCTCATCTACCGTCCACGGAAGTCGGGCTAGAATCGCGATCGTTCCTTTCAGTCGCGAAAGTCCTTGATGCCCGCCCAGTTATTGCCCGCAATCGAAATCCAGACCGGTCCCGATCCCGACGCCGCCGTGATCTGGCTGCATGGCCTCGGGGACGACGGCAACGGCTGGTCGCAGGTCGTCGGTGCGCTGGGACTGCCGCGCACGAAGGCCGTGCGCTTCCTGTTTCCCCATGCGCCGGTGATGCCGGTCACCATCAACAACGGCATGAGCATGCGCGCGTGGTACGACTTCAAGGACGCCGATTTCAGTTCGCGCGCGGACCTGGCCGGCGTGCGCAAGTCGCAGGCGCACGTCGAAGCGTTGATTGCGCGTGAAGAGCAGCGCGGGATCGCCGCGCGGCGGATCGTGCTGGCCGGATTCTCGCAGGGCGGCGCGATCGCGCTCTATGCTGGGCTGAGACATCCGGCCCGGCTGGCCGGAATCGTTGCGCTGTCGACCTACCTCATCGACGGGCCGAGCCTTGCCACGGAGGCGGCGCCGGCGAACCGCGACGTGCCCATCTTCATGGCGCACGGCACGCAGGACCCGGTGGTGCGGTTCGCGTGGGCGGAAATGTCACGGCGCGCGCTGGACGACGCGGGCTGGCGCGTGGACTGGCACACGTATCCGATGGCGCACGCCGCGGTGCTGGAGGAAATCGTCGCCTGCGGCAAATTCCTTGCGGCGGTGCTGCCTTAATCGCCCGCGTTGTCGTCGGGGACCTTGACGCCGCGCTTCGCCAACGCGCCCCGCCGTGCGAGCGCATCGCGCAGCAGGAACTCCACCTGCGCGTTGGCGCTGCGCAGTTCGGCCTGGGCCAGGCGCTCGATCTCCGCCCACAGCCTGGGATCGATGCGCAGCAGGAAGGCTTTCTTTTCGGCCATCGCGGGCAAGGAAGGTTCCGAAGACCGCGTCAGGGACTTCGGCGGAAATGCAGGAACAACGTCGCCATCCAGATTCCGGTGACGAGCAGGAACGCGACCATCAGCATCACGAAGGACCGACCCGGGAAACTCGGCGGCTGCGATGCATTGGCGGCGATCAACAGCAAGTGCATGGCCGCCATGAACACGACCAGCAGCGAGCCCAGCCAGTACGCGTGCGATTCGAGGTAGCGCAGCGTGTCGTCGCGCCGGGCAGGTGCCAGCCAGTATTCGCGATTGGGGAGATTGATCGCACCCGACAGCCGGCGGGGCAACACCCCCGCCACCAGGACGACGAGGACCGGGATGCCGACGGCAAAGGCGAGCATGAACATCCGGTAAGTGTCCTGGTCCATGAAGGCGTTGGCGCGGCCATTGGCTCCGAAGTGCGAGGCGATTTGCGCCGGCATGCGTTCGGTGGTCACGCCGATGAGGATCGCCGTGACCACCAGCAGCAGGACGAACAGCGGGCGCGCGAGTTGGATCATGGGGAATCCCTTCGGGCGAGGTTGGCGGTTTGCCGGCGCGCGATCCGGGCGCTCAGGTGTAGAGCGTGCCGGTGTTGACGACCGGCTGCACGTCGGACTCGGAGCACAGGACGACCATCAGGTTGGAGACCATCGATGCGCGGCGCTCGTCGTCGAGGTCGACCACCTTTTTCGCGGACAGCTCGGAAAGCGCCATCTGCACCATGGACACGGCGCCATGCACGATCTTGCCGCGCGCGGCAATGATCGCCTCGGCCTGCTGCCGGCGCAGCATCACCTGGGCGATTTCCGGCGCATAGGCGAGGTGGGTGAGGCGCGCCTCCTCGACGACCACGCCTGCCTGCTCCAGGCGCGCCTGCAGTTCCCTGACCAGCGCGCGCGCCACGATGTCCGCGCTCTCGAGGAGCGTCGGTTCGCGGGAGGCGTCCAGTCGTTCCTCCGCGTCGTAGGCAAACGACGACGCCAGGTGGCGAACGGCCGACTCGCTCTGCACCTTGACGAACATTTCGTAGTCGTCGACATCGAACGCGGCCTTGGCCGAGTCCTCGACATGCCAGACCACGACCGCGGCGATTTCGATCGGATTGCCGCGTTTGTCGTTGACCTTGAGCTTGTCGCCGTTCAGGTTTCGCGCGCGCAGCGATATCCGCTTTCGGGAGTAGAACGGATTGGTCACGCGCAGGCCCGGCGTTCGGCTCGTCCCCTTGTAGGCGCCGAACAGCTGCAGGATCGCCGCCTCGTTCGGCTGCAGCGTGTAGAGGCCGGCCAGGACGAGCACGCCCACGATCATCACGAGCAGTCCCAGCGCCAGGCTGCCCCATTCGGGATAGCCTCGGGCGAGCGAATGCCAGAGCGTGACGCCGCCGCCGGCCAGCAGCGCCAGCGCGACGACGATGCCGACGAAGCCGTTGCCGGTGGCGACCTCGCGTTCCCGGTGGGAAGGACCTCTCGTGTTGATTGCGCGTTCCATCGTGGCCTCCGTGGTTCGGCGTCGCGGGGCAACATCTGCTTGCCCCCCGACTGCCGACAGTGTGTATCAAAATGATATCATTATGATAACGCACTGCGCAATACCTTTCAGACCGCCGGGAACCGGGGCAATTTCGCCAAGTTGTCGAAATCGGCGATGCTCGCCTGACGCCGCGCGCCGGTGAGCTATAGTGTCGGCTTTGCCGCTTCGCCAGACACGCGTGTCGCTGGAGACCGTTCCCGTCGAGTCCTTACGTCGCGATGTGCGCATCATTGGCCTCGTCGGCACCGCGCACGCGTTTTCACATTTCTTCCAGCTGGCGCTGCCGCCGCTGTTCCCGTTCCTCCGCATGGAATTCGACGTTTCCTGGACGGCGCTCGGGCTCCTCGTCGGCACGTTTTACGCAGGAAGTGCCATCACTCAATTCGCCGCGGGGTTCGTGGTGGACCGCGCTGGCGCCAAGCCCGTGCTGCTTTCCGGGCTCGCGCTGCTGGCTTGCGGCACGATCCTGGCGTCGGCCGCGCCGGGCGCCTACTGGCTGTTCCCGATCGCCGCGCTGATGGGCGTCGGCAATGGTGTCTTTCATCCGGCGGACTTCGCGATCCTCAATGCCAACGTCGCGCCCAAGCGGCTCGGGTATGCGTACTCGACCCACGGCATCGGCGGCAACCTGGGCTATGCGCTGTCGCCGGTGGTGAGCTTCACGCTGGCGGCGGCCTATGGCTGGCGTGTGGCGCTCGCGGTCATGGGCCTGACTGGCCTGGTGGCGCTCGGCGTTCTGGCGAGCCAGCGCGGCGTCCTGCTCTCGCACAAGTCGCACGCCGCGCAGGGCCACGATTGGCGCGGTTCGCTGAAGCTCTTCATGCAGCCGGCGATCGCGTTGTGCTTTGGCTATTTCGCGGTGCAGACGATGGCGTCCGTCGGCCTGCAAACGTTCCTGCCTTCGGCGCTCAACGTTGGTCTCGACGTGCCGCTGGGGCTGGCGACCTCGGCCGTGACGGCCTACCTGCTGGGCGCCACGGTAGGCATCGCCGCGGGCGGCTACTTCGCGACGCGCACCACGCGGCATGACAGGGTCGCGGCGACCGGACTGCTCACGGGCGCGGGCGTGCTGGCGTTGGTGGCGTCCGGTGTCATGCCCCTCGGCCTGACCATTCCGGCGTTGGTCCTGGTCGGCTTCGCCGTGGGCAGCACCGGGCCTTCGCGCGACATGATCGTGCGCAACGCGACTCCGAGGGGCGCTTCCGGGCGCGTGTACGGATTCGTATACTCGGGACTCGATTTAGGCGCGATGATCGGCCCCGTCTGGTTCGGATTGCTGCTCGACCACGGTCTCGCGCAACAGATGATTTTCGTCGTCAGCGCGTTGCTGCTGGCCGCCGTCGCGACCGTGCTGCAGGTTCGCCGAAGCAACGGCCTCTCCGGCCAAACCTGAAGGGACACCATGGATCTGGGAATTGCCGGCCGCCGCGCGCTCGTCTGCGCGGCGAGCAAGGGGCTCGGGCGTGGATGCGCGGAAGCGCTCGCACGCGAGGGCGTCGACGTGACCATCGTGGCGCGGACCGAGGAAACGGTGAAGCGCGCCGCGGAGGAAATCGGCGGGACCACCGGTCGCACGGTGGCCTGGCTGGCCTGCGACATCACCACCCCCGAGGGTCGCGCGGCGGCGCTCGCCGCGTGTCCGCAGCCGGACATCCTGGTCAACAACGCCGGCGGCCCGCCGCCCGGCGATTTTCGCGACTGGGACCGCGCCGCATGGCTGCGCGCGATCGACGCCAACATGCTGACTCCGATCGAGCTCATCCGCGCGACCGTCGACGGCATGATCGGGCGCAAGTTCGGGCGCATCGTCAACATCACGTCGGCCGCGGTCAAGGCGCCGATCGACGTCCTCGGACTCTCCAATGGCGCGCGCAGCGGCCTTACCGGATTCGTTGCGGGCCTCGCGCGCAAGGTTGCCGGCTCCAATGTGACGATCAACAACTTGCTTCCAGGCTACTTCGACACCGACCGGTTGCGCGGCACGATGGCGGCGCGCGCGACGTCGCAAGGAAAGGCGATGGCCGATGTGATGGCACAGGCGCAAGCGGGCATTCCCGCCGGGCGCTTCGGCACCGCTGCGGAGTTCGGCCAGGTCTGCGCGTTCGTCTGCGGCAGTCACGCCGGCTATCTCGTGGGCCAGAACATCCTTCTGGACGGCGGCGCGTATCCCGGCACGTTCTGACTCCCGAAAGCCGGCATCTCGATGTTCGCCTGCCACTGCAGAGTCGATGACGGAATCGGACGACACGATGCCCATTGAGCTGTACGCCTTCGACACGCCGAACGGGCGCAAGATCAGCGTCGCCCTGGAGGAGATGGAGCTTCCTTACATCGTCAGGATCGTCGATATCGGAAAGGGCGAGCAGTTCGATCCCGAGTTCCTGAAGATCAGTCCCAACGGCAAGATCCCGGCCATCGTCGACCCCGACGGCCCGAATGGAAGGCCCGTCAGCGTCTTCGATTCCGGCGCGATCCTGATCTATCTGGGCGAGAAGACGGGCCGGTTCCTGCCGCGCGACCTGGAGGCGCGCATCCCCGTTCTCGAGTGGCTGATGTTTCAACTCGGGCACTTCGGACCGATGCCTGGACAGGTTCATCATTTCGTGGCGATGGAGAACGAGCAGGACCGCCGCTACGGGCTCGAACGCTACTCGAAGGAGACCCGGCGCCTTTATGCGGTGATGGACCGCAGGCTTGCCGGGCGGGCTTACTTTGCCGATGAACTGTCGATTGCCGACTTCGCCATCCTTGGCTGGGCGTGGCGGCACCCGCGCCACGAGGTGGACCTCGCCGAGTTTCCGAATGTGCTTCGCTGGTATGAAACGATGATGGCTCGCCCGGGGGTTCGCCGCGGATTCGCGGCGAAGCTGCGCTGACTGCGCGATGCGAGGGGCCAATGGGGGGGCACGCGTGTCATGTCGCACGCCGGCCGGCTTGACGCCCTGCACACGGCGGCTGCGCGCATCGAGCGCCCGTCACTGGTCCTCGTCGGGATCGCCTGCCCTTGGGTTTTGCGCGAGCTCTGTGGCGCGTTCCAGTGCCGTGTCGACGTCGAACGCGATGTCGCCGTCGGGTTCGCGCTTGCCGGTGGTGCGTACCGCGAGGAAATCGTGCACGCGCCGGTCCATGAGGTGTGAGGTCTCGACCTTGCCCAGCGCGTTGTAGATCGACTCGACGCGGCCGGGATGCTTCTTCTCCCATTCGCGCAGCATCAGCGAAACCTGCCTGCGCTGCAGGTTCTCCTGCGAGCCGCACAGCGTGCACGGGATGAGCGGGAACTGCATGACATCGGCAAAGCGCGCAAGGTCGCGTTCGCGCACGTAGGCGAGCGGACGGATGACAACGTGCCTGCCGTCGTCGGAGACGAGCTTGGGCGGCATCGTCTTCAGCTTTCCTCCAAAGAAAAGATTGAGGAAAAAGGTCGCAAGCAGGTCATCCCGGTGGTGGCCAAGCGCGATCTTGGTGGCGCCGAGTTCGCCGGCCACGCGATACAGCACGCCGCGACGCAGGCGCGAACACAGCGAGCACATCGTGGCGCCTTCCGGAATGAGTCGCTTCACCACGCTGTAGGTGTCCTGCTCGGCGATGTGAAAGGCGACGCCGCGTCCGGCCAGGTACCGTGGCAGCACGTCGGCGGGAAACCCCGGCTGCTTCTGGTCGAGATTCACCGCGACGATGTCGAAGGCGACGGGGGCGCTTTCACGCAGCGCGCAGAGGATCTCGAGCAGGCCGTAGCTGTCCTTGCCGCCGGACAGGCAGACCATCACGCGGTCGCCTTGCTCGATCATTCCGTAGTCGGCGATGGCCTGTCCCACCTGCCGGCGGAGGCGGCGCCTCAGTTTGTTGGCCTCGAACTCGGCCTTGCGCGGATCGCGCGGACCGGTTTGCGCGGGGGCTTGGGGAAAGGGCAGGGCGATGTCGCGGACTTCATCCATGGGCGCGATTTTACGATGGGCGACGAAAGTAGGGTCGCAATCTCGTTCGCCCGGACCGCGGCGCTTCAATCGCGCTGGAACTTGACGTCGACGTCCATGCTGGCGGTTTGACCCGAGGCGAGCGGTTCGAATTGCCACCGCAGCAGCGCGCGACGCGCCGCCCGGTCGAATACCTTGGGTGGCTGCGAACCGAGGATGTCGACGGACGTGACGTTTCCGCGTGCGTCCACCTGGATGCGGGCATTGACGATCCCGCTCTTCAATCCTTCGGCCTCCCGGGGAAACTCAGGAGGGTCGCGCGAGATGGCTCGCAACGGAGTCGCGGCCGACGGACGCGATGCGACCGCGGGAGGCGCAATGGAGGCCACCTGCAGCGGAATCGCGGATTCCGCCGCCGCCTGGACGGTCGATGCAGCCGGCTTGGCCGGCGCCGTCGTGGCCGTGGCTTCGGGACTGGCAGCCGGCGCGGCGACGGGACTGGCAGACGGCGTGGCGACGGGAACGGTTGCCGGAGCGACCATGGCGTTGGTTACCGGCTTGTCGGTCGCGAGAGGCGCAACGGTCGTGCCTGAAGCGCCGGCAGGCGCCGAACTCGGGGATGAAACGTGTTGGGCGGCAACGGCTTTGGCGGCCGCGGGCACTGGTGACGAAGCGCCGGGACGAATCTCAGGGCGTAATTCGGGCGACGGGACATTGCCGCGCAGGACCACCGCCGTCGCGGGCAGGGCATCGGCCGGGGACTTTCCCGCCGGCGGCGCCGGAACCGGTTGAATGCTCATGGGTTGGGACGACGGCGCCGTCGCCAACGGCGGGGCCTTCTCTTGCGCCGGCGGGGTTCGCGTCCCGTACCAGATGCCGACCGCCACGGCGGCCGCCATGACGCCGACCGCCAGGGGCATCACCGCGCTTCGGCGGGAACCGCGCCCGATGACGACCGGGCTCAACGGCGCCGGTGCGGATGCCGCTGGCGTGTCATTGGGCTGGGACAGGTCGACGGTGGGCCCCTGGAGCCGAACCAGCCGCAACTCGGCGAGCCGGGTCAGGTCGCGCGCGAGCTTTTCCGGGTCGAGACGATTCGTTTCGGCCAATTCGTCGACCGCGGCCGGGTTTTCCAGCAAGTTCAGGACGCGCCGCTGGCCGAGCGACAGTCCCTGGCTGGGCGTGACCAGTTCGGCATCGCCCGCGGTGGTGCGGGCGCAAAGGGTGGACGGATCGAAAGCCATTGTTTTTATGTAATAAATTACCCTAATAGTCGGACTCGTGGCGGCCGGATGTTAGCATGCCGGCGCGGCAGGGGCGTCGGCGCCCGGCTGGTCTCTTTGGGCGGGTCCGGCCAGGACCCGCGGTTCCGCCAGATAATGCAAATTCTGAGCCAAACTTCCGGGAAAAGATGAAAGCACGCATTTCCAGTCACTTCGATGGTGGCGCCATCACAGTTCGCGACGACACTCGGGTGGAGGACCTCCAGGTCGAATTGCGTCCGGATTCCCACGCGGACATCCGGCAGTGGTTCTACTTCCGGCTGCAGGGTGCGCGCGGGCAGCCGGTCAGGGTCCGGATCGTCAATGCGGGCGACGCCACCTACCCGGACGGCTGGCCCGGCTATTCCGCCGTGGCCTCCTATGACCGCGTGGCATGGTTCAGGGTACCGACCCGGTTTGACGGAACCGAGCTGGTGATCGAGCACGCGCCGCTTCGTGACAGCATCTATTACGCCTACTTCGAGCCCTATTCGTGG
Source organism: Casimicrobiaceae bacterium (assembly GCA_035430095.1). Classification (GTDB taxonomy): domain Bacteria; phylum Pseudomonadota; class Gammaproteobacteria; order Burkholderiales; family Casimicrobiaceae; genus VBCG01. The sequence continues at coordinate 15,453 of DAOMGB010000026.1, read as the reverse complement.
GAACGGCACCTGGGGCTGCTCGGCCGCGCCGACTCTTCGCCGCGCGCAAGGGTGGCCGACCTCGGCACGACGGTGGACGGTCGCGACCTCAACATGGTCACGGTGGGCCTGCCCGGCGCGGGCAAGAAGTCGCTGTGGATCATCGCCCGGCAACATCCGGGGGAGACCATGGCGGAATGGTTCGTCGAGGGTCTGTTGGACCGGCTGCTTGACGACAACGACGCGATGGCGCGCGTGCTTCTGCAACGCGCGGTCGTGCACATCGTGCCCAACATGAATCCCGACGGCAGCGTGCGCGGCAATCTTCGCACCAATGCCGCGGGAGCCAATCTGAACCGGGAGTGGATGACGCCGTCGCTTGCGCGCAGTCCCGAGGTGTTCCACGTGCGCGCGGCGATGCAGGCCACCGGCGTCGACGGCTTTCTCGACATCCATGGCGACGAGGGACTGCCCTACGTTTTCACGGACGGCAACGAACGCCTGGAGAACCACACGCCGCGCATGGCGGCGCTGGAGCAGGGTTTCAGGGCGGCGCTGCAGTTCGCCAATCCCGATTTCCAGACGGTGGAGGGCTACCCGGCGGACAAGGAGACCAAGACCAACCTGACAATCGCCTCGAAGTGGGCGGGGCACACTTTCGGCGGGCTGGCGCTGACGCTCGAGATGCCGTTCAAGGACAACGCGAACCTGCCGGACCCGGAGCATGGCTGGAACGGCGCGCGTTCGAAGCGCCTGGGCGCCGAATCGCTGACCGCGCTGCACGCCATCCTGCCGTCGCTTTGACGCATGCGCGCCATCGCGAGTGCCGGCGTCGTAAACTGCATCATCCGGTAACGAAGGGGCGGACGTGCAGACCATTCTGATTGCCAATCCCAAGGGCGGCAGCGGCAAGACCACGCTGGCCACCAATATCGCCGGCTGGCTGGCAGGCAAGCGTCAGCGCGTCGCGCTCGCCGATACGGATCCGCAGCGATCGTCCAGCGAATGGCTCGCGCGCCGGCCCGCGCTGTTTCCGCCGATCGGCGGCTTCGCCGGGGAATTGAAGAAGAGGGAGCTGAAAGACGTCGCGCCGGACTGGCTGGTCATCGACAGTCCCGCGGGGTTGCATGGCGACGCGCTGCGACACGACATTCGGCGCTCGGACGCGATGCTCGTGCCGGTGACGCCGTCGGCGTTCGACATGGCAGCGACCCGGCACTTCTTCGAGGCGATCGCCGAGTACAAGGCGGTGAAGGAGGGCGGCATCGCGGTGGGCATCGTCGGCATGCGCGTCGATGCGCGAACGCGGTCGGCGGCCGAACTCGACGAATTCCTCGCCGGTTACGACTATCCGGTCGTCGCTCACCTGCGTGACACGCAGGTCTACGTCTATTGCGCGCGCGACGGCTATTCGGTGTTCGATCTGCCGCGCTCGCGCGGCGAACAGGACTGGGAGCAGTGGAAGCCGCTGACGCGATGGATCGCGCGGCACGCGGCGGTGCGCAATCCCTGAAGGCAATCGGGGCCGCGGAAATGCAAGCGACCGGCCCGATGAAGGTGCCGGCCGCTTGCGGTCGATGAGCCGACCGTTGTCGAGCTTACTTCTTCGGCGCTTCGGCGGGCTTCGCGGCTTCCTTGGCAGCTTCCACGGCCTTGCCGGCGGCGTCCTTGGTTGCGTCCGTGGCCTTCATGGCGGCGTCCTTGGTCGCATCGGCAGCCTTGTCCGCGGCTTCCTTCGTCGCGGTTGCGGCATCGCTGGCGGCAGCCTTGGCGGCATCGGCGGCCTTGCCCGCGGCTTCCTTGGCGGCAGCAGCAGCCTTGTCGGCCGACGCCTTCGCCGCGTCGGCGGCTTCCTTGGCCTTGTCGCCGCACGCGCTAAGCGTCAGCGCGAGCACCATCGCCGCAAGCGCGGCAAAAATACGTTTGTTCATTGTTTCCCTCCGGCAGAAATGTGGGTGGCGGCGGGTCCTCAAAACCGCACCCGTCGAATGGCAATTTTAACGCATCAAGCCCCCAGTTGTCCCCTTGATCGTAGTCAAAGGCGGTGTACATCGCCCGCACCGTGGCGCGAATGCGACGATCGTTCCGGCCAACTATGCCGGCGGCATTGGCCGTATTCGAACGCTACGGAAAACTGCGTGCCATCCGCGCCCGCCGCCGCTCCTGCAGCGCGAGCACGAGGCCGCTGGCGACGATGATGGCCATTCCGACGGCCGACCAGCCGTCGGGAAGCTGTCCGAAGATGAGAAACCCGAAAAGCGTCGCCCAGATCATTTGCAGGTAGGTGAATGGGGTGAGCAGCGAGGCGGGCGCCAACAGGAAGGCGGTGATGATGAGCCAATGCGCCAATCCCGCGAATAGCCCCAGCATGAGGAGCAGGCCGCCATCGCGCCAGGTCATCCCGGTACCTTCGAATGCCCACGGCAGCGCAAGCGTAAAACCGATCGCGCCGACCAGCGCGCTGTAGAACAGCGTCGTGTGCGCGCTGTCGCCGGGCAGCCTGCGGGTCAGCAACTGGTAGAACGCGTTGCATATCGCGGTGCCGATCAGAAGGAGGACGGCCGGATGCAACACGGAGGACCCCGGACGCAGCAGGACCAGGATGCCGACGAAGCCGGTCACCGAAGCCACCCAGCGGGCGCGCGTCGGACGCTCGCCCAGCACCGGCAGCGAAAATACGACAATTAAGATAGGCGCCAGGAAGGTGATGGCGGAGCCTTCCGCGAGCGGAAGATATCGCAATCCGGCAAAGAAGCAGACCGTGGCCGCGAGCAGGAACGCCGATCGGATGAGTTGCATCCGCAGGTTGCGCGTTCGCCAGAACCCCGGGCCGGCGCGGTGCCACACGAAAGGGGTCACCACCAGCATCTGGCCCACGTAACGCGCCCAGACGACGATAAACAACGAGTGATCCCGGACCAGGTACTTGGCGGTGGTGTCGAGCGCCGTCAGGCACAAGCCGCCCAGCAGGAACAGCGACAATGCCTGTCGAAGGGGAGGGTGGGCGTGCGAAGCCATGCGGCAGGGACGAACGACGCTGCCGGTCACGTCGTCGCGACCGGCCGGCGAAGAGTCTTGCGCCCGGCCGTCAGGCCGCCTGCACCAGGTCGCGCAGAACGAACGGCAGGATGCCGCCGCCGTTGTAGTAGTCCACTTCGATCGGCGTGTCGATCCGGCAAAGGACCACGACGCTCTGCCTGGTGCCGTCCTTGCGCGTGATCACCACGGTCAGGTCCTGCTGCGGTTTCACGTCCTTCGGCACCGCGATGTCGACCGTCTCGTCACCTGTGAGCTTGAGCGACTGCACCGAGTCCCCGCCCTTGAACTGCAGCGGCAGAACGCCCATTCCCACCAGGTTGGAGCGGTGGATGCGTTCGAAGCTCTTGCAGATCACGGCCTTCACGCCCAGCAACTGCGTGCCCTTGGCCGCCCAGTCGCGCGAACTGCCGGTGCCGTATTCCTCGCCGCCGAAGATCACCGTCGGCGTGCCTTGCGCGATGTACTTCATGGCGGCGTCGTAGATGAACATCTTTTCACCCGACGGCTGGAACAGCGTGACGCCGCCTTCTTCGCGCGTGCCATCTGCGCGCGGCGGGATCATCAGGTTCTTGATGCGCACGTTGGCAAAGGTGCCGCGCATCATGATCTCGTGGTTGCCGCGGCGCGAGCCGTAGCTGTTGAAGTCTGCCTTCGACACGTTGTTGGCCAGCAGCCACTTGCCGGCGGGGGAATCCGCCTTGATTGCTCCGGCCGGCGAGATGTGGTCCGTGGTGATCGAATCGCCGAACAGGCCCAGCACGCGGGCGCCCTTGATGTCGGTGGTCGGCGTGGCGGTCATCCTGAAGCCGTCGAAGAATGGCGGCCGGGCGATGTAGGTCGATGCGGGCCAGCCGTAGACCTGGCCCGTGGCGCCACTGATCGTGCCCCACAGCGGATTGGCGGTGGCGAGGCTTCCATAAAGCTTGCGGAACGTGCCGGGCTCGCGCGCGAAGGGCAGCACGGCGGCGATTTCATGCGAGGTCGGCCACACGTCCTTCAGGAACACCGGCTCGCCGTCCTTCCCGGTTCCCAGCGGTTCGGTCGTCAGGTCGCGCAACACCGTGCCCGCGATGGCGTAGGCGACCACCAGCGGCGGCGACGCCAGGAAATTGGCCTTCAGGTTCGGATGAATGCGAGCCTCGAAATTCCGGTTCCCGGAAAGAACCGCGGCGCAGATCAGGTCGTTGCTGACGATGGCGTCGTTGAATTCGGGCGCGAGGTCGCCGGCATTGCCGATGCACGTCGTGCAGCCGTAGGCGGCGACTCCGAAGCCCAGCTGCTCGAGGTACGGCAGCAGTCCGGCCTTGGTCAAGTACTCCGTCACGACGCGCGAGCCGGGCGCCAGCGATGTCTTGATGTGGCGCTTGACCGTCAGGCCGCGCTCGACCGCCTTCTTCGCGAGGAGGCCGGCGGCGAGCAGGACGCCGGGATTGGAGGTGTTGGTGCACGAGGTGATCGCGGCGATCAGCACGTCGCCGTTGCCGATGGACACGTTCTTCTCGTCGGGCTGTCGAACGCGATCGGGCGTGGGCCGGTTGTCGACCATCTCGACCAGATCGCGCGGCTGGCCGTTGCCCGGCAGTCGCATCGACGCATCGCCGATGGCGCCGACGCCGTCCGCGGACCGCGCGGTGACGATGCGCCTGGCCAGGTCGGACGCGTCCTTGGCGAAGCCGTTCTCGCCGACGGGCTTGCTGAAGAGTTCGCTGAACCTGGCCTTGAGGTTGCTCAGCGCAATGCGATCCTGCGGCCGCTTGGGGCCGGCGACCGACGGGGTGATCGTCGACAGGTCGAGCGACACGACGTTGGTGTAGTCGATTTCGCCCGTTCGCGGAATGCCGAACAGCCCCTGCGCCTTGAAGTACGCGGTGAAGGCGTCCACTTCGGCGTCGGTGCGGCCGGTCGCCACCAGGTAGTCCACCGTCGCTTCGTCGACAGGGAAGAATCCCATGGTTGCGCCGTACTCGGGCGCCATGTTGGCGATGGTCGCGCGGTCCGGAACCGCGAGTGTCGCCGCGCCTTCGCCGAAGAACTCGACGAACTTTCCGACGACTTTCTCGCGCCGCATGAGTTCGGTGACGGTCAGGACGAGGTCGGTGGCGGTAATGCCTTCATTCAGCTTGCCTTTCAGCTCGACGCCGACGACGTCGGGCGTCAGGAAGTAAACGGGCTGGCCGAGCATGCCGGCTTCGGCCTCGATGCCGCCAACGCCCCAGCCGACCACGCCGATGCCGTTGATCATCGTGGTGTGGCTGTCCGTGCCGACCAGCGAGTCCGGGTAGTAGACGCCGTTCTTGCTGTGCACGCCTCGCGCCAGGTACTCGAGGTTCACCTGATGCACGATGCCGATGCCCGGGGGCACGACGCCGAACGTGTCGAAGGCCTGCATCCCCCACTTCATGAATTGGTAGCGCTCGTTGTTGCGCTCGAACTCGAGTTTCATGTTGAGGTCGAGCGCGTCCCGGGTGCCGTAGTGGTCGATCATCACCGAGTGGTCCACCACCAGGTCCACCGGCACCAGCGGCTCGATGACCTTGGGATTCCTGCCCATGTCGCTGGCGACGTTTCGCATCGCCGCCAGGTCGGCCAGCAGCGGCACGCCGGTGAAGTCCTGCAGCACCACGCGCGCGACGACGAAGGGAATTTCCTCGGTGCGCGCGCCCTTGGGCGACCAGTTGGCTACCTGCCGCACATGGTCCTCGGTCACTTTCTTGCCGTCGCAATTGCGCAGCACCGACTCCAGCACGATGCGAATCGATACCGGCAGGCGAGAAACCTTGCCGATCCCGGCCGCCTCGAGCGCCCGCAGCGAGTAGAACTTGCCGCTGCCGGACTTGAGCTTGAATTCCTGCAGGGCGTTGTGAAGGTTGTGGCTCATGGCTGGACCTCAGGAGTGGCGGTCAATGTTCGAAAGCTGCGGTTGTCGTTGCCGGCAAACGGAGACGCGAATGCCGGTCGTCATTGCGGGGGACGCGGCGCCGCTTTCGCCGGGGGCACGACAGCCGGGCGCGCGGGCATCGACATCATGTTGAACTTCTGCCCGGTGGCGGTGACCACGTCGCCCGGCTTCATGCCGTCGGCGCACGCTCCCACGTGCCTGCCTTCGACCGACGTGGACGTGTCCTTCATTCCCATGAACGGCGGGTCGTAGGTCGCGTTGACGACGGTCTTGTAGGCCGTGTCCCCCTGCACCGTCATCACCGAATGGGACGTGAGCGTGCTGTCGCCAATCTTGCACACCGACTCGCCGACGTACCGGGAACCGTCGCGGCGAAGTTCGAACTTGGAGCACATTTCCTTGCTCATGCCCTTGCCCATGTCCATCATCTGCTTCTGGACCGCGTCGTCGGTGCACAGCGTGATCTTGCTCGGCGTCGGCGTGCCGCTGCGGTTCGACGTGGTCGTGACTTCCCACTGGCCCGGCTTGAGTTTCGGATAGTCCTGGGCGGCGGCAGGCGGCGCGGACGCCGCGGCGAGACACAAGAGAAGGGCAGGAATGCGCATGGGAGTCGTCGTCGGTGGGAGTCGAGGGATTGCAGTGGCCGGCGGGTGGTCAGGTCGTCAACAGGTCGACGAACTCGTTCACCGGCATCGCCGACAGCTTGCCGGCGTCGAGCGCCGCGTCGAGGATCGCCGCGCGCTGTTTTTCCGGGAAGCGGCGCGCAAGATTGGTCTTGAATTTCTCGATCAGCACCGGCATGCCTTCCTTGCGCCGGCGGCGGTGGCCGATCGGGTACTCGACGACGACTTCCTTGGTCTTGCTCCCGTCCTTGAACCGGACGGTGATGGCATTGGCAATCGAGCGCTTGTCCGGATCGTGGTAATCCTTTGAGAACTGCTTGTCCTCGACGCAGAACATCTTCGCGCGCAGCGCGTCGATGCGAGGATCGCGCGCGACGCCGTCCTCGTAGTCGGGCGCGGTGAGGCGGCCGTGGATCATCGGCACGGCCACCATGTACTGAATGCAGTGGTCGCGGTCCGCCGGATTGTCGAGCGGGCCCTTCTTGTCGATGATCCGGATCGCCGATTCATGCGTCCGGATGGTGATCCTTTCGATGTCGTCCAGTCGTTCCTTTACCAGCGGGTGCAGGTGCATCGCGCATTCCACCGCCGTCTGGGCGTGAAACTCCGCCGGGAAGCTGATCTTGAACAGCACGTTCTCCATGACGTAGCTGCCGTAGGGCCGCTGGAATTTGAAGGCGTTGCCCTTGAACAGCACGTCGTAGAAGCCCCAGGTCTTGGCGGTCAGCACCGAGGGATAGCCCATTTCGCCGGTCTTGGCGATCAGCGCGAGGCGCACGGCGCGCGACGTGGCGTCGCCCGCGGCCCAGCTCTTGCGCGATCCCGTGTTGGGCGAATGCCGGTAGGTGCGAAGCGACTGGCCGTCCACCCACGCCAGCGAGACGGCGTTGACGATCTCGTCGCGAGTCAGGCCCAGCATCTGCGCGACGACGGCGGTTGACGCGACCTTCACCAGGACGACGTGATCGAGGCCGACCCGGTTGAAGCTGTTCTCGAGAGCGATCACGCCCTGGATTTCGTGCGCCTTGATCATGCCGGTCAGCACGTCCTTGATGGTCAACGGAGGGCGGCCAGCGGCAACGTTGTTTCGCGACAGCCAGTCCGCGACCGCGAGGATGCCCCCCAGGTTGTCGGAGGGATGGCCCCATTCCGCGGCGAGCCACGTGTCGTTGAAGTCGAGCCAGCGGATCATCGCGCCGATGTTGAAGGCGGCCTGCACCGGGTCCAGCACGAACGACGTGCCTGGAACCCTTGCGCCGTGCGGCACGACCGTGCCCGGCACGATCGGTCCCATGAGCTTGGTACAGGCAGGGTAGGTCAGCGCCTCGAAGCCGCAGCCCAGCGTATCGAGCAGGCAGTAGTGCGCCGTCGCGTACGCCTCCTTGCTGGTGATCTTGTACCTGGTGACGTAGTCGACGATGTCGACCAGCACCTTGTCGGGCTTGGGACGGACATTGGAGATCGGAGCGGACATGGTTTGACTTTGCGTTGGTCGCCCGGTGCGCGGGGCGCCGATGGTTTGGGATGGGGTCAGCTTTCAATGCAATTGGTCAGCAGCGGCCGATTGTTGTCCAGCTGGGTGAGGGTGCCGCCCTTGCCCTTGCTCCACCATTCGAGATTGGCGGTGGCGTTGATGTAGCGGGCGCCGGAGCCGACGCGGGTGGGCGCGAGCTCGACCGTGCGTCCCTGCCAGCTGATCCTGACCGGCGCGCGCGCGTCGCGAAATGCGGGGTAACCGACGGCGATATGGCGGTCGCCATCGCAGCGGTAGGTGATCACGAAGGGCGTTTCGCCCGATTCCGCGGCGACCACGCCCGTTGCCAGGTTCGACAGCGAAACGCATGCAACCGCGAGGATACGGGCGCCGCGGGTCACTTGCGTTCCTTGAGCGGAACGAACACCTGGTCCTCCGGACCCGTGTAATTGGCGCTGGGACGGATGATCTTGCCGTCGATGCGTTGTTCGATGACGTGCGCCGACCAGCCGGATGTGCGAGAGATCACGAACAGCGGCGTGAACATCGCCGTGGGCACGCCCATCATGTGGTAGCTGACCGCCGAGAACCAGTCCAGGTTCGGGAACATCTTCTTCACTTCCCACATCACCGACTCCAGGCGCTCGGCGATGTCGAACATCTTGGTGCTGTGTGCAGCCACGGAAAGGCGGCGCGCGACGTCCTTGATCACGACGTTGCGCGGGTCGGAGATCGTGTAGACGGGATGGCCGAAGCCGATGATCACCTGCTTGGCCTCGACCCGCTGCCGGACGTCCGCCTCGGCCTCGTCCGGTGTGACATAGCGGTTCTGCACGTCGAAGGCGAATTCGTTGGCGCCGCCGTGCTTCGGACCGCGCAGCGCGCCGATGGCGCCGGTGATGGCCGAATACATGTCCGACCCGGTCCCGGCGATGACCCGGGCGGTAAAAGTCGAGGCATTGAACTCGTGCTCGGCGTAGAGGTTGAGCGACGTGTGCATCGCCTTGACCCAGTTTTCCGGCGCCGGCTTGCCATGCAGCAGGTGCAGGAAATGACCACCGATCGAATCGTCGTCGGTCTCGACGTCGATGCGCTTGCCGTTGTGGCTCCAGTGATACCAGTACAGCAGCATGGAGCCGAAGGAGGCCATCAGCCGATCCGCGATGTCGCGGGCGCCCGGCACGTTGTGGTCGTCCTTTTCCGGCAGCGCGCAGCCCAGCACGCTGGCGCCGGTGCGCATGACGTCCATGGGGTGCGCCGCGGCGGGCAGGGCCTCGAGCGCCGTCTTGACCGGCGCGGGCAATCCCCGCAACGACCTGAGCTTGGCCTTGTACCCGGCGAGCTCGGCCACGTTCGGCAGCTTGCCGTGGACCAGCAGGTAGGCGATCTCCTCGAATTCGCACACGTCGGCGATGTCGAGGATGTCGTATCCGCGGTAGTGCAGGTCGTTACCGGTGCGGCCGACCGAGCACAGCGCCGTGTTGCCGGCCGCGACGCCGGACAGCGCAACCGATTTTTTCGCCTTGGGACCGGCGACAGTGGATTCAGCGGGTTCTGCGTTCATTTGGATTTGGCGAACAGGTCGTCCAGTTTTTGCTCATAACTGTGGTAACCGAGGTAGTCGTACAGCTCGGCTCGTGTTTGCATCATCGGCACCACCGACTTCTGCGTGCCTTCGGCACGAATCGTCTGGTAGACCTTGAGTGCGGCGGCATTCATCGCGCGATAGGCGGAGCAGCAATAGAGAACGATGTCCACGTCGGCGGAACCGAGTTCCTGCGTCGTGAACAGCGGCGTGTGCCCGAACTCCGTGATGTTGGCAAGGATGGGCACCTTGACCGCGGCCCTGAACTGCCGGTACATGGACAGCTCGGTCATGGCCTCGGGGAAGATCATGTCCGCGCCGGCCTCGACGTACGCCACCGCCCGTTCGATGGCCGCGGGCAGGCCTTCCACGGCGAGCGCGTCGGTGCGTGCCATGATGACGAACGACGGGTCGGTGCGCGCGTCGACGGCGGCGCGGACGCGGTCGACCATTTCCTCCTTCGACACGACTTCCTTGCCCGGGCGGTGGCCGCAGCGCTTGGCGCCGACCTGGTCTTCCAGATGCACCGCGCCGGCGCCCGCCTTGATCATCGCGCGAACGGTGCGCGCAATGTTGAACGCGCTCCCCCAGCCGGTGTCGATGTCCACCAGCAACGGCAGGTTCGTCACCTCGGTGATGCGCCGGACGTCGACCAGGACATCCTCCAGCGTGCTGATCCCGAGGTCAGGCATGCCGAGCGAATTGGCGGCGACGCCGCCGCCGGACAGGTAGAGCGCCTTGTAGCCCGTGCGTTCCGCCATTCGGGCGGTGTACGCGTTGATCGCGCCGATCAGCTGCAGCGGACGCTCGGCCGCGACGGCGGCGCGGAACTTCGCGCCGGCGGATTCGTTTGGCATGGGTTCGGTCGCTTTCCGGGCCGATTGTCGGGACGGGTGCCGGTCAGCCCAGCAGCGACGCCACGCCGGCGCGTTCCTCTTCCAGTTCCTTCAGCGTGGCATTCATCTTTTCCCTCGAAAAATCGTCGATCTGCAGGTCATTGACGCGCGTGTACTCTCCGCCGACGGTCGTGACCGGCACACCGTACATCACGTCCTCGGGAATGCCGTAGCTGCCGTCCGATGGCACACCCATCGTCACCCACTTGCCGTTGCTGCCCAGCATCCAGTCGCGCACGTGGTCGATCGCCGCGTTTGCCGCGGATGCCGCCGACGACAGTCCGCGCGCCTCGATGATCGCAGCTCCGCGTTTGCCCACCTTGGGCAGGAACGTGTCCCGGTTCCAGGCTTCGTCGTTGACCAGTGCCTTGACCGCCTGTCCGCCGACGGTCGCAAAGCGGTAGTCGGCGTACATCGTCGGCGAGTGGTTGCCCCAGACGATGAGTTTTTCGAAGTCGCCGACCGGCTTGCCAGTTTTGGCAGCGAGCTGCGACAGCGCGCGGTTGTGGTCGAGCCGCAGCATCGCAGTGAAGTTCTTCTTCGGCAGCGAGGGCGCGGACTTCATCGCGATGTACGCATTGGTGTTGGCCGGGTTGCCGACCACCAGCACCTTGACGTTGCGCGAGGCGACGGCGTCCAGCGCCTTTCCCTGCTCGATGAAAATCTTGGCGTTCTCCAGCAGCAGGTCCTTGCGCTCCATGCCGGGGCCGCGCGGCTTGGCGCCGACCAGCACGGCCACGGCGGCATCCTTGAACGCCACCTTGGGGTCGCCCGTGCCGATCATCCCGGCCAGGAGCGGAAAGGCGCAATCCTCCAGTTCCATCATCACGCCGCGCAGCCCCGCCTGGGCCTTGTCGATCGGCAATTCGAGCATCTGCAGGATCACGGGCTGGTCTCGCCCCAGCATTTCTCCGGAGGCAATGCGGAACAGGATGGCATAGCCGATCTGGCCGGCTGCACCGGTGACGGCGACGCGGACGGGTGCTTTCATGATGGAACTCCAGTGTGCAGTTTCAGAGAGAAACCTGGCCAGGAAACGAGCTTCCGCGGGTTGCTGCGGTGCGGCAGAAGGAAGGCTGAAAAACGCTTCGCCTGATCGGGGCAACGGCTACCGCGATGCACTATTCTAGGCGTCGCTCCTCGGCCGTGTCAATGGACTCTTATAACTTATATAAGACTTCGGGTATCATAGGCTTCAGACGATGGACAGGCGCCGCGGGCGCTGCCGATAATGCGCCATCACCGAAGCCCTGCCGCGTTGCAGGCGATCGATTCCAGCCAAGAATCAACATGTCCACTTCGACCGCCACGCCGACGTTCCGCCCCCTCTACCTGCAAATCAAGGCGCTGCTGGAAAACAGCCTGGAAGCCAGGGAATGGGGGCCCGGCACGGCGATTCCATCCGAGGTCGAACTCGCGCGGCGCTACGGCGTTTCGCAGGGAACGGTGCGCAAGGCCATCGACGCGCTGGCGGCCGACAACCTCGTCGTCCGCCGGCAGGGGAAGGGCACGTTCGTCGCCACCCACACCGAGGAAAAGGCTTCGGCGTTCCGGTTCCTGCGCATCCGGCCCAATGACGACCACGACGAATATCCGGGAAGCCGCCTCCTCGACCTGCGCCGAGGCAGGGCCGGCACGGAAGTGGCGCGCATGCTCGCGCTGAAACAGGGGGACCCGGTGGTCATCCTGCGCCGAGTGCTGGAGTGGGGGGGCAAGCCGGTCGTGCTCGACGAAATCACGTTGCCGGCCGCGCATTTCCGCGGCCTGACGCGGGCGCGCTATGAAGCGTACAAGGGTTCGATGTATGGATTTTTCGAGACCCAGTTTGGCGTGCGGATGTTGAAGGCGCGGGAACACCTCTCGGCGATCGCCGCGGATGCGTCGAGCGCCGCGATCCTGGACGTCGGCGTGGGCACGCCGCTGCTTGCGGTCGATCGGGTGACGTTTACCTACGGCGACGTCCCGGTCGAGGTGCGGCGCGGGCTGTGCGCCACCGGCGCCCATCACTATTTCAACGAATTGTTCTGACCGCCTGCCGCGCCGCCGATTGCGCCGTCATTCCGGCGGTCGTCGTGACAGAAAAGTGACGTACGTCAAATGGCCGACCTGTTCCGCTGAGGCTATAATTCGTTGCTGTGCACAATAGATCCCGCAAAAGTGTCCATTTGGTACCCGCACCGCGCCTCCGCGTCACCGAAATGAACGTCATCGAGGGTATTTGATGGCTGCGATCGATCGACCCGCTGTTAAACCGCGTCCGGTATACCTCAACCTGTTCGCGATCCGAATGCCCCTGCCGGCGGTCGTCTCGATCCTGCACCGCGCCAGCGGCGCATTGCTGTTTCTCCTGGGAATACCGGTGCTGCTGATGGTGACGCAGCGCGCGCTGGCGTCACCCCAAGCCTGGGCGCAGGCGCGCGGCGCGCTCGATGGGCCGATTGCCAAACTCGTGGCGCTGGCACTTGCATGGGCATTCATCCACCATCTGCTGGCGGGAATTCGCCACCTGCTGATGGACGTCCACGTGGGCGTCGAGTTGCCTGCGGCGCGCCGCTCCGCGGCGATGACGATGGTGCTGGCCGTGGTCCTGACCCTCGCCGTCGCGGTGCGCCTGTGGTAGCGCCGAATCGCATCGTCGTCGGCGCGCACTACGGATGGCGCGATTGGCTCGTCCAGCGCGCGACGGCGGTGGCCATGGCGCTGTATGCCATCCTCGTTCTCGGGCTGTTGCTCTGGTTCGGCGGGCTCGACTACGCGGCCTGGAAGGCGACGTTCGGCAACGAGGCATTCCGCATCTCCACGTTCGTATTCATGGTGGCGCTGTACTGGCACGCCTGGGTAGGCGTGCGCAACATCCTCATGGACTACGTGAAGCCTGTCGCGGCACGCCTGGCGCTCCAGGTGCTGGTGATCGCCGCGCTCGTCGGATACACCGGGTGGACGGTTCAGGTTCTCTGGGGCGGGGCCTGAGGCCATGAAGCTGCCTGTGCAGAAATTCGACGCGATCATCGTCGGTGCCGGCGGAGCGGGAATGCGCGCTTCGCTTCAGCTGGCCGAAGCCGGACTGCGCGTCGCCGTCCTGTCCAAGGTATTCCCGACGCGCTCGCATACGGTTGCGGCGCAGGGCGGCATCGGCGCCTCGCTGGGCAACATGGCCGCCGACAACTGGCATTGGCACATGTACGACACGATCAAGGGCTCCGACTGGCTCGGCGACCAGGACGCGATCGAGTACATGTGCAGGATGGCGCCGCAGGTCGTCTACGAGCTCGAGCACTTCGGCATGCCGTTCGACCGCAATCCGGATGGCACGATCTACCAGCGGCCGTTCGGCGGCCACATGGCCAACTTCGGCGAAACGCCGGTCCAGCGGGCATGCGCCGCCGCCGACCGCACCGGCCACGCCATGTTGCACACGCTCTACCAGCGCAACGTGCGGGCGAAGACGCAGTTCTTCGTCGAATGGATGGCGCTCGACCTGGTGCGCGACGCGGACGGTGACGTCGTCGGCGTGGTCGCCTATGAAATGGAAACGGGCGAGGTGTCGATCCTGCAGGCCAAGGCGACGGTGCTGGCCACGGGCGGGGCCGGCCGGATCTTCGCTGCGTCGACCAACGCCTTCATCAACACCGGCGACGGCCTCGGCATGGCGGCGCGCGCCGGCATTCCGCTGGAGGACATGGAATTCTGGCAGTTCCATCCGACCGGCGTGGCGGGCGCGGGCGTGCTGATCACCGAGGGGGTGCGCGGCGAAGGCGGCATCCTGCTCAACAGCGACGGCGAGCGATTCATGGAGCGCTACGCGCCCAACGCCAAGGACCTGGCTTCGCGCGACGTCGTGTCCCGCGCGATGGACCAGGAGATCAAGGAGGGCCGCGGATGCGGGCCCGACAAGGATCACGTATTGCTGAAGCTCGACCATCTCGGTCCGGACGTCATCGTCAAGCGGCTGCCGTCGATCCGCGAAATCGCGATCAAGTTCGCGAACGTCGACCCGATCAAGGAGCCCATCCCGGTCGTGCCGACCATTCACTACCAGATGGGCGGCGTCCCGACCAACGTGCACGGGCAGGTCGTCGCGCCCGGGTCAGGCAATCCCAACGTCGTGGTCAATGGCCTGTATGCCGTGGGCGAGTGCGCGTGCGTGTCCGTTCACGGCGCCAACCGCCTGGGGACCAACTCGCTGCTCGACCTGCTGGTCTTCGGGCGCGCATGCGGCAATTTCATCGTCGACCAGAACCTGCCGGCGCAGGGCCACAAGCACCTGCCGGCGGACGCCGGCGAGTTGTCGCAGGCGCGGCTGGCGCGCCTCGACGGCGCGACTTCCGGCGAATCGGTGCCGGCGTTGGCGCAAAGCCTGCGCAAGGCGATGCAGATGCATTGCGGCGTCTATCGCAACCAGCAGTTGCTGGGCGAAGGCGTGACCAGGGTCATGCAACTCGAGCAGCAGGCCGCGCGCACCGCGATCGCCGACAAGAGCCGCGTGTTCAACACGGCGCGGGTCGAGGCGCTGGAACTGGACAACCTGATCGAGGTCGCCAAGGCCACCGTCGTTTCGGCCGAAGCGCGGCGGGAATCGCGCGGCGCGCAGGCACGCAGCGACTACCCGGAGCGCGACGACGCCGGCTGGCTCAAGCACTCGCTGTGGTATCGCGACGGTAACCGGCTGGACTACAAGCCGGTCAATTTGAAGCCTCTGACGGTGGACGCGTTTCCGCCCAAGGCGCGCAGCTACTGACGCGAAGGCGAACCGATGAGATTCCGCATCTACCGCTACAACCCCGAGAAGGATTCGGCGCCGCATTACCAGGACTACGACGTCGCGCTCGAGCCCACCGACCGCATGCTGCTCGATGCGCTGATGCGGCTGCGGCAGCAGGACGACACGCTGTCGTTCCGCAAGAGCTGCCGCGAGGGCGTGTGCGGCTCGGACGCGATGAACATCAACGGCAAGAACG
>DAOMGB010000025.1:2780-39853 GCA_035430095.1 Casimicrobiaceae bacterium | reverse complement strand
ACACCTGGAAGCCGCCCGAATCCGTCAGGATCGGCCGGTCCCAGCCCATGAAGCGGTGGAGTCCTCCGTGCGCCGCGATGACTTCCAGTCCGGGCCGCAGCCAGAGGTGGAAAGTATTGCCCAGCACGATTTGCGCGCCCAGTTCGACCAGCTCGCGCGGCGCCATCGCCTTCACGGTGCCGTAGGTGCCGACCGGCATGAAAACCGGGGTTTCTACCGAACCGTGGGCGAGTTCGAGGCGGGCGCGGCGGGCGACGCCCGATGTGGCGAGAATGGAAAAGCGCATTTCGGGATCCGGCGCGGACGATGCTTGCGACCCGCGACTTCGCAGGCGGCCGGTAATGGTGCTAGCGACGACGGACGATTCGGCGGCGCTGCGAGAACGCAAACGCGCAAATCAGCAGCACGGTGAGCGCGATGCCGCCCTCCGACAGCGTGGGGATGGGCTTCCCGACGCCACAGGACGAGCCCGCAAAGTCGAAGGCATTTTTCCAGACGACATAGAAATCGCCGGTGAATGCGCCGTAGCCCGTTCCCATGCCGACCGCGTAGTCGGGCGCGATGCCGATCTGGATGACGCAGGCGATGCCGGTCATGCGATAGGCGATGGCGGGGTCGGGCAGCGCGCGCGCGTTCGGCTCCGTCCAGTTGGCCAGCACCACGGTCCCCACCTTGGCCTGGTTGCCGCCGGCGAATCCAGACGTCGCGCCGAGCGCGGTCACGCCGCTGGTCAGCGGGTGCGAAACCAGCGTCGCCACGTTGAGGACCCGGGGGAGATTGGGAATTCCGGTGGCCCCCGTGGGCACGCCGATGCCGTCGGTCGTGTTGGGGTCGATCGCTTCGAGCGCCCCCCAGCCGTGAGCCTGGTTGGTCAGCGCCGGGTTGTTCACGTCGCTGCGGTCCTGGTCATAGAAAGTTCCCAGGATGACCGGCCGGCCGACGTCGGCGAAAGCCGCGGCAACGTTGCCGACGGCAGTCGAATTGACGAACGCTCCGTCCTCGAACACGAGCAGGACGTCGAAGGATCCGGTGAGCGAGGACAGCGTCGGCACGCCCGCGGACGTGTCCACCCCGGTAAAGACGTGGCCCGGGATCTTGCTACCGAAGTCCGCGGCGGTCGCGGCGGCGTAATTGTTGGACAGCACGCCGACTCGCGCCGCCTGGGCCGAGGTCGCGGCCAGCATTGTGGCGAACAGCGCCAATATTCCGCACACCGCGGCACGACCGGGAAACGCAGTCTTCATGGAAACGAGGAATACATGATCCGCATCGAAACTCGGACTGTTTTCCGCTAGTAATTCAGTTGCTCTGAGAGTAGCGCGTTGTCCCGATCTTGCCAAGACAAACCGGGCCGGAAAGGCCGTCCGCGTGTCGGAATTGTTGTACTGAATGCGCAGTTGGCGCGAATTGTCGCCATCCAGCGACGCTTATGGATGCCTGGTGTCGGGCTTTGGCGTCAGTTGGCCGGAGTCGAGCGGCGCGCGTTCCAGCAGCATCGCGTCGCCGTAGCTGAAAAACCGGTACTTGCGGGCAATCGCGTGGGCATAGGCGGCACGGATGTGGTCATATCCCGCGAAGGCCGACACGAGCATCAGCAACGTGGACCTCGGGAGATGGAAATTGGTGAGCAGACGGTCCACCACCTGAAATCGGAAACCCGGCGTCACGAACAGCGTCGTGTCGCCCGGGCCGGCGGCCAACCCGCCTGCGACTGCAGCCGCCTCCAGCGCGCGCAGGCTGGTGGTGCCCACCGCGAGGACGCGACCGCCACGTGCCCGGGCGGCCTCGATCGCGTCGACGGTTTCCCGCGGAATGGAATACCGCTCGCGGTGCATCCGGTGCCGGGTCAGGTCGTCGGACTTGACCGGCTGGAACGTGCCGGCGCCGACGTGCAGCGTGACGAAGGCCTGCGAGACGCCGGCTTCGGCCAGGGCGGCCAGCATCGCATCGTCGAAGTGCAGTCCGGCGGTCGGTGCGGCAACTGCCCCGGGTTCCCGCGCGTAGACCGTCTGGTAGCGGGAGGCGTCCTCCCGCCCGGGTTTCCTTGCGATATAAGGTGGCAGCGGCACGTCGCCATGCCGTTCCAGCCACGAATCGAGCGGACCGGTTCCGTGAAATCGCAATTGGAAGAACCTGTCGTCGCGCGCGGCCACCGTCGCGCCGGCGCCGCCGGGAAGGCGCAACGTCGCGCCGACCGCCGGCGCGTGACTCGCGCGAAGCTGCACCCACGCCTCGTCGTCGGCAACAATGCGCTCCACCAGCAGTTCCACCTTGCCTCCGGTGGTCTTGTGCGCGAACACGCGCGCGTTGATGACGCGCGTGTCGTTGAACACCATGAGGTCGCCGGCGCGGACCTGTCGCGGCAGGTCGGCAAACGCGAGGTCCGTCAGTTGCGCGCCGTCGACATGCAGCAGGCGGCTGCCTCGCCTTTCCGGCGCGGGCGACTGCGCGATGAGTTCCGCCGGCAGGTCGAATTCAAAATCGGATAGGGTGTAGGCGGGCATGGCGCGACCGGCGGTTCGATTGCGAAGTCAGCGGGCGGCAATTGTGGCGCCAGGTGCCGTTCGACGGCTAACGCGGGCCTGCGCGGAATTGAGGCCGGTGGTGCCCGGAGTCGGAATCGAACCGACATGACCTTGCGGCCGAGGGATTTTGAGTCCCTTGCGTCTACCAATTTCGCCATCCGGGCGGATGGTGGGCGGCGCGCCTGGGCGCGGCGGAGGCGGCATTATCGCGGAAACCCGGGTCTCCCGCACGATTTGATTTCGGCGGAATTCGCCGCGCGGCGAAGCGCGCGTCGAACGCGTCAGATGTGGGCCAGCGCAAGTCCGGCGACGACGAGGCTGCCAAGCCCGGCGCCGTAGGCCATCCACTGAAGCCATTTTTTCTTCGTCAGCAACGTGATTGCCGCGAGCGCGATGGCGACCTGTATGAGGGCCATCGATTGCGCCCAGCGATGATGCTGGTGCATCGACTCCTCGCTCCTGGCGTCGGCGTCCTTGCTGGCCTGCTCCAGGACCTTGGCATCGGCCATGATCTTCTCCTTCTCCTTCTTGTAGCGGTCGACCTCGGCGCGAAAATCATCGGACGCCTTGCCGGTGGTCAGCGTTGCCCCGAGTTCGGCGAGATTCTGCTTGCTGCTCTTGGCCTGGTAGTAGTTCCACTGGTCCGATGCCTCGGTCTTCTTGATCGCGGCTTCGTTTTTGAACAACAGCGCGGCGTTCTGCGTGGCCCCGCCCTGGTAGCTGATCAGCGCGCCCACCGTCGCCAGGATCGCGGTCATGACGGCGACGCGTCCCGCGAAACTGTCGCCCGAGTGCGCCTGGTGCTCCACTTCGTGGTCATGCGGGCCGTGCACGTGAAAGCCTTCCGACATGGTGGGTTCCCCTGGATCGTCTGGTGGGTCGGTCCCGGCGGGATGCCGGGTCAACGCCGTTCGAAAGTCACGAAAGCGTAATCGAAACCTTCTGGTGCGCGATGCGTTTCGCGCGACGTTTCCCGCCAGGTGTCCCGGTCGATCTCGGGAAAGCGCGTGTCGCCGGCGAACTCGCGGTCGATCTGCGTGCAATGGAGCGTCGTCGCCCGCGGCAGGGCGAGCGCATACAGTTCGCCGCCGCCGATGCAGAAAGCCGGCGCAGGCAGGGTCACGGCGCGAACGGCGTCGTCCAGCGAGGCTGCCACGGTGGCGCCTTCCGCGGCAAGATTGCGCTGGCGGCTCACGACGATGTTCTGGCGGCCGGGCAGCGGGCGTCCGATGGACTGCCAAGTCTTGCGACCCATGATGACCGCGTGGCCCATGGTCAGCGCGCGAAATCGCCGCAGGTCCTCGGGCAGCCGCCAGGGCAGCCCATTGCCCGAGCCGATGACGCCGTTCTTCGCCACCGCGGCGATTAGGGCGAGTGCTGTCATAATGCCGCGAATTATAACGGCCGCCACCATAGTGGCCGCCCGTATTGCCACGTCAATGGGCCAAACCGCGTGTACTACCCGCGCTCGTTCCTCAAGTTCATCCTGCTGGGATTCCTGCTGGTCAGCCTGCCGCTGCTCTATGCTCTCGGCGAGCTGATCTACTCGCTGGACCGGCTGGCGTCGGAAAGCCGGCAGGAAGTGCTGCAGGCGTCGCAGGCAGGGCGTTCCAGCCGGCTGCTGTTCGAGCAGGCCACGACGCTCGAGCGCCTCGCGCGCCAGCAGCTCATCCTCGAGGACCCGGCGCTGCTCGAGGATTACGCGCGCGTACGCCAGGAATTCCGCGGCACGACGAGCCAGCTGGGGCAACTTCCGCTGGAAAGCGCGCAGCTCGCGGCGCTCGCCAAGTTGAGCGAACGCGAAACGCGACTGCGCGACTCTCTGGTCTCGTCGACGCGCACGCCGGAGACCATCCGGAGCCTGGCCGACGGCTACGCGCAGCTGGTGGAAGGCGCGCAGGGCATGCTCACCGCGACCAACCAGCTGACGCAGCGGGCCATCGAGAGACTGCAGGAGACGGCGGACCAGGGTCGGGAGAAGTGGCTCTACCTCGCGCTGGCCACGGCCGCCATCGCGTTGGCGCTTGCGATCTTCTTCGCCGTGCTCATCGCGCGTCCCATCCGCCAGCTCGACCAGGCCATCCGGCGGATGGGCTCGGCCGATTTCACCCACACGATCGAGGTCAACGGCCCGCAGGACCTGCGCTACGTCGGGCAAAGGCTGGAATGGCTGCGCACGCGGCTGCATGAACTCGAGGAACAGCAGAACCGCTTCCTGCGGCACGTCTCGCATGAGCTCAAGACGCCGCTCACCGCCGTTCGCGAAGGCGCGGAACTGCTGCGCGACAACGTCGGCGGGCGCCTGGGGCCGGAACAGCAGGAGATCGTGCGTATCGTGCGCGAGAACACGCTTTCGCTGCAGCGCCTGATCGAGGACCTGCTTCGCTACCATCAGACCGGGGGCATGGAGCCGGCGACGCTGGGGCCGGTGGCGCTGCCCGACGTGATTCGCCATGTCGTGAAGGAACAGAAGCTCGCGGCGCTCGCCCGGATCATCACGGTGGACGTCAACCTCAAGCCGGCGATCATCGTCGGCGACACGGAGAAGATCAGGACGGTGATCGACAATCTCGTGTCGAATTCGATCAAGTATTCGCCTCGCGCCGGGCAAATCCAGATCACGCTGGGGCAGCAATCCGGGTACGCGGTGCTTGACGTCGTCGACCAGGGTCCTGGAATCCCCGTGCCCGAGCGCGAACGCGTATTCGAATCGTTCTACACGGGCAAGCCCCCGGTGGACGGCAAAGTCAAGGGTTCGGGGCTGGGCCTCGCGATCGCCCGCGAGTACGCGCTCGCGCACGGCGGACGCATCGAGATCCTCGACCGTGCCGATGGCCATCGCGGCGCGCACTTCAGGCTGTGGCTTCCGCTGGCGGTGACCGCCGCCGAAGCCCCGCCGAAGCCGATGACGCCGTCGCCGGCGACGATCGGCGGGCACAAATGAATTGCCGGCCGCCGCGCGTCCCGGCGGTACTCGCCCTGGTCCTGTGGCTCGCGGGTTGCGCGACCTCGACCATGCCGACCGTGACCCTGACTCCGCAGGAGCAATACGAACCCGAGGTCGTGCCCGCGCCGACCATGCTGGTGGAGTATCCGCCCATCGACCCGGTCGAGCCGCCGACGCTGGCGGGCACCACCACGCCGGTGCCGTCATCCGCGCCGGCGCCGGAGTCACTGGCATTGGCCGGGCCTTCCGCCGTGCCGGGTCCAGCGCCTGCGCCGGCGGTTCCGGATGTCAATACCGACGATCTGCAACTGATTGCGCTGCTCGGGGACCTCCAGCGATTCGGGACGCTTTCACCGGATGACTTGCGGCGCGAGTTGGCCGCCGCGACACAGAACCTGGCCAAGCAGCGCACCGACGCCAACCGGGTGCGGCTGGCCGTGCTCTATTCGCTGTCGCGGGTCACCCCCCAGGACGACCAGCGCGCGATCCAGCTCCTCGACAACGTCACCAAGGGAAGTGCGGGCAGCCCGCCCATCAAGCAGCTCGCGCTCGTGTTGCAGGTCCAGATCGCGGAACGCATGCGGGCGGTGCGCGACGAGCAGCAGCGCGCGGAGGCCGCCGTGCAGAAGCTGGAAGCGTTGCGGCAAATGGAGCGCAGCCTGCTGCGCGACCGCTCGCGCGGAGGCGGGGGCGCTGGCGGCGGCGGCGGAGGTGGGGGCGGCGGTGGCGGTGGTGGCGGCAACTAGGAGATCGAATGAGCTCTGGTGACATCCTGCTGGTCGACGACGACCCCGACCTCCTCAAGCTGATCAGCCTGCGCCTCACTTCCGCCGGCTACCGGATCCGCACTGCGGAGAGCGGCGAGACCGCGCTTGCCGCCATCGCCGTCCAGCGTCCCGCGGCGGTCGTGACCGACCTGCGTATGCCCGGCATCGACGGCCTGCAGTTGTTCGACGCGATCCATCGCCAGCATCCGGCGCTGCCGGTGCTGATCCTGACGGCGCACGGCACCATTCCGGACGCGGTCGCGGCGACCCAACGGGGCGTTTTCGGCTTCCTGACCAAGCCGTTCGACAGCCGGGAGCTCCTGCAGCTTGTCGCCTCGGCGCTCAAGCTCTCCGGAGACGATGCCGGTTCGGGCAACGCCGCGACCGGCGAATGGCGAGCGGAAATCGTCACGCGAAGTCCCGTCATGGAAGACCTGCTTCGGCAGGCCAAGCTCGTCGCCGATTCCGATGCCAGCGTCCTCATCTATGGCGATTCCGGGACCGGCAAGGAGCTCCTGGCGCGCGCCATCCACCGCGCCAGCCGCCGCCTCGATCGCCCGTTTGTCGCCGTCAATTGCGGTGCGATTCCGGGCGAACTCCTGGAATCGGAACTTTTCGGCCATGCGCGGGGCGCGTTCACGGGCGCGGTGCAGGCGCACAAGGGTCTCTTTCAAACTGCCGACGGCGGAACGCTGTTCCTGGACGAGATCGGCGACATGCCCCTGCCGCTTCAGGTCAAGCTGCTGCGGGTCCTGCAGGAGGGCGAAGTGCGGCCCGTGGGATCGACCCAGGCCATACCAGTCGACGTTCGCATCATTTCCGCAACTCACCGCGATCTGGACGAGCAAAAAGCTTCCGGCCAGTTTCGCGAAGACCTCTATTACCGGCTCAACGTGGTTTCACTGCGCCTGCCGCCATTGTCGGAACGGCGCGAAGACATTCCGTTGCTTGCGACTTCCTTTCTGCGCAAGCTGGCCGAGCGGTATCACAAGCCCGTTCCCACGCTGGCGCCCGAGGCCATGGCGCTGCTGGTGTCCGCACCGTGGCCGGGCAACGTGCGCCAGCTGCTGAACCTGCTCGAGCAGGCGCTGGCGCTGGCAACGACTTCGATGATCCCTGCGACGCTGGTCCAGAACGCGCTCAAGGAGGACGCGGCGGCGCTCATTCCGTTCGAGGAGGCACGCAAGACGTTTGAGCGGGATTACCTGGTGCGGCTGCTCAAGATCACCGGCGGCAACGTGACCCAGGCGGCACAGCTGGCCAAGCGCAACCGCACCGAGTTCTACAAGCTCCTGCAGCGCCACAAGCTCGAGCCCGCGATGTTCAAGGAAACCAAGGGCTGAGGCCCGGTCTTGGCGCTTCGCAGCAACGGCTGTCGGGGGCCGGCGACACGCATTTCTTCGTAATATCAGCGCTTTAATACCATTGTCATTGTGCGTGTCGGCTTTCTGCGACAGCGTGGCAGGCTTTGTTGCACCGCGACGTCTGCAAACGCCGTGCCGAAACCCGCATTTCTCCCTGTAAATCATCGACTCGCGGTTTGACCAGCACATCGCGGTCATATGTGGCACGTGCATTGCTTATATGAATCCAACAGAACCCCGCCGCATATCGAAGATCCGACATGAACGCGTTTTCCCCCGAGTTCGCGCAGTTTTGGCTGACCAGCCAGTCTGGAGACGCGGACGTGGCCATTGCCGACCGGGACAGCCTCGACACTCCCACCCAACAGGCGGCACTGGTTGAATTGGCCGAACGGGTCAACGCGGCGCGCAGCGTGGTCTGACGATTGACGGCGTCGGCGGAAAATCGCCGGCGAATGGAATTGCAAGCGAGCGCAGCGGCATGGCAAAGCCATGCATCGCTCGAGCATCCGAATCCCCCTTGCCCGCCATCCTCCTCCCGGCGGGCTTCTTTTTTGCCCATGCGCCCCTGTGCCTACACCGCCACCGGCGCCTTCAACGCGGGATGGCACTGGTAGTCGGCGATCTCGAAGTCCTCGTACACATAGTCGAACAACGTCGGCGGCTTGCGCGCGATGACGAGGCGCGGCGGCGGGAAGGGAGTCCGCGCGAGCTGCGCATCCACCTGTTCGAGGTGGTTGAGATAGAGGTGGCAATCGCCGCCGGTCCACACGAAGTCGCCCACCTGCAGCTCGCACTGCTGCGCGACCATGTGGGTCAGCAGCGCATAGGACGCGATGTTGAAGGGCACGCCCAGGAAGATGTCGCAACTGCGCTGGTACAGCTGGCACGACAGGCGGCCACCGGCCACGTAGAACTGGAACAACAGGTGGCACGGCGGCAATTTCATCCGCGGAATCTCGGCGACATTCCAGGCCGATACGACCAGGCGCCGCGAGTCCGGATTTCTCCTGATCTCGGCGACCACGCTGGCCATCTGGTCGATGTGGCTGCCGTCCGGAGCCGGCCATGAACGCCACTGGTAGCCATAGACGGGCCCCAGGTCCCCGTTCGCGTCGGCCCACTCGTCCCAGATGGACACGCCGTTGGCCTTGAGGTAGGCGATGTTGGTGTCACCCTTGAGGAACCACAGGAGCTCGTGCACGATCGACCGGGTGTGGACTTTCTTGGTCGTCAGCAGAGGAAATCCCCGCGCCAGATCGAAGCGCATCTGGTAGCCGAAGACCGACAGCGTGCCGGTGCCGGTGCGATCGTCCTTGCGGTGCCCGTGCATCCGCACGTGTCGCATGAATTCGAGGTAGGGCTGCATTGCAGGGTGCTGTTCCGAGTGAAATTGCCTCAACCGTCGGTGGCCGCGTATTGTAGCGGAGCCTTAAACCGCGTCGATCGGATGCCACGCGAACCGGTCGCGCAAACGAGTTCACCCGCCCATGCACGAGCCCAACCAGTTCGACCTGCTGCGCCAGCGCCGCTTCGCCCCTTTCTTCTGGACCCAGGCGCTGGGCGCGGGCAACGACAACATCTACAAGAATGCGCTGGTCATCTTCGTCGCCTATCACGCGGCGCACCTGTCCACGATCGACGCAAACACGCTCGTGAACCTGGCGGCGGCGGTGTTCATCCTGCCGTTCGTGCTGTTCTCGGCGACCGCCGGACAGCTCGCGGACAAATTCGAGAAGTCGCGCCTCATCCGCTACATCAAGGTCTTCGAGATCGCCATCATGGTGACCGGGTTCGCGGGCTTCTGGTGGCAAAGCCTTCCGCTGCTGTTTGGCGCGCTGCTGCTGATGGGCCTGCATTCGACGCTGTTCGGTCCGGTAAAGTACGCCATCCTGCCGCAGCATCTCAGGATCGAGGAACTGGTCGGCGGCAACGGCCTGGTGGAAATGGGCACGTTCGTGGCCATCTTGGTCGGCACCATCGTCGGCGGCCTGCTGGTCGCCATGCAGCCGAACGGACCGGTGTTTGCCGCGACCGTGTCCGTGGCCGTGGCAGTTGCCGGCTGGCTCGTCAGCCGCGCCATTCCATTGACTCCGGCGGTGGCTCCCGGTCTCTCCATCAACTGGAATCCGGTCACCGAGACCTGGAGGAACCTTCGCTTCGCGCAAGGCAACCGTGTCGTCTGGCTGTCGATGCTTGGCATCTCCTGGTTCTGGTTCTACGGCGCTACATTCCTGACGCAGTTCCCCAATTTCGCCAAGAACGTGCTGGGTGGCGACGAGCACGTGGTCACCTTCCTTCTCGCGAGCTTTTCGATCGGCATCGGCGTGGGTTCGCTGCTTTGCGAACGGCTGTCGGGCGGGCGCGTGGAACTGGGCCTGGTGCCGTTCGGCTCGATCGGCCTGACGGTATTCGCGGTCGACCTGTGGTTTGCGACCCACGCGATGCAAGCGGCCGGCCTGTCGGGCGTCGGCGCCTTTCTTGCGCAGCCGGCGCATTGGCGCGTGACGGCCGACCTGGTCCTGATCGGGCTTTTCGGCGGTTTCTACATCGTGCCGCTCTACGCTCTGATCCAGGAACGCTCGGAGCCGTCGCACCGTTCGCGGATCATCGCCGCCAACAACATACTCAACGCGCTGTTCATGGTGGCATCCGCGGGTCTCGCCATCGCGCTGCTCTCCGCCGGCGTGTCGATTCCCGGGCTGTTCCTGGCGACCGGCATCCTCAACGCCTTCGTCGCGATGTACATCTACCGGCTCGTGCCGGAATTCCTGATGCGCTTCCTGGCGTGGCTGCTGATCCACACCATGTACCGCGTGCGCAAGGAAGGGCTCGAGAACGTTCCGGAGAAGGGCGCGTGCATCCTGGTCTGCAACCACGTGAGCTACGTGGACGCGATCGTGATCGCGGCCTGCGTCCGGCGTCCGGTGCGTTTCATCATGGATTACCGGATTTTTCGCGTGCCGCTGCTCAACTGGGTGTTCCGGACGATGAACGCGATCCCCGTGGCGCCGGGACGCGAGGATGCCGCTGTCAAGGAAGCGGCCTTTGCTTCTGCCGCCGCGGCACTGCGCGAGGGCGAGATCGTCGGCATCTTTCCGGAAGGCCAGCTCACGAGCACCGGGGAAATGCTGCCGTTTCGCGGCGGCATCGAGCGCATGGTGCGGGACACGCCGGTGCCGGTGGTGCCGATGGCGCTTCGCGGCCTGTGGGGCAGTTTTTTCAGCCGATCCTACGAAGGCAAGGCGATGCGTCGCTGGCGCGGCGTGTTCTCGCGCATCTCCATCGTCGTCGCGCCGCCCGTGCCGCCCGCGCTGGCCACGCCGGAAGCATTGCACGCCGAAGTGCTGGCGCTGCGCGGCGACGCGCGCTGACGCACACCTCGCGCGCGGCGAGACCGCGTCCTCGCCGTGCTAAACTCGACTGCGACTTTTCGGCGCGATTCCATGGCGGAAAATCACTCTTTGGCCTGGCATGTCGGGAAACAGTTTCGGCACCCTGTTCTGCGTCACCTCGTTCGGCGAATCGCACGGGCCGGCAATCGGCTGCGTGGTCGATGGCTGTCCGCCGGGACTCACGCTGACCGAAGCCGACATCCAGCGGGAACTCGACCGCCGCCGCCCCGGAACGTCGCGCCACGTCACCCAGCGGCGTGAGCCGGACACCGTCGAGATCCTGTCCGGTGTGTTCGAGGGTCGCACGACCGGCACGCCGATTGCGTTGCTGATTCGCAACCAGGACCAGCGCAGCAAGGATTACGCGAACATCGCCGACACGTTTCGCCCCGGGCACGCCGACTACACCTATTGGCAGAAATACGGCATTCGCGACCATCGCGGAGGCGGCCGGCAATCGGCGCGCGAAACCGCGGTCCGCGTCGCGGCCGGCGCCATCGCGAAAAAGTGGCTGGCCGAGCGCCATGGCGTGCGCATTCGTGGCCACCTGACGCAACTCGGGACAGCGGTCGTTCCGTTCGAAGGCTGGGAACACGTCGATGCCAATCCGTTCTTCGTGGCCAATGCGACGATTGTTCCCGAACTCGAGTCGTTCATGGACCGCCTGCGCAAATCGGGCGACTCCTGCGGTGCGCGCATCGAAGCCTGTGCCAGCGGCGTTCCCGTGGGCTGGGGCGAGCCGGTCTACGGCAAGCTCGACGCGGATCTGGCGGCGGCCATGATGAGCATCAACGCGGTCAAGGGCGTGGAGATCGGGGCCGGCTTCGCGAGCGTCGCGCAGCGCGGGACCGAGCATTCCGACGAAATGACGCCGGACGGCTTCCTGTCGAATAACGCGGGCGGCATCCTGGGCGGCATTTCCACAGGGCAGGACGTCACCGTGGCCATTGCGGTCAAGCCGACGTCGTCGATAAGACTCGACCGTCACTCGATCGACAAGTCGGGCAAGGCCGTCACCGTGAACACTCACGGCCGGCACGATCCCTGTGTCGGCATCCGGGCGACACCGATCGCGGAGGCCATGCTGGCCCTGGTGCTGATGGACCACGCGTTGCGCCACCGCGCGCAGAATGCCGATGTGCGCACCGACACGCCGCGCATTCCGGCGCAGGCACCTGCCGACGTCGCCCGGAAGTTCAAGCGCCTGGCGGCGATCGACGATCCCGATCCCGACGAAGCCTGACCGACCGCGACGCGGGCGCGCTACGGCTCCCGTGTCCGCGTGATGGCGGCGTCGGCGCTGCCGCGGGCGAAAGTCAACGCCACGGCATCGCCTTGCCCCACCTGGCGCGCGTCGTGCACGATCGCGCCGTCGCTGCCGGACACGATCGCGTAGCCGCGCTCGAGCACCGACTGCGGGTTGAGGTGCGCGAGATTCTGCGCGAGACCGCCCAGCCTGTCGGCCAGCCGCGACACGCGCTCATTCGCGGCGCGCTGAAGGATGGCGCGCGCGAATTCCACCCGCTGCCTCTGCGGCAGCGGCATGCCCAGCTCGCGCAGCAGCCTGGCCTGCAGGGCTGACGCCGAGGCCGCCCGCAACGTCGACTGCAGGCGCCAGGTGTGCGCGACGCGCCTTGCGAATTCGGCAAGCCGGGCCGACTCCTGCGCGATGCGCTCCGCGGGGTGGATGAGCCGCCGCGCCGCGCCGTCCACCTGCTGGATGCGCGCCGCGAGGACGTGCTGCCCGCCGCGCTCCAGGCGACGCGCCAACTGCGCGACGCGATGCGCGATCGAGGCACGGTCCGGCGCGACGGCCGCGGCCGCCGCCGTCGGCGTGGGCGCGCGCAGGTCGGCGACGAAATCGCAAATGGTGAAATCGGTCTCGTGTCCGACGCCGGACACGATCGGAAGCGCGGATTCGAACACGGCGCGCGCCACCGTTTCCTCGTTGAAAGCCCACAGGTCCTCGATCGATCCGCCGCCGCGTCCGACGATCAGCACGTCCGCTTCGGCGCGCTCGTTGGCGGTGCGGATGGCGCGGGCGATTTCCTCCGCTGCGCCCGCGCCTTGCACGGCGGTCGGGTAGACGACGACGTTGGCCGACGGCCAGCGTCGGCGCAGCGTGGCGAGGATGTCGCGCAACGCGGCCGCGCGTGTCGATGTGACGATGCCGATCGCCCGGGGATAGGCGGGCAGCGGACGCTTGCGCGCGTCGGCAAACCATCCTGCGGCCTCCAGCTTCGCCTTCAGCTGGGCGAATTTTTCGTAGAGGGCGCCGATTCCCGCGAGACGAACGTTGTCGACATTGAGCTGGAACTCGCCGCGCGCCTCATAGATCGACGGCGTGGCGCGCACTTCGACCTGCAGCCCGTCCCGCAGCGCAAACGAGACATGCTGGGCCTTCTGCCGGAACAGCACGCAGCGCGCCTGCGCCTGGGCATCCTTGAGGTTGAAATAGCAGTGGCCGGAAGCCGCCCGCGTGAAGTTGGAAATTTCGCCGCTGACCCACACCAGTCCAAGATGACGCTCGATCAGGAGGCGCGCGGAGGACACCAGGAGGGAAACCGGCAGCACGGCCGCCGAGGCCATGACCAGAGTCGGGTCAGGTGCCGCCGGCGTGCGGGCGGCACCTTGATCAACGGGCAGGTCGGACGTCACTTGCGATGTGGCTCGAGCGGCACCAGATTCACGACGGGTTCGCGTTCACACGGTTCGACAGCGCGGTTGCAGCAAGTACTTCGTCCTGGACAAAGGCTCAGCGTAACGTCTTAGCGATATCGTCGTCCAGGCCGCTTTTTCGCGCTGAAACAACGTTGCGCCGTCGTAGTGGGAAATTCGCAAATCCTTGAAAGGAGAGTGGAAAATTGCGGTGCTAATTTAGGCATCGCAACGATTTTCCCTGCACCGGCGCTACTTAGCGCATCAATTTACAAGATATGCACACTTCTATCCACAGTATTTGTGGAAAACACCTCGTGCCCGCGTTGCCCCCCTCTCCGCAAAGCCTTGCTCGGCGCGGCTTCCGGGGGAATCCACCCCTTCCCCTCGTGGCGCGCCCGATGACGGGGGTCCCCCTCCCGGTTAGAATGCGAGTTGGCCACGAATTGTTCATGAACAAATCGAAATGAATGTTGCGCCGCCACAAGGCACGGGAACCATCGCAGCGCCGGTTGCCGCACATAAACCTGCGCCGGGGCCTGCGCCCCGGGACGCTGCGGGTCTGGCGCCCAATTTCCTGCGCGCTATCGTCGCCGAGGACAAGCGCACCGACAAGTACGGCGGCCGGGTGGTCACCCGTTTCCCGCCGGAGCCCAACGGCTACCTCCACTACGGGCACGCCAAGTCGATCATCCTCAATTTCGGATTGGCCGCCGAGAACAACGGCATCTGTCATCTCCGCTTCGACGACACCAACCCGCTCAAGGAGGACGTCGAATTCGAGGACACGATCGCGGACACGGTCAAATGGCTGGGCTTCGACTGGGGCGGCCATCGCTACCATGCGTCCGACTACTACGGCGAACTGTACCGGTTTGCCGAATGGTTCATCCAGCAGGGCCTGGCGTATGTCGACAGCCAGTCGGCCGAGCAAATGCGCGCGACCCGCGGCACCCTGACGCAGGCCGGCCGCGACAGCCCCTACCGCAATCGCCCGGTCGAAGAGAACCTGGACTTGTTTCGCCGCATGCGCGCAGGTGAATTCCCGGACGGCGCGCACGTCCTGCGCCTCAGGATCGACATGGCGTCGCCTAACCTCAACATGCGCGACCCGGCGATCTACCGGATCCGCCACGCCACGCATCACCGAACGGGCGACGCATGGTGCATCTACCCGCTCTACGACTACACGCACGCCATCTCGGACGCGCTCGAGCGCATCACCCACTCGATCTGCACGCTCGAGTTCCAGGATCATCGCCCGCTGTACGACTGGGTCATCGACAAGCTGGCGGACGGTGGCCAGCTGCAAAGGCCGCTCCCGCAGCAGCACGAATTCGCCAGGCTCAACCTCACCTACGTCGTGCTGTCGAAGCGCCGGCTGATCGAACTGGTGGACAAGCGCCATGTCGACGGCTGGGACGACCCGCGCATGCCCACACTCGTCGGCGCGCGCCGCCGGGGGTTCACCCCCGAGGGCTTCCACCTGCTGGCCGACAGGATCGGTGTCTCGCGGACGGACTCGTGGATCGACATGAGCGTGCTCGAAGACTGCATGCGCGACGATCTCAACGCGCGCGCGCAGCGGCGCATCGCAGTGCTCGACCCGGTCAGGCTCGTGATCGACAACTACCCGGAGGGGCACAGCGAGGACTGCTTTGCGCCGAACCATCCGCAGCGTCCGGAACTGGGGAAGCGCGCGCTGCCGCTGACGCGCGAGCTGTGGATCGAACGCGACGACTACGCCGAAGTCCCTCCGAAGGGCTACTTTCGCCTGACCCCCGGCGCGGAAGTCAGACTGCGCTACGGCTACATACTGAAGTGCGTCGGCGCCGAACGCGATGCCGCGGGCAACCTCACCGTCGTCCATTGCACCTATGACCCCGGGACCCGCAGCGGGACGCCGGGCGCCGACGCGCGCAAGGTCAAGGGCAACATCCACTGGCTGTCAGTGGCGCACGCGGTGCCGGCCGAAGTGCGGCTGTACGACCGGCTGTTCAAGGTGCCGTTTCCGGGTGCACGGAATCCGCTGGGCGTTCGCGCCGATGTCGCGGCGCCCGAGGCGCCTTTGCCCGCGCATGCCACGGTGGTCGCCGGCGACGATGACGACGTCGTGGAAGTCGCCGAGCGCAATTACCTCGACGATCTCAATCCGGACAGCAAGCGCGTGATCGTGGCGTACGTCGAGCCGGCGCTGGCATCCGCCGCGCCGGAGGAGCGCGTGCAGTTCGAGCGGCACGGATACTTCGTCGCAGACATGATCGACCATGCCCCCGGCAGGCCGGTGTTCAATCGCGCCGTCACGCTCAGGGATTCCTGGTCCAGGCCGGCCTCCGGCTGAACGATCCCGACAGGCAGCCCGTACCGATTTTCCTCGCGGTTCATCCGCGTTAAGATGACGCCGCGCAACTTACCTGAAAGTCCCTCATGAATCGCATCGTCATGTTCCTCATCACCAACATCGCCGTCATGGCGGTGCTCGCCATCGTGATGCGCCTGTTCGGGTTCGACCAGTACGCAGCCCAGTCGGGGATCAGTTTCGGCGGGCTGCTGGTCATGTCCGCGGTGGTCGGCTTCACCGGCTCGATCATTTCGCTGCTGATGTCGAAGTCGATGGCGAAGCGGTCGACGGGCGCGCACGTCATCACGCAGCCCGCGAACGACCACGAAGCCTGGCTGGTCGAGACCGTGCGCAAGCTGTCGCAGACCGCAGGCATCAACATGCCCGAGGTCGCGATCTACGAAGGCCCCCCAAATGCCTTTGCCACGGGCGCGTTCAGGAACTCGGCGCTGGTCGCCGTCTCCACGGGACTGCTGCAGTCGATGAACCGGGAGGAAGTCGAGGCCGTGCTGGGCCACGAAATCGCGCACGTGACCAATGGCGACATGGTGACGCTCACGCTGATCCAGGGCGTGGTGAACACCTTTGTCTTCTTCCTTTCGCGCATCGTCGGCGGAATAGTCGACCGCGCGGTGTTCCGCAACGAACGCGGCACAGGACCCGGCTACTTCATCACGGTGATGGTGTGCCAGATCGTCTTCGGTGTGCTGGCCTCGATCGTCGTGGCGTGGTTCTCGCGGCACCGCGAATTCCGCGCCGACGCCGGCTCGGCGAAATTCCTGGGAACGCCGACGCCGATGGTCAACGCGTTGAAGCGGCTGGGCGGCGTGGAGCCTGGCTCGCTGCCCCAGACGATGTCCGGGTTCGGGATCACCGACAAGGCCGGCATCATGGCGCTGTTCTCGACGCATCCACCGATCGAGGAGCGCATCGCGGCGCTGCAATCCCGCGCATGAAGTTCAAGATCGAGACCGAGGATGCCAAGGGCATCTGGAGTGACGTCTTCGACGGCGACGGCAAGCTGCTGACCTTCGACTCCGAAGAGGACGCGCGGGCGGCGCTGTCGGAACGCTTCCCGGTCCTGGTGAAGATGGAGCAATACGCGGGCGGCAAGCGCACGCGGGTGATCCGCATCCTCGAGGACGAGGACGACTGGCCCAGGAAGAAACCGCAGGGCTAGCGCGCCGCCTCGCGCAGCAGCCGGTAGTCGCCGTACTTGCCCAGGTCGACCAGTCCGGCGCGGTCCGCTTCGGTCCACGCGCGCAGGTCGCCCTCGCGCACCGCGAAGAAGTCGGCATTCGGCGTGGCCCGGTAGGCGGCCAGCGCGTTCACGTCGGCGACCTTGACCGCCTTGCCCCCGGCGTAGAACTCGGCCGAAATCGGGCGCTGGCCGACGTATACCAGCCGATCGCCGATGCCGGCGCGTGTCGTCTCGTATTTGGCCACCAGCGCGCGGTGCGACAGGTCGACTTCAAACCGTTGTCGCTGCGAGACGAGCACGCCGGCAAAGACCAGAATCAGTCCGATTCCGCCGGCGGTCATCAGCTTCACGGCAAACCGCAGCGCGCGGGTGTCGGCTGCGCGCGGCTGCCAGAATTCGGTGAGCAGGAGGGCGAAGGCGGGTAGGCCGGGCAGTACGTAGGTCGGCAGGACGTTGCCCGAGACCGTGAAGAACAGCATGGGCGCGAGCGTCCACGACAGGAGGTACGCGCACCACGGGTCCCGCAACAGGTGCCTCCGCTGCCCCGCCGCTAGCTCGCTGCGCGCCGCCAACGCGCGCGCCAGCCAGGCCACGACCATCGGCGACCAGGGCAACGCCGCCGCGAACCACCATACCCAGATCGTCCCGCGCGGCCGGGCGTGGGCCTGGCCGTAGAGATCGCCCTTCCATCCCGGCTCCACGAAGCGCTTCCAGTGTTCACCCACCAGGAAGTAGTCCAGGAACCCGGGCGATGCGCGCTCGGCGGCCCAGTACCATGGCACCGCCAGCGCGAGAGTGAGCAGCGTTCCGCCGAGCCACGGGATTCGCGACCAAGCATCGCGCCATCGCCGCGTCCACAGCGTCCATGCGCCCACGGGAAGCATGGTCAGGACGACCGCCACGGGACCCTTGGCGAGCAGTCCCGCCGCGAGTCCGACGAAGAACATGAAGCCGGCGGTGCGGCGCACGGGTTCGGGGCCGTTCAGCGCGATCCAGAACGCCGTCATCGACAGCGTCGTCGCGAACAACAGCGCCGGGTCCGTCATCACGGCGCCGGCGCTGATGAAGACGAGGCCGGTGGTCGCGAACGCGGCAAGCGCCCACAGCGCGTGGTCCGCTCCCGCACGCAATGCAGCCAGCCGGTAGACCATGGCGGCGCAGCCCGCCGTCAGGAGCAGCGACGGCAGCCGCGCGGCGAACTCGTTGACGCCGAACGCCGCCATGCTGAGCGCGGACAGCCAGGTGGACAACGGGGGCTTTCCCCAGAACGGCACGCCGTAGTCCACCTGCGGCACCAGCCAGTCTCCCGTTTCGAGCATCTTGCGGGCGATTTCGGCGTAGCGCGATTCGGTCGGGTCGAGCAGCGGATACGCGCCCAGCGTCAGGAGCCGGACCACCGCCATGGCGGCGAGCAGGAACAGCAGGCAGCGACGCTCGCGCGGCGTGAGGGCCACGGTCAGCGATCGCCGGCGACGATGCCTTGAGGCGCAGGCAGCGGACGCGTCGGCGGCAGCGCCTGCTGGACGAGGTAGAGCGGCCGTTGCTTGACCTCGATGAACATGCGCGCCAGGTATTCACCGATGATGCCGAGCGCCATCAGTTGCAGGCCGCCCAGGAACAGCACCACGACGATCAGCGTCGGGTACCCTGGGACCGGGTCGCCATAGAGCAGCGTCTTGCCGATCACGTACATGCCGTAGGCGAACGCAAACAGCGCCGTGGCGAAGCCCACGTAGCTCGCGAGCTTGAGCGGCACGACCGAGAACGACGTGATGCCTTCCAGCGCGAAGTTCCAGAGCCGCCAGTAGTTCCACTTGGTGACGCCGGCATACCTGCCGTCGCGGTCGTAATCGAGTTCGCGGCAGGGGAAGCCTATCCACGCGAACAGTCCCTTCATGAAGCGGCTTCGTTCCGGGAACCGTCGCAGCGCGGCCACTGCGCGGCGGGACAGCAGTCGAAAGTCGCCGACGTTCTCCGGGATGTCGATGGTTCCCATGCGGCCGATGGCGCGATAGAACGCGCGCGCCGTGGCCTTCTTGAACCAGCTTTCCTGTGCGCGACTCCGGCGCCGCATCAGCACGACGTCGAATCCTTCGTGCCAGGCGCGCACCATGTCGGGAATGAGCTCGGGCGGGTCCTGCAGGTCGGCATCGATGACCACCACGGCGTCGCCATGCGCGTGATCGAGTCCGGCGCTCATCGCAATTTCCTTGCCGAAATTGCGCGAAAGATCGATCAGCGCGACGCGCGGATCGCCATTGCGCTGCGCAACGATGAACGCCTTGGACCCGTCGCTGCTGCCGTCGTTGACGTATACGACCTCGGCGTCGACCGGGAGCGCGTCGAGCACGGCGGCCAGGCGACGATGGAATTCAGGGAGCACCTCCTCCTCGTTGAAGACCGGGACGACGACCGACAGCGAGGGTCGCCCCGGCTCGAGGATGACCGTCTTCGCCGCCGGCGCGCTCAGAACGTCCATGCGCGATTGGCGAGGTAGCCGGCGACGAGAACGGCCACCGTGGCTGCGACCTGTGCAACGAGGTAGTGCGGTCCGACCAGCGCGAGCACGGCCGCCAGCACCAGCGCATTCAGCGCGATGCCCGCAACGGCGACCGCCGCGAAGCGCGGCAATGCGCGGCGGTGCGACTGCCGGCTGGCGAACGTGAAGCGGTGATTCAGCGCGTAGTTGATGGCCGCGCCGACGACCGCACCCGCCGTCGAGGCGGCGACGACGCCCGCGCCGGCTCCCTGCACCATCGCCACGAGGACGGCGTAATGCGCGCCGGTGCCGATCACGCCGGCGCCGGCATAGCGGACAAAGCGGGGAAGCATCGGGGCGCCTGGCGTGTGGGGGACCGTGGAAGCGTGGAGAATTGACGGAGGCATGGGTTTGGGTGCGTCGAGGCAGGCGGGACGGCGCGCATCGTGCGCCGGGCCACGCGTAACTCTACCGCTTCCCGGGATTTTCGCCACGCGCCGCAACGACGCCCTCCGATGGTCGATGAAATTCGGGAACGGGACGCGACAAAGGCGGGTAGGGGCAGGCGGAAATCAAAGCAGCCGCCAGAAATTGAAACGGCCGGCAAAGCGCGAACGTTGCGCGTGCCGGCCGCCGCGGCGCAATGCTTCGCGCCGTGCATGAGTGCGTGGCTTACTTCAGGTGATTGGAGACGAGTTTGGTCATCTCGAACATCGACACCTTGCCCTTGCCGCCGAAGACGGCGCGGAGCTTTTCGTCCGCATTGATCAGGCGGCGGTTGACGGCGTCCTGCAGCTTGTTCTTCTTGATGTAATCCCAGATCTTCTTGGTGACTTCGGTCCGCGGCAGCGGCGAGCTGCCGACGACGAGCGCGAGCATCGCCGACGGCGTGAGCGGCTTCATGAACGCCGCATTGGGCTTGCGCTTCGCGGCGGCCTTCTTCTTCGGAGCAGCCTTTTTCGGAGCAGCCTTCTTCGGGGCAGCCTTCTTGGCCGCGGGCTTCTTGGCGGCCGGCTTCTTCGCAGCGGGTTTCTTCGCGGCGGGTTTCTTCGCGGCGGATTTCTTCGCAGCTTTCTTGGCAGTTGCCATGGGTCTCCTTCCCTTCCTGTCGATTAATGCGAGCGGACGATGCCGTTCGTTCTGAAGCGGTCCGTCCTGTCACGGGTTACCACTCCATCGGCGGCGACTATACCGCATTTTCAGAGGAAGGGAATGCCTGTGCCCATAGGAAAGTTCGGTGTTGTTGCGTAAACACAAAGGCCGCCCAAGGCTCGCCCCACGCGAAAGGCTACCCGCCCAGCAGCTTGATGAACGTCTGCAGGACGATCGCGTTGGAGATATCCACGAAGAAAGCACCCACCAGCGGCACCACCAGGAACGAGCGGGGAGAGGCCCCGCACTTCTTGGTGGTCGCGGTCATGATGGCGATGGCGGTCGGCGTCGCTCCCAGCGCCAGGCCGAAGTAGCCGGCGGAGGTGACGGCCGCGTCGTAGGTGCGGCCCAGCAACCGGAATACGACGTGGGACACCAGGAACC
Organism: Casimicrobiaceae bacterium; assembly: GCA_035430095.1. GTDB lineage: Bacteria > Pseudomonadota > Gammaproteobacteria > Burkholderiales > Casimicrobiaceae > VBCG01. The sequence continues at coordinate 18,640 of DAOMGB010000025.1, read as the reverse complement.
AGGCCACCGCCACCTGCGAGCCGAGGATCACGACCAGGGGAACCGCGACTGCTGCCAGCGACGCGAGATTCAGCGTCATCAAGGACATGGCGAGGAAAAGTCCGAGCGAGATTTCCGCCAGGAGCGCCAGCGGTGGTGATCCCATGGGCCAGCCAAGCCTGGGCAACAGGCGCGGCACGACGTTGGACAGGACCATGCCCGCAAACAGTGCGGTCACGAACTTGGGCAGCGTGAAGTTGATCCTGGCCAGCAGGTCGTTGAGTTCGTCGGATACGGCGATGGCGATGGCGATGACCAGGATCGTGGTCAGCACGCCGTTGGCGTCGAGCTTGGGGCGGGATGCCTGGTCATAGCTGACGCCAACCGTGAGTTCTTCCGCGTCCTTGGCGGTCAGGTGGTGGCGGGTGATCAGCCGGTGGCCGAGCGGACCGCCCAGAAGGCCACCGGCAATCAGGCCGAACGTCGCCGCCGCCGCGCCCATCGCCGGTGCGCTCGGAACGCCGAACTTCTCGCCGATGATCGGACCCCAGGCCAGGACGGTGCCGTGCCCGCCGGACAACGCGGCGGAACCGCCGAGCAAACCGACTCCCGGCGGATAGCCCATCAGCGCGGCCAGTCCCACGCCGACGGCGTTTTGAATGACGAGGTTCGCGACGGCGACAAGCGTCAGCACCACGAGCATGACCCCGCCCATCGCCAGGAGCCCGAGATTGGCGGAAAGTCCCACGGTGGTGAAGAAGACGATCAGGAGGGCATCCCGGGCGGCCAGATCGAACTTGATGTCCAGGCCGGCGGCCAGGGTCAGCGCGGTCAGCGCCGCCGACGCGATCAAGCCGCCCGTGACGGGTTCCGGGATGCCGTATTCGCGCATCCAGGGGACGCGTCCGTTCACCCATCGCCCCAGGAAGAGGACGAGTATGGCCAGGATCAACGTGTGGTGGTTGTCGATCGTCACGTGTTTGCCGTGAGTCTTTCGTGGCGGCGAGGGCGGACTCTCCTCAGTTTATTGCCGAATGCAGGCGCCGCCTATGGGGAAATGCGCGCGATGGTCGTGGTCTGGCCCGGCCGTCCTGAGTTGCAATTCCGGGCCGGGATGCAGCCGGTGAGGGTAAAATGATCGCATCCGGCGCTTGATCGAGCCCGGAGCCCGCAACTCGGTGAATCGAAGTCCCGTCGCGCCCTTCGCATGAGTTCTCCCGCCTCGAATCCCGCCGAACTGCGCGTCGAATATCGTCGCGCGGTGCTCGATGAACGCGATGTCGATCCCGATCCGTTTGCGCAGTTCGGACGCTGGTTCGACGAAGTCGTCGCGGCGAAGCTGCCCGAGCCCAATGCCATGTCTCTGGCCACGGTCGATGCCGCCGGCCGACCCTCCGTGCGCATCGTGCTGCTGAAGGCGGCCGACGGCCGCGGCTTCACGTTCTACACGAATTACCGGAGCCGCAAGGCGCAGGAGTTGCCCGACGGATCGCATGCGGCGCTCCTGTTCTACTGGCCGGAACTCGAACGCCAGGTTCGCGTCGAGGGCGCTGTCGAAAAGGTCGACGTGGCCACGGCCGATGCCTATTGGGTCAGCCGCCCGCGGTTGTCGCGCATCGGCGCGTGGGCGTCTCCGCAGAGCGAGCCGCTGCCGGACCGGACTTCGCTGGAAACCCGGTTCACCGAAGTCTCCGCGCGCTTCCCCGATGACTCGGTGCCGCGGCCGCCGCACTGGGGAGGGTATCGCGTGGTGCCCGCGGCCTTCGAATTCTGGCAGGGGCGCGAATCGAGGCTGCACGACCGGATCGTCTATCGACGCGAGGGTGCGAACTGGCGCATCGGGCGGCTCGCGCCTTGAATCCTTTTCGGGTCGAGAACCCTACCCTGGCCGGCCTGGTTGCGCTGGGAATCGCCAATCACGTGGTGCTCACGGGCAACCGCGTGACGGTGACCCTGGAGGCGATCAAGCAGGGTCATTCGACGGCGGTGGTCGGCGCGCTGGTCGCGCTGTATGCGTTCCTGCCCATGCTGTGCGCGATTGCCGCCGGCCGCATCTCGGATCGCATCGGCGCGCGCAAACCCATGCTCGCCGGTTCGCTTGTCTTGGCCGCCGGCGCACTCATACCGGTCGTCGTCCCCGGGCTGTTCGCGCTGTTCGCGAGCGCAGCGCTGGTCGGCGTCGCGTTCATGACGTTCCAGGTCGCGTCGCAGAATGCCACCGGTGAACTCGGCGGCGCCACCGGCCGCGTCCACAACTTCAGCCAGCTCGCGCTGGGATACTCGATTTCCGGGCTGCTGGGTCCGCTGGTCGCCGGATTCACGATCGATCACGCAGGTTTCGCGACGTCGTTCGCCGTCCTCGCCGCGATCCCCCTGATCCCGGCCGCGGTCCTGGCGTCCGGCCGCCTCGCGCTGCCCGGCCCCCATGCAGCGCGTCGGGGCGATATCCCCGCGGCGTCCGGCGGCATGTTCGAGCTGATCGCGCACCGCAAGCTGCGCGGCGTGTTCATCATCAATGTGCTTCTTGCGATGGGGTGGGATCTGCACACGATCGTCATTCCGGTCTATGGCGCAGCGATCGGACTTTCGGCGTCGCAGATCGGCCTGGTGCTGGCGTCGTTTGCCGCGGCCACGTTCCTCGTGCGCTTCTCGATGCGCTGGATCGTCCGCCGCGCCACGCCGCACCAGGTGCTGACGGTGGCCATGTTCATCGCCGGCACCGTGTACATGGTGTTTCCGTTCGTGCACACGGCGACGGCGCTGATGGCGATGTCGTTTGCGCTGGGGCTGGGCCTCGGCATGAGCCAGCCGATGGTCATGTCGCTGCTGCACAGCCACGCGCCTCCGGGGCGCACGGGAGAGGCCGCCGGCGTAAGGATGTCGCTGGTGCAGTCGATGGCCTGCGCGGTGCCGCTGGCGTTCGGCGCGCTGGGCGCGACCGTGGGTTTGACCCCGGTATTCTGGTCGGTCGGGCTGTGCCTCGCGACAGGCGGCTGGCTGACCAAGCGAGGAAACCGGCGCCCGAACTAGCCTGCGTCGACTTTGCCCTTCAGCCGCTCGGCAAAGGCCTTGCGGAACTTCGCCACCTTCGGCGCGACCACCACCATGCAATACGGCTGGTTCGCATTGCGGTCAAAGTAGTCCTGGTGGTAGGCCTCCGCGGAATGGAACGGCGCGTCCCCGGCCACCTCGGTAACGATGGGCGCTGACCACAACTTCTGCGCTTCGAGCGACGCGATCACGGCCTCCGTCGTCGCCCGCTGTTCCGCGTTCCGGCAAAAGACGACGGAACGGTACTGGGTTCCGACATCGTTGCCCTGCCGGTTCAATGTCGTGGGGTCGTGGATGGTGAAGAAGACGGTCAGCAGGTCGCGAAAGGACAGCACCGCGGGATCGAAGGTCACGCGAACCACCTCGGCGTGACCGGTGCGGCCGGTGCAGATTTCCTCGTACGTCGGGTTGACGCTCTTGCCGCCGGCGTATCCGGACTCCACGGCTGACACCCCGTTCAGTTCGCGGAAGACCGCGTCGAGACACCAGAAGCAGCCACCGCCGAGCAGCGCGACTTCGGACGGGGCGGACGGGGATGCGGAAGTGGAAGGCTGGGCGCTCATGGACGGATCTCCTTGCCGATAGTGGGGCCTCGAACGGCCGCATCGGGCACGGCATTGAAGTCGTGCCAGGGCCGCCAATCCTTACGTCTGCGATAATCGCACACCGTTCAAAGCGCGATCACGCCGCCGTCAGGACTCCTTGGGCCCGATTCGTTTCTTCCGCCGCGCCGCACACCGTCTCAACAGCATCGGCTGGTTCCGGGCCGCCGGCAGCCTGACCTTCGTCATGCTCCTGGGGCTGGTGCCGCTGTCCACGGTCGCGTTCGCCTTCGTCGCGCGGTTCCCGATCTTCCAGGATTTCCTCAGGGTCCTTGAAGCGTTTCTGTTGCGTCACCTGTTGCCGGCGTCGGCCTCGACCATCGTCCATCAATACGTGGTGAAACTCGCGGAGGCCGCCGCCAATGCGGTCGGACCGTCGATCGTCTTCGTCGTCATCACCGCGACCCTTGCCGTCGATACGATCGAATCGGAAATCAACGAGATCTGGGGAATCCGCAAGAAGCGCCCCGTCGGGCGGCGCATCCTGGTGTACCTGATCGGGATCACGGCCGGGCCCGTTCTGGTGGGCGCGGCAATCACGCTGATCCAGTGGGGCCTCGCGGAGTCGGTTGCCGCGGCCAACGTGCAAAAGTCAGTAACCGACGTCCTTTGGGAGGGCCTTCCGCTGGGACTGCTGGTCGTCGGTCTGACGATGCTCTACCGCTTTGCTCCCGCGCGCCCCGTGCTTTGGCGCGACGCAATCGTCAGCGGCGTTCTCGCCGCGATTGCCATCGAGATCACGAAACGCGTCTTCACGTGGTACCTGACCAACTTCCCGGGTTACGAGCTGCTCTACGGCGCGCTCGCGGCGTTCCCGGCGGCGCTGTTCTGGCTCTTCCTGTGCTGGTTGATCGTGCTCGCCGGCGCCGCGGTGACCGCCACGCTGGCGGAAGCCCGCGACCAGCGGCCGCGCGTGGTTTGAACATGGGCACTGCACGGCTGTCCAAAAGCGCGAACAGGTCCGTTGCCTTGCCGAATCCGGACCGGCAGGCTACATTCCATTGGTTTCGAAGAAGGAGTCTCATCTCGTGTGGTCACTGATACAGGCAGCGGGCTGGCCGATTTGGCCGCTCATCCTCGCGTCCGTCGTGGCGCTTGCGTTGATTTTTGAGCGGCTGTGGTCGTTGCGGCAATCGGTTGTCGCGCCGCCTGGCCTGGTGGACCGGATCCTCGTGGACTTCCGGCAGACCGGGGCGACGCCCGAGCTCCTGACCCGGACCGCGGCACAGGGTCCGCTGGGACGCATTCTCGCGGCCGGCCTCGCGAACGTGAAGGCGCCGCGGCCGGTGATGAAGGAAGCCATCGAGGAAGTGGGACGGGTCGTCACCCACGACCTCGAACGCTTCCTGACGTCGCTCGGTACCATTGCCGCGATGGCGCCGCTGATGGGCCTGTTCGGCACGGTGGTCGGCATGATCGAGATTTTCGGTTCGCAGAGCTCGGCATCGTCCAACCCGATCCAACTCGCGCAGGGCATTTCGATCGCGCTCTACAACACGGCGATGGGCCTGATCGTCGCCATTCCGTCGATGATCTTCTACCGCTATTTCCGTGCCAAGGTGGACACGCTGGTCGTGGAGATGGAGCAGCAGGCTATCAAGCTGGTCGATTTCGCGCACGGCGAGCGCAAGTGAACAGGGACTCGACATGAACCTGCGCGGCTCGCGGGTCCGCGAGGACCCCGAAATCAACTTCATTCCGCTGATCGACGTCCTGCTTGTCATCCTGATCTTCCTGATGGTGACGACGACCTACCAGCGTGTCGCCGAGCTGCAGATCACGCTGCCGGAGGCGGACGCGGAGGCCGCCAAGCAGCGGCCGAAGGAGGTCAATGTCGGCATCGACGCCCAGGGCCGCTACGTCATCGACAAGAACGTGTTCACCTACACGAACGTCGCCGCGCTGGGGGACATGCTGCGCAAGGCCGCGGGCGACGCCAAGGATCCGGTGGTGATCATCAACGCCGACGCCAACGCGACGCATCAATCGGTCATCCACGTCATGGAAGCGGCGCGCCAGGCGGGTCTCGTCCACATCACTTTCGCGACGCAGACATCCGCGAAGTAGCGGGCCCGAGGTCGTGACCCTCGCCGAGCGACTCGCCGCGACCTGGTACGCGCCGCGCGTCACGGCGCTCGCCGCCCTGCTGTGGCCGTTGTCCCTCCCTTATCGCGCGGCGACGGCCGCGCGCCGAGCCCTCTTCGCAACGGGCATCCTGCGCCCGCAAACTCTCCCTGTGCCGGTGGTGGTGATCGGCAACCTCAATGTCGGCGGCGTCGGCAAGACGCCGCTCACCCGGGCATTGGCCGAAGCGCTGGCGCAGCGCGGCCACCGTCCGGGGATCGTGAGCCGCGGCTATGGCGGAAGCAATTCGCTGCCGCGTGCCGTGGCGCCGGACGACGATCCGGCCGTGGTCGGCGACGAGCCGCCGATTCACGTCGAGTCGGGATTCCCGGTGTGGATCGCGCATGCGCGGGCGGACGCCGCCCGCGGCCTGGTCGACGCACATCCGGAATGCGACGTGATCATCAGTGACGATGGCCTGCAGCACTACGCGCTGGCGCGTGCGATGGAAATTGCCGTCGTCGATGCGTCGCGAGAATTCGGCAACGGGCTGATGCTGCCCGCGGGCCCGCTGCGCGAACCCGTGTCCCGATTGCGCGACGTCGACGCGGTGGTGCGGCTGGTGGCGCGCGAACCCGCCGAACCCTCTCCGCCGTCCGACGGCGTCCGGCACTTCTTGATGACGCACCGGCCTCTGCCGTGGCGCAACCTGCGCCGCCCCGAACTGGAGGCGGACCCGGCATCCTGGCAGGGACGCGAGGTGCACGCGGTGTCGGGCATAGGCAACCCGCAGCGCTTTTTCGACATGGTCGCGGCGCTCGGCATCGGGGCAAGTTGCCATGCATTTCCGGACCACCATGTCTTTGCCGCCGAGGAAATTGCGTTCCCCGGCGCCAGCGCGATCCTGATGACGCAGAAGGACGCGGTAAAATGCGCTGGCATCGCCGACGAGCGATGCTGGTACCTGCCGCTTCGCGCAATCATCGACCCGGCGCTCGTCGCGCTGGTCGAGGAGAAAATCCATGGATTCAAAGCTGCTTGAGCTGCTGGTCTGTCCGGTCACCAAGGGTCCGCTGACTTTCGACCGCGAAAAGCAGGAGCTGATCTCGAAGTCTGCGCGGCTCGCCTATCCCGTGCGCGACGGCATTCCCGTCATGCTCGAGGAGGAGGCGCGCAAGCTCTCACCCGCCGAATACGAATAGCCGCGGAATGGATCCTGGAAACCGGGGAACGGCGGGGAACGTGGAATTCACCGTCCTGGTTCCGGCCCGCTACGCGTCGACGCGGTTGCCGGGCAAGCCGCTCGCCGACATCGCGGGCAAGGCGATGGTCGTGCGGGTCGCCGAGCGCGCGATGGCCAGCGGCGCGACCCGGGTGGTGGTGGCCACCGACGATGCGCGCGTGCGCGATGCGGTGGTCGCCAGCGGTCACTCCGCGTGCATGACCCGAAGCGATCATCCGACCGGCACCGACCGCCTAGCCGAGGCCGCGCAGCAGCTGGGCCTTTCCGACGACGACATCGTGGTCAACGTGCAAGGCGACGAACCGCTGCTCGACGCCACGTTGATCCGCGGCGTGGCGACGTTGCTCGCCGCGCGCCCCGATGCGGCGATCGCCACGGCATGCCATCCGATCGACGATGTGGCCGAGGCCTTCAATCCCAATGTGGTCAAGGTCGTGCTCGATGCGAATGGGTATGCTCTCTACTTCAGCCGGGCGACCATTCCGTGGGCGCGCGATGCCTTCGCGGAAACGCGGGACGCGCTGCCGCCGGCACTGCCGCTCTACCGGCACTACGGGCTCTATGCCTACAGGATGACGTTCCTGCGCGCGTTTCCCGCGCTTGCGCCGGCGCCCATCGAACGCTTCGAGGCGCTGGAGCAGTTGCGCGCGATGTGGCATGGCTATCGCATCGCGGTGGAGATCACGCACGGCACGCCCGCGCCGGGCATCGACACCCCCGCCGATCTCGACCGCGTACGCGAGATATTTGCGCGGTCCGCCAACCACTGACCTGTGCGTTGACCGGCCCGCCGATAACGGTGAAAATCAGACGCGCAAGCGACGGGAAATTGGTTGAGAAAGTCGAAGTAAGGGAATCGGAAGCCGAGCACTCGACTTGCGGCGACTCCCGGCACTGACCTCGCACAGTTCACCTGGCCACGATAATGCGACTCATTCTGTTGGGACCACCGGGCGCCGGCAAGGGCACCCAGGCGACATTCATCAAGGACGCGTACGGCATCCCGCAGATTTCCACCGGCGACATGCTGCGCAGCGCGGTCAAGGCCGGCACGCCGCTGGGCCTGGCCGCGAAGAAAGTCATGGACAGCGGCGCGCTGGTCTCGGACGAGATCATCATCGGGCTGGTCAAGGACCGCCTCACGGCGCCCGACTGTGCCAACGGCTATCTGTTCGACGGCTTTCCGCGCACGATCCCGCAAGCCGACGCGATGCGCGACGCCGGCGTCGCGATCGACTACGTGCTCGAGATCGACGTTCCTGACAGCGCGATCGTCGAGCGGATGAGCGGGCGGCGGGTGCACGTGGCGTCCGGCCGCACGTACCACGTCAAGTTCAATCCGCCCAAGGTCGCAGGCAAGGACGACGTCACAGGCGAGGACCTGATCCAGCGGGACGACGACCGGGAGGCGACGGTGCTGAATCGGCTGTCCGTCTACCACGCGCAGACCAAGCCGCTGGTCGACTACTACGCAAAGTGGGCGGCGACGGGCGACGCGCGGGCGCCGAAGTATCGCAAGGTGGACGGCCTGGGATCGGTGGAGGCCATTCGCGACGCCAGCCTTGCCGCGCTCAAGACCTGAGCCATCGATGAGCAAGCGCAATGCGTTCTACGCGCAGTCGGGCGGCGTCACCGCCGTCATCAACGTCAGCGCCGCGGGCGTCATCGAAACGGCGCGAAAGCACCGCGACCGCATCGGGCGCGTTTATGCCGGCCGCAACGGCATCATCGGTGCGCTGACCGAAGACCTGATCGACACCAGCCGCGAGCCGGCAAAAGCGATTGCCGCGCTGCGCTACACGCCCGGCGGCGCGTTCGGCTCGTGCCGCTACAAGCTGAAGGGCATCGACGAGAACCGCTCGCAATACGAACGGCTGATCGAGGTCTTTCGCGCGCACGACATCGGCTACTTCTTCTACAACGGCGGCAACGACTCTGCCGACACGTGCCTCAAGGTTTCGCAGATCGCCGCCCGGCTTGGCTATCCGCTGACTGCCGTGCACGTTCCGAAGACGGTGGACAACGACCTTCCGGTCACCGACAACTGCCCAGGTTTCGGTTCGGTGGCCAAGTATGTCGCTACGTCGATGCGCGAGGCGGCCTTCGACGTGGCATCCATGGCGAAGACGTCGACCAAGGTCTTTGTGCTCGAGGTGATGGGGCGAAACGCGGGATGGATCACCGCGGCGGTCGGCATGGCCGACAGCAAGGACACGCCGATCCCGCTCGTTCTGCTGTTTCCCGAGATTCCCTTCGACGAAGCAGCAGTCATGGCGGCGGTGGACGCGAAGGTGAAGCGCTTCGGCTATTGCTGCATCGGTGTCTCCGAGGGCCTGCGCAACGCCGAAGGACAGTTGCTGGCGGAGGCGGGCACGCGCGACGCGTTTGGTCACGCGCAACTGGGCGGGGTCGGGCCGCTGATCGCGAAGGTCGTCAAGGACCGGCTCAACTACAAGTACCACTGGGCAGTCGCCGATTACCTGCAGCGCTCCGCGCGCCACCTGGCGGCCAAGACCGATGTCGACCATGCGTACGCAGTCGGCAAGGCGGCGGTTGAATTGGCGCTGGCCGGACGCAATGCCGTGATGCCCGCCATCGTGCGCACCTCGGACAAGCCGTACCGCTGGAAGATCGCCGTGGCGCCACTGGCGGACGTAGCCAACGTCGAGAAAAAGCTTCCGCGCGGCTACATCTCGGGCGACGGCCTCGGCATCACGCCCAAGGCCCGCGCCTATCTTGGCCCGCTGATGCGCGGCGAGGACCCGCCGCCGTTCAAGGATGGCCTTCCGCAATTCGCGCGATTGAAGAATGTCGCGGTGGCCAAGAGGCTTAAGGCCGGCTTCACGGTCTGACGTGCAACGGGAGGCACCATGGCGCAGGTCATCGACTACTTCTTCGCCACGATATCTCCCTGGGCCCATCTCGGGCATGACCGATTTGTCGCCATCGCGAAAAAGCACGGCGCAACCGTCGCGGTGAAGCCGATGAACCTGGGGGAGGTATTCCCGGTGTCGGGCGGATTGCCGCTGTCCAAGCGCGCGCCGCAGCGGCAGGCGTATCGGCTCGTCGAATTGCAGCGCTGGGCGCAGTTCCTGAACAGGCCGATGAACGTCCAGCCCAAGTACTTTCCGGTGAACGGCGACCTCGCCGCGCATTGGATTCTCGCGGCGAACGAGCTCGGTGGAACGGTCGGCCTCGACCTTGCGGGCGCCGTGGGTCGCGCCATCTGGGAGCAGGAACGCAACATCGCCGATGCCGCGACGATGGAAGCCGTCGCGCGCGAGTGCGGGCTGCCGGTGGAAACCCTGGCCGCGCGCGCGCAAGCCGCGGATATCGCGGCGAAATATTCGGCCAACACGCAGGAAGCCATCGCGCGGGGCGTCTTCGGGGCGCCCACCTATGCGGTCGGCGAAGAACTCTTCTGGGGCCAGGACCGGCTCGACTTCCTCGACCGCAAAATGGCAAAATAGCGTGTTTTCGACGGCCCGGGATCACTCCGGCCGATTTTTGCGAGGGGATCGGTTTCCGCCCGGCTGACTATCCGGCGGGAATCGCGGAACGCACAAAGGTCCGCATGAAGGCCGGGGCGTTCCACTGCAGTTCACATTTCAAAGGGAGTACCAAGCCATGACCACAGGCATCATCTTCGCGCTCGTATGCGCGGTGGTGGCGATCGCTGTCGGCTTCGTCTGGATCAGCTGGATCCTGGCCAAGCCCGCCGGCAATCCACGTATGCAGGAAATCGCCGCCGCCATCCAGGCCGGCGCCAAGGCGTATCTCGATCGCCAATACCGGACCATTGCGCTCGTCGGCGTGATCCTGTTCGTCATCATCTGGTGGGCGCTCGGCGCGCGCACCGCGGGCGGCTTCGCGCTCGGCGCGATCTTGTCCGGACTGACGGGATACGTCGGCATGAACGTATCGGTGCGCGCCAACGTGCGCACGGCGGAAGCGGCGCGCAGCGGTCTCGACCAGGCGCTCGCGGTGGCATTTCGCGGCGGCGCCGTCACCGGCATGCTGGTGGTCGGACTCGCGCTGCTGGGCGTCGCGGGCTTCTACTGGTTCCTGACCGGGTCCGCACACTGGGCGCCGAACGCCATGGGCGAGGGCTTGCACAAGACCATCCAGCCGCTGGTCGGGCTTGCGTTCGGCGGCTCGCTGATCTCGATCTTCGCGCGGCTGGGCGGCGGCATCTTCACCAAGGGCGCCGACGTCGGCGCGGACCTGGTCGGCAAGGTCGAGGCCGGCATCCCCGAGGACGACCCGCGCAACCCGGCGGTGATCGCGGACAACGTGGGCGACAACGTCGGCGACTGCGCCGGCATGGCGGCCGACCTGTTCGAAACCTATGCCGTGACGATTGTCGCGACCATGCTGCTGGGCGCGCTGCTGCTGCCGACGATGGCAGAAACGGCGGTCACCTATCCGCTGGTGCTGGGCGGCTTCTCGATCCTGGCGTCGATCATCGGCTGCTACTTCGTCAAGGCGGTGCCAGGCGGCAAGATCATGAACGCGCTGTACAAGGGGCTCGCCGTCGCCGGCGGCATCTCGGCGATCGGCTTCTGGTTCATCACCGACCGCATGATGGGAGGCGTGTCGGCTGTCGATCCGGCGCTGTCGACGCTGGGACTCTTCGGCGCGGCGCTGATCGGCCTCGTGCTGACGGCCGCGATGGTGGTGATCACCGAGTACTACACCGGCACGGACTTCGGCCCCGTGAAGCACGTCGCGCAGGCATCGACGACAGGGCACGCCACCAACATCATCGCCGGCATCGGCGTGTCGATGCGGGCCACCGCATGGCCGGTGCTCGCGGTGTGCGCGGCCATCCTGGCGTCGTACGCACTGGCCGGCCTGTACGGCATTGCCATCGCGGCCACCGCCATGCTGTCGATGACCGGCATCATTGTCGCGCTCGACGCCTACGGCCCCATCACTGACAACGCCGGCGGCATCGCCGAGATGGCGGACCTGCCGGACACCGTGCGCGCGATCACCGATCCGCTCGATGCGGTCGGCAACACGACCAAGGCGGTGACCAAGGGCTACGCGATCGGCTCGGCGGGCCTCGCCGCGCTGGTGCTGTTCGCCGACTACACGCACGCGCTGGACACCGCGCACATCAGCCAGTCGTTCGACCTGTCGAATCACATGGTGATCGTCGGCCTCTTCATCGGCGGCCTCATTCCCTACCTTTTCGGCGCGATGGCGATGGAAGCCGTGGGCCGCGCGGCGGGCGCCGTGGTGGTCGAAGTGCGGCGGCAGTTCAAGGAGATCAAAGGCATCATGGAAGGCAAGGCCAAGCCGGAATATGGCGTGGCGGTCGATATGCTGACCAAGGCCGCGATCCGCGAAATGATCGTTCCGTCGCTGCTGCCGGTGCTCGTGCCGGTGATCGTGGGCCTGGTGCTAGGGCCGCAGGCGCTGGGCGGCCTGCTGATGGGCACGATCATCACGGGCCTCTTCGTCGCGATTTCGATGACGACCGGTGGCGGCGCGTGGGACAACGCCAAGAAATACATCGAGGACGGCAACCACGGCGGCAAGGGCTCGGACGCGCACAAGGCGGCCGTGACCGGCGACACGGTGGGCGATCCGTACAAGGACACGGCCGGTCCCGCGATCAATCCGCTGATCAAGATCATCAACATCGTTGCGCTGATGATCGTGCCCTTGCTCGCCACCTGGGGTCTGGGCCACAAGGCGCCGGTGAAGGCGGCGGCACCGATGGCCACGCCGCCCGCGATTTCGGCCGCTGCGCCGGCGCCGGCTGCCGCGCCGGTGGTCGTGGTCGACGTGGTCAAGCTGTTCTTCGTCACCGGCAAGGCCGATCTTCCCGCCGACGCCGCCGCCAAGCTGGCGCCGCTCGTCGACAAGACGAAGGCAGGCACCGCCAAGGTAAAGGTCTCCGGCTATCACGACGCAACGGGCGACCCGGCGCTGAACGCCGAGTTGGCCAAGCAGCGTGCCGTTGCCGTGCGCGATTACCTGAAGTCGGTGGGCATCGCCGAAGACCGCGTGGAACTTGCCAAGCCGGCGCTCACGACCGGTTCCGGCGACGAGTCCGAAGCGCGGCGCGTGGAAGTGAGCGTCGCGCCGTAGCAATTTCTGGCGAGATCAGACTCGAGGGGCAGCGGAGTTTTCGCTGCCCCTTTTTCTTGCAGTTGCCAAATTTGGCGTCGGCGGCCGATCGCGTCATTGATCCAGGTCAGGTTGTCTCGCCGTCAGGTTGGCGAAGATCCCGCGCATGCCCGCGAACCAACGTCTGCTCCGTGGCTCAGATCAACAAGGCGGACCGCAAGCCTTGTGAGGTCCAGCGCGGTGCCGACGCCGGGCACCGATCGTGAGCTCGGCGCACTGATACGCTTGCCTCCATCTTCTCTCCGACCATCATGAAGACAATTTCGCGAAGCCAAACCACCGTTGCAAGACCCGCGTCCGCTCCCGCAGGAAGTTCCGTCAAGACCCGCTACATCGTGCTGGCCGCCGGCATCGGCCTGCTGATCTTCGTGCTCCTGATGGAGTTCGTGCTAGCTCCCCAGGGTGGCTCTCCCCGCAGCGAGGCCGAACTTGCCGCGTTGCAGCGTCCTCACGCCACGGCGGTCGGAAGTCCGGACGCGAGAGTGAACGTCGTCGAGTTCCTGGATCCTGCATGCAGTACGTGTCGTGAGTTCTATCCGTTGGTGAAGGGCTTGATCGAGGACAACCCCGGCAAGATCCGACTCGCAATCCGCCTGGTGGCGTTCCACCCCAACTCCGACATCGCGGTAAATGCGCTGGAAGCCGCGAAGCTGCAGGGCAAGTTTTGGCAGGTGCTCGACAACCTGCTCGCGTCGCAACCCCGGTGGGTGATCCAGCATCGGGTCGACCCCGACGCGCTATGGGTGCAGCTGCAGGCGATGGATCTCGACCTCGACAAGCTGAGGGCGGACATGGCATCGCCTGAAGTGGCGAACAACGTCGCACGGGATGCGCAGGACTCGAAAACGCTCAAGGTGGCGGCCACCCCCGAGTACTTCGTGAACGGCCAGGGACTGCCCGAATTCGGCTTCGACCAGTTACGGCGTCTGGTTGGAGCCGAGATTGCGAAGGCCTATCGTTAGCCTGGTATCACGCCGTGGCGGTTGCGACCCCTCCCCACAGGTGCTACAGCATCCGCCGCCCGCCTCGCCATTCGACCTTGCCGGTTCCGCCATGCGGCTTCGGCTTGCCGGTGCATATTCCCGCCCCCGGCGGTTCGGACGGCACCGCGCCGAGGAAAGTCGGCGGAACACGCGCGTTCAGTTCCTGCTCCAGATCGTACGAGTAGCCCAGAAGCTTCGCCTCCTGCCACGCGCCGCCCACAAACAAGAAACCGAGCGGACTGCCGTCGTCCATGTAGCCGGCTGGCATCGAGATGCTGGGGTATCCTGCGACCGCAGCGTAGGAGTAGAGCCAGGTCAACGTCGGCGCGACCAGGGCGTCGATGGGAGGTACCGTAGAGTTCAGTGCCGCATCGATGCCGTCGGTGCGCGAGTTCTGGATGCAGAACTGACGCGCGGCAACATAGTAGGGGTCGGTCAAGTCGCCGCTCGTCGCCTCCGCCCACTCGAAAAGTTCCTGCCCGAAATACTTCATTTCCTGCCAGCAGTGCGTGCTGTCGAACGTGATCAGGTCCGCCAGCGTCCTGGCCTCGCAGTGCTCGAGCGTCGCCAGGTAATCTGCCACCTGCACCTTGAACTCGTAGAGCAGCACGTCGAACTCGTTCGACGTCAGCATCCACGTGGGGTCCGTCGTCACGTCGACCAGGGTAGCGCCAAGATCCTCGAGCGTGTCCAGCACGGTGAGCATCACCGGGAGAGCGTCAGGCTGGCCCCAGAACGGGTCCGTGAAGTACTTTTCGTCCACCCCGAGCCGCACCCCCTGCAGTGCGCCGCGCCGAAGCGATGGAGTGAAATCGACGGACGGTGAACTCAGCGCGCCGAGCATGATCGCCGAGTCGGTGGCGCTCCTCGTCATCGGCCCGGCCGTGTCCTGGCTGCGCGCCAAGGGAATGATCCCCGTCCCCGGCACCCTGCCGACAGTGGGCTTCAACCCGAACGTGGAGTTGGCATACGAGGGAGCCATGATCGACCCATCGGTTTCGGTGCCGACGGCCGCAGCGCACAGGTTGGCTGCCACCGCCACGGCCGATCCCGAGCTCGATCCCAATGGGTCATTGTCGAGCACGTAGGGGCACCGCGTGAAGCCGCCACGCGCGCTCCAACCGTTGTAGGAGAAGCCCCGGAAGTTGGCCCATTCCGAGAGGTTCGCCTTGCCGAGAATCACCGCTCCTGCATCGCGCAATTGCTTCACGAGCGCCGCGTCGGCTGGCACGCGGCTGTTGACGAGCGCCAGAGAGCCGGCAGTAGACTGCATCGTGTCGGCGGTGGCGATGTTGTCCTTGAGAAGCACCGGGATGCCGTGAAGAGGCCCGCGGAGCCGCCCGGCGCGGCGCTCGTTGTCGCGTTGCGTCGCAATCGACACCGCCTGCGGGTTGGTCTCGATAACCGCGTTCAACAGCGGATTGAGCGCGCCAATGCGCGACAGGTAGCCCTGCGTCAGCTCGCGACTCGTCAAATTCGCGGACGCCATCATTGCCTGCAGTTGCGGGATGGTCGCGTCGACCCACGGGCCGTTGCCTGCGGCGCCGATCGACGGCCGCTGGGATGCGCTCAGCGGGGATGACCAGCGGCCAGCGAGCAGCGCGGCTCCACTAGCTGCGCCCATACCGAGGAACCTTCTACGCGAAACACCAGTGGGAGAGGACCGGAGGCGTCGAGAGACCATTGGTAACTCCTATTGGGAAGCGAGGGAGGGGTTGGACATGATGACGTCCAACGTGTGAACACGAACGTACGGGTAATGCCGGCCGGCGCGCAGATGAGCACCACTATTCGCCT
>DAOMGB010000025.1:0-2680 GCA_035430095.1 Casimicrobiaceae bacterium | reverse complement strand
GCCTGAAGTCGGTAGGTATCGCCGAGGACCGGATCGAGCTTGCCCAGCCGGCGCTGACGACCGGTTCGCGCGATGAGTCCGAGGCGCGCCGCGTAGAAGTGTGCGTCGCGCCACAGCGAAGTCTGGCGCGATCAGACTCGAGGGGCAGCGGAGTTTTCGCAGCTCCTTTTGTTTGGTGCGCTGCCAAACTTGGCGGCGATAGCCATTTGCGAAGGAGTCTGAAGGCGCCGTTGGCCCGTTTGAGATTCCGGTTGGCAATGCACTTTCGTTCTTGGTCGCCCAGGATCTGAATTCAGGAGCAGCCGTCAGATGCTTTTCCTGGGATGACGGCTTGCGAGCCGAAGCCGCCGATGACACGCCGAGCAAGCGGTCAATCCCCCACCCATCAGTAGCGGAAGGCAAACACTTCTCGCGAGCGCTGATGGTTTCACATTGCAATGGCGACGTCCAAACATGGCAATCTCCCCTGTGACAGGATCGGCGGCATCTCGCCCGGCCAGGTGCAGTGCGGTACCCCCAGCCCCAGCCCCAGCCCCAGCCCCGGACAAGTCCCGACAAGTTCGCGAGTGCGAACCGTCCGACGGACCATGAGCCGTCCGCATGGCGAAATCAAACGCAGCGAACGCATCCGATGGTCGCGGAGCTCCTGCCGACGCTGCTCGGGAAATTCGTGCGGCGTCGTGCAATTGATTACCGTTACGATCTCCGCACGCCTTGACACCTGCAACTGCCGAGCGCATCGTGCCTTTCCCGCGGCGCTCGTCGCAAGCGCCTGTGTAGCGCGCAAAGATCCGCGGGGCAGGCTTCAACTTCTTGCGACGACAACCGGCTCGATGCAACAAAGGAGAACATCATGATCGAGTACAGGTTCAGGCAATTGGCTGTTGCAGGCATCGCCGCCGCCGTACTGGCCGTGGCGACGTTGGTGGTCGGCGGCCCGGCCGTGGCGGGAGGTGGGCAGGGGATCGCTGCGAATGTCAATCCGGGCGTGATCCCGAACCGCGGGAACCAGTATCCCGATCTTGCAGCGAAGTGGTGGCAGTGGGCATATTCGTTCCCCGCGGCCGACGTTCCGTTTCTCAACACGGGCGGACCGGTCGATGCGAGCGCGAATCAATCGGGCCACGTATGGTTCCTCTCCGGGGCGAATCTCGGTCCGACGACGAGGAGCGCAACGCTACCCGCAGGCGTGCAGCTCTTCTTTCCCATGGCGAATTTCGTCAACGACTATCCGTGCCCGGAGCCGCCGCCGTTCCAGCCTGCCCCGGGTGAATCGCTCGAGCATTTTCTGACTCGAACCGGCGTCCCCTTTCTTCAATACATGACCAACCTCTTCGCAGAGGTCGACGGGGTCAAGCTGCGCAATCTCGACGCCTATCTCGCGATCTCGCCGATCTTCACCTTCACGGCCGACCCGGCCCTGGCGGCGACCGTCGATCCCTGCATCACCGGGACTCCACAGCCGGGCGTGTCGATGGGCTACTGGCTGCTGCTGACACCACTGCCGCCGGGTGAGCACGTCGTCCGCTTCGGTTCGGAGGGCTGGGGACAGGACGTGACGTACAACCTCAACGTGACGCCTGGACATCGCTAGGCCCAATCGGGGCCGGGCGCAGTGCCCGGCCTTTTTTCAGCGCGTGCTTCCGGCGAAGCCGCCCACGCCTTGCGCGAGCTTAGGAGGGAAGGCGATGTCTTGGTGTGGTCCTCGTCGTCGATCGACGGCGCGATGAGCCGCACCACATGCATCTCGTGCCGCGGCCCCAAGGACGCGAGCTCGCACACTTCGTCCGTGCTTCGCGCCGATGCGGGCACCTGCTCCGAAAGCTCTCGGAAGATGTGGTGCGGGTGGTGAATCTGCCGGCCAATGGCCGCGTTGATTAGGACTTGTGGCTGAGGTACGTTGGCCAGGTACCGGGCGGCGGCGTGGAATCGCCAGCTGCCGGTCGCCTCGCCAATGGCGGATTACCGGAAATTTCCACGGGGATAGCGACCGGCCGGTGTTGGCCGGCCGCGGTCGCGAGCTGGGTAGAGCGGTCCCGGTTTCCGGAGACGGGCCGATCGCGGCCCAAACGCCGCGCCCGGAAACTACAATGCATTGTTCCCTCGATTGGCGGAAGACCATGCTGCCGTGGATTTGCCCGGTTCTCATTTCACTGTATTTCCCCTTGGCCGCCGCGCAGGACCCGGCGCCCGAGATGTCCAGCGGCTGGACAGATCGCGCACCGGTCACGTCGACGCGCTGGATGGTAGCGGCCGCCAATCCGATCGCGGTCGATGCGGGAGCGTCCATCCTCAAGCAGGGCGGCAATGCGGTTGACGCGGCGATCGCGTTGCAACTGGTGCTGGGGCTGGTCGAGCCGCAGTCCTCCGGCTTGGGCGGAGGCGCCTTTCTGCTGCTGCACGACGCCAGGACCAGGAAACTCATTGCCTTCGATGGCCGCGAGACTGCTCCCGCCGCGGCGACGGCGGACCGCTTCATGCACGATGGTGCGCCGATGTCGTTCTTCCGCGCGCTCAGCGGCGGCAAGTCGGTTGGCGTGCCTGGAACCGTTCGACTGCTCGAGACGGTTCACCGCGCGCACGGACGGCTGCCATGGTCCGCCCTATTCGCGCCGGCGATCGCCTTGGCCGAGAACGGATTCGCGGTCTCGCCTCGCTTGCATGCGCTGATCGGCCAGGA
>DAOMGB010000024.1:9840-41494 GCA_035430095.1 Casimicrobiaceae bacterium | reverse complement strand
CGACGTCCGTGTCGCGCAAGCCGAGCCATGCCTTCATTCCGCGGGCCGCCTTGCGCCCGGCGCCCATTGCCTCGATCACCGTCGCGGCGCCGGTCACGATGTCTCCTCCGGCGAAGACGCCCGCAATCGACGTGGCGAGATTTTCGTCGGTCGCAATGTAGCCGCGCTTGTCGAGCTTGAGTTTTGCCGTCTGGCCGAGGATCGGGTTGGCATTGGTGCCGATTGCATAGACGACGCTGTCGCACTCGAACTCGAACTCGCTGCCGGGTACCGGCACCGGGCGTCGCCGGCCGGACGCATCCGGCTCGCCCAATTCCATCTTCTGGCAACGCATGCCGCGCACGCGCTTCTGCGCATCGCCCAGCACTTCGAGCGGACTGGTCAGCCAGTGAAACTCGACGCCCTCCTCGCCCGCGTGGTGGATTTCCTCCGCTCGCGCCGGCGCCTCGGCCTTGCTGCGCCGGTAGACGCAGTACACCTTCTCGGCTCCGAGCCTCAGCGAAACCCTCAGCGCATCCATCGCCGTGTTGCCGGCGCCGATCACGGCCACGTGCTTGCCGGGCTGCATCGGCGTGTCGAAGTTGGGAAAGTCGCGGCCGCGCATCAGGTTGCAGCGGGTCAGCAGTTCGTTCGCCGACAGCACGCCGTTCAGGGACTCGCCCGGTATTCCCATGAAGCTCGGGTAGCCTGCGCCGGTGCCGATGAACACGGCGTGGAAGCCCATTTCCGTGACCATCTGCTCGATCGTGAACAGCCGCCCGACCAGCGTGTTGCACTCGAAGCGGACGCCGAGCTGCTTCAGCTTCTCGATCTCGACGTCGACCACGTCGTTTGGAAGGCGGAAGTCGGGAATGCCGTACTTCAGCACGCCACCGGGTTCATGGAATGCCTCGTAGACAACGACCTCGCAGCCGGCCTTGGCCATGTCCGCGGCGCACGCCATCCCCGCCGGGCCGGAACCCACGATGCCGACGCGGAATCCGGACGGCTCGATATGAGGACGGTTGATCCAGCCCTCGCGGATCGCCATGTCGCCGACGAAGCGCTCGAGCCTTCCGATGGCCACGGGTTCCAGCGAGTCGCCGACCGTGCACACGCCTTCGCACTGGTTTTCCTGCGGGCAGACGCGGCCGCAGACCGCAGGCAGCAGATTGGTGTCGGTGATGACGTCGTACGCCCCGTGGTAGTGCTTTTCCGCGATCTTCTGGATGAACGCCGGAATGTCGATGCCGACCGGGCAGCCGCGCACGCAGGGCTCGTCGGCACACATGAGGCAACGGTCCGCCTCGCGCAGCGCGTTCTCCAGCGTGTATCCGACGGCCACTTCCTTGAAATTGCGCGCACGCGCCTTCGCGTCCTGCTCCGGCATCGGCGTGCGCTCCTGCGGGATCGTGCGGATGGTTTTCTTCTTGGCCATGAACGGTATCGCGGTTGGATTTGCTCGGTTTGATCGATTGGGTCGGAAAAGTGCTCAGTACACTTCCGGCGCCCCGGGCGCCCCTCCGCCCATCCGGCAGTTCTCCTCCCACTTCTTCAATGCCTCCTGCTCGGTGGGCTTGTAGCGCCCGAGGCGCGCCATCAGGTCGTCGAAGTCCACGGTGTGGGCGTCGAAATCGGGTCCGTCCACGCATGCGAACTTGATGCCATCCAGCAGCTTGACGCGGCAGCCGCCGCACATGCCGGTGCCGTCGACCATCACCGGGTTGAGGCTCACGACCGTTTTGATCTTGCGCGGCCGCGTGACCTCGGCGCAGGCCTTCATCATGATCGGCGGGCCGATTGCCAGCGCCTCGTCGATGTCCGGATGCGCCGCCAGCGCCTGCTCCATGCCCTTGGTGACGAGGCCCTTGATGCCGGCCGAGCCGTCGTCGGTGCAGATGATGAGCTCGTCGCAGACCGCGCGGAACTTGTCCTCCCAGAACATCACGTCGCGGTTGCGAAAGCCCAGCACGCCGATGACGCGGGCGCCGGCATGCGCGTACGCGCGAGCCTGAGGATAGACCGGCGCCACGCCGAGTCCTCCGCCGACGCACAGCACCTTCTTTGGCGTGCCGATGTGGCTTGGAATGCCCATCGGGCCGACGACCGCGAACAGGTGCGTGCCGACCTGGCAGTTCTGCTGCATTTCCCGCGTGGTCTTGCCGACGGCCTGGATGACCAGCGTGATCGTGCCCTGCTCCGGGTCGAAGTCGGCCAGCGTCAGCGGAATGCGCTCTCCGTGCGCGTGCTCCATCACGATCACGAACTGGCCGGCCTTGGCGGCCTTCGCCATCTGCGGATGGCGAATCTCCAGCATGTAGGTGACGTCGGAGTAATCCTCGCGACGAACGATTTCGAATGTGGTCATGTCATCCAGCCAAAGTGGAGTCGCGCGAGCTGCCGCCTTCGAGACCATGACCGGACAACGTCACGGTGAAATGATCCTACGCCGCGCAATGGTCAACGCACAGCGGCGCTTCACCGAATGGTTTGATCTGAGTCAGCTTTCCGCCGATTTTTCGGGGAAGGCCGGCCGACGGGCTCGCCGCGCGTGCGGCGAGCCCCGCCGGTTACTTGGAAGTCGTCTCGCCCTTTGCTTGCACTTCGACGCGGCGAGCCGGTGCCAGGCATGCGATCTTTTCCGACAGGTTCTTCTGCTCGCAGACCAGCCCCGGAGGCTGCTGCTTCTCACCCATGCCGAGCGTCTCGATCCTGTCCTTCGGAACGCCCTTGCTCACCAGGTAGTCGCGCACGGCATCGGCGCGCCGCTCGGACAGCCCCTGGTTGTGCTTCTCGGTGCCAATCGGGTCGGTATGGCCGGTGACCAGAACGACTTCCAGCTTCTGGATCTGCGCCAGCTTGCCGAGGACCTGGCCGTCGATCGCCGCCTTGCCCTCAGGCTTCAACACTGCCTTGTCGAAGTCGAAGAGCACTTTCGAATCCAGCGTGATCTTCTGCACCTGCGGTGCCGGGGCCGGCGCGGGGGCAGGCTTCGGCGGCGGCGGTGGCGGCGGGGCCACCACCGGCGCGGGCGCCTGCGCGACCTTCTGCGCAACGAAGACCTGCGGCGGCGGATCGAACTTGTAGGTGACCGTCATCCAGACCAGGTTCGTCGTGTAGCTGGGATTCGCAAAAGCGCCCGTATACCAGCTGATGTTGCTGCCGCCGAGGTTCTGGAAGTACGGGTAGAAGCTCGAATAACCCGCCATTTGCCCGTCGCTGTAATCGTACTTCTCGTACGCGTACCCGGCGGCGAAGCCCCAGTTCTTGTTGTAATTGTAGGTGCCCTTGATCTGGAAGCGCTGCAGCGTCGTGTTGTCGGTGATGTAGTTGACGAGCGGGCCGGGCGTGCCTCCCGGAGGCGTGAATCCGCCGGCGCACCCTGCGGCGGGACAGGGAGGACCGTAGTAAGCAGAGTTGAAGTCGACACCCCCGCCGGTCTTCCCGTAAGCGTAGGACGTCGTGAACGCCAGCTTGTCGGTCGGCGCCCAGTCGACCAGCACGGCGGCCATCCATCCGTCCTGCGTGTTCTCGGTGCCCCAGTTGAAGTTCGTGGCGTTCGTCGGGCCACTGGGCAGCGGATCCCCGGGGACGCCGTTCACCGTGGCGGTGTTGCGGTAATCCTGCTCGAACTTGACCTTGCCCCAATTGCCGATGCCGGTGATCCGGAGTTTGTCGTCGCCCCATGCCGCCGTCAGGTCGTATTGCTGGCTGTGGTCGTTGGTCCGGCCGTAGTAGTTGTCCCTGTAGTTGGTGTCGCGCCAGGTCGCGCCGAGTCCGACGAGCAGCAGCGGCATCGGCGTCCAGTCGATATTGAACCTGACCATGTTGCGGTCGAAGTTCGAGACGTCATAGGCCGTGAAGTAGTACGGGACCTGCGCCGGCGTCGCGACGCCGTTGTTGTTGAAGCTGGGATCGAGGTCCGAGCGGCGCTGCAGGTACTCGTACTTGAGCCTTCCGGTCAGGTTTTCCCAGCCGCCGTTGTTGCGATACTCGATCCAGTACCGGTAGTCGTTTGTGACGGGCGCCGGCTCGAGGTCGCGCTCGACCTTCATCCAGTCGAACCCGCCGAGCAGCTTGTTGTTGCGGTCGAACGCCCACCCCGCATCGAATCCAGCCGAGTTCTTCGTGAAATGGTACAGCTCGCCGGCCGGCTCTGCGTTCATGCAGAACTGGGGTATCGGTTGAGGCGGGGTCGCACTCGTGTTCGGCCCGCTGACGCACGGCGCACGGCCGGCCGGCAGCGACCCTGCTGCGTACGACACGCTCGTCGAGTCGTTCTTGAGGTCGTAGTAGTCGTAGTAGACCCTCGTGTCGAGCTGAGCCATCGGGTTCGCGTTCCATGCCACATTGGCGGTCGTCGTCTTGATGTTGCCGTTGAACGTCGACGCATCGGGCTGCGTGGCGAGGTAACCTACCCCCGGCGGAATGGTCTGGCCACTCGGCGTGAGTTGCGTCGGCTTCAGGCTCGACGTGTAGGCGAGCGAATCGAGTCCCACGCTGTTGGTCAGCTTGCTTTGCGTAAATCGCGCGAGGATCGCCGAATCCCACGGCAGCTGCTTGACATACCCGTTCAAGGTCCACTTCTTGAGCTCGTTGTCGGGCGGCAGCAGCGACATGTCCAGGCCGCTGCGCATGTAGAAGTTCGTCCATTGCACCGTGTCGTTGGCGTCGGTGAACTTGGAATCGATGAACGCGACCTTGAAGCCGTACTGCTTGGTGTTGTAGCCGCCTTCGATGGTCGTGTTCTGCGTCTTGTAGTCGACGGGCATGCCGAGCTCGATCAGGCCGTTGCCCGAACCCGTACCGAGCTGTCCGCTGCCGGGCTTGACGCCGTTTGTCTTGACCTCGTTGTAGTCGGCGCGGATGAACCATGGCGTCTTGTTGGAGAACTCCGCGTTGCCACCCCACGTGTTGCGCTGGGTGCCATAGTTGAATTCGTACCAGTTGTTCGGGTTCGGCGCCTGCGGATAGGGCAGGCCGGGCCCGATGAGACGCGTTCCGCCGATGCCGTCCAGCGGCGTCAGTGCGTTGAACGAGTAGTTGTGCGGTATGTTGTTGTTGTAGATCGATGCCTTCCACACCCCGTAGCCGCCGCCGACGATGTTGATGAACTGGTCGTCGCGCCCGAATTCCTCGCCGAATATCCGCAGGTAACTCGCACGGCTGCTGCCGCGCACGTCGACCACGCCGATCGCCGCGCTGCGGATGTCCTGGTATTCCTGAGCCTTCGCGTCGTCAGGCGGGCCGACGAAGGGCGTAGGCAGCGCTGGCGATGAAGAGATGGTGCTGGGTCCGACCCCGCCGTTGCGATTGGCGCCGTCGATGTTCGTGCCGCGACCGCCGGCCTCGAGCGACCCGCTCCACAGGAAGTCGTCGGCGGCCCAGGCGGAGCCTTCGGCGAACAGGCTGGCCACGATCAGGGCAATAAGCTTGACTCTCATGACTGTCCCCTAGTTCAGCGAAGGAAGAATTGGCCGTAGGCGGATGCCGGCGCGTTGCTGCCGTGAATCTGCCGGTGGCAACCGACGCAACCGCTGCCTTCGAAGCGAATGTTGGACGGCAGTACGTTGGGCAGCGTCCCGCGACCGTCGTAGATGCCGTGCGTATGGCCGCCCGGGTGGCAGTCGGCGCACAGCGCCGGCGGCTTCTGCGCGAGCAGGCCCTTGTGCGCCGAGCCGTGCGGCGTGTGGCAGGTCGCGCAGTTTTCCATCACCGGCGGATGCTCGTGGATCCACGGTCCGCGCTTGTCGGCATGGCAGCTGACGCAAAGATCGGGGATCGACTCGTTGCGGAGGCTCGCCTTCTGCAGCGCGCCGTGCGGGTCGTGGCAGTCCTGGCAGCCAACCTTGCCTTCGATGATCGGATGGTGCGATGGCTTCAGGATTTCGGCACGCACGTCGCGGTGGCACTCGACGCACGTCTTGTAGGCGAGCTGCCGGGCCGTTGTCGTGTAAGGCGCGGCGGCAAACTGCGTGCGCTTGATCTCGCTGTTGTTGCTCGCCGACTGGGTGCCATGGATCGAGTGGCAGTTGACGCACGTCACATCGACCTTGCGATGCTTTGCCACAGACCAGTTCTCGAGTTGCCGCTGGCCGCCGTGGCAGGTCAGGCAGACGGCCGATTTCTCGGCAGCGGTCGCGACCTTGGACGCAAGCACGTTCGCCGGCTTGTTCTTGACGGGGTCCTGCAAATGCAGCGTCGCATCGCCGTGGCATGCCTGGCACGACGAGCCGTTGGCGTCGTTTTGCGCACCGTGCCCGGTGAGCAAGATCGTTCGGTTCGAATTCTCATGGCAGGTCACGCATACCGGAACCGTGTCGCTGGATTTCTGTTCCTGCGCAAGTGCCGGAGCCGCGGAGAACATAAAAATGGCGGCCAGGGACCCGGCCGCCGCGATGATTGACTTGAATCGCATGAGGAACTCCCTCGTTTTCCCACATTGCCGCGACCGGCGCGCCGGTCGAAATCCCCGTTACTGCGTGGTACTGCGTTCACTGCGTAAAAAATTGTTTCAATGTCGCAAAGAGTACGAGTTTCAAAAGCCCCCACCGTTGACGTGGATCAAATCATCGTGGGCGGCGATGAAACGTCTGATCGGCGCGCAACAGTCCGGCGCCTTTCGCGGATCGTCGGAATTTGCGATCGAGTCTCATTTCAATTCGTGCGTGCGCGGCAAACGAAATTTCGCAGGCGACCGCCGCGATTTGGCACGGACACCGTTACATTGGAGCTGACCGGCGGCAACGTTTCCCGCATTTTGGACAATCGCCGCCTTGCGCGGCAGCCATCGGGCCGGGCCGTGCGCCCGAAGCGGAGCCGTCAGGCGTTGGCGCGCACGCGCCGCGCCGCCGCGATCTGCCGCGAAATTACCGGCATCACCAGCGCAATGCCGATTGCAGTGCTGATGATGCCGGGCGCGATCATCAGGATGGCCGCGAAGCCGCACACCAGCCGCTCCCACATCCGCATGCGGGTCAGGAAGTAATTCGACAGCGACGCTGACAGGAACGTGATGCCGAGCACGCAGCCGACGAAAGCCACGGCGAACTCGGTCCATGAGAAGCCGCTGACCATGATCAGCAGCGAAGGCGCGAACACGAACACGAACGGCACCAGCGCCTTGCCCAAGCCCAGCCTGAACGCAGTGTTGCCCGTCTTGAACGGGTCGGAACCCGCCATGCCGGCGGCGGCGTAGGCGGCGAGCGCCACGGGCGGCGTGATGTCCGCGAGAACGCCGTAATAGAAGACGAAAAAATGCGCGACCAGCGGCTGCACGCCGAGCAGCCCGAGCGTGGGCGCGGCCACCGTCACCATGATGATGTAATTGGCGGTCGTCGGCACGCCGCACCCCATCAGGATGCAGACCAGCCCGGTCATGATCAGCGCCGCAATGAGCGTGAGCGTCTTCATGTCGGCCCAGCCGTTGGGCAGTACCGCCAGTACGCCGCTCGCGAGCGTTTGCGCTGCCGACGTCACGATGTAGGAGAGCTTGAAGCCCACTCCGGTGAGCGTCACCACGCCGATCACGATGCCGACCGTGGCCGCCGCCGCGCCCACGGCCAGTGCATACTTGGCGCCGATTTCGAACGCGACCAGGATCGCCCTGCCGCCGATCCGCGATTCGCGGCCGATCGCGCGATGCAGGAACGGCGCGGCGACGACCATCGCGACAAACACCCACACTCCGTAGCCGCCGAACTGCCGCGTGATCAGTGCAACAAGGATCGCGTGCGAAGCGACCAGCGCCACGTATTGAAGTCGCGTGGTGTTCGTCCTCGACGTGAACAGCCCGACCAGGATGCACGACGAGATGCCGGTGAACGCCGCCAGGTAAGGCGTGTTTCCCTGCACGATGATGCCGATGAGCAGAAGCAGCGGAATCAGCGTGGGCCAGTTGGCGCGCAGCGTCTTCGGCAGGTCGGGCAGTTCTTCCCTGGTGAGCCCGCGCAGCCCCTTGTTCTTCGCCTCGAAGTGGACCTGCATGAACACGCCGAAGAAGTGCATGAACGCGGGAACGATGGCGGCGATGATGATGGTCGAGTACGGCAGGTTCAGGAATTCGATCATCAGGAACGCCGCCGCGCCCATGATTGGCGGCGTGATCTGTCCACCCGTGGACGAGGCCGCCTCGACCCCGCCAGCGAAGTGCCGCGGATAGCCCAGCCGGATCATCGCGGGAATGGTCAGCGAGCCGACCGTCACCGCGTTGGCCACCGACGATCCGGACAGCATGCCGAACATCGCGGAGGCGAACACCGACACCTTGGCCGGCCCGCCCACATAGCGCCCTGCGATGGCCGAAGCGATGTCTATGAAGAGTTGACCGAGGCCGATGGCCGTGGCGAGGACGCCGAAAAGCACGAAATGGAACACGTACGTGGCGACGACGCCGACCGCGATGCCGTAGATGCCCTGGCTCGTCAGGTAGAGATGATTGATGAGGCTGGGCCACGACGCTCCGGAGTGGCGCAGCAGGCCAGGAAAGTAGGCGCCGCCGAGCGCATAGGCCATGAACAGCAGCGCGATGACCGGCAGCGGCCAGCCCATGCTTCGGCGGGTGGCTTCCAGCAGCAGCACGACGAGCACCGTGCCCATCGCGACGTCGAGCGAATTCGGGTTGCCGACGCGAAACGCAAGGTCATCGTAGATGTAAGGAATGTAGAGGACGGACAGCGCGATCGCGACGGCGAACATCCAGTCGTACAACGGCACGCCGCCGGGCGTCGCGAGACCCGGCTTGGGCGGGTGCTCCAGCATGCGCTTGCGCAGCGGAAACACCAGGAAGATGAGTCCCAGCACGAACGCCAGGTGGACGCCGCGATGCGTGGTCTCGCGCAGGAGGCCAAAGCCGGCGGTGTAGTAATGGAAGCACGACAGGACGATCAGCAGCGCGGTGACGAGCAGCGCCGCCGAACTCCGGATCGGGCGGAAGCGCATCTCCGGATCGAACTTCTGCTCGAGCTCGCGGGTCTTTGCTATTTCGATCGACTGCATGGATCGTCCTTGCGAAGGCGCGCGGCCGCCGCGCCATTGAAAACGGGGCCGGAAGTGTGCTCCGGCCCCGTTGGATTCGGCACGCGCAGGCGCGCGCTTTCTACTTGATGAGCCCGATTTCCTTGTAGTACTTCTCGGCGCCCGGATGGAACGGGATGCCGGCGCCGGCGGTGGCGCTGGCCTTGGTGATCGCCTTGCCCTTGGCGTGACCCGAGTCCAGCAACTTGCGCGTGTTGTCGTTCCACGTGGCCTTGGTGATTTCGTAGATCAGCGCGTCAGGCTGCTTCGCCGACGTGACCCATTGCGCGCCGACCGCAATCGTCTTCACGTCGCCCACGCCCTTGTAGGTGTTCGCGGGAATGTTGTCGACGGAGAAGAAACCGTATTGCTTGAGCATCTTGTCGACTTCCGGTCCGGTCACCGGCACCAGGTCGATGCCGCCGCCGGCCGACGCAAGTTCCGAGATCGCGCTGGTCGGGTAGCCGCCGACGAAGAAGAACGCGTCGAGGCCGCCGTCGCGGATCTTGTCGCCCGCCTGGTTGGGCTTCAGGTACTCGGCGGTGATGTCCTTCTCCGTGAGGCCGTACGCGGCGAGGATGATGCGCGCGTCGACGAGAGTCCCGGAGCCCGGTTCGTCCAGCGACACGCGCTTGCCTTTCAGGTCCGCCACGCTCTTGATATTGGCCCCCTTGCGCGCGACGAGGTGAATCGTTTCCGGATACAGGTTGCCGATGAGGCGCAGGTCGCCGACCTTGGGCTTGCCCTCGTAGACGCCGGTACCCGTGAACGCCCAGTACGCGACGTCCGACTGCGTAAACCCGGACTCGAGCTGGCCGGACTGGATGCCGTTGATGTTGGCGACCGAGCCGTTGGACGCCACCGCCGTGGCCACCACGCCGGGCGCGCCACAACTGCCTCCCTTGTCGCATTCGCGCGAGCCGGGCGGGTTGGATATGGCATTGGCGATCAGTCCGCCGATCGGGTAGTACGTGCCGGCGGTGCCGCCGGTGCCGATGCGGAAGAACTTGATTTCCTGGGCAAGGACAGCGTTGGCCGCGATGGCGCCGACGAATCCCAGCGCAAGCAAGTGACGCAGTTTCATGGAAGCCTCGTTTTACGGTTAGTGACAAAAGGATAGTGTGGCACGGCGACCCTGGCCGGACAACCGGCTCCGCTACAATCCCGGGCGTGTCCGGCGCCCCGCTCCCTCCCGTCAGTCGGCTCGTGGTCGCCATCGCGTTGGTTGCGCTGGTATTGGTTGCGACGTTCGCGGCATCCCGGGGGCCGACGGCGCTGCCGGAATCCGCGCCCCCCGACGTCTATTCTGTGGGACGCGCGCGCGGCGTCCTGCAGCGACTGGCGGGCGACAGCATCCCGCACCCGATCGGCTCGTCGCAGCACGCAATCGTTCGTGACCGTGTCATCGCGGAGTTTCGGGCGCTCGGTTATTCACCGGAGCTGGAGAGCGACCTGTCGTGCGCGCCGACCGGCTCCTGTGCGCTGGTCCAGAACATCGTCGCGACACTGCCTGGCAGCGAGCCGGGCCCCGCCGTAATCCTCAACGCGCATTACGACTCGGTACCGGCCGGTCCCGGCGCGGGCGATGACGCCGCCGGTGTCGCCACGCTCATCGAGGTGGCGCGTGCGATGCGCACGCTGCCGACGCCGCGCTTCCCTGTCGTGTTCCTCGCCGACGACGGCGAGGAGGTCGGATTGCTCGGCGCCGAGGCCTTTGTGCGGCGGCACAAGGCCGCGGACTACGCGTCGGTGCTGGTGCTCGAGGCCCGTGGAAGCAGCGGCCGCACGCTCATGTTCGAGACCAGCCAGGACAACCGCGCGGTCGTCGATGCCTACGCCCGCGCGGTGCCTCGCCCCTCGACCAGCTCGGTCTATTTTTCCGTTTACCAGCGCCTGCCCAACGGCACCAATTTCACGGTCTTCAAGCATGCCGGCATCAGGGGAATGGCCGCGGCATTCATCGGCGATCCGGCGCAGTACCACACGCCGCAAAATTGCGTGGACAACGTCCCGGACCGTACGCTGCAGCACATGGGCGACACCGCGCTCGGCGTGACCCGGGAGATTGCCGTCAACGGGCTCGCGGAAGCAACCGGCAACGCCAGTTACTTCGACGTGCTCACGCTCGCGGTCCTTCGCTGGCCCGAGGTGCTCAACGCGCCGATCGCCGTGACGGTGTTCCTGCTACTTTGCGCGCTCGCGGTGTTGCAGCGGCGCGCCAGTCGAGTCACCGTCCGCGAGCTGGCATGGGCGCTCGGCGTCGGCCTGCTGCCGATGATTCTGGCGGGGCTCGCGGGATTTGCCGTCTCGCGCATCGTTGCCTCTCGGCTCGAATACGCGGCCTGGCCCGCGAGTGAACATTGGATCGTGCTGGCCGCATGGGCGTCGGGATTTGCCGCGGTTGCGCTGTGCGGGACGCTGGGGCGCGGGCGGATTCGCAGTGCCGCGGCCTGGACAGGCGTCTGGATCGACCTGTCCCTGCTTGGGATCGGCGCGGCGTTTCTACTTCCTGGCGCCGCCTACCTGTTCGCAGGTCCCGCGGCCATTGCGGCCCTCACGGGCAGCGCGTCGTGGATCCGCCGAAACACCGCGGACTCTCCGCCGGCCGTAATCGTGCCGCTGGTGACGATCTCGCTATTGATATTTCCGTTCGCGCTGGAACTCGTTGAAGGAATGGGTTCGGGCACGCTGTTTGGCGTGGCGATACTGGTGGCGGCCGCATCGGCGCCGTTGCTTCCGCTCCTGGTCTTGTCGCGCTGGTCTCTCAAGCTTGCCGGCACGTCGATGGCGGTCGCGCTGGCTGCGGCGGGCGCGGTCTTCGTCGTGCCGGTCTTCACCGCAGATGCCCCCCGCCCGCTCACTTTCGTGTACCAGATGGATCGCGGCGAGGCACGGGCCCGCTGGCTCGTCGAGATGCCGGGCGAGGTGGCGCCGGAGCCGTTGCATGGCGTCGCGGTCTGGCGAAAGGTGGCGATACCCTCGCTCGCCATCGGTCGCGACGACGCGCCGGCAACCCGCACGGCCGCCGATGCGGCACCGACCTCGCTTGCGTTTCCCGAGGCGCGAATCGCCGCCGTGGAGCCGCGCGGAAAGCGATCGCTGCTGCGCGTGGAACTGCATTCGCCGCGCGGTGCGGTCGTCATGCGTCTGCGCTTCGGCATGGAGTTCGATCCCCGGCTCGTGTCGGTCGGCGAGTTCGTCGTGGGCGGCGCGTCACCTGCGACCGGCACGATCGTCGTCCACACGGTCCCGCCCGAAGGAATCGTGGTCGGCGTCGAGATCGGCTCCGACGCGGGAGGCAGCGAATTCGCCGTCGACGACGAGACTCCCGGGCTTCCTGCCGAGGGCGCGCCGTTGCTCCATGCGCGCGGCGCGGACTCGGTCCCCATTCACCGCGGCGACCGGACCATGCTCAGCACGATTGGCCGCGTACCGGCGCTGCGCCCCGAGCCTTAGCGGTCGACGGCGCTCGGTGGCCCGGCAGTCACTAGGGCGCCGGCAGCTTGTTCAGGAGATTCGCGTTGACAAGTCCCTTGTCCGCGACTGTCAGCTTCCCGTCCGCATTGACGTCGAGGACGAAGTTGGCATTGGTCACGGGCTGCAGCAATGCCGCATTGACGATGCCCACATCGGCCACGGTCACCTGGCGGGTCAGGTTCACGTCGCCGAACAGGAAGCCGATGCGCACCGAACCGGAGCCGCCCGTGCCGCCCCCCGCATCGGAAATTCCGGTCAACGAAAGCGTCACGTATTGCTTGTTCGCGACACCCGAGAGCGGGACGATCACGTCGTTGCCGCTGAAGGTCGGCGCACCCGCGGTCGCGGTGCCTTCCGTGACCGTCACCGTGGCGCCCGTGATCGCCGTGTTGAACGTCAGCACGACGGTATGCGCCGCGCCCTGCCGCGTTTCCGTGGTCGGGTTGGTCGCCACCAGCGACAACGGCATGTCGAAGGTGCCGGCCACGCCGTGCACCCTGCGCGTATGCGACGAAACGAGCGCGAGCGCCGGCGTGACGCTGCAGACGTTCGTCGACGTGGTCAGCGTGAGCGACCAGCCGCCGCCGATGCTTCCCGAATCGGTGGCGGCGTCGTCCACGGCATACAGGCTCCACACGCCGTTGGGGTTGCCGCCCGCCGCACCGGCAAACGCGGAAGTCAGCGTGTCGGCGCCCCCGGGCTGCGGCGACAGGTAGGGACCGGCAGGAGCGGGAGCCGGGAATGGGTCCTGCACGGTGGCGAAATTCCCAGGCTGGTAGGTACCAGTGACGATGGGGCCGCCATCGGGAATCGGCGCTCCGGCGAGGTCGTCGAGCGTGATGTTGGCGTTGACGGCATCGGTCCCGCTGCCGGCGTCGGACATGATGATCATCGCGCGGCCGGTCGGCGACATCAGCAGCAGGTCGACGTCGTCGGGGAACGTGTGATTGAACCCGGAGATCGTCGCCGTGATCCTGCTGATGTTCGCGGGCGCGCCGGACACGGTGATGGTCGACGGATAGGGCGATGCCGGCGCCCCGGTGGACGCGCCGGTACCCGATCCGGGAATCGCGATCGCGGTCGCGTTCGAGAACGTGAGGCTGTTGCTGACCGTGGTCCCCAGCGTGAACTGGTAGGTGACGTTGCCCAGGTCCTGCACGCCGTCCTGCAGGTGGAACGTCGCGGTGATCGGAGCGCCGCACGCCCCCGCTGCCACGAACGTGAAGGGCTTGGAAACGATGGGACCCGCGGCCACCACCACCCCGTAGCTTTGCGAACTCGTGACCGGCGTGATGCCGCCCGAATTCATCAGCGTGGCCACCAGGTTGGTCGTGTTGCCGTCTCCCGTATTGATCAGCGGAAAATTCGCCGTCACTGTTTCACCCGGATCCGGCGAGTTGTTGGGCGGAACCGCATTTTCCGCCGTGATCACCGCCGCACCGCTCGTGGCGATCTGCGGAGTGCCCGCCACCCCGCAGCACACGAACCGTTGCCGCGTGATTTCGAGTTGCACGCATCCCAGGGTCCCCGTGTCCTGCGTCGCCGTGTCGCTCGCCCGGAGTTTCCATAGTCCGGCAGGCGACTTGCCGTTGAGAACGGACAGCGGAGACTCCGGCCTGTAGCTGGCGCCGAACGGGGCAACACCGGCTGAAATGGCCGTGGCCGCCGAATCGTCGAAGATGGTCGGCGTGCCGGTGCAATCGTTGGTGCCGCTGCCGTAGTTGTCGCCGCTTCCGCCGCGGCCCGTGGCGAGCGGGACGATCGTTCCGTCGGGGGCCACGAGTTCGAACACGAGGTCGCCGTCGTACGTGTGGTTGCCTCGTACCTTGACGTTGACGTCGGAGATGACTCCGGTGTCGGTCACGGTGAACGGAATTTCCACGGAACCGTTGTCAGGTATCGCCAGAGCGATGTTCCCGGTCGAATAGGTCGCCGTCACATTGGCGCCGAGCGCGCCGGTGAGGAAGGTAAAGGTGGCCGTGCCGAGGTTGGTCGCGCCGTCCTGCAGCTGCAGCGTGGCCGTGAGCGTCTGTCCGCAGGTCGTCGACGCGGTGAATGTGAACGGCCGGGTGACGGCTGCGCCGCCGGCCGTCAGGATGCCGTAGTTTTGCGCCCCACTGGGCGACGTGACGCCACCCGTCGCGAGCAGCGTGGCCACCAGGCTGGTCGTGTTGGCGGTGCCGATGTTAGACAGGTCGAAGTTGACCGTCACCGTTTCGGCCGGGTCGATCGCGTTGTTGGCCGCGCTGCAGCTTTCGGCCGTGATCAGCGTCGCGCCGCCGCTCAGCACGGGAAGCGGTGCCTCCGTGACGTTGTACGCGACGAGCGCAAAGTCCTGGTCGAGGGGATTCGCGTCGCCGGGCACGCCGTCGCCGGCAATGTTCGTCGCCTTGACCTTGATGACCAGCGAACCGGTCACACCGGCCGGTATGAAAACGCTTTCGACGTTGTTGCGCGTGTCCGCCGTGCCGCCGGTGGCGGAAAACGCGCCGCTGAAGACGTTGCCCTTGTAGGTGTTGCCGCCGACGGACACCTCCAGGTCAAGATCGTTGACGAACGCGCTGCCCGAGGTCGGTCCGGGAACATCGGTCCAGACCAGCGTCACACGCAGGGGCTTGGCGGCGTCGGCGACAGTACCTGTAATCACCCGCTGCTGGCCGGACGCCGTGAATTTTTCCCCCGGCAACTGGTCGTGCATCGAGTGCGCGGTGGCGAAGACATCGAAGTAGCTGTTCAGGCTGACTTCGCCCATGCCCTGGTTGTTCGAGGGCAGCGTGTCGTTGGCCCCGACGCCATTGAGGTAACGCGCGGAATTCATCATCAGTCCCTTGGTCATCGCGGGACTCGGCGGCGACAGCGCAAGGTTGAGGAAGTGCTGCCGGATCAGCGCGGCGACGCCAGCGATGGCCGGAGTCGAATGGCTGGTGCCCGACGACGCCGTGTACCACTGCTGGCCTGCGGGAAAGAAGTTGCTCGGCGCCACCCCGCCGCAAACACCGCCGCCGCTGAAGCAGGCGGTCTGCGCGCCGGTGCCGCTGCCCGCCGGCAGGGCAAGGCTTGCCTGCGCCACGCCTCCCGTCACGTGCGTGCCGGGCGCCACGATGTCGGGCTTTCGCCGTCCATCCGCCGTGGGGCCTCGGCTCGAGAAAAAGATGATGTCGTTGGCGCTGTTGGCGCCCGTATCGTCGATGCCGCAGTTGTCCGCCGCGCCGAAGGCATTGACGTTTTCCGCCGCCCCGACGGTGATGACGTTCTTGGCCGTTCCCGGTTCACCCACCGTGCCCGCCCCCGGTCCGGCATTGCCCGCGGCAAACACGATGACGTATTCCTGGTTGCCGGCGACCGGAAACGGCGACCCCGCGGGCTGCGCGTCGCGCACCAGCGCGTCGTACTGTTGCGCGTCAACGGTATACGTGTTGGAACTGCTGCCCCAACTGTTGCTGCTGATGCGCGCGCTGTTGTTGTAGGCCTGAGATTCGAGCGTCGAGTAGTTCGGCGACGTGAAGGTGTCGGGGTCGAAAATCACCGACGAGCCGACCTTGACGAAAGGTGCCAGGCCCAGGCCGTAGCGGAAGCCGGAGGCATCGGCGTGGGGAGAGGCGCCGAAGTTGACGCCGCCGACGGTGCCGGTGGGTACAAATCCGCCGATGATGTGCGAGTTGAGGTTGCCGTGGCCGTCGCAACCCAGCAACGTGCTGCCGGTATTGGGCGTGCCGACCAGCCGGTTGTAGATGACGCGGCTGTTGGCGGGACTGGCCGGATTGCCTGAGGTGTACAGCGCGAAGTGATTGGGCGTCGTGGTCGCATTGTCGACTCCGCTGTCCGAGAGATTGACCGCGAAACTCGCCGGGGTGGTGACCGAGAAGCCCTTGCCCGCCAAATACGCCAGGTAGTCGGTCGGCGGCGGAACGCCACCAGGCACGTTGCCAGTGATGATGATGTTCTGGCGCTCGTCGCGCTTCCTTGGCGTGATCCATTGCTGGATCGATACCACGTCGACGCGCTCGGCGATCTGACTGATGACCTTTTCCGACGGCAATGCCACCCTGACGTTCAGGTAGCCGAGCATCCGGTCTTCCTTGATGACGGGTTCCAGCCTGAATTGCTCGATCAGTAAAAGCGTCTTCGCGTTCTCGTCCGGATCGTCGACCATCTGGATGGTGAACTGTTCGTTGCCGTTGACCGACAGGTTGGTCTCGGCCATCTTCCTGCCGTCGGCAGCGACTTCCTTGCCGCCCGATCGGGCGGCTGCCGACGAGGTGATGGCCGGGTCCAGGCGGTGCGCCGCCGTGTAGGCCCCGTCCCAAGCCGCAATCGCGCTGTCGGCGGCCAATTTCTGCACGGCCTGCACCGTCTGCGCGTCGCCGTAGACGAGGTATGCGTTGTGCGGGATGTAGGTGACGATGCGAACGCCCGTCGCGACCAGCGCCTGATACCACTCCAGACGGATGGTTCCGACGAACTGGATGAGATGCATCCGCTTGCCGGGGGCGGAACCTGTCGCTGCGCGCAGCGCCTTGGCGGACGGAGTGCTGGTGTCCAGCGCACCGGAATTGAGCAGGACGAGATTGTATTCGTCGACCAACTGGACGCTGCGCTGGTTCGCCAAGTTCTTCGCAAGCGCGCCGGTCACCTCGAGCAGCACCGAACTGCCATAGTCGCCGATCACGCGACCGCCCTGCGCCACGATGCTTGGCACAAGGCGGGGATCGCCAACCGAAATCTTGTGTACGTCACCCGGGCTGCGGTAAGCCGTGTCCGGCATGGCTGTCGTTCCCGCGAATCCCGCGTCCGTCGCGCGTGGCGCGGCCGCGGACGTATGCAGCCTTTGCGACGCCGAGTTCAGCGATGACGCGTTGGGCACCGGTGTCGCATTGGCAGCAAGCAACAATGACGACGGCGTCGCGTCCCTCCGGTTGCCGGTGCGCGGGGCGACACCGGCCGCCAAGGTTTGCGGCACAGGCGCCACCGCCGCGGCAATGGCCGTGGCTTCGCCGCCCGCGCCTTGCGCCGCATCCGGGGCCCACGTGATCCCGACGAACGACGCCAGCACGATCGTGATGGCCAGCGGAAGTGCGCTTCGGGTCGAGCGGCCTTTGTCCGCTCCGAAGAAAGGCGCAGACGATACCGCGCGAACGTGACGCATTGGGATTCCCCGCAGAATTGGTTGGCTACTGCCCGGCTACCATGGTCGATGGTACGTTCAATCATGCGTGCCGGCAACACGACCGGCGCGTTGCTTCAGCCTTCCGCGCGCCTACGCGCCGAGCGAAACATCCGGCTCACGCAGCTTGACCAGTGCGTGCAGCGTTGCGTTGACCGGCGTCGGCACGCCGAGGCTCGCGCCGCGTTCGGCGACAAAGCCGTTGAGCGCGTCGATCTCGGTTACCTTGCCACGTTCGACGTCCTGCGACGTCGACGAGAATTGCTTCGGCATCGCGACTGTGAGCGACCAAGTCGATGCAATCAGCGCGTCGGCGTCCAGTAACACTCCGTCGGCGCGCGCGACATCCACCACCTCGCGCACCGCGGCTTCGACGATGCCGCGCACCGGCGAAATCTGCGCCATCCTGCCGTAGGGCGCGCGCCCCAGTGCGGAAATCGCGTTGAGCGCGCAGTTCTGGGCAAGCTTTGTCCACAGTGCGGCGTCGATGTCCGGCGCATGTACGCACGGGATTCCCGCTGCCACGAACATCGATGCAATGCCGCGGAGATCGCGGTCGGCATCGCCGCGCCCGACGAGCGCGCGCGGTCGGCCGATGACGAGGTCGCCGCGCCCCAGGTGCCGGACGCGTCCCGGACCGTCCATCTGCACGCCGACGTAGACGACGGCTGCGTAGACGGGGTGCGGCAACACGCCGCCGATGCGCGCAGCGTTGTCGACGCCATTTTGCAGGCTGGCGATGCGCGCGTCGTCGCGCAAGTGCGGCAACAGCGACTGCGCGGCGCTCGTCGTGTCGGGACTCTTGACCGACACCAGCACGAGATCGGCGTCCGACACCGCCGACACGTCGGTCGCGACGTTTACCTTTGCCTGCCATTCCTGACCACCCTGCAGGACTCTCAGGCCGTCACGAGCGATCGCCTCGGCGTGCTGGGGACGCGCGACCAGCGTCACGGCAACGCCCGCGCTGGCGAGCATTGCGCCGAAGAAACTGCCGACGGCACCGGCGCCGAGGACGGCGACATGGCCCGGCACAAATGGAGCAGCTTTGATTTTGGTCATGGTGGCCCGAACAAAGTCATTGTGGCGAATCATGCCACGTGCGCGGGCGCGGTTAAGAAAAAGCCCGGCTTTGGCCGGGCCTTTTTTCGAATGTGGAAAGGTCCCGCTACTTCACGGTGAAGCTGGTGCTCGCGGTCTGACTCATCCCGCCGATCGTGCCCGTGCTGTTCACGGCGTAGCTTCCCACGCCGCTGAGAGATTTGATCGGATACGAAACGACGGCCGTGCCGGTGTTGCCGGTGGTCGCCGAGTAGGTCGTGACGGCCCCTGTCGGGTTGGTGACCCTTACGTTGACTGCGGCGCCCCCAACTGCACTTCCGCTGCTGGTCACGGTGGTCGTGATCGACGCGTAGACGGTCTGGTTTCGCTTCGTCGGCCGCGTGTAGGTGGCTGCATTGGTAGTCACCGCGACGCCGGGCGCGCTCGCGATGGCGATGGTGCCGCTGGCCGCCGCGACCATTGTGGGCGCCGAATCGTTCACGGCGTTCAGGGTGACCGGATAGAAGGCGGGCGTCGCCCCCGCCGCGGTCGTGATCGCGATCGAAGACGTCGTCGTGCTGCCCGGGCTCACACTCGCTGTCTGGGCTTTCGATGCGCTCCAGCCCGTCGGCACGCCGGCGCCCACGTCGTACGTCGTCGCGGCACAGCCGCAGCTGTCCATGTTCTTGACGGATACGGAATAGCTGGTCGTGGAGCCGGCCGCGGTCCAGACCGTGCCGGTCGGATTCACGGCGATCGACGGCGCCGCCGGGGTGCAGGCCGTCGCGCCGAACGTGACGTTGATCGTTGCCCCGGTGCCGCCCACGGACACCGGCATGATGGTGACACCGGTGAGCGGGTCGGTAAATGTACTGCCGGCGACTAGTGCCGGGTCGGACCAGGAGGATGTCGCGGACGTCATGTCGAGCAGGTAGCTGCTGTTCGCGTCGCCGTTCGTCACCTTGTGGATCACCACGCCCGTCTGGACATTGGTATTGCCGGACAGGAACGAGTCGAATCCTTTTGCCTGTCTTGCCTCGACGTAGAACCAGTCCTGGGTCCCGGCGCAACTGCCACCGCGGGCGATCTTCAGCGCGCGGGGCGAAGTGTTGCGCGCGTCTTCCAGCGGCGCGATCGTGTACGTGGTCGTTCCGGCCTGCGGGTTCACGGTGATGAGGGGCGGCGAAATGCCGGCATTGAGCCAGCCCAGTCGCTCCTTCTGGAATGCGTTGTAATGCGGGGGGCTGCTGCCGCCGCCCATCATGTCGAATATGTCGCCGTATTCGCTCGCCGTACAGTTCGCCGCGTTGGCGTCTAGAGTGAGCGCGCCACAGTCGAGCGAGTGCGAGTGGTAGAGCCCGAAGTTGTGGCCCATTTCGTGGCCTATGACCACGACCGAGAATCCATACTTGGTTTGGATCCATGCCTGCGACGGGTTGCCGCCGACCGACCCGAGGCCCCACCAGCCGCACGTGTTCGAAGGGAACGCGTACACGAAGCGGTTGTAATTCGACAGGACGAAGCCCGCAGAACTCGCGGCCTTCTGCGCCTGGCTCGCGATGGTGCTTGAGTCGCAGGTCGTGCTGGTCGATGCGATGGTGAACCATCCGGCCACGTCGCCGCTCAGCGTCGTTTGCTGATATGACGTCTCATAGTCGTAGTTGCTCGTCGTGCCGTACACGGTGCTTTGCGCCTGGGCCACGGTGAAGGGCTGGGTCGGCGCATCGGAAAAATTGACCAGGATCGTGAGTGTCTTCTGCACGCCCAGCGTGTTGGGCAGCGCCGCGGTCAAGGCGGCCGTCAATGTGACGTCGCTGCCAGCGGCGAGGACGATCGCGCTGTCGATCCTCACTCCGCGAACGCGGACCTTGGTCCCGGTGACGTAATCCGGCGCTGCACCGGCGAAGTGGAGCGAGAACCGGCCCTTCGCGTTGGTCAGGTAATGCACGTAATAGTCGTTTGCGGGATTCACATGGTCGACGTGATAGACCTCGAGGGTGCCCGACTCGTCGGCCGATTCCTCGAGGAACGGGATCGCTTGCGGGGGCAAGTTGGCGCGCACCGAGTCGGGAATCGCGACGCGCAGCACTTCCGCAGGGTCGAAATCGACAGTTCCCGCGAGTTCATTCTGCCGTTTGTGTGCTACATCAATGAGCTGTGCGAGGAGCTGCCCTTTTGCGCCCGGTGACGCAGCGTTGTAGCGAGACGCGAGGTCGATCAGGGCAATCGTCAGGTCGCGCGCGTCGGTGGATTTGACCGGCTTGGCCGCCGAATTCGCCGTCGCGACGGTGGGCTGGGCGCCGTGCGCGAAGGCGGTGATCGAGATCACTGACACGACGCTGGCCAGGAGAAACTGTCTGATGGCGAACATTGCTGGACTCCCGCGAATGCGCAGAACTGCATTGCGCGGTCAGGTATTCGCCGCGCACGTTCCCCGCGGTGGATTCCGGGGAGGACGCGGGAGCGATCCTACCATCAAACTATGACCTTGGCATACGCCGTTGGCATAATTTTCCATCGTGAGCGATCATTTCTTCCTCACGAAACGCAGTTTTTGTACGCTACACACCAGACTCGCGCGAGTCCTTTTGCCCAGACGCGGCGCGCACGCGCTCCGGCGTAAACGGAACGGTGCGCAGCCGGATTCCGGCCGCGTCGTACACGGCGTTTGCCAACGCCGCCGGCACCGGCGTGGTCGATGCTTCGCCGCCACCCAGCGGCAGCTCGTTCGGTCGCACGACCAGGTCGATCAAAATTTCCGGCACTTCCGGAAAGCGCAGTATCGGGTAGCTCGCGAAATCGACGTTGGTCACGCGCGCGCGATCGAACCGGACTTCCTCGTGCAGCGTGCGCGAGAGTGTCTGCAGGATCGAGCCCTCGATCTGCTGCTTGAGGGCATCGGGATTGATGACGAGTCCGCAGTCGTGCGCGCAGCCGACGCGCCGCACGCTTATGGTGCCCGTGTACTTGTCGACGGCCACCTCCATCGCTATCGCCACATTGGTCTCGTTGTTCTTGTAATGCACGTAGGCGATGCCGCGACCCGTGCCTCCCGGCCCCGGCGACGGTCGCGCCTGCCAGCCAACAAGTGAAGCAGCGCGCCTCACCACCTCGATGCCGCGCGGGTCGGAGAGACCGGACAGCCGGAACTCGAGCGTATCGCGGCGAGCGACGGCGGCGAGTTCGTCGGTGAAACTCTCCACCGCGAAGGCGTTGGCGATCTTTCCCGGCGCGCGCAGGTTCGACGGGCGCAACGGAGCGTCCTTGAGCCAGTGCACCACCACTTCCTGATTCGCAACCGCGTACGGCGGATTGCCGTTCTGGCTGATGAGACCGGTGGTGATTCCCGGCGTCTGCACCATGCCGGCCGCCTGCGGCCCGAGCAGCGGCATGTTGGGGAGGCTGGCCGTCGCCTTGGGCAGCCACATCTGCGTGCGCCACGCGGCGATGATTCCATCGCTCCCCACGGCGCCTTCGATCGCCAGCAGCTGCGGCGGGCCTTTCGGATCCCAGCCCAATTCATCCGCGCGCGTCCATTGCACGCGAACCGGCCTGCCCACGGCGCGCGACAAAAGCGCCGCGTCCGCCGCCGCGTCGTCGTGCCCGTTCATGCCGTAGCAGCCGGCGCCGTCGACATAGATCACGCGCACCGCATCGCGGGACAATCCGAGCAGGCGGGAGATCGTCTCGCGGAACCGGTGTGTCGCCTGCGACGCGCTCCAGATCGTCGCCTTTCCATCGCGCACGTCGGCGATCGCGCACGACGGACCGAGCGACGCATGCGACTGCATGGGCCAGTAATATTCACTAGACAGCCTCTTGCCGGCGGCGGCAAGCGCGCCAACCGCATCGCCCTTCTTCACCAACGTCTCGTCGCTCTCGAAAGGCCCCGCCTTCATCCACGCGCGCACGGCGGCGTCGCCTATCAGCGCGCTGCCGTCGGCCCAGCGCGCCTTCAGCAGCCGGGAAGCTGACATCGCGTCCCATTCGGAATTGGCGATGATGCCCAGGAAGTCCTGCACGCGAACCACGCGCGCACCGGGTATCGACTTGATCGAGGTCTCGTCGA
The DNA here is from genome assembly GCA_035430095.1 of Casimicrobiaceae bacterium. Taxonomy (GTDB): domain Bacteria; phylum Pseudomonadota; class Gammaproteobacteria; order Burkholderiales; family Casimicrobiaceae; genus VBCG01. The sequence goes on along the minus strand of DAOMGB010000024.1, from coordinate 18,749 downwards.
CTTCCAATAGCCTTCCGCCGACCGAGGGCGGCCGTACCACGGCGCCGTGCAGCATGCCATCCACCACGACGTCGTGCACGAACGGATGCTGCCCTGTCACCTTGGCGGGGACGTCCGGGCGCGGCAACGGCTTGCCGACCACGGCGTACGTCGCCGGATCCTTGAGCGGCGCCTTCGGATCGAGCTTGAGACTGAATCGCCGGCCGCCGACCAGTTCGCCGTAGCCAACGCCCGCACCACCCGCCTTGGGCCGCACTTCGTTGCCAGCCGCTTCGAGCTCAGCGCGCGGCTTGCCCAGCCTTTCCGCCGCCATGCCCACGAGCGCCTCGCGCGCCGTCGCGGCGGCCTGGCGAATCTGCACGCCGCCGCGCATGATGCCGCTGCTTCCGGCGGTCGGACCCTGGTCCGGGGTGAGCGCGGTGTCGCCCTCGATCAGCGCAATGCGGTCCACCGCACAGCCCAGTTCTTCGGCCGCCATCTGGCGGATCGCAATGCGAAGTCCCTGCCCCAGGTCGACTTTGCCGCAAAAGATGGTCACGCTGCTGTCGGCGTTGATCGCAAGATAGCCATCGACCTCGCCGGCGTCGAGCGAACGCCCGAGCGCCTTGTCGGCGCCCGGCATTCGCTGCGCGCCAACTACCCGGCTCAGCGAGAATCCGACGACGAGTCCGCCGGACGACTTCAGGAACGCGCGGCGCGACATCAGGGCTTTCATGCTCTTACCCCTGACGCGCGCATGACCGCGTTGAGAATCCGCTGATGCGTGCCGCAGCGGCACAGGTTGCCCGCGAGTCCCTGCTTGATCTCGTCGCGCGTCGCCTTCGGATTCTTCGCGAGCAGCGCCGCGGCGGACATCACCATGCCGGTCGCACAGTATCCGCACTGCGCGGCCTGCTCGGCAATGAAGGCCGTCTGCAGCGGGTGCGGCTTGTCGACCGTTCCGAGGCCCTCGATGGTCACGATCGCCTTGCGCGCCGCGGCGCCGATGGGCACCACGCACGAGCGCCTGGCCTCGCCGTCGATGAGCACCGTGCATGCGCCGCACTGGCCCAGGCCGCAACCGTACTTCGCGCCGGTCAACCCGAGTTGATTGCGCAGGACGAAAAGCAGCGGCTCGTCGAAATCACGCAGATCAACCGTGCGCTGGCCGCCATTGACGTTCAACTCGAGACTGGGCATCGCGAGACCTCCGGAGGGCGACGTTCCGCCACATTATGCCGCCATGCAGCACCGGCACCCGCGCAAGGGCGGCAGCCCGGCCACCGCTGGCGCGAACAGAAAGCAGACCTGGAATTTCCGCTGAGGACGATTGAACCCGGCGCGTATCACGTCGCACAAGTCACCGCCCGTCTGGTCGTTTATGCAGGACACGGCGCCTTCGTCCGTAAAATTTTTCGACATCCATCGTCGGCTGTCGGCACTCCCAATGTCGTGCACAACTGTCGGCAAAAAATCCATGAAATTTCGGCTTCGCACTCCCAGCGATCATGTTTCGCATGCGTCGAGCCTTTGAGTTGTTCACGACATGCGGATGAAAATTCGAATACGGATTGCCTCCAAATCACGCAAATCTTGGCCACGCAGCCACCCTATCGACGATATGCACACCATTCATGCATCTCCTATGCGGTTGTCATGCGAATATTCCGATTGACAAGCAATTCCGCAAATGTCCCAATGCAGGCCTTGGGGAAGCTTGGCGGCGCAATATTTGCGCACTGCGCCTCGCGTCCAAATCATGTCGTGCGGGTCCCCGGATTTTCCGGACTCCGGACATGTCGAATGAGGAGTGGTCGATGAAAAGCATGCGGAAGACACTGGGCTTCTTGATACTGTCGGCGTTCGCCGCGTTCGCGCTGACTGCCAGTGCTGCCGGGCCCGCGAAGATCTTCGGCCTGGTGATGGCACCGGCGACGGTTTCATCGTCACCTGCGGCGCTGACGGCGAAGTTCAGCAATCTGACGCCCAACGGCAACTCGGTCATCAACACGGTCATCCTCTCGCCACCGACCACCGCCCCGAAATTTACAAGCGTCACCGCCACGTTTCCCAACGGGGGCAATCAGGTTGCATGCCCCGCCACGACGGTAAACAGCCTCGGCCAAACGGTTGCGGTCCCGGCCGGTTCGATCTGCGTCGCAAACATTCCAAGCGTCATGAAGGCCGGTTGCAGCCCCGTCGCGTGCAATTGGACCATGAATGTTTCGGTTTCATTCACAAATACCTGTGCCGTCTTTACATGGTCCGGACAGGCATTCGCCGGCAATTCGTTCAACGGTGACGTATTTGAATTCAAGTCCGCTCCGTCCAGCCTCACGACGACAATCAATAGCGGTTGCACGGCAGTTGTCACTCCCAACCCCGGCCCGAACGGCTCCATGAGCCCGAATACTCCGCAAACGGTCGCCCTCAATAGCCAGGTCACCTTCACCGTGACGCCAAATACGGGCTACCACACGACGGCGGTGAGCGGCTGCGGTGTCACGCAACCGGACGCCACCAATTTCCCGACGCAATGGAAGACAGCCGCGGTGACGGGGGATTGCACCGTGTCGGCCACGTTCGCGATCAATGACTACGTCGTGACCGCGGTGACGTCGCCATCGACCGGTGCCAACGGCAGCATCACGCCAGCATCCCAGGGAGTGTCCTATCTGGGTTCGGCCACCGTCTTTGTGACGCCCAATGCGCATTACCACGTGGATTCCGTCACCGCCACGGCAAATTGCAACGGCATCACCCAGGACGCGACCGACCCGACGAAATGGAAGTCGGGAGGAGTGACCGGCGCCTGCACGGTGACCGCCAGCTTCGCGATCGACCAGGTCACGGTTTCGACATCGTCGACCGGCTCCGGATCCATCTCACCGTCGTCGCGGAATGTGGATTACGGCAGTACCACGACGTTCACGGTGAGCCCGTCGGATGCCACGTTCTACGCCACTGCCAGCGGCTGCGGCGGCTCGCTGTCGGGGACGACGTATACGACGGGGGCGATCACGGCTGCATGCACGGTGAGCGCAACCTTCGCGAAAAAGGCGTTGACGATCACGACGCAACCAACGAGCGCTGCCCTCAATAAGGAATTTGAAGTGGTTGTCGGCGTGGCGCCCGGGCCCACGACGATAACGGTAAGCGCGGGTTGCACCATCGCGACTCCCATACTTAAATCTTCGAGCGACACTTCGCAGACATGGGGAATTACGATAACTGAGATGCCGGCGGCGCCGGGCACCTGCGTAGTTACCTTCACGTCGAGTGATCCGAACTACTCGCCTGCGTCGACGACGAGTCTCAAGGTATACAAGGGCGTGCTCGCCTGTGGCGATTACGACAGTGTCAACGGACCGCTGGACCCAACCTACGACCCGGATTTGCCGTCGACGCAGTCCGGCTTGGGATCTTCGTATGTCGGTGCAGCGGGCTGGGGACTGCGTCGCGGTCCCAACAAGGACGGCGCCGAGTGCAAGAAGATCAACTACAGCTGCGATCTCGACCCAACGACCAACGTCGCGAGCTGCAGTTGGGACAAGGCGTTCGTGCCGCAGCAGCAGGCCACGTTCAAGTATCTGTTCCTCTGGGACCCGAGAGCGGCCGATTCGAGCGGCTGGACGACATACCGTCCGCAGGTCTCGTGGGGGGTTGCTGCGCCCAACGCGACTTTCACCCTGCCGGATTGGGTGCCGCTGGTGGCGTGCAAGTACGACCTGTTCCCGTTGAGTGGAGATCCGACCCTGCTGTTGCCTGATATTCCGAACGTCGCGCCATTCACGGACGCTGCCAACACGCTGCCCCAGTACCAGCCGGTGCCGACGCAAAAGGCGATGGTGTGCGGTGCACAGCAAGGGTGGACCGCGGTCGGGCCGATCGGCAGCCCGAAGATCCAGATCTGGAACATCATCATCGACGAGGCCGACCTCAAGGTCGCAGGGCCGACGTAATCGTCTGAGCGGTTGCAGTCTCGAAGCGGCCCCGCGGGGCCGCTTCGTTTATCCGCGGACCTAGCGCGGTGGCAGCGGGACGGGGGGAACCGCGCGAACCTTGCGGCTCGCGAGCAGGGTGCGGGTCTCGTTGACAAGTTCGGCCGGCGGCTCGACGCCCTCCAGCCGGTCGAGCTCGATCAGCGACAGCGACGTGAGCGTCGCCTCGAACAGGTCCTTGCGCTCTCGTGCCGCCGCCAGGCTTGCCTCCAGCGCGTCGCGCGCGCCCCACAGGTCATCCTGCAGCATCAGCGCGTGACCCTGCACGCGTTCGAGCAACGGCACCAACCTCGACACGTTGGATTCGCCCGCGCGCTCGAGCAGTCCGCGCGCCAGTTCCAGTGCCGCGTCGGGATTCCCCATGCCGACGCGACACTCCGCAGTGTTCGCGTCGACCGGAGGAATATCGTGTTCGGCACCGACGTGCAGAAGCAGCGCCTTCGCCTCCTCGAAGCGGCCCATCGCATCGTCGAAACGCCGCAGACGCATTGCTACGCGACCGAGCTGCTGGAGGCAGGCGGCAAGCCAATCCTGGTATCCGGACGCTCTCCAAAACGGCAGGATTTCGAGCAGCAGGGTCTCCGCCTCTGCCCACTCGCCCCGGTCGATCAGGATATCCGCGATGTTCAGGCGCGCCTGCGCGGCGGCGATGGTGCTGCCTATCTTGAGCGCCGCGTCGCGGCTGCGTTCGAAAAACGAGATGGCCTCGTCCCAGCGGCCCTCCCAGCCGCAGATCACGCCGAGATTCATCAGGAGGCTGGCTTGCCGCGGCAGGTTGCCCGAGCGCACGAAGGCTTCCAGCGCTCGCTGCATCAACGACTGCGCATCCGCCTTTCCGAGGTCGCCGCTGGCCCATCCCATCACAAAACAGGCTTCTCCCTCGGCCTCCGCGTCACCAATGGTCTCCGCTTCGGTAGCGGCCTGCGCCGCGCACTCCAGCGCCTTGTCCATCCGCCCCTCCAGCCCGAGCAGGTAGGCGAGCCATGCGGCAGCCCAAGCGGCCTGGCTGGCGGCGTCCGGACCGGGAAGCTGCAACAGGACGCCGCGCGCCTGCTCGGTAAAGCGTTGCGCCTCCGCAATCTTGCCGAGCTTTTCTTCGACCTTGGACAGCTTGATCAGGAGCGTTGCGTCGGCAAGCGCATTGCCGGCCGCGAGCTCCCGCGCCGGCCCGAAGGCAGCGCCCGCTTTCTGCCATTCACCCGCGCGGTGCCACGCGTCCCCCAGGGCTTCGTAGAGTTCCGCAAGCTCCCATTCCGGCGCATCGCCGAGTCGACGCGCGGCCTCGACCGCGCGCGTATAGAAGCCGGCAGCCTCGACATAGGAGTAGACGTCCTCGGCGGCTTTGGCCGCGACCGCGGCGTATTCCCAAGCAGGACGGTACTCGCCCGCCTCGAAGTAATGCAGTGCAAGGGTGCCCGCCACTTCCTCGGGAAAGTCCATCTCGCTTTCGAGCCGCGCCGCGACCGCGCCGTGCAGCTGGCGGCGCAACTTGAACGGCAAACCCTCGTACGCCGCATCGCGCAGCAACGAGCGGCGAAAGCGCAGGTAGCCGTCCGGCTCCTCGTCGAACAGATCGGCGAGCCTCTTCCAGGTCTCCGGAGTCGGCATGCGGAAGTCGCTCTCGCCTTCGAACCACTCGAACATGCGTGGGTGGAAGGTGATCCCGAAGACCGCGGCATGACGGACGACCGAGCGGTCGTCCGGTGCGAGCGCGTCGATCCGCGCGATCGCGGCGGCCTCCGCCGAATCCGGCAGGTCCGCAACACCGCCGGACGCTATTGCCGTCCGCAACAGGTCGCGCAGGAACTGCGGATTGCCCCCGGAACGCGTGGCCACCACCGCAAGCGCATGCTCGGGAAGCGGATTGTCTTTCGTCGCCAGCTGCGCGAGACGCAGCGCGTCGGCTGCGGCGAGCGCCTTCAGTTCGATCTTGACGACGTTTTCGGACTCGAGCGACTTGAATCCGCCATCGGACGGGCGGCGCGCGACCGCGAACAGCCATGGCCTGGATCCGATGCTGCCGACCACATGGGTCAACAGATCCACCGAAGCCTCGTCCATGTGCTGCGCATTCTCGATCTCCACAAGCATCCGCTCGGACATCGCGACGTCGAGGAACCGGCCCACCGATTCGTGCAGCTTTGCCCGGCGGTTCTTCTCGGCAAGCAGTTGGACCTCGGGGGTCGGCTCGATGTCGAGACCGAAGGCAATCCCGATCAGCGGCAGCCAGGGCGCGAGATCGGGGGCCTTCGACGCGACTTCGTTGCTAAGTCGATCGACGATCGCGGCCTCCGGGTCGTCGCGGCCGAACCCCATGAACTCGCGCAACATCTCGCGCCACAGCGCATAAGGCGTCGACGCCGTGTAGGCTTCGCACGTCCCCTGCACCTTGGTGAATCCTGCGGCCGCATCTCGCAGCGCCTCGAGCAGGCGCGTCTTGCCCATTCCCGCCTCGCCGGACACTTCGAGCACGCGGCCCGCACCCGAGCGTGCACTGGCGAAGGCTTTGCGGACGATGCCGAGTTCGACATTGCGACCCGTGAGCGGCAGGCGATCGATCGACGCCTGCCGGGTCCGCGAACCCTGCGGGCGACCCAGCGACCACGCCTGGATCGGTTCCTCCTTGCCCTTCACCGCGAACGGCTCGAGCTTGGCGACATCGAACAGCGTGTTGGACCGATCCAGCACATCGGCCGTCGCGTAGACATGGCCAGGCTCGGCCTTGGCCATCACCCGCGCGGTCAGGTTCACGGCATCCCCCATCACCGTGTAAGTGCGACGGAATGTCGCGCCGATGTCGCCGGCGAACACGGAGCCGCGGTGCACACCGATGCGTATCGGAATGGGAGAGTTGCTGTCGATGATTCCACGCAACGCGAGAAGCATGTGCTCCTCGTCGTCGCCGCTGGCCTTCGGTGCGCCCGCCGCAAGGATGAGCTTGCCGCCATCGGCGTCGACATCGGACGCCAGAAAGGCCACGTTCTGGGCCTCGGCCGCGGCCTCGACGCTGGTGACCAGGCGATGAAGCGCCTCGGTGGCTGCCGCTGTTCCCTTTTGCTCGATCAAGGCGTCCATGCCGTCGAAGCGAATGAACGCGATGGTGACCGGCCGGTGCTCGGGTGTCCCGCCGCCGCCCTGGATATGCGCGCGAATGGCAGACGGCAGGCAATGCAGTACCCGGTCCGGCGCCATGTGCGGGCGCGGTTTCAGGGGGAGCTTTTCCGCAAAACCGGGAGGTTCCTGCCGCAACAGGATGCCCGGGCCCTTGGGCGCGTCGAGACATTCGGACGGCAGCAACCCCGCGGTTTCGGGGCTGACGAGGATTTCGTCGGCATCCGCCCCCTGCTCCATCGCGACGAGGCGGCTCCAAGCCGGGCCGGTGGTGAGCAACTCCAGATGCGACGTGCCGACCGCGAAGAAGTGGAAACGCCCCGAGTGCACGCCCTGCGACATCTTCAGCGTGATCGTGGCATCGGGCAGTTCGACCCGTCCGACGTCGCGCAGCAGTTCGCGCATCTGCACCGTGGCGCGGCAAGCGCGTTCCGCATGGCTTGCACCCTCGAACCAGAGCAGCAGCGCATCGCCGCCAAATTTGATCAGGCTGCCGCCGCTCTCGTAGCCGACGGCCAGCAGCGACTGGAACACCTGTCCGATGATCCCTGCAATCTGCTCTGCGCCCTCGCGTCCTTTGCGCGCGAGCTGCTCGGACAGCCTGGTAAAGCCGGATATGTCCACGAACACCGCCGTGCCTTCGCTGATCCAGGCACGACCGTCCGGATCGGCGACGAGGTGCTCCTGAAGGATGCGCGCGACGTAGGGGTTGGCGCGCCCGGCATCCGGTCCCGCGGCCGACGCCTGCGGAGATGACGCCGACGCGTCGCCCGCCGGTGAATCAGGAAGGGGAGTCGTAGGGGGCGTGCTCATGGCGCGGGCGCGAATCGGGCGCCCGCGCCGTCACGTGGGGCGCCAATCGGCCGTCGGGCGCCACATTGCGCGGGTTCGCGACATTCGGCAGATGGGATTCGTTCGGGCATTCGTGAAGCGCAAGTGTATCCGAACCCGGTTCTCCTGCTGCGGCGGAACCTGGACGCAAGCCATTCAACCACGATCGCCCGATTGGAATAGTAGTTGTAGTAACTATATTATGAATTGTAGTGTATATTACTTTCATGTGGGCCATCCTGATCGTCACGCTTCCGACCCAGCCCAATGCGGTCCGGCTACGGATATGGCGCGCGCTGAAAGGCCTCGGATGCGTCGCCCTCCGCGACGGCGCGTTCCTGCTGCCGCTGTCGCACGCGGCGGCGCTGGAGACGCTCGCCACGGAAGTGCGCGAACATGGCGGCACGGCTTCCGTTCTCATCCTTTCGCCGCGCGATGCCACCCAGCGCGACGAGGTGCTCGCCAAGTTCGATCGGGCGGACCTCTACGCTCGGTGGCGCGAAACGGCGACCGCCTTGCAGGAGGACCTGAAGAAGTTGCGCGAAACGGAAGCGCGTCGACGCCTGCGCGGCGTCGCCGACGCTTTGGAGGCGCTGCGGCACATCGACTACTACGCGGGAGAGGCCGCCGAACAGGCCGACGCGGACCTGATGGCGTTGCGCAAGGCGCTGGACGCACGGTTTTCGCGTGGCGAGCCGCATTCCCGTACCGGGGACGGCGTCACCCGCCTCGACCGGACAAAGTTTCAGGGCAGGCGCTGGGCCACGCGCGCACGTCCGTGGGTCGACCGCCTGGCCTGCGCCTGGCTTATCCGGCGGTTCATCGATCCCAAGGCGACCTTCATCTGGTTGCCGCAGGGAAACGAGGCAGTGCGCACGCCCCGCGGCGCGCTCGGCTTCGACTACGACGGCGCCCGCTTCACCCACGTCGGGACTCGCGTCACGTTCGAAGTGCTGGCCGCCAGTTTCGGCCTCGACGCCGACCCTC
>DAOMGB010000024.1:6003-9740 GCA_035430095.1 Casimicrobiaceae bacterium | reverse complement strand
TTCGCGGAGGCATTCCGTTTCTGGCTGAAGCTCGGCTTCATCAGCTTTGGCGGACCCGCCGGCCAGATCGCGATCATGCACACCGAGCTGGTGGAACGCCGGCGCTGGATCAGCGAAAAGCGTTTCCTGCATGCATTGAACTATTGCATGGTGCTGCCGGGTCCTGAGGCCCAGCAGCTCGCGACGTACATTGGATGGCTGATGCACCGGACATGGGGGGGCGTCGTCGCCGGCGCGTTGTTCGTCCTGCCGTCGCTGTTCATCCTGATTGCGCTGTCGTGGATCTATCTGCGGTTCGGCAACGTGCCGGCCGTCGCAGGCATCTTCTTCGGGCTCAAGCCCGCCGTGACCGCACTCGTCCTGCACGCCGCGCATCGCATCGGCAATCGCGCGCTCAGGAATTACTGGATGTGGGGCATTGCCGCCGCGGCGTTCCTCGCCATCTTTGCGTTCGATGCGCCGTTTCCGGCGATCGTCATTGCCGCGGGTCTGATCGGCCACGTCGGCGCGCGCTGGGCGCCGCAGGTGTTTGCCCTGGGCGGGGGCCACGGCGATGGCAAGGAAAGCTACGGTCGCGCATTGATCGACGACGACACGCCGACGCCGCGACACGCGCGGTTCTCCCGCGCCCGCCTCGCCCGGGTCCTGCTGACCGGAATTGCGCTGTGGGCGCTGGCCATGGGCGCGCTGGTCTCACTCGTCGGCGTCGACGGCACGCTGACGCAGATGGGCTGGTTTTTCACCAAGGCAGCGCTGGTCACCTTCGGTGGCGCCTACGCCGTACTGCCCTACGTGTACCAGGGCGCGGTCGAGCAGTTCGGCTGGCTTTCCGGCGCGCAGATGATCGACGGCCTGGCGTTGGGCGAGACCACGCCCGGCCCGCTGATCATGGTGGTGGCGTTCGTCGGGTTCGTCGGCGGCTGGCTGAAGCAGGTGCTCGGTCCGGACGCGCTGTTGCTGGGCGGCGCGCTGGCCGCCACCGTGGTGACATTCTTCACGTTCCTGCCCTCGTTCGTATTCATTCTGGCGGGCGGTCCAATGGTCGAGGCGACGCACGGCAGGCTCGGCTTCACCGCGCCGCTGTCCGCGATTACCGCGGCCGTGGTCGGCGTGATCCTCAACCTTGCACTATTTTTCGCCTACCACGTGTTGTGGCCGCAGGGTTTCGACGGTCGATTCAATGCGGTATCCGCGGTCATCGTCGTGGTTGCGGCCGTGGCGCTGTTCCGTTTCAAGGTCGGCGTGATGCCCCTGCTCGGCGCCTGCGCCGCTGCGGGACTTGCCTTCACCTTGCTGTTTCCGGCCCTGCTGAATTAAAGGAGATTCCATGGACGTGCATAGGAATGCGCCAACCGTCGACCCCGCGGTCCAAGCCGGGCGGCCTATGGAGCCGGCGATGGCGCTGGCGCTGACCGCCAACTTCGGAAGCGTCGAAAACTGGCGGGAGACCTTCGTATCGTTGGCGAAGGCCGCGGATAGTAGCCAGGACCGTGTCGTGATGGCGTTTCGGCCGCAAGACAGCACGCTCGTCAACCTCCGATGGGTCGAAGGCTCGCAGACTGCGACCGATGTTGTCCCGATCCTGGTTATTGATCCGTATCGGCAGGCTGCGCGCGTCGAAGACATGATCGCCGAAATCGACTGGGCGGATGTCTACGCGCGCTACCAGCACGCGGTGCATGCGCTGAGCGAGCCGTTCGCAGCAACCCAGGACGATCTTGCCGGGGCCGTGCTTGTGGACGTGCGCCGGTCGGGGGTATTCGAGCAAGCCGCAACCATGATTCCTGGCGCGCGCTGGCGCGATCCGGCCCAAGTCGCGAAGTGGTCCACGGAGTTGCCGCCCGGGCGCGAGGTCATCGTGTATTGCGTCTACGGTCATGAGGTGGGACGAGCGACCGCCATGCGCCTGCGCGCGGCAGGCAGGAACGCTCGTTTCCTGAGTGGCGGCATCGATGGCTGGCAAGCCGCCGGCCGCCCGCTCGAACCCAAGGGGACAATTTCATGAAATGGATCACGCGCGAGCGCCCGAAGATCGATCGGATCGCCTGTCCCTGGCTGATCCTTCGCTTTATCGACACCAACGCCGAGTTCATGTACGTGCCTTCGTCCGACGTATTGCGAATCGCCGCCGAGACCGGCGCCACGCCCTATGACGTTCCCGGGGTGGAACTGGGTCACGTCGGCGACCTCTGCTCGTTCGACGCGTTCCTCGCCAGGCACCACCTCGACGAGCCTGCCCTGCAGCAGCTCGCCACGATCATCCGTGGCGCCGACACCTCGCGCCTGGATCTCTCGCAGCAGTCGGCCGGCCTGTATGCGATCTCGCTGGGGCTTTCGCACATATTTGGCGATGACCAGGAGATGCTGCGCCACGGCCTGGTGATGTACGACGCGCTCTACGCGTGGTGCTGTTCATGCCACGCTGAAACACACAGCTTGCCGCCCCGTCGGCCCTCCTGACCGCACCGCCGCAATTCCCCGCGCCACCCGTCGCCCGATTGCGACGCCGGACAACGCGGCACTTGCGCCGAACCCGATCAAACGCCAAACTCGCCCGCCATGAACCCCGTCTTTGCGATTCCGATCCTGGTGGCCCTCGCCTGCCTCTATTACGTGGTTCGCAGGATCGCGAAGCGACGCGAAAAGGCGCGTCGCAGAGCGCGCCGCGAACGCCGCGAGCTTTTGGCGCCGCAGAGCTTCGCACCCAGGAAAACCAAGCGGTCGGAGATGCGCACCGACGAAGATCCGACCACGGTGATGGAACGCATCACCGATACCCGGCCGCCCGTGGACGCCTCGCGCCCGACGAAGAAGTAGTCACACGGCGGAAGGTCAATGCCCAGGAATCATTGGCCAAATATCACGATCGTCGTGCTGCCCGTCAACGGGATCGAGCCGCCGCTGTGGCCCGTCGCGACCGCGACGTACTGTTTGCCGTTGCTTTCGTAGGTGATGACCCCGCCCGCCATCGGGCCGCCGGTGTTGAAGCTGTACAGCGTCTTGCCATTGTGCGCGTCGAGCGCAAGGAAATTGCCGTTCAGGTCGCCGGTGAACAGCACGTTGCCCGCAGTCGGCGTGAGCCCCGCGTACATCGGCGTGGGCGTGTGCACGCGCCAGGCCATCTTGCCAGTCCGCGGATCCACCGCATTGATCCAGCCGGACCACTTGGCGATGGGATCATTGGTGCCCCAGCCGTTGGCCAGTCCCGTGTAGGGGATCGTTGGCACCCACTTGGGATCGGGGCCGGACTTGAACAGCGTGCACCAGTCGATCGCGTTCACGTAGAGAAGGCCGGTTGTCGGACTATGCGCCGCGCCGTTCCACTGGACGCCCGCCACCGGGCACACGCGGACGCCTTCGGGCGTCAGTGGCACGTCGTGATTGAGAAGCGTGGTCATCGGCAGCTTGAACACCAGCGTGCCATTCTCGCGATCGACCACGTGCAGGATGCCCTCCTTGCCGGCGGTCGCCACCAGTTTCCTGCCGCCCGCGTCGAACAGTGAAACCACCGTCGCGTCCCAGTCGTGGTCATCGTTCGGACGCAACTGGTACCACCACTTGAGCTTGCCCGTTCGGGCGTCCAGCGCGACCGTGGAGATGGTGAAGAGATTCGCGCCCGGCCGCATCGACTTGTTGTAGTCGGGCCCGGGATTGCCCACCGGCACGAACAGCGTACCGGTTTCACGGTCCAGCGCGTATGCGACCCACGCCGCGCCGCCGCCGTGTTCCGCCGAGCC
>DAOMGB010000024.1:0-5903 GCA_035430095.1 Casimicrobiaceae bacterium | reverse complement strand
CCCTTGTTGGTGGCATTCATTTCAGGACCCTGCGGCACGTGGTGGTGGGTCCACAGCTTCCTGCAGCTGGTCGCGTCGATGGCGTAGGTGCCAAGGTGCGTCGTCGCATACAGGATCCCGTCGTACATCACCGGTCCGGTCGAAAAGGTGCCGAGTTCGCCCAACTGGTACATGCACACCGGGCGCAGTCGGTCGGCGTTGCCGGCATTGATCTTTTTCAGCGTCGAATATCGCTCGCCGCGATAGCCCTTGTTGTACATCAGCCAATCGGTGGTGGATGCGTCCGCGGCATCGAGTTCCGCCTGCGACGGCCTTGACGTGGTCGGCTGCGCGAGCTTGCCGTAGAGCTTGCCGATCGTCACGACGCCTGCCGGCGCGCTGGGCATGGTGCGGCCTGAGGTGGCCGATGACGACAGGTCGAGCACGCGTTCCATCGGCGATTTCGGCGTGAGCTTTTCGCCGCCGGCCGGCAGCCCGTTCTGCGCCAGCACGTAGGAAACGATGTCCGCGTATTCCTGACTGGACAGGTCGCCGCCCTGCCCCAGCGGCATGTTGGCGTGGACGTAGCTGTAGAGTTCCTTGAGGCTCTTGCCGTTCCACTGCGCGCTGAATTGCCGGCCGCTGAGCGCAGGTGCGCCGCCACCCTGCAACTGCGCCCCATGGCACACGGCGCACTTTTGCGAGAACTCGAACCGCCCCTGCGCCACCTGGTCGGCGCTGAAGAATGCGGTGCCGTCGGCACCTGCAAATTGTGCCGAAGCCAGGAGCAGCCCCCCGGCAAGCCATTTCGAGAAAGCACGCAATATGGACCGCGGAATTGTCTCCGGCATGGCGCCCTCTCTGGCAACTGACGAAAAGGGGCCATGGAACCACGCCGCCCGCCCGAGCGCAACGACGGAAGCGCTGCGCTCGCTCTTGCAATCGCCCCCACGCCGGCGCACCCGGTGCAAGCCTGCGGTGGACACCTCGGCGTGCGTACAATGCCCGCTGTGCCTGGGTGGTGAAATTGGTAAACACAAGGGACTTAAAATCCCTCGGCCGCGAGGCCTTGCCGGTTCAAGTCCGGCCCCGGGCACCACGTCGAGCGGCGTCGAATGGATCAGCGAAAGCCAAGGACGGCGCTTGCCCGCTGGTCGACCGGCAATCGCCGCAGCCTGCGCACCAGCGCTCGCTTCCGCAGCGCGGTCAAATTCTTCACCGCATATTCGACGCGGCTGGCATCGCTCTGATTGGGGAACTCGATCTGGATCAGCAGGCGCCGTGGCGGATGGGCCCGTGTATAGCGGGCGCCCGACCCATTCGCGTGCGCAGCATACCGCGCCGCAACATCGCGCGCGATGCCGGTGTAGATCGCACCGCCTGCGCATTCGAGCATATAGAGCGACCAAGGTGCCGCTGCCCGCGCGCGCGCCGCAAGGATCCGGGGGCTGGGCTGGCCGTCACCCATTGGAGGCGGCTCCCGTCCCGATGTATCCTATCCTATCCTGCGCGGTCGCTGCGAACCGGGTGCATCTGTCATCCGGACGCCACAGCGCCACCATTTCCGAGGCCGACATGCCGATGTACATGGACATCCACGAGGTCAAGGGCGCGAAAGCCGAGGATGTGGCCAAGGCGCACCTCGCCGACGTCGAAACGCAGCAGAAGTACGGGGTCGAGTACCACAAGTACTGGTTCAACGAAAGCTGCGGCAAGATCTTCTGCCTATGCACCGCGCCCAACGCCGAGGCTGCCGCGCAGGTGCATCGAGAGGCGCACGGCATGGTTGCCCAGAAGATGATCGAAGTCTCGCCCGAGATCGCGGATGGGTTCCTGGGTGGATGCGAGGTCAATATCGCCGGCGCCGCCATCGTTTCCGGCGGCACGGCCAATGATCGCGATCCGGGAATCCGAACCATTCTTTTCACTGATTTCGTCGGGTCGACCGCATTGACGCAGCGAATCGGCGACGATGCCGCGATGGCGTTTCTTGAGGTTCACGACCGGATCGTCCGGGATGCGCTGCGCGCAACGGGCGGCCGCGAGGTGAAGCACACCGGCGACGGGATCATGGCGTGCTTCGCGTCAGCCGTCTCGGCGGCTCGATGCGCCAACCTGATCCAACGCACGCTGGATGCGCACGAGGAGGCCCACCGGGAAATGCCGGTCGAGGTCCGGATCGGTGCCGCGGCGGGCGAACCCGTCGAGAATCACATGGATCTGTTTGGCGTGACGGTCCAGCTTGCCGCGCGCCTCTGCGCTCACGCGATGCCGCGGCAAAGCCTGGTATCGAACGTCGTTGCCGAGCTGTGCATCGGCAAGGGGCTCACGTTCCAGGACCTCGGCGAAGTCTCGCTCAAGGGCTTCGATCGCCCGGTCAGGGTGCACGCCGTCCAGTAGTCCGGACGACGTGCCCGCCCGGGGTCAGCGGCGCTGTCCCGGCATGAACTTGGCGAAGTCGCCCATCACCTTCTGCATCGATTCGAAGGCATTGCCGCCGGACGACACCACGCCCTGCAGCGCATTGATCACGTTTTGCGCCTGGCGCATGTCCGGCATCATGGCCAGCGCGGCCTTGGCTTCCTTCACACCGGGGACACCCGACATCTGGCCTTCCATCAGCGTGAACAGTCGCTTCTGCACCTCCACCACGAGCTCGAACATCTGCCCCCAGTAGCGCATCGCGCTTTCGACCGCTTCCTGCGACACGCTCTGCGACGCGGCCATCAACGCGTCGGGAGTGCCCGCCTCCGCCGCATTTTTCGCGGCCTTGCGCCCCATCGCACGCGCCTGCTCCTCGCCTTCGAACTGCAGCCTGCGCACCTTGGCCGTCCCCTCGAGCGCCGCATTGATGATGTCGAGCGCAAGCTGGGTGTTGGCCTTGTACAGGTCGATGGCCTGCTCGGGCGTCATCAACTTGGCCATCTTCGACATGTCGCCCATGTTCGGCATGCTCGGCATGGCGGCCGCGGAGTATCCGGCGAACGACGGCGTGCGCGGCGCGGCCTTGGGCCCCGCCGCTTTCCTTGCGGCAGCTTTCTTCGCTGCGGGTTTCCTTGCGGCGGGCTTCTTTGCGGGAGTCTTGGCGGCCATGATCGTGCTCCATCGGGGAGAAAGACGGATTCCATAAGACTCCTGATGCGTCTCTCCGTCAAGGGCATCGCGGCGGGAAATTGACGCATCGCAAGTGCCCCATCGCGGCGTGCTACGATTTCCGAGGGATTCCTTTGGGAAAGCGGCGAATTTCAGGGAGCGGCAAATGGCAGGTCTGAGGGAACGTTTCGGCCGGCCGTTGCGGCTCGGCATCATCGGCGGCGGCCCGGACGCATGGATCGGCAGAATGCACCGCGGCGCGGCTGAAATGGATGGCTGGTGGCGCGCAGTGGCGGGCGTGTTTTCCGGCGACGCGGCCCGCTCGAAGGCAGCCGGCGTGGCGATGGGTTTCGATGCCGGGCGCAGCTATGGCGACGTGGCGGAGATGCTGGCGACGGAGAGGTCGCGTCCGGACGGCATCGATGCCGTGGCGATCATGACGCCCAACGACACGCATTACCCGTTTGCGGCCGCGGCCCTCGATGCGGGGCTGGACGTCATCGGCGACAAGCCGGTGACCCATGACTTCGCGCAGGCATGCGACCTGGTCGCACGGGCGCGGAAGAATGGCCGCCTGTTCGCGATCGCGCATGGCTACTCCGCCTATCCGATGACGCGCTACGCGCGCACGCTGGTGCGCGACGGGACGCTGGGCACCGTGCGCCTCGTGCAGGTGGAGTACATCCAAAGCGGCCTTGCCACGCGCGTCGAGGACGGTCCGCAGAACAATCGCTTTCGCTGGGTCCTCGATCCTTCCCGCAGCGGGCTGGCGCTGGTGATGAGCGCGATCGGATGCCATGCGCAGCACCTGGGCTGCTTTGCCTCGGACCTCGAGGTTGCGCGAGTCGTGGCGGATGTCGGCGCGCTGATTCCGGGCCGCAAGGTGGTCGACTATGTCTCCGCGCTGATCGCATTTCATGGCGGCGCGCGCGGAACGTTTACGGTCACCCAGGCCGCCGCGGGCGGCGAAAACGACATACGCCTGCGCGTCTACGGCGAAAAGGGCATGCTCGAGTGGTCGCACCGCGAATTGAGTTACCTTCGCGTCGCAATTCAAGGGGAGCCGGTCAAGATCTTCGGCCGCGGCGACACGTTCCTGCCATCGGAGATCATCGCCGCCGGGCGCACGCCGCGAGGGCATCCCGAAGGGTTGCGTGAAGCGTTCGCCAATGTCTATGCGGAACTGGCGCAGGAGCGCATGGCGCGCGCGCTGGGCGAAGCCGTTCCGGAATTTCCCTACCCGCGAATCGCCGACGGCGCGCACACCATGGCGTTCATCGAGGCGTGCATTGCCTCGCAGACGCAGGGAACGTGGGCCGACGTGGCCCGGCTGCCCGGCTGACGCAGGCGCAATCCGGACTCACACGCCTGGTGCGGTCTTTGCGGCGCGGCGCTTCGAAAGCCGCGTGGCGGCGACGACAAAGATCGCCATCGCGGCGACCGCGCATAGCGCCTCCGCAAACAGCATCGCGCCCGCGCCCCGCTGAACGTGTGCCCAGCCGAGGACCACGGTCATGTAGGCGATCGGCATGTTGGAAAGCGAGGCGAACACATTGTATTTGGTCGCTGCGGCGCCGAACCCGATCGCTTCCAGGACGACCGCGGAGAATCCGGCATAGGTCAGTCCCGTGATCACCGCATAGAGCATGGTGAACAGGATGTACATCGACTCGGTCCGCGGCGCGAGCGCCATCGCGACGGCGCATCCGGCCTGCAGCGCGCCGTAGATCACATACGCCGATTTGCGGTTCATGCGATCGCATCCAAAGCCTCCGATCAGGCAACCGAGCGCGGACGCGATTCCCCCGAGGACGCCCGTGACAAGGGCAACCGTATCGGCACTGGCGTGCCAGTCGTCGGCTACGGCCGCCCAAAGATTCTGTGCGGCGCCGGTACCGATGGGCAGGAAGACGATCAGCAGCGCCAGCGTTCCCGCACGCGAGTGCACGACGTTCCAAAGGTCGAGCAGCACGTTGCGCAAGTCGCGCACGTACTTTCCGGAGCGCGCAAGCAACGGTGGCTCGCGCAGCCGCCACAGCGCAAAGCTGCACGACGCGCACAGCAGGCCGAGAATCGCACCGCTCATCCACGGCGCGGGAAGGGATTGCGCCATCCACAGGCCTGCGCCACCGCCAAGCCCCTGGCCACCCAGGTTGCCCGCCTGGAACCACCCGCTCGCACGGCCCAGTTGCCCCGGGTGCGTGCCGTAGACCATCAGGCTTTCCACGGCCATCGCCAGAAACGTCAACGCGAGATTCGACAGCAGCACGACGACTTGGAGCGCCGAGAGACCCTGCGCCGTCGCCGGAAGCGCGCCGGTGGCGACAATGCCGATCGCGGTGCCGGCCGATCCCAGCAGATACCACGTCTTCCTTGTCAGCGTCGTGTCGACCGCCGGCGCCCACAGAAATTTCCACGTCTGCGGCAATAGGCTCACGGCGACGAGCGCGGCAATGCGGTCGGCGCCCACGCCCGCCTGCGCCAGACCATAGGCCACCGCGACGGTGAGGTAACCCGACACCGCCCCGAACGGCAGGATCAGGAGCAGGAAGACGACGGGATGCGCGTAGCGCGCTTCGGATGCTGTCACGTCGCGGGAACTCGTTCAGCGACCGGCGCGGGGCGCGGGCTGTGCCATATCGTCGCGGTGAGGGGATGCCACGGGATGTCCGGCGTCATTGATGCTTGCGGCAGCGGGTGCAATTGGGCTGATAATAGCCTCGGCCGCCCGCGCCATCGCGCAAAATAAGCATCAGACGGGCGCCCAGGAGGACTGGTGATTGCACACGATGTCGCCCGCGGCGATTCGGGACCGCGGCGCCGCGCCGGCG
>DAOMGB010000023.1:0-41839 GCA_035430095.1 Casimicrobiaceae bacterium | reverse complement strand
GCGGCGGCCTCGTCGATCAGGTCGATGGCCTTGTCCGGCAGGAAGCGGTCGGTGATGTAGCGGTGCGAGAGTTCCGCCGCGGCGACGATGGCCGGGTCGGTGATGTCCACGCCGTGGTGGATTTCGTAGCGCTCCTGCAACCCGCGCAGGATCGCGATCGTGCTTTCCACCGACGGCTCGTCAACCATGACCTTCTGGAAGCGGCGCTCGAGCGCGGCGTCCTTCTCGACGTATTTGCGGTACTCGTCGAGCGTGGTCGCGCCGACGCAGTGCAACTCGCCGCGCGCGAGAGCGGGCTTCAGCATGTTGCCCGCGTCCATCGCGCCTTCGGCCTTGCCGGCCCCGACCATCGTGTGCAGTTCGTCGATGAAGACGATCGTCTGTCCTTCGTCGGCGGCGATGTCCTTCAGCACCGCCTTCAGGCGCTCCTCGAATTCGCCGCGATACTTGGTGCCGGCGAGCAGTGCGGCCATGTCGAGCGACAGGACGCGCTTGCTCTTCAGCGTTTCGGGCACCTCGCCATTGACGATGCGCTGCGCCAGGCCCTCGACGATGGCGGTCTTGCCCACGCCGGGCTCGCCGATCAGCACAGGATTGTTCTTGGTGCGCCGCTGCAGGATCTGGATCGTGCGCCGGATTTCGTCGTCGCGGCCGATGACCGGGTCGAGCTTGCCTTCGCGCGCCCGGGCGGTGAGGTCGATCGTGTACTTGGTGAGCGCCTCGCGCTGGCCTTCGGCTTCCTGCGAGTCCACTCCTGCACCACCGCGCACCGCTTCGATGGCCGCTTCTAGTGCCTTGCGATTCAGCCCGGCTTCCTTGGCGATGCGACTGACATCGCCCTTGTCGCCGGCCAGCGCCAGCAGGAACAGTTCGCTGGCGATGAACTGGTCGCCCCGCTTGGTGGCTTCCTTGTCGGTCAGGTTGAGCAGGTTGTTGAGGTCGCGCGAGATCGTAATTTCGCCGCCCTGGCCCTCGACCTTGGGCAGGCGGTCGATGGACGTTTTGAGCGCCGCCTGCAGCTTGGGCACCTGGACCCCCGCGCGGGCAAGCAGCGACGTGGTGCCGCCGTCTTCCTGCGCAAGCAGCGCGGCGAGCAGGTGCTGGGGCTCGATGAAGCCATTGTCGTTGCCGAGCGCGAGGCTCTGCGCATCCGATAGCGCCTGTTGGAACTTGGTGGTCAATTTGTCGAAACGCATGAAAATCCCCTTCCGGACTCGGTTGTCTGTTAGATGGGGTAAAACCCTCCGGTTTCAACGGGTATCGGCAGCAATGTCCGCTGCTGTTAAGCTCCGGGGCGGACCCTTCACCGCCGTTGCCGGGACCTGCCCGCCTCATCCGATGCCCGAATCCGCTCCCGATCCCGCACCCGAACCGGCGCAAGCACGTCGAAAGCCGGGATTCCTGCGCATCGTCCTGGCCGTTTTCTGGAGCTTTTTCGGGGTGAGGAAAGGCCGTGACCTGCTTGCCGATGCGTCGAGCATCAAGCCCCAGCACCTGATCGTTGCCGGCGTGCTGGGCGGCCTGTTCATGGTCGTCTCGCTGTTGCTGCTCGTTCGCTTCATCATCAAGAGCGCAGGCGCCTAGGAGGCGGGCAATAGGCCACAGCATCGACATTCGCGAAGAGGCCGGCGTACGGTATCTGCATTTCGGCACGGACTGGGTCCAGGGCGCGATGCGGCTGTCCAAGCCCCATCGGCTGGTCCTCGCCTATACCCAGGCCATGCTGTCGTTCCTGCTGTTCCGCCCGGAACCGCGCAACGTCCTGCTGATCGGACTGGGAGCGGCGTCGCTGGTGCGCTGGTTCCGCCACCATTTGCCGGATTCCCATCTCACGGTGATCGAGATCAACCGGGACGTGATCCAGGTCGCGCACCAGTTCTTCAAATTGCCTGCCGACGACGATCGGCTCGACGTCCAGGTCGGTGACGGCCATGCGTACATGGCGCAGTCCGGACCGCGATTCGATGCGATCTTCGTCGATGGCTACGACCATCGCGCGCGTCCCGGAAAGCTGGAATCGCCGGAGTTCTACCGGGCGTGCCGCGCCCGGCTCGCGCCGCAGGGCGTGCTGGTCGCGAACGTGTTCGGCCGCGTACGCGGCCACGGGCAGACCAGGAAGCACCTGGGCGAGGTCTTCGGCCGAGGCATGGTGTTGCTGCCGTCGTCGGACTCAAAGAACGTGCTGATCACCGGATTTGCGGATCCGCCGTCGCCGTCGAGCCCGGCCCAGATGCGCGATCGTGCGGTTGCGCTGCAGGCGCGCTACGATCTTCCGTTCGGCAAGTGGGTGCATGCGCTGCAGCGAGCCAATCGCAGCGACGCACAGTCGCTGATCGGCTGAACATCGGCAACCGGAACGTCGCACGACCGTTGCATGATTGCGGCGAACCGACGAGGAGTGGCGAAGTGAATCGAGAAGGCCGCCGGATTCGCGTTGGGATCGCCGCCTGCGGCTTGGCACTTGCGTTGCTGTCGGCGCCTGCGCGCGCGGTGCTGGTCGTTGGCCAGCCCTGGCTGCGGCCCGCGCAGACCGGGCAGTCGGCCGAACTGTACATGTTCCTGACCAGTTCCGAAGGCGCGACGCTGGTGGCTGCCCGCGCCGACGATGCCGCCAAGGTCGTGTTTCGCGGCCCGGACAAGCTTCCGCGCCCGCTCGACACGCTGCTGCTGCCGGCAAGGACGACGATCGCACTGGCGCCCGGCAAGGCCCATCTTGCGCTGGTCAATCTCAAGCGGTCGATCAAGTTGGGCGAACGTGTGGCATTTGCGCTGACGATCCGATCCGCCAGCGGCGCACAGCAGGAAATATTCGTGATTGCCGAAGTGCGGATGCGCTCGCCCCTCGAGGAAGGAGTACGGGCGCAACCCCCGCAGAAATTCTAGATCGCGATGGCGGCGAGCGAGTCCGCGGCCATCACTAGTTCGGCGTCGGTGGTCAGCAGGTCCGGGCACAGGCGCAGATGGCGGCCCCGCGCGTCGGTGATCACGCCCGCGCCGCGCAACCGGTCGGACCACGTTTCCGCGCGTTCGTCGCGGACGACGACGAACGCACCGCGATCCTCGGTGCCGCCCAGAGCCTCGACGCCGCGATCCCGCAGCAGGTTCACCAGTCGCGATTGCAGGCCGAGGGAATGGACGCGCAGGCGGTCGACGCCCAGCGCAAGCGCCAACCGCTGGCCCGCGCGCGCCTGGTAGAACGGAAGCACGGGCGGCGTCGATTCGAGGAAGGCATCGCCGCCTTCACCGTATTGCGGCGGATCGGGCCGCGCATAGGTGAAGGGGTCGCGCTTGGCGAACCACCCGGTGTCGAGCGTGCGCAGCGAGCCGGTGAGATGCCGCGGGTGGAGGTATAGGAAACATGCGCCGGGACCCCCGCGCAGGTATTTGTAGCTGCCGCCGACGGCAAAGTCGACGTCGAGCGCGGCGACGTCGACCGGAAACACGGCGAGCGCATGGTAAACGTCGAGCAGCAGTCTGCCGCCGGCGCGGTGCGTGGCGCCCACGATGTCGGGCAGGTCGTGCAGGCGCTGTCCGGTGGTGAAGACCACCTGCGACACGACGACGAGGTCCGCGGAGTTGCCGATCGCGCGAAGGACGTCTGCAGTGTCGAAGCGGCCGTCTTCGCGCGGCTCGACCATCGTCAGGGCGATGCGCCCGCGCCGCGCGTACTCGCGTAGGATCACGTCCAGCGAATCGAACTCGCCGCGCGTGGCAACGACCCGCGGCGGCGCGTCGAACGTGTTCAGGATCGCCCGCAGTCCCTGACCGGCGCTGGTCTTGGGCACCACGCAATCCGGACGCGGCGCATTGAGGAGCAGCGACAGGCGGCTGCGATAGTCCTGCATCTCCGCTTCCCACGCTTCCCACGCATCGCCAAGGCGCGTGTACCACGCCGCCATTCCTTCGCGCACATCGTCGTCGACGGCATCCGGCGGACGCCCGAGGGAATGGTTGGCGAGGTAGACGCGGTCCCGGAAGGCGTCGCGCACGCGGGAGAACAGCGGCGCGACATGCGCTTGGATTGCCGGCTCGGCGAGCGGGCCGGTTCCCAGCGCCGCCACCGCAGCGTCGAGTTGGCTGCCGTGGCCGGGACCCGAGTTGCTCATCGCGCGTGCGGCGCGCCGATGACCGTGCGCACGTCGATCAGTTCGGGGAAGAACGCCTGGTCGAGCGCGCGTTTCAGGAAACTTACGCCCGACGAGCCCCCGGTTCCGGTCTTGTGCCCGATGATCCGCTCGACGGTTTTCATGTGCCGGAACCGCCACAGCTGGAAGCTCTCCTCGATGTCCACCAGCTTCTCGCACATGTCGTAGGCATCCCACCAGCGCTTCGGATCCTCGTAGATCGCCTTGAACACCGGGACCAGGTCGGGATGCCGGACGTAGGGCTGCGTAAAGTCACGCTCGACGCAATCCGCGGGCACGGGCAGGCCGCGGCGGGCCAGATGGCGCAGGAACTCGTCGTACAGCGACGGCGCCCGGAGCAACGCGTCGAGTTCGGCGTGCGTGGCCAAGTCATGCCGGAACACGTCGAGCATCTTTGCGCTCTTGTTGCCCAGCAGGAACTCGATGGCTCGGTATTGCGCCGACTGGAAGCCGCTCGAACTGGCCAGTGCCGGTCGAAATCCTTCGTATTCGGAAGGAGTCAGCGTCTCCAGCACCGCCCACTGCTCGAACAACTGCTTCTGGATGAGTTTAACTCGCGACAGGATCTTGAAGGTCGCATCCAGCGTGTCGGCGCGAACAAAGCCGATGGCCGCCTTGAGCTCGTGGATCATGAGCTTCATCCAGAGTTCGGAAACCTGGTGCTGGATGATGAACAGCATTTCGTCGTGGCGCGGCGGCAGCCCGACCCCGCCGGACAGCGGTTCCTGCGCGGCGAGCAGGTGATCGAGGCGCAGATAGCCACCGTACGACAGCCGGTCGGCCAGGTCGGTGACGATGCCGGGTTCGAGTTCGCGTGTGCTCATGTCGAATGCGCTTCGAGGAGCGGAAAGTATACGCGCGGGCCACGGACACGAGGCGCGCCCCCCGATGTCGCGTTTGCTACCATCCAGCGCCATGATCCCGATGCAGCACGGACCATTCCGTCATGCGATGGGCCTCGCCGCCGCCGTGGTCGTCGGGTTGGCCGGCTGCGGCGACGGCGCGGTTCCTGCCCGCAGCCTTTCCCTCGCCGAGTGCCGGCTGCCCAACCTGACGAGCCTGGCCCAGTGCGGCGAGCTGGTCGTCCCAGAAGACCGCGGCAAACCCGGCGGGCGCAGCATCCGCATCTTCGCCGCGGTGCTGCCGGCCAACACGCTCTCCCCCAAGCCCGATCCACTGCTGATCCTCGCCGGCGGACCGGGCCAGGCCGCGTCGACGCTCGCACCTTTCGTCTCCCGCTTGAACGAGGTGCGGCGCACGCGCGACGTCGTCCTGATCGACCAGCGCGGCACCGGCCGGTCGACGCCGCTCGACTGCGCGGCGTTCAGACCGCGCGACGACGACGTCCTGGAGACGAATCCGGTTCCGCGGGCCGCGCAATGCGCTGAACAACTGCATGCACAGGGGGTGGACGCCGCGCAATATACGACCACCGCATGGATCGACGACCTCGAGGCCATGCGCGCCGCACTGGGCTACTCGAAATGGAACCTGTGGGGCGGCAGCTACGGCACGCGCGTCGCGCAGGAGTACCTGCGCCGATATCCCGGGCGCATTCGGACACTGACGCTGGACGGCGTGGTCCCGCCGTCGATGATCGCCACGCTCGACGTCTGGCGCACGCGGCAGGCGACGCTCGACGCGCTGTTTCGCGCCTGCGGCGAGTCGCCCTCGTGCAAAAGGGCGCATCCGGACCCCGCCGCCACCGTGACGAAAATCACGCGGACGCTGGGTCCCGCAGGGCGGGACGTCGACGCCATCGACCCGCGAACCGGCACGCCGACCCGGGTCCATCTCACCGCGGACGCCGTGCTGGGACTGCTGCTGCCGCTCATCTATTCGCCGGAGACGTCCAGCCTGCTGCCGGAGATGCTGTCGCTCGCGGCGGACGGCGATTTCGGTCCGCTGCTCGCCGCGACGCAATCGACCCAGGCCGACCTGGCCGAGCGGGTCAACGCCGCGCTACATTACTCCGTGATATGCGCGGAAGACGTGCCGCGCATCACGCCGGACCTCGCCGCGGCGATGCTCTCCGGCCTGACGATGCGCGGCATTGCAGACAACGTCATCGCCGTGTGCAAGGTCTGGCCGCGCGGCACGGTGCCGGCCAATTTCGCGCAACCGGTGACAAGCGACACGCCGGCGCTGCTCTTTTCGGGAGTGCTGGACCCGGTCACGCCGCCCGCCGGCGGCGCGCTGGTGGCGAAATCTCTCGGCAACAGCAGGCACATCGTGGCGCGCGGATACGGCCACGTCGTCTCGCCGCACGCATGCGGACCTCGCCTCGTCGCGTCATTCATCGACAACGCGGGATTCGGCACGCTTCCAGCAGCCTGCGTCTCCTATTTCGAGAGCAGCGCTCCGCCGCCCATGTGGCCCGATCGCCTGGCGCCCAAGCCATGATCCGCATCGAACGCCTGTCCAAGACGTTCGGCAAGCGTGGCATGGTGCCGGTGTCCGCCGTGCAGGACGTGTCGTTCGTCGCCGCCGACGGCGAGATCACCGGCCTGCTCGGGCCCAACGGCGCCGGCAAGACGACGCTGCTGCGCATGCTGGCCACGCTGATCGTGCCCGATGCAGGAAGCGCCTCGATCGGCGGGCTCGACGTGGTGCGCGACCGCTACGCCGTGCGCGGCGGCATCGGCGTGCTGTCGGATGCGCGCGGGCTCTACCCGCGTCTGACGGCGCGGGAGAACATCCGGTACTACGGCTCACTGTACGGATTGCGCGGCGCGGAGCTCGAGTCGCGCATCGACGCGCTTCTCCGCACGCTCGGCCTTGCTCAACTGGCCGACCGCCCGACGACGGGATTCTCGCAGGGCGAAAAGATGAAAGTCGCGATCGCGCGGGCGCTGGTCCACGATCCTGCGACCGTGCTGCTCGACGAGCCGACCAACGGTCTCGACATCATGAGCGTGCGCGCACTGAGGGAGCAGCTGCGCGGATTGCGCGGCCACGGCAAGTGCCTGCTGTTCTCCTCGCATGTGATGCAGGAGGTTGCTGCACTGTGCGACCGCATTATCATCCTCGGCGCGGGCCGGGTCGTCGCGGCCGGCACGGCAGCGGAGCTGATCGCGCAATCCGGTGCGGCCACGCTCGAGGATGCCTTCGTCTCGCTGCTCGGCACCGGCGAAGGCCTGGCCGCCTGAGGCACCGATCGTGTCCGCCCAATCCGCCTCGCCCATGCAGCGCGTGCTGACGGTAGCGCGCAAGGAGCTAGTCGACACGCTGCGCGACCGTCGCACGCTTCTGGTCACGCTGCTGCCCGCGCTGATCGCCGGCCCGCTGATACTCCTGCTCATGTTTTCAATGCTGTCGAGCCAGATCGGCAAGGCCCGGGAACTGAAGCTGCCGACCGTTGGTCCCGAGCACGCGCCTGCGCTGGTTGCATTCCTGGAACGCCAGCAGGTCACGCTCGTCGCCGCGCCAACCGACCACGAGGCCAGGATCCGCGCGGGCGAACTCGATGTGGTGCTCGTCATCGACGCCGGCTTCGAACGCGATGTCGCGGAGGGCAAGGCCGGGAAGCTGCGCCTCGTCTACGACCGTTCGCGCGATCGCGCCCAGCCGGCGATCCGCGAGATCGAGGGATTGCTGCGCGCCTACAACCGGCAGTGGGGGTCGCAGCGTCTGCTCCTGCGGGGCATAGCGCCGACCGTCGGCAATCCCCTCGACGTCGACGCCACCGATCTGGCCACGCCTCAGCAAAGCGGCGCGTTCCTGCTGTTCTTCCTTGCCTACTATGGACTTTTCGCAGCCGTCATGGGCGGCATGGCCATTGCGCTGGACGTCACCGCCGGCGAGCGAGAACGACAGTCGCTGGAACCGCTGTTGATGACGCCCGCCCGGCCCTCCGAGCTCGTCGTCGGCAAGTGGCTGTCCGTCACCGCATTCAATATGCTGATCGTCGTTGTGACGCTGACCGGCTACTACCTCACGTTGCGTTTCGCCCCGCTACCCGTCGTGGGCATCCCGTTCCTGTTTGGCGCGCGCGAGCTGGCATGGTTTTTGGTGGTGCTGTTGCCGCTGATCTCGCTGCTGCCGGCGATCATGCTGTACATGGGTGCGCGCAGCCGCACGTTCAAGGAAGCGCAGGCAAGCGTCTCGCTGGTGATCTTCGTCGTGTCGATCATTCCGGTCGTCCAGCTGGTGCAGCAGAAGAGGGAGCCCGAATGGATTTCCTGGGTGCCCGTTTCGGGCCAGTTTTCGCTGCTGGGCCAGGTGCTGCGCGGCGAGAGCCTATCGCCCGCGCAGCTCGCGTCGTCGTTTGCGGCACCCGCATTGCTTGCCGTCCTGGTGCTGCTGCTGACGACCCGAATGCTGTCGCGCGAGTCGATCCTTGCCGGCAAGTAGCGCGGGCATGGCAGAATCGCGGCGTGCCGCGAACTCGATCACCGAAATCACCGCAACGACAGGATGCTCAGGCTCCATCGATGATGGACACGCGCGAGGTTGCCGCCTACCTGCGCCTCAAGGAACGCCGTGTCTACGACCTCGTTCGCCAGAACGCGCTGCCGCACATACGCGCGACGGGAAAGCTTCTCTTCCCCAAGGCGCAGATCGACGCATGGCTCGCAAGCAAATCGGGCGTGCCAACGGAGTCCCCAACCGGCGCGCCCGCCATCGTTGCCGGCAGCCACGACCCTTTGCTCGACTGGGCCGTGCGCGATTCCCGTTGCGGACTCGCCATCCTGGCATGCGGCAGCAGCGCCGGCATCGAGCGTCTTGCGCAAGGCCAGGCGACTGTCGCGGCGATGCACTGGCTCGACCGCTCGACCGGCGAGTACAACGTTCCCCTCGCCCGAGAGCGAATGGGCGCGGCCGACTTCGTCATCGTCGAGTGGGCGAAGCGGGCACAGGGACTGCTGCTGCCCGCGGGGAATCCGCTGCGCATCAGGAAGCTCGCCGACCTCGTGAAAGCCAGGGCGCGCGTCGCGTCGCGCCAGACGGAGTCGGGAAGTCACCACCTGTTCCTGCACCTTCTCGAGAAGGCGAAGATCGACCCGGGCAAGCTTCGATGGCTTGGCCATGCCTATCTTGGAGAAACCGACCTCGCGGCGGCCATCCATGACGGACAGGCCGACGCCGGATTCGGGATCGAGGCAGCGGCTCGCGCGCAGGGACTGGCCTTCATTCCGCTCGCCGTGGAGCGACTCGACCTCGTGCTGCGCCGGCGTGACTTCTTCGAGCCTCCGGTGCAGGCGCTGACGGCATTCACGCGCACCCGGGAATTCACGCAGCAAGCCGCCGCCATGGGCGGCTATGACGTCGGTGCGTCCGGCAGGATCGTGTTCAACGCATGAAACGGCCGGCGCGGGATTCGTATCCGCCGATCACGGCCCATCGAATCCGAACGCTGCGAGAACCCGCTGGGCGGCGGGTGACGCGAGGTAAGTCGCAAACTCCGAAGCGGCGGGCGTCGCATCGCTCCGCACGACGACACCGTAGGATGCCGCCACGGCGAGGTTGCCTGGCAAATTCACGAGGTGCAGGGTTGGATCGTCGGCGACGGCGAGTCGCGCATTGGTTCGATAGGTCAGGAACACGTCGGCCATGCCCTCTGCAACGAGTCGACCATAGACATTGCCGTTCGCCGGCGGCGGCGGCGAGAGCCGCCCTCCCGTGAGCTGGCGCGCCTTGCCCGACAATTCGCCCAGGGCGCCCGGCCGGATGGCCTCCGCACGACGGAAAACGTCCCAGGCGTAGTCGCCGGAGGGATCGGCAACCGGAGTCGATGTGCCGAGCATGACCCCGGGGTCGAGCATGACGTCGAGCGCGGTGTCGGTCACCACCTCAATGCCGGATCGCGCAAGCAGGCACATGCCATTGCGGGCAAAGGTCCGGGCGCGCGTCGACCATCCGGACTGCACCAGCGCGCGTGGATGTTCCATGTTGGCGGACGCGAAGACATCGACGGTCTCTCCAGCCTCGATCAGGTCGAGCAGCAATCCGGAAGCGCCGAAGTTCAACTGCACCGCCCGGCCCCTCTCCAGCTCGAAGTCCGCCCGGATCGCGGTGAACGGCGCCCTGAGGCTCCCGGCGGCCGCGACGACGATGGGCTTCGATGCAATCGCAGCGCGGGCGCCCATCGAAGCGAGTTCGGCCATCAGCACGACCGCGATCACGAATTCGCGTTGGGGAAGAACAGCTGCTCGCCGCCGATCCTGTACCCGGCGATGGCGTCCTGCCCGCGCGGCGACACCAGCCAGTCGATGAATCGCTGCCCGAAGTCGGCCTTCACGTGCGGATTCTTCGCCGGGTTGACCAGCATCACGCCATACTGGTTGAAGAGGCGCCTGTCGCCTTCGACCAGTATCGTGAGATCGCCGCGGTTCTTGAACGACAGCCACGTGCCGCGGTCCGCCAAAACATAGCCGTTCATCGCCGACGCCGTGTTGAGCGTCGGGCCCATGCCGGAACCCGTGTCGCGATACCACGCGCCTTTCTTCGCGTCGAGGTCGATGCCGGCCTCCTTCCAATAGCGCAACTCCGCAGCATGCGTTCCGCTCTTGTCGCCGCGCGACACGAACGTCGCCTGCGCCGCTGCGATCTTGCCCAGGGCGGCGAGGATGTCCTTGCCGCCCGAGATGCCGGCGGGATCGTTCCTGGGGCCGATCAGGACGAAGTCGTTGTACATCACCGGAAGGCGCTTGACGCCGTATCCCTCCGCAATGAATTTCTCCTCGGCCGCGGTGTCGTGCACGAATGCGACGTCCGCGTCGCCGCGCCTGGCCATGTCGAGGGCCTGGCCCGTCCCGAGCGCCACGACCCGCACCTTGATCCCGGTGTCCTTTTCCAAGATGGGCAGGATGTGGCCGAACAGTCCGGACTGCTCGGTCGACGTGGTCGAAGCGACGACGATGAATTTCTCCTGCGCCAGCGCGGGTGCGACGGCGAGGAGCGACGACAACACCCATGCAATGAAGTGACGGCGTCTCACAGGCGTTCTCCTTCGAGGAATTCGGCGGCTTCCACCGATCGTGGTTGGGCGAAAAATTCCTGTGCACGCGTGCGTTCGGTGAGCCGGCCGCCATGCAGGAACAGGATGTCGTCGGCCAATCGCTTGGCCTGGACCAGGTTGTGGGTGGTCATCACGATGGTGGTGCCGCGCGCGTGGATGTCGGCGACGATCTGTTCCACCGAACGGGCTGCCGCCGGGTCGAGACTGGCGGTGGGCTCGTCAAGGAACAGCACTTCCGGACGCAATGCCCACACGCGCGCGAACGCGAGCTTCTGCTGCTCGCCGCCGGAGAGGACACGCGCCGGTCGCGCGGCGAGGGCGAGCAATCCCACTTCGTCCAGCGCCTCGGCGATGCGCGTATCCGCCTCGGCGCCTCGCACGCCCGCCAGGTCCAGCGCGTAGCGAATGTTCTCCGCGGCGGAACGCCGAAGCATCACCGGTCGTTGAAACACCATGGCCTGCCCGCGCGGCCGCGCGTTCGCGGCGCCCCAGGCGATGGATCCGGCGCTGGGAGGAATCAGTCCATGAAGCACTCGCAGCAGCGTGCTCTTTCCGGCGCCGTTCGGTCCCAGCAGCACCGTGCGTCCGCCCGCAGTCAACTCGAGATCGATGCCGGACAGCACGGGCACGCCGCCCGGCGCGGCGCCCACCTGCCGCAGTCGAATGGGCAAGCCGGAGGCCACGTCAGCCAAAGCGCACCTTGGCCCATCCCCGCGTCGCCTGCGCGACAGCGTTCAACAGCACGACGATCGCGATCAGCACGAGCCCCAGCGCAAGCGCCAGCGGCAGGTCGCCCTTGCTCGTTTCCAGCGCGATCGTGGTCGTCATCACTCGCGTGACGCCGGCGATGTTGCCGCCGACGATCATCACTGCGCCCACCTCCGCGATCGCCCGTCCGAAGCCGGCCAGCAACACCGTTGCAAGCGAAAAGCGCGTATCCCAGATCAACGTCATGGCCGCGCGCAGCGCGCCGGCGCCGAGCGACGTCAATTGCTCGCGATACTCCGCCCAGGCGTCGGCCACGATCTGCCGCGTCAACGCGGCGATGATTGGCGTGATCAGGATCGTCTGCGCGACGATCATGGCGCCCGGCGTGAACAACAGTCCAAACGCGCCGAGAGGCCCTGCGCGCGAAAGCAGCAGATAGACCACCAGGCCGACGACCACGGGCGGCAATCCCATCATCGCGTTCAGCACGACGATCAGCGCCGGCCTGCCCGCGAATCGTCCCACGGCGATGGCCGCGCCCAGCGGAAGTCCGATGGCCGCGGCAACCAGCGTCGCCGTGAGGCTCACCCGAAGTGAAAGCAGCACGATATCGACCAGGTGCGGGTCGAAATGCGTGACAAGCCCGGCGGCCAGCGCGAGGCTTTCGGCTATCGTGTTCATGGCAAGTGCAAAGTGTGCACCATGACTGCAAAAACACGCAATCTTTACTATTCCCTGCCATTCTCCGGGCTTTCGGCGGTCCGCCGACGGCCATGGATCCCCGATGGCATGAAGCGAGCATCGGTCGGCCACGCCCGCGAAGTCGCGCTGGTTGGGTCGCGCGTTCCCGAATTGACTTCCATTTCCGGAGCCCGCGATACTTCGGGGAAAGCTCGACTCCCTGCCGCCTTGCCAGACATCCGAATCGTCAAACTGGTCGCCAAGGGCGACTTCGCCGCGCCGCAGACGCTGTTGGTGGTGGGCACGGCCGTCGCGCGAGGCGACGTGTGGGTGTGCTTCGACAACATCCCGCCGGACGATCCGCTGCCGAACTCGCCATCGTCATGGTCGATACGCGCGGTGCCGGTCGACCTCGATGCCGTGCCGACGACCCAGGCGAAGCCGAACGGCCCGCGCCAGCGGGACGCCCCTTTCGACTTCGATCCTGCGCCTGGCGAGTGGATGTGGGTGGCGCGTTTCGACCTTCCCGACCGCGCAAATCTCGCCGCGCAATGGCAATGGTTTGCCCAGCAGCCGCAGCCCGACCCCGCCCTCCGGATATTGGTGCGCGCGTGGCATGCCCGCCCGGATCCGCCATGGGAAGCGGACCTCGGCGCCAACGCCACCCGCACACACGTCCCGGTCGATCCGCATCCCGTGGACCGGCCGTTTACAAGCCTGGAAGTCGAAACCATTCCCTTGTTCGAGCTCGGCGTGCTGCTGGTGCACGGGATCGGCAAGCACAAGGTACGCGAAACGCTGATCCGCTTCGGCGAGCCATTCGTGTTGTTCTGGGAGCGCTGGCTGCGTGCCATGAGCGGCGTGCTGGCGGCGGGCGCTTCGACATCGCAGCGGGCGCTGCTCCGCAACCGGATGCTCGGCGGCGTCTGGCTCGGCATGCAGGACAACGAGCGCGAGATTCGCGCATTGAGGGCGTCGAACGAGACGTCGTCAGCGGCCGGCATCGCCACCGGCGCGGCGCCAATCGATCCTCCCGGGCTGGCGTGCGGCGTGGCGCATGTGGAGGACACGATATTCAAGACACCGTCGTCCGAGATGCCGTCGTCGACGCTGACCAGGCTCAGTGTCATCGGGGCGGACGGCGAACTGCGGCAGGCGCACGTGCTGCTGTCCGAGGCCTGGTGGACCGGCGAGACCTTCTATCCAAGTTTCGCCGAGCTGTTCGTCTGGATCACGCAGGCATTGCCGATCGCGCTGCGGATGTACGCGGCAGGCGTGCTGCGCTCAAGTCGCGACGACCTGAAGGAGTCGCGCGGGCTGCTCAAGGGCAATTTCTTGGGAACGGCGAGGGTGCTGCTCGACTGGCTTGCGTTCATCCTCAAAGGCGGTTTGCTGCTGCCGCTGCTGGTGCTGGCATTTGCGCTGGCGCAGGTCGGCCTGCTCGCTCTGCTGCTTCTGTCCCTGGTACCGTTCGATGCAGTGCGCGGCCGCATCCGCGGTGCCGTCGACCTGCTGCTCGGAACGGTGGGTCAAAGCTACGCGCTGAAGACCAGTTCGGTTCGCCGCAACGCGATGGTGAGGGCAGTCATCCGCGATCTCGAGTTCGTGGCGGGCAAATGCCAGCGGGTGGCCGTCGTGTCCCATTCGCAAGGCGCCGAGGTGGCGCGGATGGTTTTCCAGAGCAGGCGCTGGCCCAAGGTGCGGCGCTGGGTGACGTTTGGCGCTGGCATCGTTCCCCTGGCCATGCTGGACGAGGGTCGCGAAGCCGACCGTCTGGGGCGGTGGGCTGCGGCGCTGCTGCAATTGTGCAGCGTCGTGGTCGCCGCCGTTGCGGTCCTCGCATTGGCGGATGCCTACTTTGCAACCAGGCTGCCGTGGCTTGGACAGGCGGCTGCGTGGTCGCGGTCGTACGGCCTGGCACTCGGTGCCGTTGCCGGCGCGATTCTGGTGGCCATTCTCATGGACTCCACGCCCGCCTGGCGTTCCGACTTCAGCCGCACCATGTTCGCCAAGTGGCACAACTATTATGCGTCGCACGATCCAGTGCCCGGCGGCCCGATCCAGGATAACGAGACACTGGACAAGGACCAGCGCATCTACAACACGCGTTTCGGCCTGCGCGATCACACCACCTATTTCGACAACACCGAGCAGTTCGTCGCGCCCGTGGCGCTGGACTTCTTCGAACTCGCCGGGCTGGGCCGATGCGTCGCCGCCGCGGCACCCGCATTGGCGAACGCAGCATCACGCCGTGACATTCACACATGGCAGCGCATGAAGCTGCGCGGCGTCGCGCTGCTGACGTTCGTCGGCATCGTCGGATGGACGCTGCTTCACGACTCGGCGGCGAACGCCAAGGCATGGGGCGGCGCCGTATCCGCCGCATGGACGTCGGCCGATGGCTGGGCAGCGTGGATGGCCCTATGGAATTCGGGAACCCTGGGCAACGTCGTGATCGAACTCTGGGCCGCATGGGCACTGGTCCTGGCCTACTTCATCCTCCGTCCCGCGTGGAGCGGATGGTGGACGAGGCGATCGCGCGACCAGTTGTTCAGGGAACTGGCAGGCATTCTCAACGGTGGCGGCGGACTTGCCTCGGCACGACACGCAACCACGACGACCGCATCGACTCGCACCTAGGCAACGCGCGCCCGGGGGATTCCCGTCGGAGCGGGCGCCGATCGACGGGGCCACTCGCACGGTGTGGCCCCGACCAGACCAAGCCGCTCGATCAGCCGAGTTCGCGAATGATCGTCAGCGGCGAAGTCCGCGCCGACCCGCGCGTGCCGAGCCAGCCGGCCAGCGCCACGGCGAGCGCGCCGCCGACGATGCCGTAAGCCCACACGAGCACGCCTGCCTCGAACGGAAACTTGAAGGCCCACTTGGCCAACGCCCATCCGATGGCGGTTGCGCCTGCCGCGGCGACCAGGCCGGCCAGTGCGCCCAGCAGCAGGAACTCGGCGATCTGCGCGCTGGTCAGTTGCCGCTGCGAGGCGCCCAGCGTGCGCAGGATGGCGGCGTCGAACTGGCGCTCGTCCTGCGTCGCCGCGATGGCCGCCTGCAGGACGAGCAGGCCGCCGGCCAGCGTGAACAGGAACACGAACTCGATCGCGCGCGACACGCTGTCGACGATGCCCTGCACCTGTCGCACGATTTCGCCGATGTCGATGGCCAGGATGTTCGGATTCTTCCTGAGCAGCGTGGCCAGCCACGCGCTGTTGTCGACCGGCGCGCGAAATGCGGCAATGTAGGTCACCGGACTGGCGTCGAGCGGACCCGGTGGAAACAGCGCGAAGAAATTCACGCGAAAGCTGTCCCAGTCCACCTTGCGAAGACTCGTCACCTTGCTCGACACCTGCGTCCCCGCGATGTCGAACGTCAGCACGTCGCCCAGCCTGACCCGCAACGAGTCGGCGATGCCTTCCTCCAGCGACATGCCCGAGGCCTCGGCATCCGCGCGGGTCGCATCCGGCTTCCAGAATTCGCCGCTCACCACCTGGTTGCCCTTCGGCAGGGTATCCGTCCACGACAGGTTGAATTCACGCTCCGCCAGGCGCCGCGTCTGCGCATCGGCAAACGTGCTGGTGTCGAGCACGGACCCGTTGACTGCGACCAGCCGGCCGCGCACCATCGGGCGAAACGCCACGTCGGCGCCGATGCCCTTGGCCAGGTCCGCGCGCGCGTCGTCGACCTGTTCCGGCAGCACGTTGATCAGGAACTGGTTGGGCGCGTCGGGCGGCAGGCTGGCGCGCCAATCGCGCATCAGGTCGCCACGCACGACCGTCAACAGCAGGAGTGCCATCAGTCCGAGCGCCAGCGCTCCGATCTGCAGGCTCGACGCAAACGCCCGGCGGCGCAGGTTGGCCAGCCCGTAGCGCCAGGTCACTCCGCGTTGCGGGAGTCGCTTGAGCAGCGCCAGCAGTGCCCAGGCCGCTAGTGCCGCCACCACCAGCAGCGCAGCGACCCCACCGACCATGATCAGCCCGATCCGCAACTCGCCGGCCTGCCAACCGATGAGCATTGCAATGGTCGCGGCGCCGAGCGCATAGGCCAGCACGCCGCCGGCGCGCGGGCGAGGAAGGTCGCGCCGCAGCACGCGCAACGGCGGTACGCGTGCCAGCGCGATCAACGGAGGCAAAGCGAATCCCAGTAACAGCAGCAAACCTGTCGCGAACGCGGCAGCGCCCGGCAACCATGCGGGTGGCGGCAGGTCCGCGACGATCATCGAGCCCAGCAACATCACAAGGATCTGCTGGCCGAACAGCGCGACCACCACGCCGGCGGCGCTTGCCACCACACCCAGGACCAGGAACTGCACGAAGAAGAGCACCAGCGCCTGCATGACGCTGGCGCCGAAGCATCGAAACATCGCCGCCGCATCGAGGTGGCGGCGCAGATAGCGCGATGCGGCGAGCGCCACCGCCACCGCTGCCAGCAGCACGGCCACCAGCGCCGCGAGTCCGAGGTACTTCTCAGCGCGATCGAGCGCCTGGCGCACTTCCGGCCGCAAGTCGCGCACGGATTCGACGCGCTGACCGGCCTTCAGCTGCGCCGACAGCGATTCGCGAAATTTGTCGAGCGTGCCGCGTCCTGCGGCATCGGCCACCAGCAGGCGCCACGTGGCGCGATTGCCGGGCTGCAGCAGGTTGGTCGCCGGCACATCGTCGATGTTGAGCAGGAGCTTGGGGCCGAGCGCGAGCATCGACCGGGCGATCTCGGGCTCGTCGTGAAGGATTGCGCCGACCTTCAGCGTGGCCTCGCCCACGACGAGAGGGTCGCCCACGCTGAGGTTGAGACGCTGCGCCAGGCGAATGTCGGGCCAAACCTCACCGGGACCCGGAATGCGCGGCGTCGGCACGCCGTCCGGAACGGCCGGATCCGCAAGCTTCATGGTCCCGCGCAACGGATAGCCCGCACCCACCGCCTTGACGTCGGTCAGCACGGGAGTCGCCTCGACGCCGGCCTGTACATTGGGCTGCACCATGCTGTTGAAGCGGATCACCGGCGTGGTGACCAAACCCAGCGCGCGAGCATCGTCGGCATACGCAGGCGGCAGCGGACGGTCGCCGGAAATCATCACATCGGCGCCCAACAAAAGGTTGGCCTGCCGCGTGAGCGAACCTTTCACGCGGTCAGCAAAGAATCCGACCGTGCCGACGCTGCCGACGGCAAGGATCAATGCCGCCACCAGCACCCGCAACTCGCCTGCGCGCCAGTCGCGGCGCAGAAGCCGAAAGGCAAGACGGATCGTGTTCACGTCGGCGCGCTAAACCGGTTCGGCGGCTTCGCTGCGTTCGTCGCGGACGAGGCGGCCCGCGGCGAGCGACAGCCGGCGCCCGCAACGCGTCGCGAGGTTGACGTCGTGGGTGACCAGCACCAACGTCGTGCCGTGCTCGCGATTGAGCCGGAACATGAGGTCCGCGACCTCCACGCCGGTGGCGCCGTCCAGGTTGCCGCTGGGCTCGTCGGCCATCAGCAGCTTGGGCTCGCCGGCGAACGCGCGCGCTATGGCAACGCGTTGCTGCTCGCCGCCGGACAGTTGCCGCGGGTAGTGCGTGACGCGCCTGGCCAGGCCGACGCGATCCAGCCACGTCCGCGCCCGCGCCTGCGCATCGCCAACGCCCGCAAGTTCGAGAGGAAGCATCACGTTTTCCAGCGCGGTAAGCGCAGGCAGCAATTGAAACGACTGGAACACGAAGCCGAGCAACCGCTGGCGCATTGCGGCCAGCGCGTCTTCGTCAAGGGTCGACAGCCGCGCTCCGTCGACATGAATCTCGCCCGACGTCGGCCGGTCGAGGCCCGCCAGCAGCCCGAGCAGCGTGGTCTTGCCCGAGCCGGAGGCGCCCACGATGGCGATCGACGCGCCCGCGTCGACGTCGAACGTCACGTCGTCGAGAATGGTCAGCGGATCGTCCCCGCTGCGAACGATCTTGGTCAGCGCTTCGACACGGATGATGGATTCTGGCATGACGTGGGCGATGAGGGCCGCTGCGGTGCGGCCGGGCAGGAAGGCAGATGCGGATTGCGCGGGCGGATTGCAAGCGCCCGCAGGCGCATTCCAGTGACCTTGGCATTGTAGCCTGCGTCATGCCGGCCCCGGCCCGCGAGTTACAATCGTCGCGACCCGCACGATCGACTGTCAACCATGCCGCCGCGCAATATCTGCAGGAACCTCCTTGCCGCTCTGCTCCTTGTCGTTGGAATCGTCTCATCAGGCGCTTCATCCGGCGCGCCACCGGTGCTGCTCGTTTTCGGCGATTCGATTTCCGCGGGTTACGGGTTGCCGCCCGGCAAGGGCTGGGTCTCGCTCCTCGCTGAACGCGTGAGGGCGGAAGGGTATGCCTATACGGTGGTCAATGGTTCGGTAAGCGGCGACACCACGGCCGGCGGCCGTGCCCGGCTGCCGACCTATCTCAAGGAATACAAGCCGGCGATCGTCGTGCTGGAACTGGGCGGCAACGACGCGCTCCGAGGAGGCAAACTGTCCGACACGCGCGCCAACCTGGAGGCGATGGTCACGGCCGCGCAGTCGGCGCGGGCGAAGGTGTTGATCATCGGCATGCAGGTGCCCCCCAACTACGGTCCCGCCTACGCGCGAGACTTCGCGGCGCTGTTCGCCGACGTCGCCAAGGCGAAGCGCGTGCCGCTCGTGCCGGCGTTCTTTGCCGGATTCGGCGATGACCTTTCGCTGTTCCAGCCCGACCGCATCCATCCGACGGTGCAGGCTCAACAGAAATTGCTCGACAATGTGTGGCCTGCCTTGCATCCGATGCTGAAACGATGACCGCCGCAGCGACCAATCCGCCGGCAAGGCACGGACAAGGCACCCGGATCGGGGTCGAGGCGTTGCCTGCCTACCCGGATCGCATCGACGTGCGCAGTCCCTCTGAGTACGCGATCGATCACCTCCCGGGCGCCGTCAATCTACCCGTTCTCGACGATGACGAGCGCAAGGTCGTCGGCACGCTGCACGCGCAGGACTCCGAGTTTGCCGCGCGCCGGCATGGCGCCGCGCTGGTCGCGCGCAACGTCGCGCGCATCCTGGAGTCGCATTGCCGATCCAGGCCCCGCGAATGGGCGCCGGTCGTCTACTGCTGGCGCGGGGGCAAGCGCAGCGCCTCGCTCACCCATGTCCTCAACGAGATCGGCTGGCGCGCTGTGCAACTCGAAGGCGGTTACCAGACCTGGCGCCGCCATGTCGTGTCGATGCTGACGACGCTCCCCAACCGGTTCCGCTATGTCGTCGTGTGTGGCCTCACCGGCTCGGGAAAGAGCCGGCTGCTTGCGGCGCTACGGGCCGGAGGCGCGCAGGTTCTGGACCTGGAAAACCTCGCGCGACATCGCGGCTCGCTGCTGGGGGACCTCCCCGGCGACGCGCAGCCTTCGCAGAAGGCGTTCGAAACGGGCCTCGTGACGGCGCTGGCAGAACTGGACCCGGCGCGTCCGGTGTACGTGGAGTCTGAAAGCCGCAAGATCGGAACGGTGCAGGTTCCCGATGCGGTTCTCGACACCATGCGCGCGGCTGCCTGCGTGCGCGTGGAGACGCCGCAGCCGCTGCGCGTGGCGCTGCTCAAGGAAGACTATGCCCATTACCTGTCCGACCCGTCGCTGCTCGCCGACAACCTGAGCCCCCTGGTTCCGGTGCACGGCCGCAAGACGATCGAGCGCTGGGTGGCAGCCGCGGCCCGCGGCGATTTCGACACGCTCATCGAGGAGCTGCTGTCCTTGCATTACGACCCGACCTACGGCCGCTCAATGCAGCGCAATTTTCCGCGCCATGGCGAAGCGCTGCGCGTGACGCCAAACGCGATCGACGTGCAGGCGTTTCGCACGCTCGCGCGCGAACTCGACGCGCAGGTCGTCGCGCAGTTCCAGAATGAGACTTCCGTTCCGGCTTGACCATGGGCCAGTTCGACTACCGAATCGTCAACGTCTTCGCCGAAAGCCCGCTCGCCGGCAATCCGCTGTGCGTATTCGAAGACGCGCGCGAACTGGACGGCGCCACGATGCAGGCGCTCGCCCTTCAGTTCAACCTGTCGGAAACCACGTTCGTCCTGCCTTCGCCGACCGCTACGGCCCGCGTGCGCATCTTCACGCCCACCTTTGAAATGCCGTTCGCCGGACACCCGACGCTGGGTACCGCGCACGTCGTCCGAGACCTTCTGGCAACCGGCGATGCATTGACCCTGGAAATGAAGGCAGGCGTCGTTCCGGTCACCGCTCGCGGCGACGTGTGGACGCTGCAGGCAAATGCACCGACGCACCGTTCCGTCGCGGCGGCGCGCGCCAAGACCGCGGCGATGCTCGGACTCGAACCGGATGAACTTGCGGACGCGTCGCCCCTTTGGGTCAACACCGGTAGCGAGCAGCTGATCATTCCGCTGGCGTCGTTCGCCGCAGTGCGGCGCGCGTCGCCGCGCGCCGACGCCATCCTTGAATACTGCAGCGGCGGCCAGCGCGCGATGGCCTACGTCTTCGCGCGCGAGGGCGACCGCGTGCTGGCGCGATTCTTCTTCCCCAAGCACGGCTCCGTCGTCGAGGACCCGGGAACGGGTTCCGCCTGCGCCAACCTCGGCGGATGGCTGCTGGCCACCGGCGCCACGCTGCCGCAAAAGCTGACCATTGCCCAGGGCGAGGCGGTGGGCAGACCCTGCCGATTGGACCTGGAAGTGGGCGTCGACCGGCAGATTCTCGTCTCGGGCAGGGTGATCGAACTCGCTCGCGGCACCGTCAGTCTCTAGTCTCCTCCGCGTGTCGCAACGCCCGCGCGCATTTCGCGCCGGCTGGCCGCGTCCTATGGCAGATCGCCAGGTGCCGTTCCCGAGGACGCGAGTCGCGACGAACTCTAGCTTACGTCCCAAGCCGCCATGAAGGCCCTCCAGTGGGGGGCACTCGACGCCGCGGTGCGCTCGCGCGCGAGCGCAATTTCCTTCGCGTACTCTCCCGCGCTCGATTCTCCGCGCATCAGGCGAAAGCGCTGGTAGACGAGATAGGTGTTCAGCACGTCGCATTCGCAGTAGTTGCGCACGTCGGCCAATCGTCCGGCCGCCACCTCGGCGGCGACCTGGCTGCCATCCATCCCGAGCTTGCCGGGAAAGCCGCACAGCCGCGCGATCGCATCCAGTCCGGCGTTGGCGCGCGGCTGGTACATCGCGAGCACGTCCATGAGGTCGAGGTGCCGCGTGTGATAGCGGCCGAGATAGCTGTTCCACTTGAACTCGCGGTCCTGGTCGCCCCAATCCCAGTACTTTTCCGCGGCAACGCCATGAATCAGCGCGCGATGGTTCAGAACGGGGAGGTCGAAGCCGCCGCCGTTCCACGACACGAGCTGGGGCGTGAGCTGCTCGATACCGCCGAAGAAGCGGCGAATCAACTCCGGTTCGGGATCGTCGATATCGCCGACGGACCAGATCTTCAGGTCGTCCTTGTGGCGCAGCGCGCATGCGATCGCCACGACCCGGTGCAGGTAGTGAGGCGCAAAATCGTTGCCGGTCGCCGCGCGTCGCTTCTGGTTGAACCAGTCCATGACGGCAGCATCGGACAGGCTCGCCGGAAGATCGTTGATGCGCCGGATCCCGGCCACATCCGGCACCGTCTCGATGTCGAACGCGAGTATCGGCGTCATGCGGGAAACACGCCTGTCGAAAGATAGCGGTCACCACGGTCGCAGACGACGAAGACGATGGTCGCGTCGCGAACTTCGCGCGATATGCGCAGCGCGACCGCGCAGGCGCCGCCCGCCGAAATTCCGCCAAAGATGCCCTCTTCCCGCGCCATGCGCCGCGCAGTTTCTTCCGCTTCGCCTTGCGTCACGGATTCCGTGCGGTCGACCCGCGTCGCGTCAAAGATCTTCGGCAGGTATTCCGCGGGCCACTTGCGAATGCCGGGAATCGACGCGCCTTCCGCCGGTTGCGCGCCGACGATCACGATCTCGGGTTTCTGTTCCTTGAGAAATTTGGAAACGCCCATGATCGTGCCCGTCGTGCCCATCGCGGACACGAAATGGGTGATGCGACCGCCGGTGTCCTTCCAGATTTCCGGTCCCGTGGTGCGGTAATGCGCGAGCGGATTGTCAGGGTTGGCGAACTG
Source organism: Casimicrobiaceae bacterium (assembly GCA_035430095.1). Lineage (GTDB taxonomy): Bacteria > Pseudomonadota > Gammaproteobacteria > Burkholderiales > Casimicrobiaceae > VBCG01. The sequence goes on along the minus strand of DAOMGB010000023.1, from coordinate 19,255 downwards.
GTTGAGGATGTGGCCCTTTCCTTCGGCCTGCATCCGGTCGGCGAGGTCGCGGGCGCCTTCCATGCCGGCGGCTTTCGTGACCTGGATCAGCTCGGCGCCGTACGCGCGCATCGTCTGCACGCGTTCCAGCGACTGGTTGTCGGGCATCACCAGGATCATCCTGTAGCCCTTCATCGCCGCAACCATGGCGAGCGCGATGCCGGTGTTACCGGACGTGGCCTCGATCAGCGTGTCGCCGGGCCGGATGTCGCCACGACGCTCCGCCTCGACGATCATCGACAGAGCGGGCCGGTCCTTCACCGACCCGGCCGGGTTGTTGCCCTCAAGCTTGCCGAGGACGACGTTGCTGGTGTCGCCGGGCATGCGCTGCAGCCGGACCAATGGCGTCCCGCCAACCGTATCGGCGAGGGTGGGATAGTCGGGAATCGTATCCATGGTGAATTGGCGAAGGCGGTTGGAATTGGACCGAGCAGCATCATTCCCGCGCGAACTCGCATTGTAGCGGACACGCGATTCGCAAGTTGACGCGTGCGAGCGAACTCGGAATACTCGGACTCGCGCGATTCAAGGCGCCGGCACACCGTGAGCGAATCCTCCAACGCCATCTTTCTGAGCTACGCCTCCCAGGACGCCGACGCCGCGCGGCGGATCTGCGACGCGCTTCGGGCCGCGGGACTCGAAGTCTGGTTCGACCAGAGCGAGCTGCGGGGAGGCGACGCGTGGGACGCGTCGATCCGCAGGCGCATCAAGGACTGCCGGCTGTTCGTGCCGCTCATCTCGGCCAACACCAACGCGCGCAGCGAAGGCTACTTCCGCCTTGAGTGGAAGCTGGCGGTGGATCGCTCGCACCTCATGGCCGATGACCAGCCGTTTCTCTTCCCGGTCATCGTCGACGCGACGTCCGAGCAGGGGGCGCGGGTTCCGGACCGTTTTCGCGAACGGCAGTGGTCGCGACTCACCGACGCGAGTTCGATTGCCGCTTTCGCCGCCTGGATTCCGCACATGCTGCCCGCCGGCGCCGGGGCGCCTCCGACGGCCGCACGGGACGCGGAGACGACGTCGCCCGGCATCGACGACACCCCGTCCATCGCGGTGCTCGCCTTCGCCAATCGCAGCAGCGACGCGGAGGACGAGTATTTTTCGGACGGGCTCGCGGACGAATTGCTGAATGTGCTCGCCAAGATCCGCGGCCTGCGCGTCGCGGCGCGCACGTCTTCTTTCCAGTTCAAGGGAAAGAACGAGGACATCGGCGCCATCGGGCGCAAGCTCAAAGTGTCGACGGTGCTCGAAGGCAGCGTGCGCAAGTCCGGCAATCGCGTGCGCATTTCCGTGCAGCTGCTGAAGGTATCCGACGGATATCACCTGTGGTCGGAAACCTACGACCGGACCCTGGACGACATCTTTGCCGTGCAGGACGAAATCGCGCGCACGGTGGTAGCGGAATTGCGCGAAATGCTGCTGGGCGCCAAGCCGGGCGCAAACGCGATGGGCGTGGTGACCCGGGAAGTTGCCGCGGCGGCCAAGGGACGCAGCGAGAACGGCGAGGCCTATCGGCTGTACCTCAAGGGGCACTTCCTGGTCGAGCGCATGTCGGGCGCGGATCTCACCCGGGGCGTGGAGTACCTGCAGGCCGCGATCAAGCTGGACCCCGACTTTGCGCTGGCATTGGCGACCCTTTCGCATGCCCATACACTCGAAGGCATCTGGGGACTGTGCGTTCCTTCGGAGGGCGTGCGTCATGCCCGCGAAGCAGCCCAGCGATCGCTTGCGCTCGAGCCGGACCTGGCCGAAGGGCTGCTCGCCCTGGGTTCCATCCAGCTCTGGTACGACTGGGATTGGGTCGCCGCGGAGGCCTCGTTGCGCCGCGCGCTGGAACTTGCGCCGAACAACCCCGAGGTGTCACGGGAACTGGGATACCTCATGTACGTGGTGGGGCGGTACGAGGAGTCGGTCCAGCATTGCCGGCGCGCGGTGGAGCAGGATCCGCTGAACGCAATGAGCTACTCGATGCTCGCGTTTCCTCTCATCGCGCTGCAGCGCCTGCAGGAGGTGGAGGAGAACTGTCGAAAGGCGCTCGAACTCTCTCCGGACGGGATCTCCTTTCGATATGTACTTGCGACAACCCTCGAGGTCCTAGGCCGCCGCGAGGAAGCCGAGGCGGAGGCGCTGATCGACAAGACGGAGTGGTCGCGGCTCACGTGCCTTGCCTGCATCTATGCGCGAAGCGGAAGGATGCAGGAGTCGGACGCCATGCTTGCGCAACTCGTCGAGAAATATGCGCATATCGGCGCCGTGCAGATCGCCCAGGTGCATGCGGCGCGAGGCGAAATCGATGCCGCGTTGCCATGGCTGGACAGGGCCCGTGCGCAACATGACGCCGGGATCACCAATGTCAGGACCTTCTACTATTTCGACGCACTTCGCGGCGATCCACGCTGGCCGGCATTCCTGGCCCAATTGAACCTGGCGGATTGAACGCCTCGCGCCGGCTTGCCGGCAGGCGCCAATGAAAACCCCGCCACGCGGGCGGGGTTTGGCTGCATCGGAAGGTCCTCAGGGACCGCCCCATTACTTCTTGGGCGCGGCGTCCTTGTCGGTCGAAGGCTTGGCCTTGTCAGCCTTGGCCTTGGCTTCCTTGTCGGCCTTGGCTTTGGCCTTGGCTTCCTTGTCGGCCGCTGCCTTGGCTTCCTTGTCCGCCTTGGCCTTCGCCTTGGCTTCCTTGTCCGCGGTTGCCTTTTCCGCTTTGGCTTTGTCGGCCGTGGCCTTGGCTTCCTTGTCGGCCGCCGCCTTGTCGGCTTTTGCCTTGGCCTTGGCCTCCTTGTCTGCAGCAGCCTTGTCGGCCTTCGCCGGCTTGTCGTCCTTGGCCGCCGCCTTGTCCGACTTGGCAGGCTTTTCTTCCTTGGCAGCAGCCTTGCCCGCCTTGGCAGGCTTCTCTTCCTTGGTCGACGCCTTGGCGTCCTTCTTGTCGGCCTTGGTGTCTGCCTTCATCGGCGCCGACGCGGCTGCAGGCGCAGGTGCAGGTGCCGCCGCCGGAGCCGCTGCCTTGGCGGCCGGAGCAGGCGCCGCAGGTGCGGCCGGCGTTGCAGCCGCAGGGGCCGCGGCCTTGGCCGCCGGCGCGGGAGCCGCTGGGGCAGGTGCAGGTGCCGCCGCCGGAGTTGCCGCGGGTGCGGCAGCCTTGGCAGCAGGAGCTGCTGCCGGTGCGGCCGCAGCGGCCGCAGGCACCGACGTGGCACCGCTCAGCGAGACGCCGCTTTGCTTCATTTTCTCGAGCGTGGCATCGCCGATGCCGTTGACCTTCTTCAGGTCGTCGATCGACTTGAACGGGCCGTTGGCCTTGCGATAGTCGATGATGGCCTGCGCCTTGACGGGACCGATGCCCGGCAACGCGTCAAGTTCTTCCTTGGTCGCGGTATTGATGTTTACCGCGGCGAGGGCGATGCTCGAAAGGACGAGCAGCACCAGTGCGAGCAAAAAGCGCTTCATCAGGATTCCCCCAGATAGTCGATGGTCGTTGCACCCCGCTCGCCAACCAATTTGAGCGTCGGGACATAAACGCGCCACGAATACTAAGGGTTGACCCTATCCCAAGCAAGGTAAATGTGTCCCGCCGTCGGGAAGGCCTGACACCGGCCTTCCCGGCTTTGGAACCGAGGGAACCTAGGGCCCCGGGGAATCCAATGAACGAGCTATTTCTTTCCGCCATCGACCGTCGGCCGGATTTCGCCCCGGTTCGGGGTGGCACCGGCCTTGGCATCGCCCCTGACCGCGGCGACCTTGCCTGCAGGACCCACCGTCAGCTCCGGGCGCAGCTTTTCCAGCCTCTTGGCGCCGATGCCCTTGACGTGCCGCAGGTCGTCCACGGACTTGAAAGGTCCGTTGGCCTTGCGGTAATCGATGATCGCCTGCGCCTTGGCCGGGCCGAGGCCCTTGTGGAGCGCAACGAACTCCTCCTGCGTGGCGGTGTTGATGTTGACGGCGGCGAGTGACGGTGAGGACGCCGCCAGTTGGGCGATGACAGCCAGGGCCAGCGCCATGAACATGCGTTGCATGATGATCTCCTAACGTGGTTGAAATAGGTGCGTCGCCGGCACTTGGACATCGCAACCGCCCGGACCGCCGACGACGTTCGCTCACGTTACGAGGAGGACGTGCCTTCCGAAATCAGACTTTCGACGTAGCGGGCGACGCCCTGCGCCACCGGCGTCATCGGCGCCAGGTAACCGGCGGCGCGCAAGGCCGTCAGGTCCGCCTTCGTGTAACTCTGGTACTTCCCGACGAGTTGAGGCGGGAACGGGACGTACTCGATGGCGCCTTGCCGCATGAGGTCGGAAAGACTGAGCGGCGGCTGGCCATCGCTGGCGCGGCACGCATTGACGGTCGCGAGCGCGACGTCGTTGAACGTCGCGGCGACGCCGGTGCCCAGGTTGAAGATCCCGGATCGCTTCGGATGGTCGAGGAAGTCGAGATTGACCTTGACCACGTCGTCGACGAAGACGAAATCGCGCCGCTGCTCGCCGGCTGCATAGCCACCCGAGCCTTCGAACAACCGCACGCATCCGGTGCTGCGGTACTGCCCGAAGAAATGAAATGCGACCGATGCCATGGCGCCCTTGTGCCGTTCGCGCGGACCGTAGACGTTGAAATAGCGGAAGCCCGCGACCTGCGACGTGCGTTCCGGAAGCATCCGCCGGACGTACTGGTCGAACAGGAACTTCGAGTATCCGTACACGTTGAGCGGCGCTTCGTTCGCGCGATTCTCCGAGAATTCGGTCCCTGCGCCGTACACGGACGCGCTCGACGCATAGAGGAACGGGATGTCGTTGTCCTGGCAATGGTCGAGCAGCGTCACCGAGTACCGGTAATTGTTGCGGAGCATGAAGCGGCCGTCGGTCTCCATGGTGTCCGCGCATGCGCCCTGGTGCAGGACGGCAGCGATCTCGTCCTCGAAGTCGCCGGAGGTGATCCGCGCCAGGAATTCGTCCTGATCGAGATAGTCCGCGATGTCGCAGTCGGCGAGGTTGCGGAACTTGTCCGCGTCGAGCAGATTGTCGACGGCGATGATGTCGGTCTCGCCGCGGGCGTTGAGGGCGCGGACCAGGTTGGACCCGATGAATCCTGCGGCACCGGTGACGACGATGTACACGTTGGTTTCTCCGACGTTGCCTGCTTGCGGGGTGTCAAAGATCGAGGTCGATGCTGCCGAGTTCGCTGGTCACGAACGGCACCCGCGGCGCCACCGCGCACAGCAACTCGTAGCCTACCGTGGCCGCCGCCGCCGCGACATCGTCGACCGGCAGTCCCTCACCCCACAGCACTACAGGGCTGCCCACGCGCGCATCCGGGGTGTCGGTCAGGTCCACGGTGATCATGTCCATCGACACCCGTCCCGCGAGGCGCACCTTGGTGCCCAGCACCAGCACCGGCGTGCCATTGGGCGCGTGCCGGGGATAGCCATCCGCGTATCCGCACGCAACCACGCCGACGCGGTGTGGCCGCGACGCCGTGTACTGCGAGCCGTACCCTACGCTTTCGTTCGCCTTCAGGTCCTGCACGGCGATGATTTCAGAGCGCAGCGTCATCACCGGACGCAATCCGAGCATGTCCGCGGTGTCGTAGGGAAGCGGTGTCGCGCCATAGAGCATGATGCCCGGCCGCACGAAATCGCCGCCGATTTCCGAAAAGCGGATGATGCCGGCGGAATTGGCCATCGTCCGGGGATAAGGCAGGCCTCGGCAGGCCGACTCGAATTGCGCCAGCGGCTCAGCGATGCCGTCCTCCTCGTCCGCCCTCGAGAAGTGCATCATGAGCCGCAACGCGGCCACGGCGGGCGCGACCGCCAGGCGCTGGCAGACACCGGCGACTTCGGCTGGACGAAAGCCCAGCCGGTTCATGCCGGTGTTGACCTTGACGAAGACTTCCAGCGGGCGCGGGAGAGCCGCGGCCTCAAGCATCTTCACCTGCTCGACGTCATGAACGACGATGGCCAGGCGGCGCTGGGCGATCTCCGCCAACTCGCCTTCAGCGAAGAATCCCTCGAGCAACAGGATGCGGCGCACGTAGCGCTGCTCGCGCAAATTGACCGCCCAGTCGAGCTCGACCAGTCCCAGGCCGTCGGCATTTTCCAGGGCCGGCAGGACCCGCGTGAGGCCATGTCCGTAGGCATTGGCCTTGACCACCGCCAGCACCTGCGCTCCCGGCGCCTTCTCCCTCACGCGCGCGAGATTTTCCCGCATCGCGGCGAGATTTATCTGAGCGTACAGGGGGCGTGCCATGCGGAGCGAACGATGCCTGTCGAGATTTTGTCGACTTTTTGGGACAACGGCCGACGCGGATTCGGTACTTGTGCCCCGCCGGACAGGTGAACGGGGCAAACATGGTATAAAACGCAGGCCGCGCTGTTGCGGCCATTATAACCATCCAGCTTGACCAACAAGCGTCCACCAGCGCCAATCGGCGCGCGCGCCAGGAAGGCTGTCGACGGGATGAGGCCCGTTCCGGCGCGGAGAAAGTGCCATTCGAGGAAATGAAGCGCGGTTTCTACACCATCATGGCGGCGCAGTTCTTCAGTTCGCTCGCCGACAACGCGCTGCTGATCGCCGCAATCCGCCTTCTCCAGGAACTGCGCGAGCCCGACTGGATGCAGCCGTCGCTGCAACAGAGTTTCGTCGTTTCCTACGTCGTCCTGGCGCCACTGGTCGGCGCGTTCGCCGATTCGATGCCGAAAGGCCAGGTGATGCTGATCACCAATGCGATCAAGGTCGTCGGCTGCATCCTGATGCTTTTTTCGGTGCACCCGCTGCTCGCCTACGCGGTCGTCGGCTTCGGCGCGGCCGCCTATTCACCGGCGAAATACGGCATCCTCACCGAGCTGCTGCCGCCTTCACAGCTGGTGGTGGCCAATGGCTGGATCGAGGGAACCACGGTCGGGTCGATCATCCTGGGCGTGCTGCTCGGCGGACTGCTGGTCAGCACCAAGGTGTCGACCATGCTGATCGGCTTCAATCTGCCGGTCATCGACACGGGCATCGACACGCCGCCAGAAGCCGCCATCGCCGTGATCGCCTTCCTCTATCTCGTCGCCGCGGTCATCAACTGGTTCATCCCGGACACCGGCGTCGATCACCGGATGCCGAGCAAGAATCCGTTCTACCTGGTCAGGGAATTCACGCACTGCGTGTCGCTGCTGTGGCGGGACAAGCTGGGTCAGATTTCGCTCGCGACCACCACGCTGTTCTGGGGCGCGGGCGCGACGCTCAAGTTCATCGTGCTGGCCTGGGCGGCGCAGGCGCTGGGCTACGACCTGTCGCAGGCCTCCTACCTGCAGGGCGTGGTGGCGGTCGGCATCGCGCTGGGCGCGGTCCTCGCCGCGCGCTTCGTCAAGCTGCGGCAGGCGGTCAACGTCCTGCCGATCGGCACCGCGATGGGACTGGTCGTGATCACCATGATCTTCGTCACGACGCTGCCGGTTGCCGTGGTGCTGATGATCGTCATCGGCGGTTGCGCCGGGTTCTTCGTAGTGCCCATGAACGCGCTGTTGCAGCATCGGGGCCATGTACTGATGGGCGCCGGGCATTCGATCGCCGTCCAGAATTTCAACGAGAACATCGGCATCCTGGTCATGGTCGGGCTGTATGCTGTGATGATCAGCCAGGGCATATCGGTCAATCGCGCCGTTGTGCTGTTCGGCCTCTTCATGTCGGGCGCGATGCTGCTGGTCATGTGGCGACACCAGTACAACCAGGGCAAGGCCGACTCGCTGCACCTGATCGCCGACGACGAACACCACCATCATTGAAACCGCCTGCAGGCGCCCTGCGATCGGCCCTGCCGTTCCGGCTAGAGGACGACCGGCGCGTCGGGTATCTCGTTGCGACCGGGCCCGGTGCGCGGCGAGTGCTCCGCCAGCAGCGTGGAGATTTCCTTGATCCCCTGCTCGACACCTTCGGCAAAGCGACCGTTCCGGAAGGCTGATTCGATCCTGCGGCAGATCGTCTGCCACGCGGCGTCCCCGACCCTTGCATGGATGCCGCGATCGGCGACGATCTCCACCGCACGGTCGGCCAGAAGCACGTAGAGCAGGACGCCATCGTTGGCCTCGGTGTCCCAGACCCGCAGCAGGCCAAACACTTCCAGCGCGCGCTGGCGGGGCCGCAGTCGATGCCACAGTCGCGGAAGGGGCAGTGCCGCTTCGACTGCGAAGCATACCTGCCCGGAATGGTTCGCTTCGCCTTCGGCAATGACCGCCTGAATGCGATCCAGGTCGTCCCTGGAAAACGAACGATGGACATCGCCGCGATCGGTGACGAAGTGACGCCAATACCGTGCGAATGTCCCGGCCATCACCAATCTCCCGAAGCGCCACCGCCGCCGAAGCCGCCGCCCCCGCCCGAAAAGCCGCCCCCTCCACCAAAGCCGCCGCCTCCGCCAAAGCCGCCGCGTCCTCCACTGGGAATGAATACCCCGCCGCGGCCCGCGAGACCGCCGCCCATTCCGAAGGTGATCATCACGATGAATCCGACCACCGCGGCGATCAGCGCGATGACCAGCGACCCGGCGACGAACCAGGCGGCCGCGCCGACAATTCCCGCGCCCACCGTCGACCCCATGGCCCTTCCGAACATCCGGCGCAGGATGCCCCCCAGCACGGGCACGACGACGAACAGCAGGATCAGGATCATGTCGAAGGACAGGCCGCCACCCGGCCGACGCTGCGGCGCCTGCACGGCCGGCGAGTCCGGCAGCGGCTCGCCCTTGTTGACCACGTCGATGATCCGGTCGACGCCGGCATTGAGTCCTTCCGCGAACTGGTTGTTGCGGAAATACGGCGCGACAGTCTCGGCAAGAATTCGACGGGACGTGACGTCCGTCAGCACACCCTCGAGCCCGTAGCCGACTTCGATCCGGTTCTTGCGATCGTCCTTGGCGACCAGAAAGATGGCGCCGTTGTCCTTGCCCTTGCGACCGATCTTCCAGGCGTCAGCGACCCGGATCGAATACGACGCGATGGCCTCCGGCTGGGTTGAAGGCAACATCAATACGACCAGCTGGTTGCCGGACTGCGCTTCCCATGCCGCGAGTTTTGCATCCAGCGCCTGCCGGTCGGCGGCCGACAGCGTGCCGGTGAGGTCCGTCACGCGTGCGGTCAGCGCGGGAACCTTGACCAGGTCATCGGCCGCGACTGCAGCCCCCGCTGGGAGGGCGAGCCCGAACAGCAGCAGCACGCACGCCAGGGCGCGCAACGGATTGAACGAAGCCATGCGGAAGCCTTGGGTCATCGCCTGTCGGGTGCCGCGCCGCAACGACGCCGGAACGGCACGTTCGGCCACGCGCAGGCCGGCCCGGCTGCGTGCGGCCGAACGGTCAGGGAGCCTTCTTCGCGGGCTCCGCAGGGGCGGGCACGGCAGCCGCCGGCGCCGCCTTGCCGAAGTCGACCTTCGGAGGCGCGCTGATGGCTGCTTCGTTCTCGACCGCAAAGTTGGGCTTGACGTCCATCTTGAACAGCATGGCAGTCAGGTTGGTCGGGAATGACCGCACGGTGGTGTTGAACGCCTGCACGGTGTCGATGTATCGCTTGCGCGCCACGGTGATGCGGTTTTCCGTACCCTCGAGCTGCGATTGCAGGTCGCGGAACAGCGCGTCCGACTTGAGCTGCGGATAGTTTTCCGACACGACCAGCAGTCGAGACAGCGCGCCGGTAAGCTGGCTCTGCGCCGCGATGAATTTCTGGAACGCGACCGGATCGTTGATGAGCTCGGGGGTCGCCTTGATGGCGCCGACGTTGGCGCGCGCGTTGGTCACCTCCGTGAGCACCGTCTGTTCCTGCGCCGCATAGCCCTTGACCGTGTTGACCAGGTTGGGCACGAGATCCGCGCGGCGCTGGTATTGGTTCAGCACCTCGGACCACGCGGCCTTGATGCCTTCATCCTGTCGCTGCAGATCGTTGTAGCCGCATCCCGCCAGCGTCATGGTGGCGAGGGCGGCGCACAGGACGGCAATTTTCTTCAGCATGTTTCCTCCGGACAAATGGCAGACGGGCGAGGACGAACACGCATGCACGGTTCGCCTGCAGATTCCAATATTGGGGGGTGACGGGCGCCCGCGCAAGAGGCTCATGGCGGCGGCGACGCCTCGACGTCGCGGCCGCGCGTCGCCAGCGTCCGCCGCGCGAGCAGCATGTCTTCCCATGCCTTTGCCTTGTCCGGCAGATTGCGCAGCAGGTAGGCGGGGTGGTACGTGACGATCAGCGGCATGCCGCGATACCGATGCACGCGCCCGCGCAGGCTGGCGATGGTGGCGTCGGTGCCGAGCAGCAGCGACGCCGCGCTCTTGCCCAGCGCGACGATGAGCCCGGGCTTGATCAGGTCGACCTGCCGCTCGAGATACGGCCTGCACGCGTCGGCTTCCCGCGGCTCCGGCGTGCGGTTGTTGGGCGGGCGGCACTTGAGGACATTGGCGATGTAAACGTTCCGGCCGCGCGCAAGGCCGAGCGCCGCGAGCATGTTGTCGAGCAGACGCCCCGCCTGACCCACGAAGGGTTCGCCTCGCGCATCCTCGTCCGCGCCCGGCGCCTCGCCCACGAAAAGCCACTCCGCATGGACGTCGCCCACGCCCGGAACCGACTTGTTCCGCGTCTTGCACAGGCCGCACGCATTGCAGGCGTCGACGTCGGCGGCGAATTCCTTCCACGTCAGCGCGGCAATGCGCGCTTCGCGCGGCGCGTCACCCGATCGTGTCGCGGCATCGGACGGCAACGGCGGTTCACGCGCGGCGACCGAACTCCGTGGATCCGGCGGCGCGTTCGCCATCGCCGGCGTCGCATCCACGCATGGCGTCGTGGCAACGGAGGATGAGTTCGCGCGGTCGGTGCCGCGACGTCGCCACGTTGGCGTCAGGCCAAGTTCGACCAGGATGTCTTCGCGGGTCGCCATCAGGATTCGCCGCAGGCGCGACGCATGACCAGCGCATCCTCGCGGGCCTCGCCGGCAACCGCCGCGGGGTAATAGGATTGACGACGCGCCACGCAATGGAATCCCGCGCGCTCGTACAGGGAGATCGCGGGTTTGTTCGATTCGCGCACTTCGAGGAACACCTGCTCGGCGCCAAGCCTGCGCGCGTCATCGAGGAATTGCATCAGCAGTTCGCGGCCCAGGCCTCCTCGGCGCGCGTCCGGCACGACCGACAGGTTGAGAAGCTGCGCCTCGCCCGGCGCGAGCATCAGCACGCCGTAGGCAACGATGCGCCCTTCCCGCTCGCCCACGCGCGCGCTGTAGCCGGCGGCGAGCGCCTCGCGGAAGTTGTCGGATGTCCATGGTGCCGCATGGATATGCGCTTCCAGCGCCGCGACGTAGGCCACGTCCGCCGTCGCGAGCGGCCGCCACCGGATGAGGGCATTCGGCAAGGGGCGCGGTGGCAACGGATTCAACGAAGGGGGCATTGCGGCCATCGTGTTGCGATGTGTCAGAGGCGCGCGCCGGCCGCGCGCTCGGCCGTGGTCAGCGCGACGCGGTGCCTGACGTAGAGCGGCAGCGCGTCTGCCGCGGCAACGCCTTCGCCGGCTGCGAGCCGGGGTTGCGCCAGTTCGCCGATCGCGCGCGCGTCCGGCACGATGCCGTCATCGAAGCGATCCAACGCCAGTCGCGATGCGAGTTCCGGATACGCGGCGAAACCGCCGCCGGCGCCGAACCAAGCGCCGCCGGCCGAGGGTGGCGGTACCGCGTCGGCGGGCCGCATTACCGCGGGTGTCAGGACTTCCTCCCAACGCCCCGCATCGCGAACGTACGCGGCGACGTAGATTTCGCGCATCCTTGCATCGAGACACGCGATTACGCGGTTCGCCGCACGCGACCGCCATGCCGACTGCGCCAGCGCCTCCAGCGTCGACACCGGGACCAGCGGAAGACCGGCGCCCAACGCCAGTCCCTGGGCCACGCCGCAGGCGATTCGCACGCCGGTGAAGGCGCCCGGACCGGCGCCGAATGCGATGCCGTCCAACGACCGCAACGAACAGCCTGACTCCGCCAGCACTTCGTCGACCAGCGGCAGCAGGCGTTCGGAATGCGCCTGCCCCGCCGGCTCGCCGCGGACAAACCACGCGTCGTCTGCGCCGCATGCGACCGAAAGCCAGTTCGTGGATGTGTCGAACGCGAGCAGCTTCATCGTTCGAATTTTACCGGAGTACCGCAGGGATTCGTTGCCATACCGGTACAATTCGCGGCCTCTCGCAGCATTTGCATCTTCCCCTCACCCCCCAATGGCCGCCGCCTCCGCAATCTCCGCCGATACAGTACTCGCGATCGAATCGCTGGACCAGGAAGGTCGCGGCATTGCACGAGTGGACGGCAAGGCAATCTTCGTCGAAGGCGCCCTCCCCGGCGAGCGGGTGCACGCCGTCCCGGTGCGGGTCAAGCCAAGCTTCGAGATCGCGCGGGCTACCACGATCGTCAGGCCGAATGCTTCGCGGGTCGCTCCACGTTGCCCGCACTTCGGTGTGTGCGGCGGCTGCACGCTGCAGCACGCGCACCCATCGCTGCAGGTCGCCTCCAAGCAGCGCGCGCTGGAAGAGGCACTGGTCCGGATCGGCCGCGTGCGCGCGGAACGCATGTTGCCGCCGATCGAAGGTCCCGCGTGGGGTTACCGCTTCCGCGCGCGACTGACGGTGCGGCACGTCGCAAAGAAGGGCGTGGTGCTGGTCGGTTTCCACGAGCGCAAGTCGAGCTTCGTCGCCGACATGAGCGAGTGTCACGTGCTGCCGACGAAAATCTCCGATCTGCTGCCGTCGTTGCGACTGCTGGTGGCCTCGTTGACCATCTTCGACCGGCTGCCGCAAATCGAACTCGCGGTGGGGGAACGGCGAGAGGGAGACACGGTCGCCCTCGACTACGTGCTCGTTTTGCGAATACTGGCGCCCCTTGCGCCGGACGACGAGCGGAAGCTGCGCGATTTCGCGGATCGCCACGGCGTCGCCTTCTGGCTGCAAACGGGAGGGCCGGCGACGGTCATCCCGTTTCATCCGGCCGACGTTGCGTTGACTTACCTGCTGCCCGAATTCGACGTGGCAATGCCGTTCGCGCCCACCGATTTCACGCAGGTCAACAGCGCGATCAACCGGGTCCTCGTGCGGCGCGCGCTGGCACTGCTCGATCCGCGCCCGGACGAGCGAATCGCCGATTTCTTCTGTGGGCTGGGCAATTTCACGCTGCCCATCGCGCGATGCGGCGCGAACGTCGTGGGGATCGAGGGCAGCGCGTCGCTGGTGCAGCGGGCGCAGGCCAATGCCCGGTACAACGGGCTCGCGGAACGGACGCGCTTTGTCGCGGCCAACCTGTTCGAGGCGACGCCCGAGAGCATCGCCGGCCTGGGTCCGCTCGACCGGGTCCTGATCGATCCGCCGCGCGAAGGGGCGATCTCGGTGGTCAAGGCGCTGCCGCACCGCGATGATCCAGGCGGCCTCACGCGAATCGTGTACGTTTCGTGCAATCCGGCTACGCTCGCGCGCGATGCCGAGGTTCTGGTGCACGAGCGCGGCTACCGAATCGCCGCCGCCGGGGTGGTGAACATGTTCCCGCACACGGCGCACGTGGAATCGATCGCGCTGTTCGAGCGCTGACACAGCGGTCCCGACCGGCAAAAAAACGGGGCGCCGAAAGGACGCCCCCCGAAATTACTGCCGGTTATCGTTTCAGTCGCGCTGCCCGGTGAACGCGAGAAGCAGGTTGAGCAGGCTGACGAAGATGTTGAACAGGTTCAGGAACAGGTTCATCGTGGCCATGATGTAGTTGGTCTCGCCGCCGCGAACCAGGTTGCTCAGGTCGTGCAGCAGCCAGGCGGAAAAGATCAGCACGGTGATCGCCGACAGCGCGACCGACAGCGCGGGCATCTGGAAGAACAGATTCGCGATGCTGGCCACGATCAGCACGACCGTGCCCACCATGAGGAACTTGCCCATGGACGAGAAGTCGCGCTTGCTCACGGTGGCGACCATGGCCATCGTGAAGAAGATCGCGGCCGTCATCACTCCCGCCAGCCCGACCAGTTGCCAGCCGTTTCGAAAGCCTGCCGCGACCGTGAGGATGGGCGTGAGCATCAGGCCCGCGACGAACGTAAAGCCGAACAGCGCGACGATGCCCCAGGCGCTGTTGCGCAGCGCGGTAACCACGAAAAGCATCCCGAACATCGCGGCGAGCATCAGCAGCGGCGTGGCGACGGGATGCGCCGCGAACTGCGCGTAGAAATTCAGTTGCGAGCCGACGAACGCACCGGCGACCGTGGGCAGCATCGACAGCGCGAGCAGCCAATAGGTGTTGCGCAGAACGTTGTTCTGGGCGAGCGGCGCGGAGACGCTTCCGCCAAACGCCGGGCTGCGCGGTTGGGCGGGTTGTCCCGACATGACCGGTTCGAATTTCGAATCCATTTTTGCTCCTCCAAGCGGCCCCAGCGGGCCAGACAGGGACTAAGACTACCAGAACGGCTCCCGGGTTCAATTCCCGTCAGCCCGGCCACCTTGGACAAACTCACCGGTGCTAACATTTGGCCCCCCGGCAGCGGTTTCAAGGCACGCTGGGCCGTTTCCATGCAATTGCGGACGAAAACGGCCCGATCCCATGCGCCCTTGGATGTCCAGAGGATGGGTGGCAGAGTGGTCGATTGCACCGGACTTGAAATCCGGCAAGGGCGCAAGTCCTTCGTGGGTTCGAATCCCACCCCATCCGCCAACACATATATATTAATCAATTACCTACATAGTTTTCTGCATACCGTTACGCCAAACAGTCCACCAGGCCATCGAGGCAGACCGACCGATGACGACACTCCGGATCAAACGCGCCCCAGCCTGGACCCTTTGGGCAGCCGTTGTTGGGAAGCGTATCGCTCAAAATCACTCGGAATGCCAACCTTAGGAGAACAACCTCGCGCGCGTGCGGACCGCCCAGTCATGGGCCGAATGGGCCTAATTACTGGCTATCTCATCGCGTATGTTGCACTTGATTGGGTGAGCTATATCTACCCAATTGCTCCCCTGGGGATCACGCCCTGGAATCCTCCACCGGGTTTGAGTCTCGCGTTCCTGCTGCGAAATGGTCTACAGCAAGCGCCGTGGCTATTTGTCGCAGCCTTCGCCGCAGAAACTCTTGTACGCGGCGTAACGTCGCCGCTTCCAATGTTAGTTCTATCCTGTGCGGCCCTCGCTGCTGGATATGCGTTTGCCACGTGGCTACTTGGCCGGTTCACATTTGACCCCGACGTCACGAATGTCCGGGATGCCACAGTATTTGCGGCTACCGTTGCGACCGTGAGTGGATTGATTGCATTTGCATACGTCGGCACGTTTGTCGCATTCAATGCTCTGCCAGCAGATATGCTCGTGAAGAGCGCGTTGCAGTTTTGGATCGGAGATTTGATCGGAATCATCGTTTCAACTCCTCTATTGTTGATCTTTACTCGCAGGCAACCCCCTTGGCGTGAAATGGCCAGTCCTCTCGCGTTTTTCCAGGCCATTACGATTGGGGCTATCTTGTGGGTGGTGTTCGGCTCCGGATTATCCAAAGAACTGAATCTCTTCTACCTCCTGTTTCTGCCACTGATCTGGATCGCAATGCGTTACGGATTGCCAGGCACAGCACTGGCGACAGTATTGATACAGCTTGGACTCATTCTTGCACTCAGAATCGGTGGGTATCAGCGTGGCATCGTGCTTGAATTCCAGTTGCTGTTGCTGGCGCTTGCAGTGACGGGACTTTTCCTTGGCGTTGTCATATCGGAACGTCGCTACATAGAGAGACAATTGCGGGAGAAGCAATTCGAACTCAACCGCACATTGCGCCTGGCTGCTGCGAGCGAGATGGCGTCGGCCCTTGCCCATGAACTCAACCAGCCGCTCTCGGCGATCGCCACATATGCTCGCGCCGCTCAAATCATTGGCAATGATCCGACGCGATCTCCGGAGGCTCTCGGTGCCACAATGGACAAGGTGGCCCATGAGGCGGCGCGAGCGAGCGCCGTGGTACACCGTCTTCGGGACTTCTTCCGTACGGGCTCGGTACGCGTAGAGCGCCTCGACGTCGAAGCGTTACTGCGAGGTGTCGTTGACGCTGAGCGACCGCGGGCCGAACGGCACGGCGTACGCATCCTCGTCGACTGTGCGTCAGGTTTGCCCCCGGTTTCCGTCGACCGAGTGCAGATCGAGACCGTGTTGCACAACCTAGTCGCAAACGCCATTGATGCTCTCAAACTCACTGCGCAGGACCAGCGTATTGTTCGGATAGGCGCTGTCCAGGCAGACGCGAAATTCGTCAAGTTGAGCGTCGCCGATAACGGCCCGGGCATTTCAACGGAGATGGCGGATCAACTGTTTCACCCGTTCACGACCAGCAAGCCCCGCGGCATGGGCCTGGGTCTCGCCATGAGCCGTTCGATGGTGGAGGCTCATGGTGGGCGATTGGCCCTCGAAACACCTGCCAGCGGTTGCGAGTTGCGGTTCACGATACCGGTGGCCATCTGACGCACACAGAAACCGCAATGGCGAACGAGCCTACTATCCTTATCATCGATGACGACGCTGCAGTTCGCGATTCGCTTGTTCTGCTGCTCAGTCTGCATGGATACCAGACGCAGGTATTCGCTTCGGCGGAGGAGTTTCTGGACCGAATAGGTGAGGGCGTCCGCGGCTGCGTACTCCTCGATCTGCGTCTGCCGGGCATGACCGGTCTAGAACTGCAGGCCACGCTGGCAACTCGGAAGTTTGCGCCACCGATTCTCGTCCTGACTGCCCATGGTGACATCGCAACCGCACGCCACGCACTTAAGGCGGGGGCATTCGACTTCATTGAGAAGCCTATCGATCCGGTTCGCCTAATCCCCGCAATTGAAGCTGCACTTGCCGTCGAGGTGACTGCAAGCGAAGTTGCAACGCGCCGTATCGGTTTCGAGCGCAAATTGGCGCGCCTCACGCCGCGCGAGCGCCAAGTGCTCGAATTTGTCGTCAATGGCCGGCACAACCGAGAGATCGCTATCGATCTCGGCATCAGTGCGCGCACCGTCGAGGTTTACAAGGCGCGAATGATGGAAAAGCTCCAGGTCGAACGACTTTCGGACCTGATTAGAATTGCGCTCGACCTAGAGTTTCCTCCAGGTCCGAAATAGGGGCTTTACGTACGTATTTTAACGTACGGCAAATTCCTGATTTTCGCAACCGTTCCATTTGCGTATCGTCAACAGAGCGGGCGCACGCTCGGTTGAATTTGCTCATCCGCGTGACCCCCGGGCAGTACTTCAAGGAGGCGCGCGATGGCCAAGATTCTCATTCCCTTCACAGAACCAGATGGTGCCGAGCGTGCCATCCTGCGCTTGATAGACGAGCGGCCTCCGACAAGCACTAGCGTTTATCTGTTAGCAGTCGTAGAGCCGTTAACCCCGGGCAAGGTAAGTATCTACCTGTCGGAGGCAAGGTCAGAGGAGATGGTACGCGCTGCCGCCGCAAGGTGGATCGACAACCTCGAAGGAATTCTCAAGTCCGCGGGAATTCAATGCAGTTCCGAAATCGCGGTCGGATCCTCGAAAGAGTTGATGGCGGCAGCCATGGCTCGGCCTGACATCGATCGCGTACTCTTGCCAGCACGGTCGCCACATTGGTGGGCACGGTGGACTGCTGCCCGCCGCGAAAGCACTCTTACCCGTGCATCGCATCGCCCGGTCAGCGTTGTTCCGTGAACGAACGCCCAGAATGCGGCTCTTTCGGATCGCGGTCGCAACCCTAGCGGTTCTTGGGACAACGGCGGCCACAGCGCAGACTGCTTCACTTCTGAACGGGGCGGCGCTCTCCGCTGCTTGGACGGTTCCATTTCTCGGAATCCTGCTTTCGATCGCCTTAGTTCCGCTGACTGCGCCAAACTTCTGGCATCATCACTTCGGCAAAACCTCGGCCTTCTGGTCGCTAATTTTTCTGGTCCCATTCGCGGCCATCTACGGCCTCGACCTCGCGTTGCACGAGGTCTTTCATACATTGGTTGCCGAGTACATTCCCTTCATCATTCTGCTCTTCGCATTGTTTACGGTCGCCGGCGGTATCAACATCCGCGGCAACTTACATGGTACGCCCGCCCTGAATACCGGGTTGCTCGGCCTAGGAACAGTCTTTGCGAGCTTTATGGGTACTACCGGCGCGTCCATGTTGCTGATCCGTCCATTGCTTCGGGCAAACGACAATCGAAAGCATAAGGCCCACGTTGTGATTTTCTTTATATTCCTGGTTGCCAACATCGGTGGCGCACTGACGCCCCTCGGCGATCCTCCGCTGTTCCTCGGCTTCCTCAAGGGCATCGACTTCTTCTGGACGACAAAAGCAATGTTCTGGCCGATGCTGACAGCCGCGAGCATTCTGTTGGTCCTGTTCTATGGACTCGACACCCTCCTTTACAAGCGCGCCGGAGAACAATTCCCAAGCCGCATGGATCCGACACCCGACACTCCGATTCGAATCGACGGAAAGATTAATTTCGTGCTGCTCGTAGCGATACTGGGCTGCGTATTGCTGTCCGGACTTTGGCATCCCGAGCTCGAATTCGTAGTCTACGGCACCCGTCTCGAGTTGCAGAACGTCTTGCGCGATATGGCACTCCTGGCCATTGCCTGGGCATCCTGGCGACTTACCGCCCCCAGCGTGCGTAAGGCCCATCACTTCGAGTGGGCGCCTATCGTCGAGGTCGCTAAGCTTTTCGCTGGAATATTTCTTACGATCATTCCCGCAATAGCGATTCTGCGTGCCGGCCATGAGGGCGCGATGGCGCCTCTTGTTTCCCTCGTCACGAACGATGCCGGGGTGCCCAACGATGCGCTGTATTTCTGGTTGACCGGTGCGCTGTCCAGTGTTCTGGACAACGCACCGACGTATCTGGTGTTTTTCAACCTGGCCGGAGGCGACCCCGCAACATTGATGGGGCCGCTTGCCTCGACTCTCACCGCTATTTCCGCCGGCGCAGTTTTCATGGGCGCCAACACCTACATCGGCAACGCCCCGAACTTCATGGTGAAGTCCATTGCCCAGTCTCGGGGCGTGGCAATGCCCGGATTCTTCGGCTACATGGTGTGGTCATCACTCATTCTCCTGCCGCTTTTCTTATTGTTGACGCTCATGTTTTTCCTCTGATTTCGTAAGCTCCCCCTCCCGGTAGACCGCGGAAACTGGACTTTTCCGGCAGGATTTTATGCTGGAGGGAAGTCCGATGAAGAAGTCGCGGTTCACCGAATCGCAGATCGTGGC
>DAOMGB010000022.1:0-42315 GCA_035430095.1 Casimicrobiaceae bacterium | reverse complement strand
GAAAACGCGCGCCTGTTCGACGAGACGCAGCGGCTGTTCAAGGCCGAGCAGCAGCGCGCGGCGGAACTGGCGATCATCAACAGCGTGCAGGAAGGCTTGGCCGCACAGCTTGGCTTCCAGGCCATCATCGACCTGGTCGGCGACAAGATCCGGCAAATCTTCGAAACTGGGTCCATGTCCATCGCGCTCTACGACCGCGCCAGCAACCAGGTCTCGATGCCTTACTTCACGGAGCATGGCGAGCACTTCCCGGTCCAGCCGTTTCCGCTGGGCATCGGCCTGACGGGGCACGTCCTCCGGACGCGCCAGCCGCTCGTGATCAACCGCGAATTCGAGCAGCGCGCCGCCGCGCTGGGCGCAAGACCCATCGGCGACACCTCCACGGACATGGGCAAGAGCTACATGGGCGTGCCGATCCTCAAGGGTGACGAGGCCTTCGGCGTCATTGCCTTGTACGGCAGCCGCGAGGACCAGTTCGACGACGCCAGCGTCAACCTGCTGACAACGCTGGCCAGCAGCATGAGCGTGGCGCTGGAAAATGCGCGCCTGTTCGGCGAGACCCAGCGCTTGCTGAAGGAGACCGAGCAGCGCGCCGCCGAGCTGGCGGTGATCAACTCGATCCAGGAGGGCATGGCCGCCGAGCTCGACTTCCAGGCGATCGTCGACCTGGTCGGCGAGAAGTTGCGGAGAGTGCTCGACACCGACGATATCGGCATCCGCTGGTTCGACCACGACGAGCAGGTCATCCATTTCCTCTACGAGTACGAGCACGGGCAGCCGCTGGTCATCCCCTCCCGCCCGCCGGTCCAGGGCAACTGGGACGACCTGATCTCCAACCGGGAACCGATCGTCCGCAACACCGAGGCGGAGATGGCGGCGATGGGCACGCTGCCCGGGACCGACACCGCCAAGTCGAGCGTCCAGGTGCCGATCATCGGCAGCGACCGGGTGATCGGCCGCATCATCGTCGAGAGCCACGAACGCGAATACGCGTACTCCGAATCGGACGTGCGCCTGCTGACGACGGTGGCCTCGAGCATGGGCGTGGCGCTGGAAAATGCGCGCCTCTTCGACGAGACGCAGCGCCTGCTGAAGGAAACCGAGCAGCGCGCCGCCGAGCTGGCGGTGATCAACTCGATCCAGGAAGGCATGGCCGCCGAGCTCGACTTCCAGGCCATCGTCGACCTGGTCGGCGACAAGCTGCGCGAAGTCTTGCGGAGCGACGACCTCAGCGTCACTTGGTACGACGCGAAGGCCAACCTCCTTAGGACACTGTACAGCGTCGAACATGGCGAGCGCCTTGCGCCGGAGGATCCCCGCCCGCCCAAGCCCGGCGGACTCTTTGAACAGATGGCGCAGACGCGCAAGTCGATGGTCTGCAGGAATCCCGCCGAGATAGTAGCGGCAGGATTCTCGTTTCAGCCCGGGACCGATGCCAGCACGCTTTCGCTGGCGCACGTGCCCATCCTTGGTGGCGACCGCGTCCTGGGTGACATCACCGTGGAGAACTACGAGCGCGAGAACGCATTCGGCGAGTCCGAAGTCCGCTTGCTCACCACGGTCGCGGCGAGCATGGGCGTGGCGCTGGAAAACGCGCGCCTGTTCGACGAGACGCAGCGGCTGCTCAAGGAAACCGAACAGCGCGCTGCCGAACTTGCCGTGATCAACAGCATCCAGCAGGGCATGGCCGCGGAACTGGACTTCCAGGCCATCGTCGACATGGTCGGCGACAAGCTGCGCGACGTATTCAAGATCGGCGACCTGGGGATTCGCTGGTACGAACCCAAGACGAACCTCATCCACTTCCTGTACCAGTATGAGCATGGCGTGAGACTCCACAACCCGCCGACCACTCCCGCCCCGGATGGTTCGTGGGCCAAACTGGTGGCGTCGCGCGGTCCGCTGGTAGCCGGCACGCGCGAGGAAGCCGCCGCGATGGGGTTCGCAGTCATCCCGGGGACGGATGACAGTCACTCTTCGGTGTTCGTGCCGATCATGGGGAGCGCCGAGGTCCTGGGCATGATCGTGATGGAGGACTACGAGACCGAGCATGCGTACGGCGAGTCCGAGGTGCGCCTGCTCTCCACCGTCGCCGCCAGCATGGGCGTCGCGCTGGAGAATGCGCGCCTTTTCGACGAGACGCAGCGGCTGTTCAAGGAAAGCGAGCAGCGCGCGGCAGAACTGGCCATCATCAACAGCGTGCAGCAGGCGCTGGCGGCCGAGCTCAACATGCAGGGCATTTACGACGCCGTCGGCGACAAGATCCGCGAGATCTTCCACCAGTCGGACATGGGGATCCGCATCTGGGATACGCAGACCAACAT
Source organism: Casimicrobiaceae bacterium (assembly GCA_035430095.1). GTDB lineage: Bacteria > Pseudomonadota > Gammaproteobacteria > Burkholderiales > Casimicrobiaceae > VBCG01. Next base: position 39,991 of record DAOMGB010000022.1, on the reverse strand, counting down.
GCTGCATTTCCCGTACGTCTACGAAGCCGGGCAGCGGATGAGCATCCCCTCCGAGCCGCTGGGCGAGCAGGGTTTCACCGTCCACGTGTTGCGCTCCCGCGAAATCCTCGTCATCAACGAGGACATGCCTCGGCACATGGTGAAGTACGGCAGCACCACCTTTGCCGGCACACTTCAGGCCAAGTCGTCGGTCTACGTACCGCTGATCGCGGGCGACATGGCCCGCGGCCTCATCAACCTCGACAACTACGAGCGCGAGCACGCTTACGGCGAATCCGAGGTGCGCCTGCTGCAGACGCTTGCCAACGCAATGAGCGTGGCGCTGGAGAACGCGCGCCTGTTCGACGAGACACAGCGGCTGTTCAAGGAAAGCGAGCAGCGCGCGGCCGAGCTGGCGATCATCAACAGCGTGCAGGAAGCTCTGGCGGCCGAGCTGAACATGCAGGGCATCTACGATGCGGTCGGCGACAAGATCCGCGAGATCTTCAACAAGGCCGACGTCGGAATCCGCATCTATGACGCGCAAACCGACATGGTGCATTACGTCTACGACTACGAAAGCGGCAGGCGCATCCATATCGATTCAATGCCGCTGTCGGACAAGGGTTTCGGTCCCCACGTGATACGCACCCGGGAGACGCTGGTCGTCAACGAGAACATGGCCGAGGCCATGGTCGCCTATGGCAGCTACGTCATTGCGGGCACCAATTTCGAGAAGTCGGCGATCTGGGTGCCGTTGGTCGCAGGGGACCAGGCACGCGGGCTGATCAGCCTCTCCGACATGGAGCGCGAGCACGCGTTCAGCGATTCCGACGTACGCCTGTTGCAAACGCTGGCCAATACGATGAGCGTGGCGCTGGAGAACGCGCGCCTCTTCGACGAGACGCAGCGCCGCACTCGCGAGGCCGCGGCGCTGGCTGAAGTCGGCCGCGACATCTCCTCGACGCTCGACTTGACCAAGGTCATGGACCGCATCGCGGGCCACGCCAAGGACCTGCTTGGAGTGGACAGCAGCGCCATCTTCCTGCCCGACGAGGGCAGCACGACGTTCCGCGCGATCGTCGCCATCGGCGATATTGCGGATGCGCTGCAGGAGACCGAGATTGAGCCGGGCGTGGGCATCATCGGCAGCCTGGCCCAGAGCGGGCGCGCCGAATACATCAACGACACCAACAGCGATCCGCGCGGGGTCCAGATCAGCGGCACGGACAATGTCGCCGACGAGCGGCTGATGGTGGCCCCGCTTCTTGCCGGGCGGGCCGTGAAAGGCGTGATGGCGGTGTGGCGCACAGGCGGCAAGCCCTTCAGCGACACCGACCTCGACTTCCTCGTGGGCTTGTCGCTGCAGGCTACGGTGGCCATCGAGAATGCGCGCCTGTTCGCCCAATCGGAAAAGCGCGCGTCCGAGCTGGATACGATCAATACCGTGTCGCAGCAGCTGGCCGGCAAGCTGGAGCTGGCGCCGCTGCTTGACCTCGTCGGAGAGCAGATCCGCGCCGTCTTCAAGGCGGACGTCGCGTACGTCGCACTCTACAACCCGCAGACCGGGATCATCGACTTCCCCTACCAGTACGGCGACGAGCTGCGGTCCCTCAAGTACGGCGAGGGCCTGACCAGCCGGATCATTCAGTCGGGCAAGGCGTTGATCATCAACCAGGAGGCCGATCGGCGCGGCCTGGAGCTGGGTGCGCACGTCATCGGCAAGCAGGCGCGATCGTACCTGGGCGTGCCGATTCCCGTCGGCGGCCTCAGCCTGGGCGTGATCAGCGTGCAGAGCACGCAGGAAGAAGGCGCCTACAACACGGACGACGAGCGGCTCCTGTCCACGCTCGCCGCCAACGTCGGCGTGGCGCTCCAGAACGCGAAGCTCTTCAACGAGACGCAGGAAGCCCTATCGCACCAGACCGCCACCGCCGACATCCTGCGCGTCATCAGCAGCTCCCCCACCGACGTGCAGCCGGTGTTCGACGCAATCGTCGGCACCGCGCTCAGGCTGATGGCGTGCGATTTCACGGCGTTGCTCCGCTGCGACGGCGCCATGTTCACCACGGTCGCCGACACCACGCCCGGCGGCATTCCGCTGGACCTGGACGAGCGCACCGTGCCGATCGATCCTGCAGGCAATTTCCCGTCGCGGGTCATCGTCTCCAAGGAGATGCTGCACATTCCCGACTGGCGGGCCATCGACCTGCCGGAGCACGAGCGCACCGTCCGCGCCCGACGCGGGATCAACTCCTCGCTGATGCTGCCCTTGCTCCGGCAGGGCGAATGCATCGGCGTGCTGGCGCTGGCGCGCGACAAGGCGGGCCCCTTCAGCGACAAGGAGATCGCGCTCGCCAAGTCGTTCGTCGACCAGGCGGTCATCGCCATCGAGAACGTGCGCCTGTTCAACGAGACGCGCGAGGCGCTGGAGCAGCAGACGGCCTCGGCCGAGGTGCTGCAGGTGATCAGCGGCTCGATGGCCGACGCGATGCCGGTGTTCGAGAAGGTGCTGGACAGCTGCGCGCGCCTGTTCGGGACGCACGAGATGGGCATCTGCCTCGAGCGCGACGGCATGATCGACTTCCCGGCCTACCGCGGCGCGTTCGGCGCCATGGTGAAGGAATACTATCCCCGCCCCCTCGCGGGTTCGGTCAGCGAGAGCGCGATGCGCCGCGGCGAGGTCGTGCACATTCCCGACGCCTCCGCCGTGGCCGACGTGCCGCGCTACGTGCTCGACCTGGTCGGCCACGTCGGCAACTTCTCGCTGATCAGCGCGCCGATGGTGTGGCAGGGCCGCGGCATCGGCACCATCGACCTCGTGCGCGCGCCGCCGCGCCCGTTCAGCGACAAGGAGATCGCGCAGCTGCGCACGTTCGCCGACCAGGCGGTCATCGCAATCCAGAACGCGCGCCTGTTCAACGAGACGAAGGAAGCGCTGGAGCGGCAGACCGCGACTTCCGACGTGCTGCAGGTGATCAGCGCATCGCCCACGGACGTGCAGCCGGTGTTTGACATCATCGCCGAGCGCGCCGCGAAGCTGACCGGCGCGGAGTCCGGCATCGTGTTCCGCTTCGACGGCCAGCTGATCCACATGGCGAGCTCGTACGCCCTCGACTCCGAATTCATCGACCTGCTCGCGACGAATCTGCCGGCCCGGCCCGATGCCTTCTTCATATCGGCCGAGGCGATCAGAACGGGTTCGGTGATCAACATTCCCGATTTGCAGGAGCGCGCACCGACCGCCCCGGCGCCGCCGGGCATGAGGGAGGTCGCCCGCAGGGCGGGACTGCGCGGGGGCCTCGCGGTGCCGATGTTCCGCGAACGGCAGGTCGTGGGCGCCATTGCGATGTACCGCAGCAAGCCGGGCAAGTTCGCCGACAACGAGGTCGAGCTGCTGCGCACCTTCGCCGCGCAGGCGGTGATCGCCATCGAGAACGTGCGGCTGTTCAACGAGACGAAGGAGGCGCTCTCGTACCAGACGGCGACGTCGGACGTGCTGCAGGTGATCAGCGAGTCGCCGACCGACGTGCAGCCGGTGTTCGACATCATCGCCGAGCGCGCCGCGGCGCTCACGCGCGCCCGCTTCTGCACGGTCACGCGCCTCGACGGCGAACAGGCGCAGCTCGTCGCCCTGCACGGCGTCGGCGATGAGGGAACGGCCGCCCTTCGCGCCGTGTGGCCGCAGAACGTGCGGGAAAGCACGTCGATCGCGGCGCGCGCGATCAGAGAGCGCCGCATCTTCAACATCGCCGATCTTCTCGCGCTTTCCGACGACGATTACGCGCCGGCCATGAAGAGCGCGGTACGGCTCGCGGGATTCCGTAGCGCCCTTTCGGTTCCCATGCTGCGCGACCAGCAGGTCATCGGGGCGATCACGGTCAATCGCGCCGAGACCGGACTCTACGACGACAAGGAGGTGGCGCTGCTGCAGACATTTGCGCGCCAGGCGGTGGTTGCCGTCGAAAACGTCCGCCTGTTCAATGAGACTCGCGAGGCGCTGGAGCGGCAGACCGCGACGGCCCGCATCCTTTCGGCGATGAGCGGCTCGATCACGGACCCCCGGCCCGTGTTCGACGCGATCGTGGCGAGCTGCCGCACGCTTTTCGCGGACAGCGCCGTGGCGCTGCGGCTGATCCGCGACGGATCCCTGGTCGTCGAGGCCAACTCCGGATTGGACACCGGCCCCGTGCCGCTCGACTCGCAAAGCGCCGTCGGCACTTGCGTCCTCGAACGAAGGACGATCCACGTTCCGGATCTGGAACGGGCGGATGCGACGTACCCCCGCACACGGCAGATGGCGCTGAAGCAGGGATACCGCTCGGCGATATTCGCCCCGCTGCTGCTTGGCGCCACGGCGCTCGGGACTATCGCGGTGTTTCGACGCTCGCCCGGCGCGTTCAATGGCGAAGACGTCGCGCTGCTCAACACATTTGCCGATCAGGCGGTGATCGCGATCCAGAACGTCCGCCTCTTCAACGAGACCAAGGAGGCGCTCGAGCAGCAGACGGCGACGTCGGAGGTGCTCGACGTCATCAGCCACTCGATGGCCGACGCGTCGCCGGTCTTCGAGAAGATTATCGAGTGCTGCGAGCGGCTGTTCTCGGCTGAGGCTTTCGCCCTCGGCATCGTCGACGACGACGGGCAGCTGGCCCTTCCCGTCTATCGACTCACCGCGGCGGCGCGCGCGTCGCTGGGCGAGGCCGCGGCGTCCCGGCTCGAAGCGGAAACGCGGGCGTCGTTCCCCCGTCCGCTGGCCGGTACGCTGACCGAAAAGGCCATCCGGTCGGGGAGGCTCGTCGAGATCCGCGACGTGACGAGGGGGGCGGATGCAACCCAGCCGGCCGTGAGGGCGGCCGCACGGATGCAGCTGGGGACCGCGGTCATCGTCGCGCCGCTCATGTGGGAGGGGCGCGGCATCGGGTCCATCACGCTGATGCGCAAGGAGGTCGAGGGCCTTCGCGAGCGCGAGAACGCGCTGCTCAGGACGTTCGCCGACCAGGCGGTGATCGCCATCCAGAACGCCCGGCTGTTCCGCCAGACGCAGGAAGCCCGCGCCGCGGCCGAGGCCGCCAATGACGCCAAGAGTTCGTTCCTGGCGACCATGAGCCACGAGATCCGGACGCCGATGAACGCGGTGATCGGCATGAGCGGCCTGCTGCTCGACACCCCGCTCGACAAGGAGCAGCAGGACTACGTCGCGACAATCCGCGACTCCGGAGACGCTCTGCTGACGATCATCAACGACATCCTCGACTTCTCCAAGATCGAGGCCGGCCGGATGGACATCGAGGCCCAGCCCTTCGACCTGCGCGACTGCGTCGAGTCGGCGCTGGACCTCGTTACGTCGCGCGCGGTCGAGAAGCACCTCGACACGGCTTATGTGTTCGAGGGCGACGTGCCGCCGGCCATCGTCGGCGACGTGACCCGCCTGCGCCAGATCATGCTTAACCTGCTGTCGAACGCAGTGAAGTTCACCGAGAAGGGCGAGGTCGTGATGAGCGTGGCCTCCCGGCTCGTCAACGCCAGGCAAGCCGAACTGACCTTCGCCGTGCGCGACACCGGAATCGGGCTCACGCGGGAAACCATTGGCCGATTGTTCCAGTCGTTTTCCCAGGCCGATTCGTCGACGACGCGCAAATACGGCGGAACGGGGCTGGGCCTGGCCATCAGCAAGCGCCTCAGCGAGCTGATGGGGGGACGGATGTGGGCCGAGAGCGACGGTCCCGGCCACGGGTCGACCTTCTACTTCACCATCGAGGCGCCGATCGCCCAGGACGCGCCGGCCCGCCATCGCGATTTCGTCGGTGTTCAGCCCGAACTGGCGGGCAAGCGCATTCTCGTCGTCGACGACAACGAGACCAACCGGCGCATCGTGGGCCTGCAGACCGGCAAGTGGGGCATGGTGTCTCGCGCCACGGAATCGCCGCTCGAAGCGCTGCGCTGGCTCGAGGACGGCGAGTCCTTCGACCTGGCGATTCTCGACATGCACATGCCGGAAATGGATGGGCTGGAACTCGCCCGCAGGATCCGCGACCGGCACCCGACGCTGCCGCTGATGCTGTTCAGCTCGCTCGGCCGCCGTGAAGCCGGCGACTCGGATTCGCTGTTTTCCGCCTACCTTGCGAAGCCCATCCGGCAGTCGCACCTGTACGACGCGCTGGTCGGCCTGCTGTCCGAAAGTGTCGTGACGAAGCCGGCGCCGACCGCCGCCAGGTCCGGCATCGATCCGGAAATGGCCGCGCGGCATCCGTTGCGCGTTCTCCTGGCGGAGGACAATGTCGTCAACCAGAAGCTTGCGCTGCGTTTGCTGCAGCAGATGGGCTATCGGGCGGACCTCGCATCGAACGGCATCGAGGCGATCGAGTCCGTGGAGCGCCAGACCTACGACGTGGTGCTGATGGACGTGCAGATGCCCGAAATGGACGGCCTCGAGGCCGCGCGCCGGATCTGCGCGCGCTGGAAGCCCGGGGCCCGGCCGCGCATCGTCGCCATGACGGCCAACGCAATGCAGGGAGACCGCGAGATGTGCATCGAGGCAGGCATGGATGACTACCTGACCAAGCCGATACGCGTGGACCGGCTGGTCGAGGCCCTTTACGGCGTACCCGCACGGAAAGACCGATGACATGAGCGCACCGACGATCGACAAGCCCACCTTCGCGGCCTTGCAGGAGACGGCCGGCGTAGAGTTCGTCATCGAGCTGGTGGACACCTTCCTCACCGAGGCGCCGACGATGATCAAGGATCTGCGCGATGCGCTGGCAGCAGGCGATGCCGACCGGTTCCGCCGCGCCGCGCATTCCCTGAAGTCCAACAGCAATACGTTCGGTGCCCTCAAGCTGGGCGCGATGTCGCGCGAACTGGAATTGGGCGGCATGGCGCCCGTCGCTGCGGCCGGCGGCGCGCCGCTGGATGCGCTGGCCGCGGAATATGGACACGTCGCGGCCGCATTGAAGACACTTGCCGATGCGTGAACCGCGAATCGGCGCCGCGAACCTGCTGGTCGCCGACGACAACAAGGTCAATCGCCTGCTGCTGACCCGCAGCCTCGAGCTGCAGGGGCACCGCGTGGCCACGGCCGAAAACGGCCGCGTGGCGTTGGAAATGTTGAGGAAGGACAGCTTCGACCTGCTGTTGCTCGACATGGAAATGCCCGAAATGGATGGCTTTGCCGTGCTCGAGCAGTTGGTGCAGGACCCGCGCCTGCGCGACCTGCCGGTGATCGTGACGTCGTCGCTGGAAGGCGTGGAAAGCGTCGTTCGCTGCATCGAGCTCGGCGCCGCGGACTACCTGATGAAGCCGGTCAATCCGGTGCTGCTCAAGGCGCGCATCGGCGCGTGCCTGGAAAAAAAGCGCCTGCAGGACGAGTTGAAGGAAATGGTGCGCACCTTCGCCACCCCCGAAGTGGCGCAGGACCTGCAGGATTCCGGCTTCGCCCTGGGCGGCAAGCGGGTGACCGCAACCGTGATGTTTTCGGACATTCGCGGCTTCACGCCGCTGGCGGAGTCGCAGACTCCCGAAGAAACCATCGACCTGCTCAACACCTATTACACGCTGATGTTCGACGCGATCAGCGGCCACGACGGCGTGATCAACCAGATGATCGGCGACGGCCTGATGGCCATCTTCGGCGCGCCGCTCCCGGTGGCGGACCATTGCGGCAGCGCCGTCAGCGCCGCGCTGGAAATGATCGAACTGGTTGAGATGTTCAACCTCGAGCGCGCGGCGGCCAACAAGCCGCAGATTTCCATCGGCATCGGCATCGCGTCCGGCGAGATGGTGGCGGGCTACGCTGGCACCAGCAAGCGGGCCGCCTATACGTGCATCGGCGACACGGTGAACCTCGCGGCCCGGCTGGAATCGCACACCAAGGTCGCGCTGCGCACCATCCTGATCGACGACGTCACGCGCAAGGCGTTGCGCGAGAGCGTGGTCGTCGAGCCGCTCGGCCCGGTGCATCTGAAGGGCAAGGCTGCACCGGTGGAAGTCTACTCGGTCACGCTGGGCCAGAAGCCGTAGATGCCGGCGAAAGGCGCAGCCGGTTTCCCGGCCGCGCCGACGCGTTTAGTTCAGCCCCTCCTGAATACCGCGGGAAGGGTCCAGCGGCCGCTGGCCGCGGTATTCGTCGTGCGCGTCGCGACGACCTCGACCGACGGCAGCCGGACGATCTGCATCGCCGCTTCCGCGTTCGGGCGTGGGGTCGCGGCAATGCGTGCGTCGTACGGAGCGTGAAGGGCCGGCAGCAGCACCGTGCCCCCGAGCGTCAGGACCGCGGCAGCGATGGCGACAATACCCAGCAACAGCGACCGGCCCGGGTGGAATTCGCGATTCATCGTGGCGTTCGTCATGGTGTCCTCGCTAATCTCGTTTTCAGTTCCTGCACCCGCTTCGGGCGGGACCGTCGCTCCAACATGCCGTGCCGGTCGAATTTCCTGCTTGTTGCCGGCATTCCTGACCCTGATATGCCCGTTGGATGCGCCAAGACCCGGTTTCGGATTCACCTCGGATCAAGGCCGCGTCGTCGCTGGCAGGACAAAGATTAGGGGCCGCATGTTGCAGCCTCAAGAAGCACGCGACGAAACGGGAAAAACGCCGGCCGAACGCGTGGCGGACGCGACGAAGCGGAACGGGACCGGCGCGGGCAGGCTCCGCGAGGCGCCCGATTGGACCCGAAATGACCATTTGACTGTCGTTCCCGAAGGCGCCGGGACGACTGAGCGCAGCGAGCGGGACGCCTAGCTGTATAGCTTCAAGACGTTGTTTCCGCATTGCATGAACGTTTCTGATCCGTCGTTCCCGCGAACGCGGGTACCCAGTGTCGTCGCGTTCCGGTCTCGCGCCATCCGACGGAAGTCGCTGGGTCCCCGCGTTCGCGGGGACGACGATGGCCTGGATGTCGTTCGCGGGGACGACGGTGGCTTGGATGTCGCTCGCGGGGACGACGGTGGCTCGGATGTCGTTCGCGGGGACGACGATGCCTTGGATGAGTCCGCGGCATTCAATCGGGCGGCGACGTCTGGATGACAGATACCTAGCCGCCCTTGCGCACCACGTGGTCGATGGCGCCGAAGATCGATTTGCCCGCCGCGTCGAACATCTCGATGCGCACCCGGTCGCCGAAGCGCATGAACGGGGTTGCCGGCTTGCCATTGACGATCGTCTCTACCACGCGCTGTTCCGCGATGCACGAATAGCCCAGGCCGCCCGCCGCGACCGGTCGGCCCGGCCCGCCATTCTCCTTGTTGGATACGGTGCCGGAACCCACGATGCTTCCCGCCTCGAGATCACGTGTCCTGGCAACGTGCGCGATCAGCGTGTCGAAGTTGAAGGTCATGTCGGTGCCCGCGTCCGGCTGCCCGAACAGTTCGCCGTTCAGGTGCGACCGGAGCGGCCGATGCACCTTGCCGCCACGCCAGGCATCTCCCAGCTCGTCGGGCGTGACCGCCACCGGGGAAAATGCAGATGCCGGCTTCGACTGGAAGAACCCGAATCCCTTCGCCAGTTCTCCGGGAATCAGGTTTCGCAGGCTGACGTCGTTGACGAGCATCAGCAGGCAGATGTGCGCGCCGGCGGCGGCGGCCGGCGTCCCCATGGGCACGTCACCGGTAATGACCGCAATTTCGGCCTCGAAGTCGATGCCCCAGGCCTCGTCTGCCAGAACGACATCCTCGCGCGGGCCGAGCATGTGATCGGACGCGCCCTGGTACATCAGCGGATCGGTCCAGAACTCCGGCGGCATCGCGGCGCCCCGCGCGCGGCGGACGAGCTCGACATGATTGACGTACGCCGAGCCATCGGCCCACTGATAGGCGCGCGGAAGCGGCGCCATGGCGTGCGCCGGATCGAAGGGCTCAGCATCCGGCATGCGGCCTGCATTCAGCTCGGTGGCGATCGCGTTCAGCCCGGGACGGGCGGAAGCCCAGTTGTCGAGCGCGGACTGCATTGTGCGTGCGATCTCCGGCACCGCCACGCACCGGGACAGGTCGCGCGACACGACCACGAGCCGGCCGTCGCGGGTGCGATCGTTGAGGGTCGCAAGTTTCATGGGTTGCCTCCGTGCGCTGCCTTGATCCGCTTCAGTTTGAAGCCGGTTCCAAGGTCCTCCATCTCCCACCCTGCCGCAGCCAGCGATCCTCGCAGACGGTCCGCCTCGGCCCAGGCCTTGTCGCGTCGCGCGGCTGCCCGCGCATCCGCCATGGCCTGCACGTCGGCGGGCACGAGCTCCTCCCTCGGCTGCCATTCGGCGAGGCCAAGACCGAGCACTTGATCGAATTTCAGCAGTGTCGCCCTCCGGATCGCCGGCGGAAGGTCGCCGCGGAGCACCTCCCACGCCACGGCGAGCGCACGCGGAACATTGAGGTCGTCGTTGATCTGGTCCGTAAAGCGCGCCACGCATGCGGCGTCCGGTGGCGTCGCGGCTTCACGGGGCAGCGCATGGATGCCCTGGCGCATGCGGTCCAGAGCCGTGGATGCGGCATCGAGCGCTTCCCACGAAAAACTCATCTGCGTCCGGTAGTGCGCGGTCAGGCACAGGTACCGGTAGGCGAGCGGATCGTAGCCTCGCTCCTGCAATAGCGATACGCGCAGGAATTCGCCGGCCGACTTCGCCATCTTGGCGTCGTTGGTCAACAGGAAATATCCGTGCATCCAGAAATTGGCCAGGCGCGTGCCGACACGGGCCTCGGTCTGGGCGATCTCGTTGGTATGGTGAACCGGGATGTGGTCCTCGCCGCCGCAATGGATATCGAAGTATTCGCCGAGGTATTCCTGCGCCATCGCCGAGCACTCGATGTGCCAGCCGGGATAGCCGCGGCCCCAGGGGCTGTCCCACTCCATCTGGCGCTGCTCGCCGGGCGCCGTGAACTTCCAGAGCGCGAAGTCGGTCGGGTTTCGCTTGTCGCCGACGTCCACACGCTTGCCGGCCTCCTGTCCCTCGACGTTGAGGCGCGCAAGGTAGCCGTAGTCCTTCTGCTTCGACGTGTCGAAGTAAACGCCGTCGGCAGTCGTGTAGGCGAAGCCGTTGCGTTCGATGTCCGCGATGAATTCGATCTGCTGGCGAATGTGGTCGGTCGCCCGGCACAGGACAGTCGGGCCTTCGATATGCAGCAGCGCCAGGTCGGCGAGAAACGCGTCGGTGAAGAGACGGGCGATTTCCCAGGCGGTCTTGCCGGTGCGGCGCGCGCCCTTTTCCATCTTGTCTTCGCCCGTGTCGGCATCGGACGTCAAGTGGCCGACGTCCGTGATGTTCATCACGTGCCGCACCGCGTAGCCGTTCCATTCCAGCACGCGCCTCAGCACGTCCTCGAACAGGAATGTCCGGTAGTTCCCGATGTGCTGGTAATCGTAGACGGTCGGGCCGCAGGCGTACATGCCGACGCGGCCCGGATTGAGCGGCTCGAAGCGGCGCAGCGAGCGCGTGTAGTTGTCGTAGAGCTGCAGGGAGGCGGGCATGCGCTGGTTCGGTGGGCTGGTGAGTTGACTCAGGGGGTCGCCTTGCTCCGCATCCGAAAAAAAGCCGCCGGTTGCGTTGCCGGCGGCTTCCGGATTACACGGGTCGGGACGCCTAGTGGGGAGCTGCGCCGCGACCGAGCCGATGCGACTCGTGGCAACAGCAGGCAGCAGCGCGTTTGCGGGTTTGCATACGGACGATGGTATGCGAGAACACCCGATGGTGGCAACCGCGCGGCAGCGCGACGCGCGGTCCCGATACAGGCCGCGGCGACGCCTCAAGGTAGAATGCACGGGGCTCGTCGCCAGGCACGGCCGGTGGCCTTGCCCGGCCCCGGCCCACCTTTCCCACTCGCAATGCTCGCCTCCCTTCCCCGTTCCTCCTGGCTGGTGCTTGCCGCGCTGCTGCTCGTCGCCTGGTTTTCCGGGATCGCGGTGCGCAAGCTGCAGCACCCCGACGAGGGCAGGTATGCCGAGATTGCGCGGGAGATGGCGGTCACCGGCAATTGGGTGACACCGCGGCTGAATGGCCTCAAATATTTCGAAAAGCCGCCCTTGCAATACTGGGCGACCGCGGCGACCTTCAACGCCTTCGGCGTCCACGAATGGACCGCGCGGTTGGTGCCCGCGCTGGCGGGAGTTTTCACGGTCGTGATGATCGGCGTGACCATGGCGCGCCTCGACGGCGCAACCTCGGGCGCCTACGGAGCGCTCGCAATGGCTGGAAGCCTATGGCCATTCGCCATGTCCCAGCTGTTGACGCTGGACAGCGTCCTTTGCGCCTGGCTGACCGCGATGCTGTGCGCGTTCCTACTCGCGCAACGGGATCGGCTCTCGCTTCGCGGCCGGCGCAACCTGATGCTCATTGCCTATGCCGCCGCGGCGGGCGCAACGCTGACCAAGGGCCTGGTCGCCCTCGTGATTCCCGGTGGCGCCCTGGTCCTGTACTCGCTTGCCACCCGCGACATCGGCCCATGGAAGCGACTTCACATCCTGCCCGGTCTCGCCCTCTATATGGCGCTGGCCGCACCGTGGTTTCTCCTGGTGTCCCGCGTCAATCCGGAATTCGCGCAGTTCTTCTTCATCCACGAGCATGTCGAGCGGTTCCTGACCAACGAACACCGCCGCGAGGGCAGCTGGTATTACTTCATTCCGCTGCTCGCGGCCGGCATCCTGCCCTGGCTCACCGTGTGGCTATGGACGCTCAAGTCCAGCTGGCGCAATGCGCCGGTCGCCGCCAACGGCTTCTCGTGGCCCAGGTTCTGCCTGGCGTGGGCGGCATTCGTTTTCGTGTTCTTCAGCGTCTCGGGATCCAAGCTGCCGTCCTACATCCTGCCGATGTTCCCGGCGCTGGCGCTGGTGCTCGGCTGGCAGATCAAGCTGCTTCCGTTCCGGACCCTGGCGCGTCTGGTACTGCCGCTCGCCATCCTTTCCGTGTTGCTGCTGGTCGGCGTGGCCGTGGCTGTCCGCGTCTACATTCCGGACCTGTCGGAACCAGGCAATCCGGCCGAGGTGTTCCACGCATTCGCGCCGTGGCTGGTGGCGGCGGTATCCATCATGACGACGGGAGCCGTTGCCGCTTACCTGCTGCTTCGGCGAGAAACCTCCGCGGCAAAGACGCTGGCCGTCGCGACACTGGCGCTTGGCACCGTCGCCGGCGTGCAGGTCGGCTTCATAGGCTACGATGCGTTCCGCATGACGCGTTCGGCGTACGATCTCGTCCGCGAGGCGGCGGGTTCAATCGACGTCGCCCGTGGCGACCCGTTCGACCCGAAGGTTCCCGTGTTCCAGGTGCGCACCTACGACCAGACCCTGCCGTTCTACCTCGGGCGGACCACGACGCTGGTGGCCTACCGGGACGAGATGGCGCTGGGCCTCGACGTCGAACCCGGCCACGACTTCGCCACGGAGGCCGCATGGATTCCCGCGTGGACCGCACTGACACAGGGTTATGCGTTGATCAAGCACGATGACTATGCTGCGCTTGCGGCCCAATCCGTCCCGATGCGCGTGGTCGCCCGCGACCCGCGCCGCGTCTTCGTCGCGAGGCAATAGTGTCCACTTCCGCGTTCGCGTTCCTGTTCACCGGCGTACTCCTCAATGCCGGCGCGCAGTTGCTGCTGAAGGCCGGCACCAACGCTCTGGGCGTGATCACGCTCACCCGCGATAATTGGTGGGACACGCTGTGGAAGATGGCCACGCAGCAGTATTTCGTCGCCGGCGTGATGTGCTACATGGTCAGCCTTCTGGTCTGGATCATGGGACTTTCGCGCGTGCCCGTGTCGGTGGCCTACCCGATGCTGTCGCTCGGCTACGTGATCAACGCGGTCGCGGCCTACTACCTCTTCGGTGAATCGGTCACCGTCACGCGCTGGCTGGGCATCGGCTTCATCATTGTCGGCGTCTGGCTGGTCGCGAAGACCTGAATCGATGACGACATTGCCATGAGCGCCTTGCCCTATCTGTCCTTCGCCCGTCCGATGCTGGACGAGGCGACGATCGCAAGCGTGGGCGACGTGCTGCGTTCGGGCTGGATCACGAGCGGGCCGAAGCTGAAGGCGTTCGAGGCCGCGCTGTCGGAGTATTGCGGTGGACGGCCCGTCCGCTGCGTATCGTCGGCGACCGCGGCGCTGGAACTTGCGCTCAACGTGTGCGGCATCGGACCGGGCGACGAGGTCATCACGCCTGCAATGACGTTTTTCGCGGCGCCCAACATGATCGTCAAGGTCGGCGCCACGCCGGTGTTCGTCGACGTCCTGCCCGGCACCCGCAATGTCGACCTCGACGCCGTGGCGGCACGCATCGGCCCGCGCACGCGGGCGATCCTCCCCACGCACTTCGCCGGGCTGCCGTGCGACATGGACGGCCTGTACGCGCTGGCCGCGAGGCACAAGCTGCGGGTCATCGAGGACGCGGCGCTGGCCATCGGCTCGTCGTGGCGCGGCCGGCGCATCGGCAGCTTTGGCGACATCTGCGTCTTCAGTTTTCATCCGAACAAGAACATCACCTCCATCGAAGGCGGCGCGCTGGTCATGGGCAGCGAAGCGGAGGCGCGCGAAGTCGAGGTGCTTCGCTTCCATGGAATAAGCTATCTCCCCGACCGGACCCGCGACGTCGCGGTGGCGGGCGGCAAGTTCAATCTTCCCGACGTCAATGCGGCCGTCGGCCTGGCCCAGCTGGCGCAACTGCCGCGATTCAACTCGACGCGGCGCGACCTCGTCCACCGCTATTTCAAGCGTTTCCGCACCGATCCGGCCTGCGAATTGCCGCACCCGGGCTATGCCGGCGACGAGGAAGGGCACAGCTGGAACATGTTCGCGCCGCTGTTGCCGCTGGCGCAGTTGAACCTCACCCGGCGCGAGTTCCGCGATGCGCTGGAAAAGCGCGGCATCGGCACCGGGATGTCCTACGAGGCGGCCCACCTGGCCACACTCTATCGGCGCTTCGGCTATCATCGCGGCAGCCTTCCCCACACCGAACGCATCGCGGACACCACCGTGACCCTGCCACTGCACCCTTCGCTGACCGAGGCCGACATCGACCGCGTCTGCGCCGCCTGCGCCGACGTCCTGGCCGCGCATCGGCGATGATCAACAACTGACGCCGCCGGCGCCCATGGCCGCACCCGCGATCTCCATCGTCATCCCGGTTTACAACGAAGAGGCCGGCCTCGCCGCCCTGTTTGCGCGCCTTTACCCGGCGCTCGACGCGCTGAACGCGGCCTATGAAGTCATCTTCGTCAACGACGGCAGCCGCGACAAGTCGGGCTCGCTGCTGGAAGCACAGCAAGCGCTTCGTCCCGACGTGACGCGGGTCATCCTCTTCAATGCCAATTACGGCCAGCACCTGGCGATCATCGCCGGCTTTGCGCATGTGCGCGGCGCGCGGGTGGTGACGCTCGACGCGGACCTGCAGAATCCGCCCGAGGAAATCGCCCGCCTGCTGGCAGCGATGGACGCGGGCCACGACTACGTCGGCGGCGTGCGGCGAACCCGCGAAGACGCGTGGTGGCGGCGGGTGGCTTCGCGTGCGATGAACAAGCTGCGCGAGCGGATCACGCGCATCAAGATGACGGACCAGGGGTGCATGCTGCGCGCGTACAGCCGCGACATCGCGCTCGCCATCGCGGACGGCCCGGAAGTGAGCACCTTCATTCCCGCGCTCGCCTACACCTACGCCAACAGTCCGTCGGAAATCGAGGTTGCGCACGAGGAGCGCGCCGCCGGCGAATCGAAGTATTCGCTCTACCAGCTCATTCGCCTCAACTTCGACCTGATCACCGGTTTTTCGCTGGTGCCGCTGCAGATGTTCTCGATGTTCGGCATGGTCGTTTCGTTCGGTGCGCTGGCGACCTACGTCTGGGTCATCGTCTACCGGCTGTTCGCGGGCGAATGGCATCAGGCGCTTTCCGCGCTGTGGGACCGCGATCTGCTGGCGTTCTTTCTCATCGGCATGGTCCTGTTCGGACTGGGCGTGGTCGGGGAGTACGTCGGGCGCATTTACCAGCAGGTGCGGGCGCGGCCGCGGTATACGATCCGCGCCATCCTCGAAGGCCCGCCGAACGTCGCTCCATGACGCGCGCGGTCGTCTTCGCGTATCACAACGTCGGCGCGCGCTGCCTCGAGGTCCTGCTGCGGCACGGCGTCGACGTGCCGCTGGTGGTGACGCACGATGACGACCCGCGCGAGAGGATCTGGTTCGACCGCGTCGCCGACGTCGCCGCCGCGCACGGAATCCCGTTCATCACCCCTGCCGATCCGAATTCCCCGGACGTCGTCGGGCGCATCCGCGACCTGCACCCCGATTTCCTGTTCAGCTTCTACTACCGGCGCATGCTCGCGCCGGTGCTGCTGGCGCTGCCGGCGCGCGGCGCGCTGAATATGCATGGTTCGCTGCTTCCCAAGTATCGGGGCCGGGCGCCTGTGAACTGGGCGGTGCTCAACGGCGAGCGGGAGACCGGCGCCACGCTTCACTACATGGCCGCCAAGCCCGATGCGGGCGACATCGTCGCGCAGTCGTCGGTGCCGATCCTTCCAGATGAAACGGCGCGCGAGGTCTTCGACAAGGTCACCGTTGCCGCGGCTGCAACGCTCGACCGCGTGCTGCCGCAGCTCCTGGCCGGCACCGCGCCGCGCATCGCGCAGGACCTGGCCAAGGGATCCTACTTCGGCGGCCGCAAGCCCGAGGACGGCAGGATCGACTGGACGCAGCCCGCACGCCGGATACACGACCTGGTGCGAGCGGTGTCGCCGCCCTACCCCGGCGCCTTCACGACGCTCGGAGGCGAGGAGATGCGCGTGCTGCGCACCCGGGTGGACGATGAAGCGACCGCTGCCGGCGCGGCCAGGGTCTATGTCGAGGGCGGACGCCTGCTCGCCGACTGCGGCGGCGGCGGCCGAATCGAGATCCTTTCCGCGGAAATGTCGGGCGCGCCGGTCGAACCTGCGGACCTTGCCGCGCGCCTGCACGGCGGCGGAGACGCCGGGGCACGTTAGAATTGCGTGTTGCCCGGCCGTCACGGGCCCCCGCACCGCCAAGATCAGTCCATGAAACGCATCCTCATCCTAGGCGTCAACGGCTTCATCGGTCACCACCTTTCGCAGGAGATCCTCCGCGCGACGGACTGGGAGATCTATGGCATGGACATGCAGACGGACCGCATCTCTGACCTGCTCGGCAGCCCTCGCTTCCATTTTTTCGAAGGCGACATCACGATCAACCGCGAGTGGATCGAGTACCACGTGAAGAAGTGCGACGTGGTGCTGCCACTGGTCGCGATCGCCACCCCGGCCACCTACGTGCGCGAGCCGCTGCGCGTCTTCGAGCTCGATTTCGAGGCCAACCTGCCGATTGTCCGCGCGGCGGTTCGCTACCGGAAGCGCATCGTATTTCCGTCGACGTCCGAGGTTTACGGCATGTCGCGCGATGCAGAGTTCGATCCCGAGGCCTCGGAACTCGTGCTGGGACCGATCAACAAGCCGCGCTGGATCTATTCCTGCGCCAAGCAGCTGATGGACCGCGTCATTCACGCCTACGGCATGCAGGAGGGCCTCGACTACACGCTGTTCCGCCCGTTCAACTGGATCGGTTCGGGGCTCGATTCCATCAACACGGCGAAGGAAGGCAGCTCGCGCGTCATCACCCAGTTCCTCGGGCACATCGTGCGCGGCGAGCCGATCAAGCTGGTCGACGGCGGCACGCAGAAGCGCGCGTTCACGTACATCGACGACGGCATCGGCGCGCTGGTCAAGATCATCGAAAACAAGAACGGCATCGCCAGCGGCAAGATCTACAACATCGGCAACCCGGCCAACAACTGGTCGGTGCGGGAGCTGGCGGAAAGGATGCTTGCGCTGGCGAAGCGGTATCCTGAGTACGCGGAAAACGCCGCCAAGGTGGCCATCGTCGACACGACTGCGGTCGAGTACTACGGGGCGGGCTACCAGGATGTGCAGAATCGCGTACCCAGGATCGAGAACACCTGTGCCGACCTCGACTGGAAGCCCATGGTCGGCATGGAAGACGCGCTGACGCGAATCTTCGAGGCCTATCGCGGGCAGGTCGCCGAGGCACGGCATCTCGTCGACTGAACGCTGCATGCGCCTCGCTCTCAAAGTCGATGTCGACACGCTGCGCGGCACGCGCGAAGGCGTCCCGAATCTGGTCGAGATCCTGCGCAAGCATGGCGTCACGGCGACGTTCCTCTTTTCATTGGGGCCGGACCACACGGGCCGGGCGATCAAGCGCATCTTCCGTCCCGGATTCTTCGGCAAGGTGCGCCGGACTTCCGTGCTGAAGCACTACGGCATCCGGACGCTGCTCTACGGCACGCTGCTTCCGGGGCCGGACATCGGAAAGCGGGCGGCCGACGTCATGCTGGGTGCCCGGGATGCCGGTCACGAAACGGGTATCCACTGCTGGGACCACATCCGATGGCAGGATGGCGTCGGCGACGCCGACGAGAAGTGGACCTTCGACGAAATGCAGCTCGCCTGCGCCCGCTACACCGACATCTTCAAGTCGCCACCGACGACACACGGCGCCGCCGGATGGCAGATGAACCGGCACGCGATGCGAATGACCCAGCGCCTGGGGTTCGACTACTGTTCCGACGGCCGCGGCACGCATCCGCACCTCCCGGTCTGGAACGCGGAGCCCATTCGCTGCCCGCAGTTTCCGACGACGCTGCCCACGCTGGACGAACTGATCGGCACCGGCGACATCACCGAGGACAACGTCGCGGCGCACCTTCTGGAGCGCACGCTGCAGCCGGCGCCGGCTGGTCACGTGTTCACATTGCACGCCGAGCTGGAGGGCATGCGGCTCGCGCCCGCATTCGAACAATTGATCGTCGGCTGGAAGGCGCAGGGCTGGACGCTGGGACCCACCCGGAATCTGTTCGAGGCCGTCGAACCGATGGCGTTGCCGCGGTGCGCCGTCGGTCCGGGCACGATCCCGGGGCGCACCGGCACGATGCTCGTGCAGGGCCGCGAATTCCTGGCCGACGTCGACCTGGCGCAGGCCGCCTGAGTTTCAACCTGAACAATGGGGGTTCCGATGATCGGAAAGAAAGTGGCCGCCTTTACCGCCGCCGCGACCGGCGGCGAGTTCAAGCTCTCCGACCACAAGGGCGAGATCGTCGTCCTGTATTTCTACCCCAAGGACAGCACGCCCGGCTGCACCACCGAAGGCGAGCAGTTTCGCGACGCGTACGGGAAATTCCGGAAGGCGGGTGCGATCGTCGTGGGTTGCTCGCGCGACTCGCTCAAGTCGCACGAGAACTTCAAGGCCAAGATGGGCTTCCCCTTCGAACTGATCTCGGACGTTGATGAAAAGCTGTGCGCCCAGTTCGACGTGATCAAGATGAAGAACATGTATGGTCGGCAGGTCCGCGGCATCGTCCGTTCGACGTTCCTGATCGATTGCACCGGCAAGCTCGTGCGCGAATGGCGCGGGGTCAAGGTTCCAGGTCACGTCGCCGAGGTACTGGCAGCGGTCCAGGAGTTGTAGATACGGGGGGTACGGTGGATTCTTGCCGGGCAAACCGATTGTCGGCAGGCTGCACGTCGCCGCAACAAGTCGGTCGGCTTACCACCCCAGGCACCGCCGAAGCGGTGATTCCCGCGGGGAAGGCACACTGCCCCAATGCCGACCAACCGACATGGCCACGGCCAAGGCTCCCGCGAGAGTCGTGGGTTGTCTCGTCGAGAAATGGCCGCCTATCCCAACACCGCATTGGCAACGCTCGTATAGAACGGTATGCCGAGCAGGATGTTGAGCGGGAAGGTGACCCCGAGCGACATGCCGAAGTAGAGCGACGGATTCGCTTCGGGAATTGCGTAGCGCAGCACCGCCGGTACCGCGATGTAAGACGCGCTTGCCGCCAGTACCATGAGGAGCGCGCCGTTGCCGGGTGATAGGCCGGCCAGTACTGCCAGCGCCAGGGCGAGAGCCGCATGCGTAACGGGCCCGATTACCGCGTAGGCGAGGAGCGCGGGCGGCTTGCCTCGTAACTCGCCGAAGTTCCGCGCGGCGGTGAGGCCCATGTCGAGCAGGAAGAAGGCGAGCATCCCCCTGAAGAGATCGCCGGTGAAGGGCTGCATCACCGCCTTGCCCGCCTCACCGGTCGCGAGGCCGATTGCCATCGAGCCGAGCAGCAGGAGCTGCGCGCCGTCGGTGAAGGATTCGTGAAGGATCTTGCCGACCGATGCGCCCGCGCCCGGCGCGGGACCCGGCACCGCGACGGCGACGCCGCTGCGGAGGCTCGCAGCTACCGAATCCGCCCGCGGCCGGCGCATTGCGTTGGCCAGGAACACCGCCATGATGATCGCGGGCGACTCCATGAGTGCCAGCGCTGCAGCCATGTGTCCGCCGTAGACCACGCCGCGGCCGTCGAGATATTGCCCGGCCGTAATGAAGGTGACGGCGCTGACCGAGCCATAGGTCGCGGCGATGGCCGCCGCGTCGAAGCCGGACACCAGCCGGCGCAGTACCTGATAGCCGATTGCGGGCACGACGACAGCCAGTGCGAGAGCGCAGCCCAGACTAAGGGCGACTTCGGAGGTCAGCCCGGACTTGGCAAGCGCGAAGCCCCCCTTCAGTCCGAGCGCCATCAACAGATAGAGCGATAGGAAGCGGGAGACCTGCGGCGGAATCTCGAGGTTGGAGCGTGCGACCCCCGCCGCGGCGCCGAACACGAAGAAGAGGATAGCCGGATCGAGAATGCTTTGCATCGGATGCTCCCGTACTGGACTTGGGAATGCTACGGGGCGATTGACATAGAGTAAAATCAATGTTTTATTTGACATATATCGACTTTTCTCTATGCATACCACCCTGCGCCAGCTGCGACTCTTCGCCGCACTTGCGGAACACGGCAGCATCACGGCCGCCGCGAAGGCGTGCCATGTGACCCAGCCGACGGTGTCGATGCAGCTGAAGGACTTGACCGAAGCGGTGGGGCTTCCGCTCTATGAGCGAGTCGACAATCGCATTCACCTAACGCACGCGGGGGAAGACCTCCTGCGGACGGCTCGGGCGATGAGCGACGAGTGGACGGCGTTCGTCCAGCGCATCGACGCGATGAAGGGGCTCACGCGCGGCCGCCTTCGCGTCGCGCTCGTCAGCACGGCCAAGTACTTCGTGCCGCGCATCCTGGGCCGCTTCTGCGCGCGACATCGGGACATCGATATCACTCTGGAGGTCCTCAATCGTGATGGCGTCATTACCCGCCTGCGCGAAAATCGCGACGACCTCTACATAATGTCGATCCCGCCTTCGGACATTGCGCTTGAGCGCCAACCCTTCCTGCCGAATCCCCTGGTGATCATCGCCGCAGCGTCGCACCCGCTGTCAAGGATGAAGCGATTGCCGCTCGCGCGCCTCGCGCGAGAGCGGTTCATACTGCGCGAGCCGGGCTCGGGAACGCGTCTCGCCTGCGATGCCCACTTTGAGCGCACAGGCTTCGTGCCCGACGTGCGTCTTGAGATAGGCAGCAACGAAGCAATCAAGGAGGCCGTTGCGGCGGGCATGGGCATCGCGATCGTGTCGCGCCACGCCTTGGGGGTAAAGTCAGCCGGGCCGGGCCTCGCGATCCTCGACGTCGCGGGTTTTCCGCTGCACTCGAACTGGTGGGTTCTGTACCCACGCGGCAAGAGTCTTTCGCCCATCGCGACGAAGTTCCTCGATGAACTCGCCCGTTCGCGGGAGGTTTCTGGAGGTTGACAATGCCGCGATTCTCAACAGCAGGCCCCCTCTGGCGAGATTCCTCGTGCAACAGCTCATCGTGTCGCGCGAGACGCCGGACTTCCGCCGCACGCCGCGTCCCCGGTCAAACGTGGTCTTCGAGCGGCGAATGGTCGGAAGTCTTGAGTCGTTGCCTTTCAGTCTGGATCCCGGCCAAGACACGCGACGCCCGGCAGGCGTGGAGCGGCCCGATGTCCATCCCTTTGTCCACCCCTTGTGTCCTCTTTCCACCACAACCGGTCGGCCCGGCGTGGCCGATGACCACTAGCGCTTGTGCCGGCGGCGATTCCTGAGGCAGGATAGGCGCAGCGAGCCCCATCCGATTGACGACCCTTCCCGTTGGAGGCCCATGGTCGAACGCAAGCTGCGCCCCGCCCCGTCCACGCTTCAACTCCTCCCTTCCCGCAAGCCGGCCAAGACCGGCCCCGCGACCGCGACCAAGCTCTTCGTACTCGACACGAATGTGCTGATGCACGATCCGACGAGCCTGTTCAGGTTCGAGGAACACGACATCTACCTGCCGATCCTCACGCTCG
Source organism: Casimicrobiaceae bacterium (assembly GCA_035430095.1). Taxonomy (GTDB): domain Bacteria; phylum Pseudomonadota; class Gammaproteobacteria; order Burkholderiales; family Casimicrobiaceae; genus VBCG01. The sequence continues at coordinate 17,780 of DAOMGB010000022.1, read as the reverse complement.
AGGAACTCGACAACAACAAGAAAGGCATGACAGAGGTCGCCCGCAATGCCCGGCAGGTGAGCCGCTTCCTCGACGACCTGGTGACGGCGGTGGGCGAAACGGGGGACGCGATCTCGAAGGGCATCCCGCTGACGGCCAAGTCGAGCGGCGCCGCAACCGGCCGCCTGTTCCTTCAGACCGAGGCGATCTCGACCGCGATGCCTGCCTCACTCGCCGGCGGCAAGGCGGACAACCAGATCATCGGCGTCGTGATGCACCTTGCGCACAACCAGCCGAAGCGGGATGTGATCCTGGTGTCCAAGGACATCAACATGCGGATCAAGGCGCGCGCACTGGGCATCGCCGCCGAGGATTACTACAACGACAAGGTGCTCGAGGACACCGAGCTCCTCTACCCCGGCACCCAGGAATTGCCCCTGGACTTCTGGGACAAGCACGGCAAGGGCATGGAATCGTGGCAGCAGGGCGGCCACACGTACTACCGCGTGACCGGCCCGCTCGTGCCATCGCTGCTGCAGAACGAATTCCTGTACCAGGAGAAGAAGGACGAGACGCCGTTCTACGCCATCGTCAAGGACATCACAGGCAAGACGGCGCTTCTTTCGACGCTCAAGGACTACACGCACCAGAAGAACAACGTCTGGGGCATCACCGCGCGCAATCGCGAGCAGAACTTCGCGCTCAACCTGCTCATGAATCCCGAGGTCGACTTCGTCACGCTGCTGGGACAGGCGGGCACCGGCAAGACGCTGATGACGCTCGCCGCGGGCCTGATGCTGACGCTCGAGTTCAAGGTCTATACCGAAATAATCATGACCCGCGTGACCGTTCCGGTCGGCGAGGACATTGGCTTCCTTCCAGGCACGGAGGAGGAGAAGATGAACCCGTGGATGGGCGCGCTGGAGGACAACCTCGACGTGCTGAACAAGACCGACGACGAGGCCGGCGAATGGGGCCGCGCGGCCACGCGCGACCTTATCCGTTCGCGCATCAAGGTCAAGAGCCTCAACTTCATGCGCGGGCGCACGTTCATCAACAAGTTCCTGATCATCGACGAGGCCCAGAACCTCACGCCGAAGCAGATGAAGACGCTGATTACGCGCGCGGGGCCGGGCACCAAGGTCGTGTGCCTGGGAAACATCGCGCAGATCGACACGCCCTACCTCACCGAAGGCAGTTCCGGTCTCACCTACGTCGTCGACCGCTTCAAGGGCTGGGGACACTCCGGCCACGTGACGCTGCAGCGCGGCGAGCGCTCTCGCCTGGCGGATCACGCGGCCGAGGTGCTGTAGTCCGAACCCGCCCGTCCTGCCCGGCCTCTGGTCTCAATCGGCGGCGGATTCGGTGCTTGCGCGGGTACCTGTCTGCGGGCGGGCGGTGGCGAAATTCGCGTGCGCCAACGCCTCCACCTCCGGCAGACGATGCCGCAGCGCCGACTTGACCGCTGCGGCATTCTCAAGGAGCGCAACGCAACGGTCGTGCATGCCCGATTGGTCCAGGGATCGCGGATCGAGGACCGATTCTCCCAGGCCGAAACGCCGCAACAGTCCATCGAACTTGCCCTGATATGACACCGCAACCACCGGGACCGCCATGCCGAGCGCCGCGATCGCGAGATGCATGCGCCCGGTCGCGGCGATGTCGACCAGGCCGACCAGCCCCTTCAATTCCGGCGCGTTGCAGCTGACGTGGAGATGATGGGGTACCGGCGTCGTGCTGGACCCGAGCAACGCGGAAATCCGGTACGCGATCGCGACATCGTCGTCACGGCCGGATACCTCGGCGCGCAGGTCGTGCGGCAGGATGAGGATGCTCGCGCGATGCGATCGTTCGAGCGCGGCGAGCGCGGCGACGCAATTCTGCAGCAGCTCCCCATTGCCGGCTCGCAACGCTTCCGCCAGCACCGGGCTCGACAGGTTGAACGCGATCACCGGCCGCCCCGCCGCCCGCTGTTCATCGATCCATGCGCGCGCATCGCGGTCGGACGGCGAAGCGCTCCCGGGCCGCATCAGGAACGCCACGTCGGCACAGGCAACCAGCCCCGGCACGCCCAGTCTTTCGAGTCGCGCCATCGAGAGGGGATCTCGGACAAACAGCGGCGCAAACGCGCCGATCTCGCGCAATTCGGCACAGGCGGCCTCGACAGGCCGTTCATTCATGCTGAAGCCGAGCACACGGGTCTCCAGTCCCGAGGCGTCGGCAAGGCGAAGCAGCGCAAGGCGGGCAAGTGTCTCGTCCAGACCATAGTGTCCGTCAAGGACGTCTGCGCCGAGTACCGCGAAGTGGTCGTAGTCCGCGACCAGGCGACGGAAGCGCGCTTCCCACTCCGGCCGGGGACAGGCGAGTGGAAGTGCCAGGATTACCTTGCCGATGCCCGGAATCCGGGGCCAGCGCTCGCCGCCGTAGATCGAGAGCAGATCGATCTGCGCGTCCGGAAAGCGGGCCCGGATGCCTTCGATCGTGCCGTGCACCATCGCGCTGTCGCCCAGGCTGCCGTAGGCGGCGGGCACCAGAACGAGATGACGAACGCCTGAGGGTCCGGCCATGCGGGGGCGCTGCTGCCCCAAGGCCGCCTTGATCAGCCCTTGCAGGACCGGGCGCGCAACGTCGGCGGAAAAATAACGCGCGACGTTCTCGCGACCGCCGGATGCCACGCGTGACCACAGTGCCTCATCCTCGTGCAGGCGGACGATCGCGTCGGCGAATTCTCCGGCGGCATCGGCGATCAGCACATCCCGCCCGGACGCGAGGTTCATCCCTTCGACGGCGATCGACGTGGCCACGACCGGAAGACCTGCCGCTTGCGACATGCTGATCTTGCCCTTCACTCCCGCGCCATAGCGAAGTGGCGCGACCGACAGCCTGCAGCGTTGCAAGTAGGGCTCGAGGTCGGGCACGTGACCCACCATTTCCATTCCGTCGCCCGCGAGACCGCGCACGGCCGGCGGCATGTCGCTGCCGATCACGTAGGTCCGGGCATCCGGCATCCGGCGACGAACCAGTGGCCAGACCTCCTGGGCGTACCAGCGGATCGCGTCGACGTTGGGGCGATGACCGAACGCGCCGACAAAGACCATGTCACGTCGCTCCGCAAAGCCCGACATCGCGGACACGGCCGGCAGCACGTTCGACACCACGCGAACATCGGCATCCGGTACTTCGACCAGGAGCGCCTGCCGTTCGCTCTCGCTGACCACGAGCGTGACGTCGACATCGCGGACCATGGCCAGTTCCAGTTCGCGCGTCATCGCGGACTGGCGTCGCACCGCGGGATCGCCGCTGATCCGGGCCTCGCGCGCCTCGCGAAGGTAGTGCACGTCGACGGTATCGAGGACGAACAGCGCCTGGGGCGCGCAGCGCCGGACCGCGGTGACGCAGTCCAGGGCACCCCGATACCTGCACGCCCACACCAGGTCGAACTCAGCGCCCCGGGCAGCCAGCACCTGCTGGACGCTCCATGCGTCCGGCTGGCAGAGGACCTCGACGCCCAGACCCCTTAGCGCCTGCACGGCCGGGCTTCCGAATTCGACGCCACGCGCGGCGAACGTCAACTTGCACCCGAGAGCACGCAGAATGCGCAGGATCGCAATTAGGCGGACCGACCCCGAATCGCGGTCGTGGGCGGGAACGGCGTCGTCGATGACCAGGACACGGGCCGTCGCAGAACCGGTACCGGCATTCTTGTCGCCTGCGGATTCGGCCGGACCTGCAAAGGGCACGCCGAGCGCATCCGCGCAGCGCCGGCTGTCCACGTGGATGCGGGCAAGGAGTTCGTCGTCGCCGGAGCGCATGGCATCGACCGCATCGTCCGTCGCGAGCATGGCGGAAAGCAGCAGAGCGAAGTTGTGGCGAATCATCGGGATTCGCCACCCCGTGCGCTCCATGGCGTCGCGCACAAGGACGTATCCTTCCATCAGGCGACCCGTCTGATAGCAGATCGCGCCGAGCATGTGGATCGCGTCGACGGCGTTGGAGTCCACGGCCAGGGCCGCGCGATACAGCCGCTCCGCTTCGGACAGGTGGGCGCGTTGCTGCGCGGCAAGCGCCTCCTCCATCAGCGCCCGCGCGTGAGTTGCGGCAGGTTGCGCGGCGGCCGCCACGGAACCGCAGCATTGCTTGTAGCGTTTGCCGCTACCGCACGGGCAGGGCGCGTTGCGGCCGACCGATGGCATCAGCCGCCGGCGATTTCGGCCCGGCAGCGCAGTACGTGCGCGCCCGGCGCTTCGCGGTAGTCGCGCTCCAGCAACGACAGCAGGACCACGTCGAGATAGCGCCCGTCCTTGAAGACGTGCTGGCGCAGCACGCCGTCTTCAACGAAGCCGAACCGCGTGTAGAGTTCCCGCGCCGCCAGGTTGCCCTCCACGACTTCGCAAAAGACCTTGTGCAGGTTCAGGTGGTTGAACGCGTACTCGAGCACGAGGTGGGTCATTTCCCGGCCCAGCCCGCCCCGGCGCAGCTGCTCCTCGCCGACGAGCACGCGGCCAAGTTCCGCGCGACGGTTTCGGCGGTCGATTCGCACGAGGCTGATGGTCCCCACCAGAGCGCCATCGAGTCCGCAGACGGCAAAGTTCATTTCACGATCGTTGCCGCGCTGGGCCGCGAACCACTCGGCCTGCGCCGCCAGCGAAATGGGTCGGAATTCGTGGAAGAACGGATAGGAGGCCCCGTCCGAACGCCAGCCGGCCAGGACGGGCAGATGAGATTCCTCGATTGCCCGCAGCATGACTCTCTTGCCCTTAAGCATCTCGATGCCTCGACTCAGCCATGTCAAAGGAGACTTGCCGCGCGCCGCAGTTCGCGCATCCGGCCCTCAAGCCACATGGCGCACCAGCAGGTCGGTGATCGCGGTCACGTCCCGTCGTTCAAGATGCAGGTGCAACGGCAGCGACACGATCTGAGCGCTCGCCGCGTGCGCCTCCGGGCAAGTTCCCTTGCCGTACGAATACATCGCGTACTCGGTGTTGTCGCGGTAGTGCACGCCCGGATAGACCTCGTTCCGGTTCAGCTCGACGATGAGCGCATCGCGGTTCTTCACCCGGATCTGGATGAGGTGCGTCGCCGACTCGCACCCGGGGGCCAGCGGAATGCGACGAATCCCGGCAATGCCGGCCAGGTCCGCGTCGTACCACGCGACGACCTGGCGACGATAGGCATTGTCCTGGTCCAGGTACTTGAGCTGCACCAGCGCGATCGCCGCCATGATGGAGTTGCCGTGATACTTGTAGCCGAGGTACTCGACGTCATACATCCACTTGTAGGTTTCCTGCGAATGCGTCCGGGTATAGGTGTCCTTGTTGATGCCGAGCCAGGACATTTTGCGCGCCATCGCGTCACTCTCGGCGTCGCGGAAGCAAATCATGCCGGAATCCGCCGTCGGCAGATTCTTGACCGCTTGGAAGCTGAACACGGCGACATCAGCTTCCGCCCCGACATGCGCGCCACGGTAGCGCGTTCCCGCCATGTGCGCGGCATCGAGGACGAGGGTCAGGCCACGTTCGCGGCAAATTTGGACGATCTCGGCGTAGCGGCCGACATTACCCCCGATGCCGACAAACATCACGGCGCGGGTCCGTGGCGTGATCCGTTGCAGCACGCTGGCCGGATCCAGGCAAAGGTGCTCGTCCACGTCGGCAAACACCGGCGCCAGGCCCGCGTGCAGTATGGCGTGATTGGTCGAAACGAACGTGAGCGGCGTGGAAATGACTTCGTCCCCCGCACTCCATCCGTTTCGGCGCTTGAGCACCTCCAGCGCCAGGTGCAGGCCGGCGGTGTTGGAACTGAGGAAGTGCGCGTTCGGCAATCCGGTGTACTGTTTCCAAGCACTCTCGAATTCCACCGTCTTGTAGCCGAGGCCGGTCCAGCCCTTCTCCAGGCAGACGCGAATCTCGGCCAGGCACTCGTCGACGCGAAAGCTGGGGACAAACAGCTGGATGGACATGGAGTGGGGTCGGGGGAATGCGGGCGGAGAACGGGTTCAGGAGCGGTGCCGGACGGGCCGATTCAGTAGCTGCCCGCCGTGGCGAAATTCTCGAAGCGCGTATGTTCGCCCAGGAAGGTCAGTCGCACGGTACCGATCGGCCCGTTGCGCTGCTTGCCGATGATGATTTCGGCCACGCCCTTCTCCTGCGTTTCGGGGTTGTAGACTTCGTCGCGATAGATGAAAAGGATCACGTCCGCGTCCTGCTCGATCGCGCCGCTTTCGCGCAGGTCGGACATCACCGGCCGCTTGTTCGGCCGCTGTTCCAGCGAGCGGTTCAATTGCGACAGCGCCATCACCGGCACCTTCAGTTCCTTGGCCAGCGACTTCAGCGCGCGCGAGATTTCCGAGATTTCGGTCGCGCGATTCTCGCCCGACGACGCGGCCTGCATCAACTGGATGTAATCGACGACGACCAGGCCCAGCTTGCCGTATTGCTTGGCCAGACGGCGCGCGCGCGAACGGACTTCGATGGCATTCAGCGCGGGCGTCTCGTCAATCAGCATGGTCGCATCGTTGAGCCGGCCGATGGCGCTGGACAGGCGCTCCCAGTCGTCCGCGACCAGGCGACCCGTGCGCAGCTTGTGCTGGTCCAGCTTTCCCACGGAGCCGATCATGCGCAGTGCCAGCTGCGACGCGCCCATTTCCATTGAGAACACCGCGACCGGCAACTTGAGGTTCAGCGACACATGTTCGGCGATGTTGAGCGCCAGCGCGGTCTTGCCCATCGACGGCCGTCCGGCAACCACCACCAGGTCTCCTTCCTGAAGGCCGGAAGTCATCCGGTCGAGGTCCGTGTAGCCGGTCGCCACGCCCGTCACGTCGGATGGGTCGTCGCGGTTGTAGAGAACCTCGATGCGCTCGACCACGGAGGTCAGCAGCGGCCCCAGGCGCTGGAAATTCTGCGCGCCGCGCGAGCCTTGCTCCGCGATGTGCAGCACCTTGGCTTCGGCCTCGTCCAGCACCGCCTTGGCGCTGCGGCCCAGCGGGTTGTACGCGGTGTCGGCGATTTCGCCGGCCGTCGCGGCCAGCTGGCGCAGGATCGACCGCTCGCGGACGATGTTCGCGTAGTGACGGATGTTCGCCGCCGTCGGCACGTTTTGCACCAGGGCGCCCAGGTAAACGAGACCGCCGACGTAGTCCAGCTTCTGCACCGACGCCAGCGACTCGGACAGCGTCACCACGTCGACCGGCTTGCCCTCGCCGGCAAGCAGGTTGACCTGGCGGAAGATGAGCCGGTGCGCCTCGCTGTAGAAATCGTCTTCGCCGACAACGTCGCCGACACGATCGAGCGCATCGTTGTCGATCAGCAGTCCGCCAAGGATCGACTGCTCGGCCTCCAGCGAATGGGGCGGCAGCTTCAGGGCTTCCAGCTGGGGATCGTCGGGCATTGGCAGGCTGAAAGGGGGTGGCGAGGCAGGGAACCAGGCAAGCACTGATTTTACTGCGTGGACCGAAACAATGGGCGACCGCGGATGCACGACCGGCCACGCGCCTGGCCGAAAAACGAAAGGGCCGCGTCGGTTCGACCCGCGCGGCCCGGTTTCAGGCGATGCAGCTTTTGAACTAGCCCTGGGCCGTATCGCCCGCCACCGACACGTTGATGTTGGCCACGACGTCGTGGTGCGGCGCAACCACCAGTGGGTAGTCGCCGACGAGCTTCAGCGGGCCCGCCGGCATGCGGATCATCGCGCGTTCCACCGCGAGCCCCTGCTGTTGCAGTGCCTCGACGATGTCGATGTTGGTCACCGAGCCGAACAGGCGACCATCCACACCCGCCTTCTGGGTGATCTTGATGGTGAGGCCTTCGAGCTTGGCGCCCAGCGCCTGCGCCGCTTCGAGCCTGGCGTTGGCGGCGGCTTCGAGTTCGGCCCGCTTGCTTTCCAGCATCTTGACATTGGCTTCCGTCGCCCGCTTGGCCTTGCCCTGCGGAATCAGGAAATTGCGGGCATAGCCGTCCTTGACCTTGACGATTTCGCCCAGGTTGCCGACGTTGGCGATCTTTTCGAGCAGAATGATTTGCATGGTCCGCTCCTGATCAATGACGGTCGGTGAAAGGAAGCAGCGCCAGGAACTGCGCACGCTTGATCGCCGTTCCGAGCTGGCGCTGGTAGCGCGCCTTGGTGCCGGTGACGCGCGCCGGCATGATCTTGCCGTTTTCCTGCACGAAATCCTTCAGGACGTCGATGTCCTTGTAGTCGATCTCGACGACCTTCTCGGCCGTAAAGCGGCAGAACTTGCGGCGCTTGAACAGCGCGTTGCCGCGGTCACGTTTCTTCAGGTCCTTCTTGTTCTTGCCTTTACCTCTTCCGATGGGACGGGGCATGTCGTTTCCTCAGTTTGCTTTCGCTCTATTCAATCCAGGTGCGTAATGTGCAGCGCGACGGTGATGCCGGTACGATAGCGCCGGGCGAGGAATCCCTCGCAACGGAAGGCGCTGCCGATGGGCCTTGCGGCAAGCTCACGGGCTACGTCTCCGAACGCCACCGCGAACAGTTCGCACTCGACCTTCCGTTCACCGCCGGCTTCCGCCTGCACCGAACTGTGGTGCAGGCTGCAGTCGATCGCCGGAATCCCGGCGGGCGTGTATCGAAGGTCTCCGCGTTCTGCCAGCAGGGCATCGAGCGTCAGCCGGTTGCTTGCCGGCATGTCGGCTGCCGGTTTTTTGGCTCGGCCTGGCTCAGGCGGCGGGACCGGCGACCGGCGCAACTTCCGCCGCAGGCTCGGGCCGCGCTTCGGCACGCGCCTCGCCTCGGGTCTCTCCGTCGCGTCCGGACAGCGACCTCGACTTCTCCTCCCTCATCATCGGCGACGGAGCGACTTTCGCTTCGGTCGTGGCGACGATGAGGTGGCGAAGCACCGCGTCGTTGAACTTGAACGCATGCTCGAGCTCGCCCAGGGTTTCCTGGTCGCACTCGATGTTCATCAGCACGTAGTGCGCCTTGTGAACCTTCTGGATCGGATAGGCCAGCTGCCGGCGGCCCCAATCCTCGAGACGGTGAATCAGGCCCTTGTGGCCCGTCACCATCGTGCGATACCGCTCGACCATCGCGGGCACCTGCTCGCTTTGATCCGGGTGCACGATGAATACGATTTCGTAATGACGCATTGGCAGAGCACTCCTTTCGGTCGGTTAGGTGGCGGTCCGCTGATATTGGAAACTTTGTCCAAGCTCATTTGCAGGACTTATTGCGGACCACCGTCGGCCTCCCCGTCTGCGGCGGGTGAGGCAAGGGAACCGCTAATAATAATGCATTTCGCGTTATCGATCAAGGAACTAGGCGCGCCCCGATGCAGGGACTGCTGCCTGCAGCGGAGACGCAGCGACCGGGGCCCGGTCGCGAAATACCCTTTCCATTCAAGGGGCTGGAGACATTCCGACGGTCGGACCCGTGGCCGCGACCTGGGCCAGCACCGCATCGCGCTCCGCCCTTGGCATTGCCGCCAGTTCCTTCACGCGCGCGTGGAACCGAGGCAGGTCGCCTCCCTCCTGGGCAAGCAGCGCAAGGAAGGCGGGGACCTGCGACGTGTACAGCGCGACCGACGCGAGACTTGCGTTGTTCGGCCCGAGATTCGCATAGCCCGCGAACCAGCGGTCATAGCCCGCCATGCCGCGCCCGCCGGCCTTGGCAAGCTCGTACGCCTCCTTCATCGCCGCCATCGCCGCTGCCTTTTCCTTGCGCTTCTCGGCGTCGGTCGCATCGCTCGCGTACACCTGCAGCAGCCGCGATCGCGCCTCACGAACCAGCGCGCGGAAAACCGCCCGCTGGCGCTGCGCCGTCGCGTATTGTGCATCGAGCTGCGGGTTGCCCTGCGCTTTCAGCCACCGCTCGATGCCGGCCTCCTCCACTGCGGTCGCGAACGATTCGTTGAACACCGAGTCGTCCTTGACATAGACGATCTGGTGCGCGAGCTCGTGAAACATGAGCCGCGCCACCTCGGTCTCCGGCCAGCGGACGAAGGTCGAGAGCACGGGATCGTTGAAGTACCCGAGCGTCGAATACGCGGGAACGCCGCTCACGTAGACATCGTCACCCGACGCGGCGAGGCGCTCGGCCTCCGCGCGCGCTTCGTCCTCACGGAAGTAACCGCGATAGCTGACGCAGCCGGCCACCGGGAAACACCATTGGCGCGCGTCGAGCGACAGCGGCGGCGCGGCGAACACGTTCCACACGACGAACGGGCGCCCCAGGTCGCTGTAGCGCGTGAAGCTTGCGTTGTCCGGGAGCGCCAACTCCCGGCTGGCATAGGCGCGGATGGCCCGCACATGCTCCAGCCGCTTGGCCAGCGCCGCGTCGTCGCTCGCCGCAATGACCTCGTCGATGGGCTGGGCGCGAGCCAGGATGTCCATCTGGCCCGACGCGCCCTGCCAATAATAGTCCGCCGTCTGCAGGGCCCCGCACGCGGCCAGCAACACGCCGGCGAGCAATGCCAGCAGCGCCCCTCTCACGCGCGTGCTCCGAGGAAGCGGGCGAGCCGCGCGACACCGTCTTCCAGCTTTTCCCGGGCAATCGTGTAAGCGAAGCGCACGTGCTCCGACGCGCGATGGGTCCCGAAGTCGATGCCCGGGGTGATGGCGACGCCGGCGCCCTGCAGCACATCCCGGCAGAACTGCTCGCTGTCGCGCGAGAACTTCGAGCAGTCCGCGTAGACGAAGAAACCGCCGGTGGGCATCACTGGAATGCCGAACCCCAGCGCGCGCAGCGCCGGAACGATGTAGTTGCGGCGCGCCTCGAACGCGCTTCGGCGGGACTCGAGAATCGCCGTCGTGGCGGGCTCGAAGCACGCAAGCGCCGCGAGCTGCGATGGCGTCGCCGGGGAAATGTAGAGGTTCTGCGCAAGCTTTTCCAGGTCGCGCACGTGGCGTTCGGGCGCCACAACCCACCCCAGCCGCCAACCCGTCATGTTGAAATACTTGGAGAAGCTGGAGATCACGAACGCGTCCTCGGTCATGTCGAGCACGCTTCGCGGGGTTTCGCCATAGGTGAGGCCAAGGTAGATCTCGTCGACGATCAGGCGGCCTCCGAGGCCGGCGACCGCGGCGACGATTCGCCGCATCTCATCGCGCGGCACGACCGTGCCGGTGGGATTGGACGGCGAGGCGATCAGCACGCCGCGCGTGCTTCGCGCCCAATTCCTCGCGATCAGCTCGGCCGTAAGCTGGTAATCGGACTCGGGGCCGACCGGGATGTTCACCGGGTTGCCTTCCAGCACGCGGACAAAGTGGCGATTGCAAGGATATGCCGGGTCAGGCAGCAGGATGCGGTCGTCGCGGTCGACGAGGAGCGCGAGCACGAGCAGCAGCGCCGCCGACGAGCCGGCGGTGACGATGACGCGTTCGGGCGCGATCGACACGCCGTAATGGTCGGCGTAATGGCGCGCGATCGCCTCGCGCAGCGGCTGCACGCCGAGTGCCGACGTATAGAAGATGCCGCCGTCGGCGATGGCCCGCTGCGCAGCGGCGATCACCGGCTCTGGCGTGGGAAAATCCGGTTCGCCGATTTCCATGTGAACAACGCTTCGCCCTGCGGCTTCGAGGGCGCGCGCCGCCGTCTGTACCTCCATCACATGGAACGGCGCGATTTCGGCGACGCGGGCCGCGGTCTCCATCCGGACATCCATCGAAAGTCGTACTCCGTGACACCAGCGAAAGCGCTATCGTAACGCCTGGGACCCTTGGCGAACTCCAGGCATGCGCACATCCTTCCCCGCTTCGGCGGCGACCGCGACGATCGCGTTGGCGCTGACGTTGCTCTCCGCGAGTTGGACGGGCGGCGCGCTGGCCGGCGTGTACAAGTGCGTGAACGATCGCAGCACCCCGCCGGGAACCAACCCGATCTATCAGGATACGCCCTGCCCCCCCGGGAAGGAGTTGCGCAATTTCGATGCGGAGCCGGCGGAGGTATCCGTCATTCCCCACCAGGAATTCGTCGAAGGCGCGAATTCACCCCCGCCCAAGGCCGGCAGAGTGCCGCACGAGCCGAAGCCCGACAGGAAGAAGGAATCGGTGGCCGGCGGGGACGCCGCGCAGCGCAAATTCATCGCCGCCGGCATGTCCGAGGCCGAGGTCGTGGCCAGGATCGGCAATCCGGACATCACCGGCGGAGCCAAGGGCCGCAAGTCGCTGCGCTGGAGCTATCTGCCTGTGGCTGGCGACCCCCAGACGATCACGACGATCACGTTCGAATCCGGCCGTGTGACCCAGGTCGAGCGCAAGGTCGTGCATTGAGGGCCCTGGTCCAGCGCGTGCGCGAGGCGAGCGTCGCCGTCGACGCCGTCATCGCGGGCAGGATCGGGCCGGGGTTGCTGGTGCTGGCAGGCATTGGAATCGACGATACCGACGAAGACCGCGACTGGGTCGTGCGCAAGATCGTCAACCTGCGCATCTTCGGGGACGGTGAGGGCGTGATGAACCTCGCCATCGGCGAAACCGGCGGCGACGTGCTTGCCGTCAGCCAATTCACCCTGTACGCATCGACGCGCAAGGGCAACCGGCCCTCGTGGTCGAATGCCGCGCCGCCGCCGATCGCCCGGCCCGCCTTCGACGCGTTCGTGTCGTCATTGAGCCGCGAACTGGGTCGCCCGGTTGCCACCGGCGTGTTCGGCGCAGACATGAAAGTCGCGCTGGTCAACGACGGACCCGTCACCATCTGGCTCGACTCCCGCGCACGGGAGTGAGCCCGGGCGGGGCCTTGGGTAGAATCGGCGACATGGCATCGCTGCCCGCAGACATGTCCACGACGAAGGTGCCGGTGCCCGCGCAACTGTTTCGCGGCAAGCGGCGCCTGCGCATCGCCCTAGTCGGCCTGCCGAACAGCGGCAAGAGCACGTTCTTCGCGGCGGTGGCGAGCACATCGGTCGAAACAGGCGCGCTGGCCGGCACCCGCAGCCTGTACGACGAGTGCGCGGTGCAGATCGGGCTCGACGAGGCGCGTGTCATCGACCTGCCCAGCATCCGTTCTCCGCACAATCTCGACTCGGAGGACAGCGCGGCGCTGAAATACCTGATGTGGGGCGACGAGCGGCCCCCCGTCACTCAACACGAGACGGCAGGCCCGCCTGCCCCGTTTGCGCCACCGGATGTGATGGTGCAGGTGCTCGACGCCACCGCGCTCGAGCATCACCTCGAGTTGACGCTGAAGCTCGTGAAGTTCGGGCGCCCGCTGGTCATCGCCCTCAACAAGATGGATGAGGCGCAGCAGCGCGGCATCTACGTCAACTCCAAGGTGCTGGGCGCGCAGCTGGGCGTGCCGGTGGTGGCCACCGCCGCCATCATGGGGCACGGCATCGCGGAACTGTTCCGTGTGGCAGTGCAGGCGGTGCGCGCCAACGCGCGTCCGCTCGCGCAACCGCCGTCTCCCCACATCCAGGCGGCGGTCGAGCCGCTCGCCGCATTGCTGGGCGCGTCCGAGATCCAGCAGGCGTTCCGAGTGCCGCAGCAACTGCTCGTGTCGCAGGTCGCCGAGGGCGACCCGTATTTTCTCGATGAAATGCGCCAGCACTTTCCCGCGTACGAGCCGGAAATCGAGCGGCTGCTCGCGCGGGCCGCGCAGTCGCTGCCGCGCCCGCTGACCGAAGAATTGCACGCGGACCGACATCATCGCGCGGCCACGTTGTTCGAGGCGGCGACGCGGCTCGGCGCGCCGCACGAGGGCCGCGGCTGGCGTTACTGGCTCGATGAATTGTTCCTGAGCCCGCGCTGGGGATTCGTCGGCAGCGTGGCGGTGTTCGCCGCGGTGCTCTTCGTCGTGTTCTACGTCAGCGCCTGGATCGACAGCCTTACTTCCGCGCGGCTGGTCGAGTGGGCGGCACTGTGGGAGCCCGCGTCAACCGCCGGCGTGGTCGGACGGGCGGTGGTCGACGGCCTGATCGGACTCGTCGGCATCGTGGTGCCCTACATGATTCCTCTGGTGCTGCTGCTGGTGGCACTGGAGGAAGCGGGAGTCATGGCGCGCATCGCGTTTGCGGTTGACCGCATGTTTCACCGGATTGGCCTGCATGGCGGCGTCGCGGTGCCGTTCCTGCTCGGACTCGGCTGCAACGTGCCGGCGATTTCCGCGATCGGCAGCACGACGACCGGGCGCGAGCGCGTCATGGCCTCGCTACTGGTCACCTTCGTGCCGTGCTCGGCGCGTTCGGCGATCATTCTTGCGCTGGCCGGCAAATACCTTGGTTGGCTCGGCGTGTGCGCGATATTCCTGCTCACCATGGTCGTGATCGCGGTGCTGGGACAGGTGTTGCGGCGGCGCTATCCGCGCGGGGGACCCGGACAGGTGCAGGAGATTCCACCGTATGCGCTGCCGCGGTGGCGCCCGATGCTGCGTGAAACTTTGGCGCGCACGAGCGACATCCTGACCATCGTCACGCCGCTGCTTGTCGGCGGCAGCGTGGTGCTCGCGCTGCTTGCGCACGTCGGCGCGGACGCCCGCATCAACGCTCTGCTGGCGCCGATCACCGGCTGGTGGCTGGGCCTGCCCGTGGTGCTTGGCGTGCCGATCCTGTTCGGCGTGCTGCGCAAGGAGTTGTCGCTGCTGATGGTCTACCAGGCGCTCGGGAGCTTCGACGTCGGCAATTATCTCGATGCCGTGCAGATCATGACGTTCCTGCTTTTCCTCACCTTCTATGTGCCGTGCATCTCGACGTTTGCGGTGATGACGAGGACGATCGGCAGGCGCGAAGCGCTGTTTTCGGTCGCGCTGTCCGTTGGCGTGGCGCTGCTCGTGAGCGGCATCGCCCGGTTTGGACTGGAGGGCGCGCGATACCTGCTGCTCGCTTGAACTCTAAGGCCGACGGGCCTTCCAAACGAATAAGCACACCGGTGGCGCGTCGCCGCCGGTGTGCCTGGCATGAACGTCGACGTCGGCAGATGCGACGTCGAACCCGCTTCGATCAGGCCCGATGAACGCGCGTGGAAGCAATGCCGGCGGTTGCACCCGACTTGCCGGAAAGCGCACTGTCGAAACTGAACCGGCCCGGGCCGAACGCATAGACCATGAGCATGCCGCCCGCGATCGACAGGTTCTTCATGAAATGAATCTGCTGGTTCATCGCCTGGTCCGCCGGAACGGCCCAGAAGTTGTGGAAGATGACGCCGGCGATCAGGGAAAACACAGCGATGGCCAGCGCCGCCCAGCGCGCCTTCCAGCCCGCGATGAGCGCCAGGCCGCCGCCCAGTTCCACCAGGATCGCACCGGCGGCCAGCAGGCTCGCCAGCGGCAGCCCCTTGCTGGCGATGTAGCCTGCGGTGCCATCAAATCCGGTGAGTTTGCCGAACCCTGCGACGACGAACAGCAGTCCCAGGAGAATGCGGCCGACGAGGGCCACGGAATCGCGACTTGAGTTCATTTGAGACCTTTCAGGTTGGTGTTGAAAAAATACGCCGGCGGTTTCAGGGAAGATCGAACAGCAGGACTTCGGCGTTGCGTCCTGCCGTCAGTGCAATGTCGGCTTGGCCTTCGATTCGTGCGGCATCGCCCGCCGCGAGCTGCGCACCGTTGACGCTGACGCCTCCGCGCGCCACGTGGATATAGGCGCGCCGTCCCACACGGACCGCGTGCCTGACCGCTTCGGCGCCATCCAGCAGCGTGGCGAACACCCTAGCGTCCTGATGAATGGTCACCGCGGCGCCCGAGCCCGCGGGACCGGCAATCAACGCCAATTTGCCGCGCTTCGCGTCCGCCTCGACCCGGCTCTGCTCATAGGACGCGGGGATGCCGCGGGCGCTGGGCTCGATCCAGATCTGGAGGAAATGCACGAGGTCGGTCTTCGACGGATTGAATTCGCTGTGCAGCACGCCGCGCCCGGCGCTCATCCGCTGCACGTCGCCGGGCGTGATCACCGAACCATTGCCGATGTTGTCCTGGTGCGACAGCTGGCCTTCGAGCACGTAGGAGATGATTTCCATGTCGCGATGGCCGTGCGTGCCGAAGCCCATGCCCGGCTGCACGCGGTCCTCGTTGATGACGCGAAGCGGACCGAAGCCCATGTGTCGGGCGTCGTAATAGTCGGCGAAGGAGAAGCTGTGAAAGGAATCGAGCCAGCCGTGGTTCGCGTGACCTCGTTCCTGCGAGGGGCGTAGCGTGATCATTCGAATCTCCTGGTGAGTGCGCCGGGCCGATCCGTCCGCCGCGTCGCGCTTGCAATGACGGAAATATACGGGGCTGGCGCCGCGCACAAAAGCAGGCTAGACTGATCCAATTATTCAATTATTTTGAACAATCGGTTCCCGTGGAAAGCGCATGCCGTTGAACCTGGAAGCGCTGGAGGTGCTGGACGCGATCGAGCGGCGCGGCAGCTTTGCGGCGGCCGCCATCGAACTCGATCGCGTGCCTTCGGCGATCACCTACACCGTGCGCCGGCTGGAGGAAGAACTCGACGTCCTGCTGTTCGATCGCCGGGGCCATCGGGCGCGGCTGACGCCCGCGGGACGACTGCTGCTGGACGAGGGACGGTTGCTGCTCTCGGCGGCCGACGACGTCGAGCGGCGCGTGCGTCGCGTGGCGAGCGGCTGGGAGACCGAACTGCGCATCGCCGTGGACACGCTGGTGCCGTTTGCGCGGATCTATCCGATGGCGGCTGCGTTCTATGCCGAGTGCCAGGCCCGCGACGCGGCCCACACGCGCTTGCGGTTCACGCGCGAGGTCCTGGGCGGCGCTTGGGATGCGCTGGCGGATGGCCGCGCCGACCTCGTGCTGGGCGCGCCGGGCGATCCGCCCCCGGGCGGCGGATACCGGCTGCGGCTCATGGCGGAATTCACGATGATCTTCGCGGTCGCCGCGCAACACCCGCTTGCCGCCGCCGCCGAACCGCTGACCGAGGCACAGATTGCCGGCTATCGCGCGGTCGTCGCGGCCGATTCCTCGCGCCATCTCGCGCCGCGGACCGTCGGGCTGCTTGCTGGGCAGGATACGCTCACCGTCCCGGACATGGACGCCAAGCTCGCCGCCCATGTCGCGGGACTGGGTTGCGGCTTCCTGCCCGCGTTCGTTGCCGCCGCGGACGTGGCCGCCGGTCGCCTGGTAGTCAAGTCCGTGGAACCGCCGCGGCATCCCGGGCGGTTGCACGCGGCGTGGCGAGAAGCGCGACCGGGGCGCGCGCTCGCGTGGTGGATCGCGGCCGTGGATGCGGCGGATTGGCGATTTCTTGCGCTAGGCCCGACTTCGGCCGCGCGGCCGCAGGCGCCCCGGTCCCCGCCCGCGCGGCGCCACGCGGCGCGCTAAAGCTTGTACGCGGCCTTGGCCAAGCCGTGCGCCAGTTGCGGCGCCAGTTCGAACGCCTCGTCCTCGCCGATCTTGTGCTCCAGCGCGAGCGTGGCGAGAAAGCGGCAATCCATCCGCCGCGCCACATCGTGCCGCGCGGGGATCGACATGAAGGCGCGGGTATCGTCGTTGAACCCGACCGTGTTGTAGAAGCCGGCGGTCTCCGTCACCTGCTCGCGAAAACGTAGCATGCCCTCCGGGCTGTCGTGGAACCACCAGGACGGGCCGAGCTTGAGCACCGGATAGTGGCCGGCCAGCGGCGCCAGTTCGCGCGCGTAGCTCGTCTCGTCGAGTGTGAACAGGATGACGGTGAGGTTGCGCTCGTTGCCGAAACGGTCCAGCAGCGGCTTCAACGCGCGGACGTAATCCGTGCGTGTCGGGATGTCCGCGCCCTTGTCCCGCCCGAAATCCCGCAAGATGACCGGATTGTGGTTGCGGAAGCTGCCCGGATGAATCTGCATCACCAACCCGTCGTCGATGCTCATCCGGGCCATCTCGGTCAGCATCTGGCCGCGGAACGCTTCAGCCTCGGCCGCCGAGATGGT
>DAOMGB010000021.1:24783-42558 GCA_035430095.1 Casimicrobiaceae bacterium | reverse complement strand
CCGCGGTACATCTTCGCTTTCGTGTCCACCGAAGCGAACCCTTTGTGGCGAATGCGGTCGGATGCATCATGGCCGCCCCCGCATTCCTGGCTGACCGCTCGCCGCAGGGCGCAGAACGTCCCAAGGGCATCCGGGCCTTCTTCGCGTTGAATCCCGACCCCGAAGTAAGGGAATCGCTGGCTGCGCTAGGCCGCGACATTGCACGTAAGTCGCGCGGCCGCGCGGTGCCACCAGACAATGCCCACCTGACGCTGGCTTTCATCGGCGACGTCGACAAGGCCGCGTTGCCGGTGTTGCAGTCGGTCGGAGACCGCATGCCCAAGACCGGCTTCGTGGTGAATTTCGATTCCCTCGGCGCATGGCGCGCGTCGGGCGTGGCGTGGATCGCACCCGTGACGCTGCCGCCACCGTTGCTCAAGCTGCACTCGATGCTGGCCGATGGTCTCCTGGCGGCCGGATTCGAGCTCGAGACGCGGCCATTCCGCCCCCACGTGACGCTGGCACGACGCTGCCTCCAGCCCTTGCCGCGCTCGCGCTGCGAGCCCATCGTCTGGCGCGCGGACAGGCTGTTCCTGGTCGGGTCCGAACTGCGCGAGGACGGTCCGGTCTACCGCAACCTGGCGTCCTGGGACTTGACCGTTCGCTAGGCTAGGGCTCGCGCGCGACCGGACGCGAGGGATCGGCCGACCACTCGCTCCAGGATCCCGGGTACAGCCGCGTTCCAGGGAATCCCGCGACCTCCATGGCCAGGAGGTTGTGGCACGCGCTGACGCCGGACCCGCATTGGTGGACCACGGTCTCGTGCGATGCTCCCTCCAGCAGAGCATTGAATTCCGCCCGCAGGAACGCCGGGTGCTTGAATGTGCCGTCGGCGTTGAGATTCTGCGTCCACGGCCGATTGTGCGCGCCGGGAATGTGACCGGCCACCGGATCGATGGGCTCGACGTCGCCGCGAAACCGCTCCGGTGCGCGGGCGTCGATCAGGAACAGCGTGTGTCGATGCAGGCTGGCACGCACGCCAGAGGCGCTCACGGTGGGGATCACGCGCCGGATGCGGAACAGCGCGGGTTGCGGTTCCTGCACTTCCGTCGTCACTTCGCGTCCCTCCCGAGTCCACTTTGCATATCCGCCATCAAGCACCGCGACGGCATCGTGCCCCAGCCAGCGCAGCATCCACCACAGGCGCGACGCGTACATGCCCTGGCCCTGGTCATAGACGATCACCTGTGACCCGTCGCCGATTCCAAGGCGGGAGAACACGGCCGCCGCGGCGTCCGGATAGGGAAGAGGGTGTCGGCCATTGGTGCCGGTCTTGCGTGCCGACAGGTCGCGGTCCAGGTGCACGAACTGAGCGCCAGGCACGTGCCCCTTCGCGTATTCGGCCGGGCCGAGCGTTTCCGGATGCATGAGGTCGTGGCGAACGTCGCAGACGACGACATCGGGCTTGCCCAGCAGTGGCTCGAGGTCGGCGGTCGTGATCAGCGTGGTGTGCAAATGAGCTGCCTTTGGCGGGAGATCAGCATGGGTTGCCGGCGCGATCCCTTGCGCCGCAAGTCCTGAAGGTGGATTGAACGCGCATCAGAGGTGCGCGATGTGCTGTTCCATTTCACGCCGGTAGAATTCGTGGAAGTGCTGCATGCCGTCTTCCATGGGCGACTGGTAGGGGCCGACTTCGCTGCGGCCCGCCCGGTAGAGCGCCAGGCGCCCCGCGTCCATTCGCTCGGCGATCTCATCGTCCTCCTTCGCGGTTTCCATGTACGCGGCCTGTTCCGCCTCCACGAACTCGCGTTCGAACAGCGCGATCTCCTCCGGGTAGTAGAACTCGACCACGTTCTGCGTCCTGTCCACGCCCTGCGGTATCAGCGTGCTGATGACGAGCACGTGCGGGTACCACTCCAGCATGATGTTCGGATAGTACGTGAGCCATACTGCGCCGTGCTTCGGAAGGTCGCCGCGATAGAAGTCGAGGACCGCCTTGTGCCAGCGCTCGTAGGTGCGCGACCCCGGCTTCGACAGGCGGTTGTTGATGCCCACCGTCTGCACCGAATACCAGTCGCCGAATTCCCACTTCAGGTCCTCGCAGGTGACGAACTGGCCCAGGCCCGGATGGAACGGTCCGACGTGGTAGTCCTCGAGGTACACCTCGATGAACGACTTCCAGTTGTAATTGCACTGGAGCACCTCGACCCGGTCCAGCATGTAGCCCGAGAAGTCGAAGTGCTTGACGCCCAGGGTGGCAAGGTCGCTGGCGACGTTGCGCGGACCGTCGAAGAGGAGGCCGTTCCAGTGCTGAAGCGGGGTGCGGCCGAGATTCAGGCACGGCTTGTCGGCAAAATGCGGCGCGCCGAGCAGCTCTCCCTTGAGGTCGTAGGTCCAGCGATGCAGCGGGCACACGATGTTGCGCGTGTTGCCTCGACCGTTGAACATGAGCGCCTGCCGGTGCCGGCAGATGTTCGACAGCAGTTCGATGCCGGATTCGTTGCGGACGAGCATCTGCGACTCGCCACGCGCGGCGAGCGCCTGGAAGTCGCCGACGTTCGGCACCATGAACTCGTGACCCACATAGCTCGGACCCTGGGACAGCAGCAGTCGCTGTTCCGCTTCGAGCACCCGGGGATCGCAATACCAGGAGACCGGGAACTGCGTGCTTGCCTGCCGCAGGCGCCCGGCCGTTGCGAGGTCCGACATACGGCCAACCCTTTCGCGAATTTCGGTTGCTAGCAACCAACCCAACCCAACAACCCGGGACGCCGGCTTTTTACCCCTGCTCGGGCTTTACCAAAAAGCCGCCCCGGACCGCTTTGCCAAGTCGGCCGTGCGATATCGAAGATTCGCTCTGGCCGCGTCGTCAAAAAATGTTATTATATTGCGCTTTACGTAAACAGGTCAAGACCTTAGCGCGTTTTTCGCGTCCTTGGTCGGCGCTTCGGCGCGGCGGTCGCAGCCCCCCCGTTTTCGGCAAGGGTTTCGACCGATGCTTTGACCTGTTCCGCCCGCTGCGCCTAAGCTGTCGCCATCGACGTCGCAAAGCATCGCACCCACCTGCCATGGCCAAGACTTCCGACGCCCCGCCGACCTTCGAAGCCGCGCTTGCGGAACTCGAAGGCATCGTGGCGTCGATGGAAGGCGGCCAGCTCCCGCTCAAGGAGTCGCTGGCCGCATACCGGCGCGGGGCTGAATTGCTGACCTATTGCCAGGCATCGCTCAAGGACGCGCAGCATCAGGTCGAGGTGCTCGAGCAGGGCGTGTTGAAGGCATTCGCGCCGGAAGCGCTGGCGGGATCGGTCGATGCATCCTGACCTCGCATTCCCGGTGTGGACCGGCGAAAGGCAACGACGGATCGAGGATGTTCTCGAACGCGTGCTGCGGACAGTGGAACCTGCGCGCACGGGCACCGAGACAGGGACCCCTGACCGCGCCGCGCGCTTGCGCGAGGCGATGCGCTATGCGGTATTGGGGGGCGGAAAGCGCGTGCGGCCGCTGCTCGCCTATGCCGCCGGCGAATTCGCGCAGGCGGATCCCGACGTGGTCGACTCGGCGGCGGCCGCGGTGGAACTGATCCACGCGTACTCACTCGTGCATGACGACCTGCCGAGCATGGACAACGACACGCTGCGACGCGGCAAGCCCACCTGCCACGTCGCGTTCGGCGAGGCGACTGCGCTGCTGGCCGGGGACGCGCTGCAGTCGTTGGCGTTCGGCGTTCTCGGCGAAAGCGGGATTCGCGCTTCCGGAAGCGCTTGCGCGATGCTCGCCGCCGCTGCCGGCGCGCCCGGCATGGCGGGCGGCCAGGCCATTGACCTGGCCAGCACCGGCGTCGCCTTGACGCTGCCCGAACTGCAGAGGATGCATCGGATGAAGACCGGCGCACTCATCCGCGCGGCGGTGCAACTGGGCGCCACCTGCGGGCGTCCGCTTGCGCCGGACGAATCGCGCGCGCTCGACACGTTTGCGGAAGCGTCCGGATTGGCGTTCCAGGTCATCGACGACGTGCTCGACGTCGAAGGCAGCGATGGCGCGCTCGGCAAGACCGCGGGCAAGGACGCCGCGCAAAACAAGCCGACTTATGTGTCGTTGCTGGGCCTGGCCGAAGCACGGCGCCATGCCGAAGCGCTGCGGGCGCAGGCCGGCGCGGCGCTGGCGCCGTTTCGTGGCGCGGCCCGCCGCCTGATCGAGCTGGCCGACTGGATCGTGCTTCGCAGCCACTGATGCCCATGCCGACTTTTCCCTTGCTCGAACGCATCAACCAGCCCGCCGACCTGCGTGGGCTCGATCGCGCCGAACTGCGCGACCTCGCGCGCGAATTGCGGGCGTTCCTCCTGTCGTCGGTTTCGCAGACGGGCGGGCATTTGTCTTCCAACCTCGGAACGGTCGAGCTCACCGTGGCGCTGCACTACGTCTTCGACACGCCGAACGACCGGATCGTCTGGGACGTCGGCCACCAGACCTACGCGCACAAGGTCCTGACCGGACGGCGCGAGGCGATGGTCAAGTTGCGGCAATTCGGCGGCCCGTCGGGATTTCCGCGCCGCATCGAAAGCGAATACGACACGTTTGGCACGGCGCATTCGTCGACGTCGATTTCCGCCGCGCTGGGCATGGCCGTCGCTGCCCGGATCAAGGGCGAGGAACGCCGCACGATAGCGGTGATCGGCGATGGCGCAATGACCGCCGGCATGGCGTTCGAGGCGCTCAACAATGCCGGCATCAGTGGCGCCGACCTGCTGGTGATCCTGAACGACAACGACATGTCGATCAGCGAGCCGGTCGGTGCGCTGGACCAGTACCTCGCCAAGGTGCTGTCGTCCCGCCTGTACAACTCGGTGCGGCGCAGCGGCAAGGAGGTGCTGTCGAAACTGGGTCCGATCCATGAGCTCGCGCGCCGTGCCGAGGAGCACGTCAAGGGCATGGTGTTGCCGGGGACGCTGTTCGAGGAATTCGGGTTCAATTACATCGGTCCGGTCGACGGCCATGACGTCGACGCCCTGGTGCAGACGCTCACCAACATCCGCGAATTGAAGGGTCCGCAGTTCCTGCATGTCGTCACCAGGAAGGGCTTCGGCTACCCGAAGGCGGAGGAAGACCCGATCCTGTATCACGGCGTGACCAGGTTCGATCCCGCGGTGGGCATCGTGGCTAAGCCCGCCGGCAAGCCGAGCTACACGCAGGTGTTCGGCGACTGGATCTGCGACATGGCCGCGAAGGACCCGCGCGTCGTGTGCATCACGCCGGCGATGCGCGAAGGATCGGGGCTGGTGCGGTATTCGCAGGAATTTCCGAAACGCTACTTCGACGTTGGCATCGCGGAGCAGCATGCGGTGACGTTCGCCGGCGGACTGGCCTGCGAAGGCATGAAGCCGGTGGTTGCCATCTACTCGACGTTCCTGCAGCGCGCCTACGACCAGGCGATTCACGACATTGCGCTGCAGAACCTGCCGGTGGTCTTCGCGATCGACCGGGCCGGCGTGGTCGGCGCGGACGGCGCCACGCACATCGGCGCGTTCGACCTGAGCTACCTCCGCTGCCTCCCGAACATGACCATCATGGCGCCTTCGGACGAAAACGAGTGCCGGCAGATGCTCTACACCGGCTGCACGCTGGACTCCCCGTCGGCAGTCCGCTATCCACGTGGTTCCGGCCCGGGCGTCGCGCAGGAGTCGCAGATGCGCGCGCTGCCGATCGGCAAGGGAGAGCTCCGCCGTGAAGGCAAGCGCAGGACGCATCGCGTCGCGATCCTGGCGTTCGGCCCGATGCTGCAGCCCGCGCTCGCGGCGGCGGAATCGCTGGATGCGACCGTGGCCAACATGCGTTTCGTCAAGCCGCTCGACCGCGACCTGATCCTGAAACTCGCGAAGGATCACGACCTGCTGGTGACGGTCGAGGAGAACGTCGTCGCGGGCGGCGCCGGCAGCGGGGTCGCCGAGCTGCTTGCGGCCGAGGGCGTCTCCATCCCGATGCTGCATCTCGGGCTTCCGGACCGTTTCATCGATCACGGGGACCCGGCGTTGCTGCTTTCGCAGGTCGGTCTCGACGCCCCGGGCATCGCTAAATCGATCGCCGCGCATGGCGATTCGTCGCATCCCGGCCAGCCTCATTTTGGCCAACATCCGGAACCCCGGGTCAAGCCCGCGGCCTGAACATCGACGCTCGCGAAACACGCGCCACTTCCATGAACCGTCCCGAACAGCCCAGCCGCCTGATGCCCATCCCCGACCTCCAGTCGGAGAGGGATGAGCGGCACCTTGCCATCGACCAGGTGGGCATCAAGGACATCCGGTTCCCCGTCGCATTCGCCGATGGCGATGGCGTCGCCCAGTCCACGATTGCCCAGTGCAATGTCTACGTTGCGCTGCCGGAGGACCGCAAGGGAACGCACATGTCGCGGATGGTGATGCTGCTCGAGGAGCGTTTCGCGCCGGGGGCCAAGCCATTGTCGGTGGCCGGCCTGCGCGCGCTGCTGGACGACCTGGTGCTGCGGCTCAACGTGGCCGGCGGCCGGATCGAACTGCGCTTCCCGTTCTTCGTGCGCAAGACGGCGCCGATATCGGGGGTGGCGAGCCTCCTCGACTACGAAGTGGCGCTGACTGCGGAACTGGCGGATGGCGCGTATGCGACGACCATCGCGGTGGCGGTGCCGGTCACGTCGCTGTGCCCCTGCTCCAAGGAAATTTCGGAGTACGGCGCGCACAACCAGCGATCGCGCGTGACCATCGCGGTGCGCACGAGCGAGCCGGTCTACATCGTGGAACTGCTGCGGATCGCCGAGGACGAGGCTTCCTGCGAGCTGTACGGAATCCTCAAGCGCTCCGATGAGAAATACGTGACGGAGCGCGCCTACGACAACCCGCGATTCGTGGAAGACCTGGTGCGCGGCGTCGCTGCGCGGCTCGCCGCGGATCCGCGTTTCAGAGGCTACTGCGTCGAGGCCGAGAACTTCGAGGCGATCCACAACCACAGCGCCTACGCGCGGATCGCGCAGGGCTTCTAGGCCGCAGCCGTCATTCGTCGCGCGCCGCCGTCGATCCGTCCGCGCCCGCCGCAGTTCATCCCGCGTGGCCATGCCCGTTGAGCGGGCCGCGACTACAATGCGCCACGCCAACCCCGGACGTCCCGTGTCCGGCGATCCTGATCGCCGGACCCACACTGCATGATTCGCTCGCTGAAACGCCGCTACGACGCATTCGCGGAACGGCTGCTGTCGTCGCTGACCGAAATCGAGCGCCGCGACGTGCGCTCGTTCGACCAGTGGCTTTATCACGATGGCGGCTGGCTCTGGCTGTTCGGCATCGTGGTCGTCACGACGGGAGTCGCCTGGGTCGCCGCGCAGCTGCCGTGGAACATGAGCTTCCTGGAAGCGGCGCTGCTGTTCAACGCGTTCGTCATCGTGATGCTGTGGGCGGGGCTGTCGGCCTGGTTCGGCTATCGCAAGTTCACGGGCAATGCGTTTCGACTGGCCGCGATCGGTCCGCTGCTGGCGCTTCTGGGCGCCTTCGTCGGTGCGAGCGTTGCCGGGCTCGTCAAGGGGGTCAATCCTTTCGACTGGCTCTACAACAGCGCGCTGTTGCGCCACGTCGTGACCGGTGCGCTGGTGTTCGGATTCCTCTATACGTTCGTCGTCGCCCTCATCGCCAATCTGCGCAATCGCGAATTTCGCGCGCTGGCCGCGAACCTGGAGGCCGAGGCGAGGCAGAGCGACCTCTCGCGGCAACTGGCGGAGTCGAAGCTGAAGCTGCTGCAACTGCAGGTCGAGCCGCATTTCCTGTTCAATACCCTCGGCAGTGCGCAGCAGCTGGCCGAGAGGGGCGCGCCGGATGCGGCGCGCCTGATCAGCGACCTGATCCGGTTCCTGCGCGCCACCACGCCGACGCTCCGTGACGAGGCCACGACACTCAGGCAGGATGCGGCCATGGTTCGTGCCTACCTGCGCATCATGCAGACGCGGCTCGGCGCAAGACTCGCGTGGTCGGTCGACGTCCCGGAAGCACTGGAGGATGTCGTCGTGCCGCCGGGCATGCTGATCACGCTCGTGGAAAATTCGATCAAGCATGGCATCGAGCCGCTCACGTCGGGCGGCCGCATCGACGTGACCGCAGAACGCGAGACCCATGCCGACGGCCCGCGGATCGCCCTCAAGGTCGCCGATACCGGAGCGGGCCTGGCGGACGCCGTCGGGCAGAACGGCATCGGTCTCGCCAACATCCGCGAGCGGCTGGCGCTGCTCTTTGCGGAGCGCGCGGCGCTCACGACGGAAGCCAATTCACCGCGTGGCTTCGTCGCGCGCCTGGTCATTCCGCTGGACTCCCTGCCGCAGCCTTCCGCGTCTCCGATCGCAGAAAGCGTGCTCCGATGACCCGGCCAACGGCGCTGATCGCAGAGGACGAGCCGCTGATGCTTGAACGGCTCAAGGAAAAGCTGGCCGCCGCGTGGCCGGAGCTTGACATCGTGGCCGAGGCCGCGGATGGCAATGCGGCGCTGGCGCTCTTCGACGAATGGCGCCCGCAGATCGCGTTCCTCGACATTCGCATGCCGGGTATGAGCGGGCTCGACGTCGCGGCGGCCATCGGCGGCGAATGCCACGTGGTCTTCATCACGGCGTATGACCAATACGCGCTGAAGGCCTTCGACGCGGGCGCCCTCGACTACCTGCTGAAGCCCGTCGAGGGCGATCGCCTGGCCGCGACGGTGGAACGGATCCGGAAGAACCTGTCCTCGCCGCCCTCCGACTTGTCGGCGCTCGTCGCCGAGCTGCGCGCGACGATCCGATCCGACGCGCCGCGGATCAAGTGGATCAAGGCGGCGGTCGGAAAGCAGGTGAAGCTGATCGCGGTCGGCGACGTGGTCTATTTCCAGGCGGACACCAAGTACACGCGGGTGGTGCTGGTCAGCGGCGAGGCGCTGATCCGGACGCCGCTGAAGGAACTGCTCGCCGACCTCGACCCCGAGAAATTCTGGCAGGTGCACCGGGGCACCATCGTCAACCTGGACGCCGTGGCGGGCGTCCTGCGCGAGGATGCCGAGCGGCAGTTCGTTCTGCTGAAGAACCGCCAGGAAAGGCTGCCGATCTCGCGGCAGTTCACGCACCTCTTCAAGCAGATGTAGCAGGCGGGTCGCTGGGAGCTCAGAACAGCGCAGTCACCCGCACCGTCGTGCCGTTGGGCTCGACCGTCACGTTGGCCGATCCGGCGCTGCCCAGGTGAATCATGTTCGCGTTGGTGGACATGATCTCGGCCACGAAGCCGCGCACGCCCCGCGCGGCGGCGTGCTCCCTCATCCGCCGCTGCATCGCGGCGCCGAGTCCGCAGCCCTGCCATCCGGGACTCACCATGAACGCGGTCTCCGCCAGGTTGGTCGACGGGTCGACGAAGTAGCAGCACTGGGCGACGATGTGCGGGTTTTCGCGCGTGCCGGCGTCGGCGACGAACGCGACTTCGTTCTCGAAGTTCACGTTGCACAGCCGCTGCACGTCGCTTCCCGACAGCGCGCGCACGTGGCGGAAGAACCGCGTGAAGACGTCCGCCTCGGAAAGGCTGTGAAACAGGTCGCGGATGGCTTCGCCGTCCGTCGATACCGCGGGACGCAGCAGCAGCGTCCGGCCGTCCTTCAGCGCGACGGTGACTTCCTCCTCCACCGGATAGGCGCGCATGTTCTGCAGCGTCAGCGTCTGCGGCAGGTAGCCCATCGCCTGGGCTTGCGCGAACAGCTCGGCGCGGAACTTGGGATGCGCAACATGGATCAGCGCCACCGAGCGCTCGCGAACGGACTTGCCGAACAGGTAGGCGATGCCGTATTCGGTGATCACGTAATGCACGTCGTTGCGGGCGATGGTCACGCCGTCGCCCGACTCCAGCATGGCCTGCACGCACGACTTGTTCCCCGCCTCGCTCGTGGACGCGAGGCAGATGATGGCCTTTCCTCCCTCCGAACGCGACGCTCCGCGCAGGAATTCGCTCTGCGCAGCCAGGCCGGCGTAGAGTTCCCCGCGCAGCTGATCCACGCACACCTGCCCGGTCAGGTCCACCGCGAAGGCCTGCGTCACCGAGACCATCTTGTATTGGGCGGCGATGACCGACGGGTCGCACACCTGGTCGATCGGCTGGAAGCAGAACAGCGGATTGCCGTCGACCAGGTCGTACAGGCGCTTGGTCCCCGTGGCAAAGCTGGTGACGATCTTGTCGCGCTGGCTGGTCTTCCGGCGTCCGGTGACCACGCCCTTCTCGAGCAGCGGGATGATGGCATCGGTGACGACGTCGGAGTGGATGCCGAGGTCCTTGCGGTCCGACAGGTACTTGAGCGCCGCGCTGGTGACGCGGCCCAGGCCGATCTGCAGCGTGGACCCGTCGTCGATGATGCCGCTGATGTAGCGGGCGATCTGCTCGACGACCTGCGGCTCGGTGGCGGGATGCTCGTATTCGATCACCGGTGAATCCACCGGCACGAGATGATGAAGCTGGCTGATGTGCAGCGTCGAATCGCCCATCGTGCGCGGCATGCGCGGATTGACCTCGGCGATGACCAGTTCGGCCTTGGCGATGGCGGCGGGGATCACGTCAACCGACACGCCGAGGCTCACATAGCCGAACGGATCCGGCATGGACACCTGGATCAGCGCCACGTCGATGTGGATGCGTCCGTTCTCGATCAGTTCCGGCACGCGCGCGATCGACAAGGGCACGTATTCCGCCAAGCCCTGCTTGACGGCTGCGCGAACATCGGAGCCGACGAAAAAGGTCCGGTGGCGGAAACGGGTGGTCGCGTTCCCCTTGTCGTCGTGCGGCACGGCGCCGGTGGTGAGGAAATGCACGAATTCGATGTCCGCCGGCGGCACGGCCATCGTTTCCAGCGCGCCGACCAGCATGACCGGAGTCGCCGACGCGGTCCCGATGAATACGTGACTGCCGCCCTTGATGTGGCCGACCGCGGCTTCCGCGGTCAGGACGCGATCGGAATAGGGCGCGAGGCGGGGATCGAGCGCCGCCTGGGCCGGCCCGGCGGCGGCGCCCGGCTGGAACCAGCGTTGCACGTTCGATGCAATGCTGTTGAAGAAGCCCGGTGCCGTCGCGGCACCGTCGGGGGGCATCTCTACGTCGAATTGGTCGAACATCGGTGGTCGCCTCCGGGTCGAGTGCGCGCCGTGCGCAGCGCCCTGCGCACAATGCGGCTCCCTTGGATCGTGTCGTCGCGGCGGCCTGCACGACGCAAGGCCGGCTGCCTGGTTGCGGAAATATACCTGATGCTTCGAACTCCGCGGATTCAACATGCGAGTCCCTCGGCACTCCGCGGCTGATAAGATTAATGATCGGGCAGCGGACCCCCCGCGCCCAGGCCTGAATCGATCCGCCATGCGCCCTGTTGCCATCTTTCGCTTCTCATCCAGTGAAGGCCCCGGCCGTTTCGCGGAGTGGCTGGCCGGGCAGGGCATCGCAAGCGAGCTCATCGCGCTCGACGAGGGCATGGCCGTGCCGACCACCGCCGATGCGTACTCGGGCATCGGCATGATGGGCGGTGACATGAGCGTCAACGACCCATTGCCCTGGATCGCCCCGATGTGCAGCCTGCTGAGAGATGCGATCGGCGACGGCGTGCCGGTGATCGGGCACTGCCTCGGCGGGCAGCTGATGGCCAAGGCGCTGGGGGCGCGAGTGACCAGGACGCCGACGCCTGAAATCGGCTGGCTGCACGTCGATGTCTGCGACCGCGGCGCCCGGCGCGAATGGTTCGGAGGCCTTCCACGCTTCGCGGCGTTCGAGTGGCATTACGACATTTTCGATCTGCCGCCGATGGCAACCCGCGTCCTGACCAATTCGTTCAATGCCGACCAGGGCTACATCATCGACGACCGGCACATCGGGTTCCAGTGTCACATCGAGATGACCCGGGAGCTCGTCGAAAGGTGGTGCGCGGACAGCCCCGAGAAGCTGCCGGCGCGCTCGAGCGCGCACCTGCAATGCGCGGCGGACCTCCTGGCGGACCTGCCGGCGCGCCTGGAAGCCTTGAACCAGGTGGCCGACGGCGTCTATGCGCGTTGGGCGCAGGGCCTGCTGCGCTGATGGCCTCGATCCGGGCGCTGCCCGACCTGCTCATCAACCAGATCGCGGCGGGTGAGGTTGTCGAGCGGCCCGCGGCCGCGCTGAAGGAACTGCTGGAAAACGCGCTCGACGCTGGCGCCACCCAGGTCGACGTGGAACTCGCGGCGGGCGGGGCCAAACGCATCCGGGTCGCCGATAACGGCAGCGGCATCGAGCGCGATGAACTGGCGCTTGCGGTCGCCCGCCACGCGACTTCGAAGATCGCATCCGTGCTCGACCTCGAAGCGATCGCGTCGCTGGGGTTCCGGGGCGAAGCACTGGCATCGATTGCTTCGGTGTCCCGCCTCGGCCTGGCGTCGCGGGCCAGGGCCAAGCCGCACGCCTGGCGCATCGAAGTCGACGGCGGCACGGTCAGCCCGATCGCGCCCGCGGCGCTTGCCGTCGGCACCAGCGTCACCGTCGAGGAGCTGTTCTTCAACACCCCGGCAAGGCGCAAGTTCCTTCGCACCGAGGCCACCGAGTGGGCGCACTGCGACGAGGCATTCCGGCGCGTGGCGCTCGCCCACCCCGCCACGGGATTCACGCTGCAGCACAATGCGCGCGTCGTGCACCGCCTGGTCGCCGCCGGCCGGCGGGTTCGCGTCGAGCAGTTGCTGGGGGACGAGTTCGTGCTGCACGCCGCGTCGGTCGAGGCGGAGGCCGCCGGCGTCAAGCTGACGGGATTCGCCGTGCGTCCCGCCTACGCGGCGCAAGGCGGCGGCCAGTATCTGTTCGTCAACGGGCGGTTTGTCCGCGACCGGGTTCTGCAGCACGCGCTGCGCGAAGCCTACCGCGACGTGCTTCACCACGACCGCCAGCCGGCGTACGCGTTGTGGCTGGAACTCGATCCGCGCCGAGTCGACGTCAACGTCCACCCGCAGAAGACGGAGGTGCGATTTCGCGATTCCGGCGCCATTCATCAGTTCGTCCGGCATGCGGTGGAACGCGCGCTCGCGGCAAGTGCCGCCGAGCAGCCCGCTGTCTCCGCCGCCGAGCGCCTGGGATTGGCGGCCGCGCATCTGCCGCCGCTCGCGCCGCAGCGCGATCCGTTCCCCGTCCAGATTTCGCCGCAGCATGCGGGCACGGTGTGGCAGGGCGCGCAGACCCCGCTGGGACTGGAAGCCGGTGGCGCGCGGGCCGGTGAGCCCTCCGCGTTCTATGCGCGGCTGTTCGGCCAGCGCGAAGGCGAACCGGTGCCGATGCCTGCCGACGATCCGCATCCGCTCGGCTTCGCCCTGGCGCAACTGCACGGCATCTACATCCTGGCTCAGAATCGCGCTGGCATGGTGCTGGTCGACATGCACGCGGCACACGAACGCATCGTGTATGAACGGCTGAAGTCGCAATTCCGCGACCGCGTGCCGGTGCAGCCGCTTCTTGTCCCGGCGACGTTCGCGGCCGATCCGCTCGAAGTCGCGACGGTCGAGGACAATGCGGTTGCGCTCGAGGCGCTCGGCTTCGCAATGTCGGCGCTGGGGCCGGCCACGCTCGCGGTTCGCGGCATCCCGGCGCCGCTGGCCGACGCCGATCCCGCGGCGCTGGCGCGCGCGGTGCTGCACGAAATTCGCGAATTCGGCGGCACACAGGTGCTGGCCGCGCACCGTGACGAGTTGCTTTCGACCATGGCCTGCCATGGTTCGGTGCGGGCAAACCGGGGCCTGACCGTCCCGGAGATGAACGCGCTGCTGCGAGAGATGGAAGCGACCGAGCGCTCCGGCCAGTGCAACCACGGCCGACCGACGTGGTACCAGTTGTCGCTGGCCGATCTCGACCGGATGTTCATGCGCGGTCGCTAGTACGGTCATCCCCGTGACCGCGCCCCCCGTCCTGCTGCTGATGGGCCCGACGGCGTCGGGCAAGAGCGCGCTTGCGCTGGCGCTGGCCGAACGCCTGGGCGGCGAGATCGTCACAGTCGATTCCGCCCAGGTCTATCGCGGCATGGACATCGGCACCGCCAAGCCCGCGGCGACGGACCGCGCGCGCATTCGTCATCACCTGCTCGACATCGTCGACCCGACGCAGCCGTATTCGGCCGCCGCATTTGCGCGTGACGCGAAAGCCTGCGTCGCCGGCATTCGCGCGCGCGGCGTGCTGCCGATTCTTTGCGGTGGCACGATGCTGTA
The DNA here is from genome assembly GCA_035430095.1 of Casimicrobiaceae bacterium. Lineage (GTDB taxonomy): Bacteria > Pseudomonadota > Gammaproteobacteria > Burkholderiales > Casimicrobiaceae > VBCG01. Next base: position 28,370 of record DAOMGB010000021.1, on the reverse strand, counting down.
TTTCAAGGCGTTGACCGAGGGCCTGTCGGCCTTGCCTCAGGCGGATCCGGTCATTCGCGCCGAGCTAGATCGCCGGGCGGCCGAGGAAGGCTGGCCGGCGCTGCATGCGGAGCTTGCGCGCGTCGATCCCGCGACCGCGGCGCGCCTGGCGCCCACCGACGCCCAGCGCATCCAGCGCGCTCTCGAAGTGCATCGCCTGAGCGGCGTGCCTCTGTCATCGTTGCAGGGCAAGCGCCAATCACCCGCGGACGAGGCGCTCGAACCGACCATTCCCATCGCCTTGCTGCCCCCCAGCCGCGCGCGGTTGCACGCGGACATAGCGCGCCGGTTCCAGGCCATGCTCGATGCGGGGCTCGTCGACGAACTGCGCCGGCTGCGCGAGCGCCATTCGCTGCATCCGGACCTGCCTTCGATGCGATGCGTGGGTTACCGGCAGAGCTGGCAGTACCTGGAAGGGGCCATCGACGCCACGACACTGCGGGAGTCGGGCATCGCCGCCACGCGGCAACTGGCCAAGCGGCAACTCACCTGGTTGCGGTCGACGCCTGCAACGGCGTTCGATGCTGCGCGCAGTGACCTGGTCGACGCGGTGGACGCGTTCGTCCACGCGCGATCCGATAGAATCCGACGTTGACTCATCGACGCCGGCGCTTACTCCCATGAAGGCTTTCAATCGCATTGGCGTCGCGGCCGTCATCTTCGGCGCCTGCCTTGCTGCCATCGAGTCCGCGCGTGCCGGATTGTTCCCGGCCTATCCCCTGGGCACAGGCGCCGGCGTATGGGAAGTCGATCGGCAGGCTCCGTCGATATTCGCGAATGTCGGGACGATCAATGGTCGAGGCAACGTGCTCGACCTGGGCGTCGACGCCGTCGACCACTTCGATCCCGCGGTCAACAATTTCGCCAACACCCAGGGCCGCGGGATCCAGATCGTTGCCGCCGCCGGCTATTCGGTGCTGTACGGAAGTCTCTACGTCCCGCCATCCTGGTCGAGTTCCGCGGATACCACGACCAACCGGCGCACGGAACTCTGGGGAGTGCTCGCGCCGGCGACAGGCAGCGACACCTGCCCGGGATCGGCGTGCAACCTGTTTCCGATCGTCGGCTTTTCCAATGCGAGCCCCATCGACCCCGTCCACGCGGGCGGTGCGGGCCGCTTTCGCGTCTTCGATCCCTATGCGGGCTTCATCGACTTGCCGGCGGCGGTCGACTACGGTCAGTGGAACGACGTCTGCATCGCATGGGATGCGCCTGTCATTCGCTTCTACATCAACGGCGCGGAGGTTCGCGCGGTGGCGACGGTCGATCCGGGGCCGCCCTACGGTCCGCCGACGCACTGGAGCCGCCAGATCGAGCAGGAATACAACTGGGGCACGACCTACGATTCCAACTGGAGCGACCTGGGCACCGGCGTGGCGACGGGATCGGTCGTGACGGGCGGCGCCGGGCAGACGACCGCGCCGGGATCGGCATTTCCGCTGCCGGTCGTCGTCACCGTCACCGACGCGTCCGGCGCGCCGTTGCCTTGCGTCCCAGTGACGTTCACCGTGCCCGCGGCAGGTGCCTCGGGGACGCTTTCGGCCGGAACGGTGATTACCAATGGCGCGGGACAGGCGAGCGTGACCGTCACCGCCAACGGCACGCCTGGCAGCTACGCGGTTACGGCAAGCGCGCCGGGTGGCGTGTCCGCGGCGAGCATCCCGTTGACCAACGGCTTCCTTCCGGCTGCCGCGAGCGCGATTCCCGCCCTCGGCCCGCCCTTGCTCGCTGCACTCGCGCTGCTGGTTGCGGCTCTGGGCTGGGCCGTCGTTCGCCGGCGTTCCCCGCAGAACTAGGCACACCCGCGTTTCGGCGACCGCAATGCCGGCAGGGGCCAGTCTTGCTGCCGTGCAATAATTGCACTTTTCCGCCGCGAGATTCCTCGACGCCGGATGCGCCTGGGTCATGACTGCACGCACGCTCTACGACAAGTTGTGGGACAGCCACGTGGTCCGCGAAGAAGCGGATGGCACGGCGCTGCTCTACATCGACCGTCACCTGGTGCATGAGGTGACGAGCCCGCAGGCGTTCGAAGGATTGAAGCTTGCCGGGCGCAAGCCATGGCGGATGCAATCGGTGGTCGCCACCGCCGACCACAACACGCCGACCAAGGACTGGAGCCGCGGCATCCAGGACCCGACGTCGCGCAACCAGGTCGAGACGCTCGACCGGAACATCGCGGAGCATGGCGCCAAGGCCTATTTCCCGTTTCTCGACCGGCGGCAGGGGATCGTGCACGTGATCGGACCGGAGCAGGGCGCGACACTTCCCGGCATGACGGTGGTCTGCGGCGATTCGCACACCAGCACGCACGGCGCGTTCGCTGCGCTCGCTTTCGGCATCGGCACGTCCGAGGTGGAACACGTTCTCGCGACGCAGTGCCTTGTCACCAAGAAATCGAAGTCGATGCTGGTTCGCGTCGACGGCCGCCTTGCGCCGGGCGTGACCTCCAAGGACCTGGTGCTGGCGATCATCGGCCGCATCGGCACGGCCGGCGGCAGCGGTCACGCGATCGAATTTGCCGGTGAAGCGGTGCGCGCGCTGTCGGTGGAAGCGCGGATGACGATGTGCAACATGGCCATCGAAGCGGGCGCGCGTGCCGGGATGGTCGCGGCCGACGAGCGCACGTTCGCGTATCTCAAGGGCCGGACATTTGCGCCAAGCGGCGCGCAATGGGAGCGCGCGCTGGCGCAATGGCGCGAGCTGCACAGCGACGACAATGCGAAGTACGACACCACGCACGTGTTCGACGCCGCATCGGTGCAGCCGCAGGTGACCTGGGGCACGTCGCCGGAGATGGTGGTCGGCATCGACGGACGCGTGCCGGACCCCGACCGGGAGCGCGATTCGACGCGCCGCGAGGGCATGGAGCGGGCGCTCGCCTACATGGGATTGCGGCCGAACACGCCGATGAGCGAAATCCCGGTCGACAAGGTGTTCATCGGCTCGTGCACCAACTCGCGCATCGAGGACCTGCGGCAGGCCGCGTCGGTCGCGCGTGGCCGGCGTGTCGCAGGGAACATCAAGCTGGCGATGGTCGTTCCCGGATCGGGGCCGGTCAAGGCGCAGGCCGAGGCGGAAGGCCTGGACCGCATTTTTCGCGACGCCGGTTTCGAATGGCGCGAGCCGGGATGCTCGATGTGCCTCGCGATGAACGACGACAAGCTCGAACCGGGCGAGCGCTGCGCGTCGACGTCGAATCGAAATTTCGAGGGGCGCCAGGGCAACGGCGGCCGCACGCATCTGGTCAGTCCGGCCATGGCGGCCGGCGCCGCGATCGCCGGGCACTTCGTCGACGTGCGTCGACTGTTCTAGCTCAAGGAGAGAAAAATGCTTAAGCGAATCGCAGCGCTCGCCGCCATCGTCGGCATGGCCATCGGTGTCGCGGCCTGCAACACGATCGAAGGCGCGGGCAAGGACGTCAAGGCAGCGGGCCAGGGAATCGAAAAGGCCGCGGAAAAGGCCAAGCCCTACTGACGGGCAGGCACGCCGCCAAACGCCATGCAGGCCTTCCGCACATATACGGGTCTCGTCGCGCCGCTCGACCG
>DAOMGB010000021.1:19606-24683 GCA_035430095.1 Casimicrobiaceae bacterium | reverse complement strand
CAAACGCCATGCAGGCCTTCCGCACATATACGGGTCTCGTCGCGCCGCTCGACCGGGCGAACGTCGACACGGACGCGATCATCCCGAAGCAGTTCCTGAAGTCGATCAAGCGGTCGGGCTTCGGCGTGAATCTGTTCGACGAATGGCGCTACCTGGACCACGGTGAGCCGGGCATGGACAACGCCAGGCGGCCGCGCAACCCGGCCTTCGTGCTGAACGAAACGCGCTACCAGGGCGCATCGATCCTGCTTGCGCGCCGCAATTTCGGCTGCGGAAGCTCGCGCGAGCACGCGCCATGGGCGCTGGCCGATTTCGGCTTCCGCGCGGTCATCGCGCCGTCCTTTGCGGACATCTTCTTCAACAATTGCTACAAGAACGGACTGCTGCCGATCGTCCTGACCGAAGCGCAGGTGGACCGGCTCTTTGCCGACACCTTCGCGTTTCCGGGGTTCAAGCTGACCATCGACCTGGAACGGCAGACCGTGTCGACGCCTGACGGATCGCTGACATTCGGGTTCGACGTGGAGCCGTTTCGCAAGCATTGCCTGCTGAACGGACTGGACGAGATCGGCCTCACGCTTCAGCACGCGGACGCGATTCGCGCGTTCGAGACGAAACGGCTGGCGGATCAGCCCTGGCTGGCGTAGTCGAAATGCATCCAACTACGCGGCGCCAGGTCAAAGCGGCGCCGCTCTTCGTTTTTGGAGATTCGGAACGATGAAGATCGCAATCCTGCCGGGTGACGGCATCGGGCGGGAAATCGTGGCGCAGGCCGCACGCGTGCTGGATGTCCTGCGCGCCGAAGGGCTACCGATCAGCGCCAGCGAGGCGCCGATCGGCGGGGCAGCCTATGACGCCGCCGGACATCCGCTGCCGCCGGCGACGCTGGAACTGGCGCGCGCCGCCGACGCCATCCTCATGGGCGCGGTGGGCGGCCCAACGTACGACACGCTGCCGCGCGAGTTGCGGCCGGAGCAGGGCATCCTGGGCATCCGCAAGGCGCTGGGACTCTTTGCCAACCTGCGACCGGCGAAGGCGTACCCGGAGCTCGCGGCGGCGTCAACGCTGAAGCCCGAGGTAGTTGCGGGACTTGACATCATGATCCTGCGCGAATTGACCGGCGACATCTATTTCGGCCAGCCGCGCGGGAGGCGCAGGAATGCCGCCGGCGACGAAGAGGGCTTCGACACGATGCTCTACAGCGTGCCCGAGATCCGGCGGATCGCGCGCCTCGGATTCGAGACGGCCCGCCTGCGCGGCAGGAAGCTGTGCTCGGTGGACAAGGCCAACGTGCTCGACACCAGCATGCTCTGGCGCGAAGTGGTGACGGCATTGGCTGCCGACTATCCGGATGTCGCGCTGTCGCACATGTACGTCGACAACGCCGCGATGCAGTTGCTGAAGAACCCGAAGCAGTTCGACGTGATCGTCACCGGCAACATCTTCGGCGATATCCTGTCCGACGAGGCGTCGATGCTCGCGGGATCGATCGGCATGTTGCCGTCGGCGTCGCTCGACGAAAACCAGAAGGGCCTGTATGAGCCGATTCACGGCTCGGCGCCGGACATCGCAGGCCGCGACAAGGCCAATCCGCTGGCCACGATCCTGTCCGTGGCGATGATGTTTCGATACACGTTCGGCAGGGCCGATCTCGCGGAGCGCATCGAACACGCGGTGGGGCGCGTGCTGCAGCAGGGACACCGCACCGGCGATATCGCGCTCCTTGGGGAGACCGCCATCGGCACGCGCGCCATGGGCGACGCCGTGCTGGCGGCGCTGCAGCGATCATGAGCGCCCGGCGGCATGCGATCGTGATCCGTCGGGCGCTCGTCAGCGACGCCGAGGCGATACAGGCGACCTTCGGCTCGCCCGGGGCCATGGCCGGGACGCTGCAGCTGCCCTATCCGACAGCGGACCAATGGCGCAAGCGGCTGGCCGATTTTCCGCCGGACGATCATCTGCTGGTGGCCGAGGTCGCCGGCGAAGTGGTGGGCAACCTCGGTCTCCACCTCGCGTCGAAGTCCCCCCGCCGACGGCATGCCGGGGCGCTGGGAATGTCGGTGCGCGACGACTGGCATCGGCGGGGCGTGGGCACGGCGTTGCTGGCGGCGGCCGTGGACCTGGCCGACAACTGGCTCAACTACACCCGTCTTGAATTGACCGTGTACACCGACAATGCAGCCGCGCTCGCGCTCTATCGAAAGTTCGGATTCGAAATCGAAGGCACGCACAAGTCGTACGCCTTCCGTCACGGCCAATTCGTCGATGCCTACGCGATGGCGCGGCTGAAGAGCCCCATTTCGCCTGGCGATGCGAAGTCAGCCGGTCCGGCATCTCCGGCCGCGAAGAAGGGCCGTCGCACGGCGGGAAGGCGAAAACGCCTGTCCTGACGGTGCAGGGCGCAACCCTTGGGATAAACCAATTGGACTGGAAATGATCATGCGAGTCGGATTCGTAGGTTGGCGGGGAATGGTGGGGTCGGTGCTCATGCAACGGATGCGTGAGGAGCGCGATTTCGACCTGATCGAACCGGTGTTCTATTCGACGTCGCGGGCGGGCGGCGTGGGTCCCGAGATTGGGCGCGACACCGGTCCGGTCAAGGACGGCAACGATCCCACAGCGTTTGCGGGCCTGGACGCCATCGTCACGTGCCAAGGCGGCGACTGGACCACGGCGATGTACCCGAAGCTCCGGGGCGGTGGCTTCGGCGGCTACTGGATCGACGCGGCCAAGACGCTGCGCATGAAGGATGACGCGGTCATCATTCTCGATCCCGTCAACCGCAAGGTCATCGACGCCGCGCTGGCCCGCGGCATCCGTGATTACGCCGGCGGCAACTGCACGGTCAGCCTGATGATGATGGCGCTCGCGGGACTGCTGGACCGCGACCTGGTCGAATGGATGACCTGCATGACCTATCAGGCGGCGTCGGGCGCCGGCGCCCAGAACATGCGCGAGCTGCTGCAACAGATGGGCGAGGCGCACCTGGCCGCCAAGAGCTTGCTGGACGACCCCAACTCCGCCATCCTGGACATCGACCGCGAGGTCGCGGGCATCCTGCGCGACGACGCCTTTCCGACCGAGCACTTCGGCGTTCCACTGGCAGGATCGCTCATCCCCTGGATCGACAAGGACCTGGGCAATGGGATGAGCATGGAGGAGTGGAAGGGCGGCGCGGAGACCAACAAGATCCTGGGGCGCACTGCCGCGAATGCGATTCCCGTCGACTCGCTATGCGTTCGCATTGGCGCCATGCGCTGTCACAGCCAGGCGCTGACGATCAAGTTGCGGCGCGATGTGCCGCTCGCCGAAATCGAGGCGATGCTGGCGGGCGCCAACGAATGGGTGAAGGTCATCCCCAACCGGCGAGAGGACAGCGTGCGTGAATTGACGCCCGCCGCGGTTACGGGGAAGCTTTCCATTCCCGTCGGGCGCCTGCGCAAGCTTGCCATGGGTCCCGAATACCTGGGTGCGTTCACGGTGGGCGACCAGCTGCTCTGGGGCGCGGCGGAGCCGCTGCGGAGAATGGTGCGAATCTTGCTCAAGCGTTAGCCGGATTACGCCGCCCGACGTGGGGACGCGAGTCGCTGCTTGCCGTATTTGGGGGTTCGCGTCGTTTCCGCGCCTCAACGCGCGTGTTTCCGGAAGCTTTATGCAAGGCCAAGGCAGGAACGCAACACTGGGCGGCACAAGGTTGCGCCACTACATCTGGTGGCGGCGGACATTGCGGTACGCTAGTGGTAGCGCTCCTTGTTAGAACACTGGCATGAATCTCATGCGAATCCGCGAGGCGCGGCATGGGAAAACCCAAGCTAATACCTAGGTTTAGCTTGCACCGCTAAACCCATGATGTTAAGTTAGCTTGAGCCAAACAGCATTCCCGAAGGGGTCGGTATGCGAGCAAAACCCATCGTCACTTACGGCCTGGTCGCGGTCGCGCTTTTGCTGCCCCTGGCGGCGCAGGCGCTCGGCCTGGGCAAACTGACCCTCGATTCCGCGCTGGGCCAGCCGCTTTCCGCAAGGATCGAACTGCTGCCGGGATCCAAGGAAGAGCTGGAATCGGTCGTCGCCAAGATCGCCGATCCCGCGCTGTACAGGCAAAACAATCTGCAATACCAGTCCGCGCTTTCGCGAGCCCGCATCACGATCGAACGCGGCGCCAATGGCGAGACCTATCTGCGCGTGACGTCGCCCACGCTGATCAACGAGCCGTACCTCGACCTGATGGTCGAAGTGAACTGGTCTTCCGGGCGCGTGGTTCGCGACTACACATTCCTGCTCGACCCGCCGGGAACGGCTCCCGAAGTCGCGCAGGTTGAACCCGTCACCCCGCCGCGGGCCGGCGGAACCGCTCCGCGCGCGCAGGCACCGGTTTCCGCAGCCGCGCCACCCTCTGGCGGTGCCACGCCGCGTTCCGCGGCCGATGGCTATACGGTAAAGCGCGGCGACACGCTCTCCAAGATCGCCAAGGAATACAAGCCCGAGACGGTGACGCTCGACCAGATGCTGGTTGCATTGTTCAAGGGCAATCAGGGTGCCTTCGACGGCGCCAACATGAATCGACTGCGGTCCGGGGCGATCATCACGATCCCGTCAGCCGTGGACGCGTCCGCTTCGCAGCCCGCGGAAGCCACCAAGGTAGTGAAAGTGCAGGCGGCGGATTGGCGGTCCTATCGCGACAGCGTTGCCGGTGCCGCGCCGATGGCCGACGAAGCAGGTGGTCGCGCAGTGGGCGGCAAGATCGGTACGGCGGTCGAGGAAAAAACGCCCGCGGCGCGGGCGGGTGGCGACCAGTTGAAGCTGTCCAAGGATGCCGGAACCGGCAAGGGTTCGGGCGCAGCTGAAACGGCGGCGGCGCGCGATGCCGCGCTCAAGGATGCGCAAAGTCGAATTGCCGAACTGGAACGAACGCTGAAGGACCTGCAGCGCGCGATCGACCTCAAGAACCAGACCATGGCGCAGCTGCAGACGCAATCGGACGCGTCCAAGGCGAAGGCCCCGGCGGCGGCGCCGGCTGTCGTTCCCCCGGTGGCAGCCCCAAGCGCCGCGGGGACGAAGGCGGCTGACGACGCGGCCA
>DAOMGB010000021.1:0-19506 GCA_035430095.1 Casimicrobiaceae bacterium | reverse complement strand
GCGGACAAGGCTGCGGCGGACAAGGCAGCGGCGGACAAGGCGGCAGCGGACAAGGCGGCAGCGGACAAGGCGGCAGCGGACAAGGCGGCAGCGGACAAGGCAGCGGCGGACAAGACGGCAGCGGACAGCGCAGCGGCGGAAAAGGCTGCGGCGGAAAAGGCTGCGGCGGACAAGGCGGCAGCGGAGAAGGCCGCAGCGGCACCATCGACGCCGGCGGCGACTCCCGCGCCTGCACAGCCGCCTGCGACGGACTTGAAGCCGGCAGCTCCCAAGGCGGCGCCCAAGGCCCCGCCGAAGGAAGCGCCGGGAATGTTCGATGAACTGTTCGCGAACACGCCGACGTGGCTTGTCGGGCTTGGTGCGCTCGTGATCCTGGCCGGGCTTGGGGCGCTGATTGCGACCCGTCGGCGCAAGACGACCAAGTTCGAGGACAGCATCATTTCAGGGACCGACATCAAGACGAATACGGTCTTCGGGTCCACCGGCGGCGGCGTCGTCAACACCGGCGACAACTCGCTGGCGAGCGATTTCAGCCGCGAGGGTCTGGGCAACATCGACACCGATGAAGTCGATCCGATCGCCGAAGCCGAGGTTTACCTTGCCTATGGCCGCGACGCGCAGGCCGAGGAAATCCTGAAGGACGCGCTCAAGAAAGATCCGCAGCGGCAGGAGATCTATCTCAAGCTGCTTGAAATCCACGCGCAGCACAACAAGCCCTCCGCGTTCGAAACCGTGGCCTCCGAACTGTATTCGGTCTGCAACGGCCAAGGCGAAACCTGGCACAAGGCGGTGGCGTTGGGGCGCCAACTCGATCCCAACAATCCGATGTTCGCGGAAGGCGGTGCGCCAGTCGCTGCAGCAGACGTGCATCCGCTCGCCAAGATCGATGGCCCGGAGCACAAGGCCGAGGACCAGCACGGACTCGAATTCCAGATGGACGAGGAGATCTCGATCTCGCCGACGTCGGGTGCCGAGCCGAAGACGCCCGCCGATATCCTGGCCGGCGCCGAAAGTGAACTGTCCAAGACCGCGATGGGCACGGGTGCCGCGGTGGCCGCAGGCGCGGCGGCCGCGACCGCAGCGATTGCCGGCGCGATGACGGCAGGCAAGTCCGCGGTCGAATCGCGCGTCGAGTCCCTGACCGACAAGGTCGAGGCGGCGCGCGAGAGCTTCAACGAAACCGCCCGGTTCGACCTCGATTTCAAGCTCGACGACGCCGACAAGCCGGCCCCGATGGGCAAGACGCGCGCGGAGCCCGAGATGGCGACCTCCGCAGCCGAAGGGACGCCCAGCGGCATGGCGCCGCAATTGACGCGGCCCGCGGCGGCGCTGGAACTCGACAAGCTCGACCTGTCCTTCGATCCTGAGCGTTCCACGTTCGAGGACCCGACGCCGTCGGTCCTGGATGGCCAATGGCACGACGCCGCGACCAAGCTCGACCTGGCCAAGGCCTACCAGGAAATGGGCGACGTCGAGGGCGCGCGCGAAATCCTGCAGGAAGTGCTCCACGAAGGCGACGACCAGCAGAAATCCGAAGCCAAGGCGCTGCTGGCCAAGCTGGCCTGACCCGGGCGCGCCGGCATCAAACGCGGGCGGCGGGTCGATGATCCGCCGCCCGTTGTATTTCCGATTCCCGAGCCGCACGCACTGAAATGCGCCTTGCCCTTGCCGTCGAGTATTCAGGCCACGCGTTCTGCGGATTCCAGTCGCAGCCTTCGCGCTGCGGCGTTCAGGATGCGCTCGAGCGTGCGATCGGCGAGATCGCCGGCCACGCCGTGACGGTGACGGCGGCCGGGCGTACCGACGCCGGCGTGCATGCGGTTTCGCAGATTGCGCATTTCGAGACGGACGCCAGGCGCCCGGACTCCGCCTGGGTCCGTGGCGTCAACTCCTACCTTCCTCCCGCGATCGCGGTGCTCTGGGCGCGGCGGGTCGCCGACGACTTCCACGCCCGCTTTGCCGCGACCGCGCGCCACTATACGTATCTGCTGCTGACGCGCGCGGAACGACCGGCGCTGCTGTCTGGCCTCGCCGGCTGGTACCATCACCCGCTCGACGCCGGCGCCATGCAGGCGGCGGCAGCGCATCTGCTCGGCACGCACGATTTCTCGTCGTTTCGCGCTGCCGAGTGCCAAGCCAAGTCGCCGGTCAAGACGGTGTCGCATTTGACGGTGCAGCAGCAGGGTCCGTTCATCCGATTCGATTTTTCCGCCAACGCCTTCCTCCACCACATGGTTCGCAACATCGTCGGGGCGCTCGTCTTCGTCGGCGCGGGCAAGCACGAGCCGGCGTGGCTCGCCGAGCTTCTGGCCGCTCGCGACCGCACGCGCGCGGCGCCCACGTTTGCGGCGGACGGCCTCTATCTCGCGGGGGCCACCTACGACGCCCGGTTCGGATTGCCGCCCACGGTGCGCGCGGTCACGCTCGCGGGTGCCTGAGCGCGATGGAGACACGGCGCACGCGGGTGAAGATCTGCGGCATCACGCGCGTCGCCGACGCATTGACAGCCGCATACGCCGGCGCGGACGCGGTCGGCATGGTGTTCTGGCCGGGGACGCCCCGATGCGTGGACGTGCAGCGCGCGCGTGAAATCGCGGCGGCATTGCCGCCGTTCGTGACCCGTGTCGCGCTGTTCGTCGATCCCGATCCGGCCGAGGTTCGCGCGGTGCTTGCCGCCGTCGCCGTCGACGTTCTGCAGTTCCATGGCGACGAGCCGAGGGCGCTGTGCAGCGCGTTCCAGCGACCTTACCTCAAGGCCGTTCAGGTCAGGGACGGTGTCGATTTGCTAGAATATGCGTCGCGTTACGGTGACGCATCCGGGTTCCTGTTCGACACCTACCGCGCCGGCGACTTGCCCGGCGGAACGGGTCACACCTTCGACTGGTCGCGGCTCTCGCCGTCTTTGCGCGCGGGGCTGCGTGCGCCGCTGGTGCTGTCGGGCGGTCTCGATCCCGGCAATGTCGGCGCCGCGATCCGCGCGATACGGCCCTGGGCGGTGGACGTGTCGAGCGGAGTCGAGGAGCGCGGTGGCGACGGCAAGCCGCGCAAGGGGCTCAAGGATGCCGCGCGCATCGCGGCGTTCATCACGGGAGTACGCAATGCAGATGTATGACCTGCCCGACGCGCGCGGACACTTCGGCCCCTATGGCGGCGTGTTCGTCGCGGAAACGCTGATCCGCGCGCTCGACGACCTCAAGGTCCAGTATGCGCGCCATCAGAACGATCCCGCGTTTCGCGCCGAGTTCGAGCGCGAGCTCAAGCACTATGTCGGCCGGCCGTCCCCCGTCTATCACGCCGAGCGCTGGTCGCGGGAGCTGGGCGGCGCGCAGATCTGGCTGAAGCGCGAGGACCTCAACCACACCGGCGCGCACAAGATCAACAACGTGATCGGCCAGGCACTGCTCGCGCGGCGCATGGGCAAGCCCCGCGTCATCGCGGAAACCGGCGCGGGCCAGCACGGCGTCGCCACGGCAACCATCGCCGCGCGCTACGGCATGGAATGCGTCGTCTACATGGGCTCGGAGGACATCAGGCGCCAGGCGCAGAACGTGTTCCGGATGAACCTGCTGGGTGCCAGGGTGGTGCCCGTCGAGTCCGGATCAAAGACGCTGAAGGACGCGCTGAACGAGGCGATGCGCGACTGGGTCACGAACATCGAGAATACGTTCTACATCATCGGCACCGTGGCCGGGCCGCATCCCTATCCGATGATGGTGCGCGACTTCCAGCGGGTGATCGGCGACGAATGCGTGGTGCAGATGCCCGAGTTCGCGGGGCGACAGCCCGATGTCGTGATCGCCTGCGTAGGCGGCGGCAGCAACGCGATGGGGATCTTTTATCCGTACATCGGGTACGACAACGTGCGGCTGGTCGGCGTCGAGGCCGGCGGCGAAGGCATCGCGTCGGGAAAGCACTCGGCGTCGCTCACGGCCGGGCGTCCCGGCGTGCTGCACGGCAACCGCACCTACCTGCTGCAGGATGCCAACGGCCAGATCACCGAGACGCACTCGGTTTCGGCGGGGCTCGACTACCCCGGCGTCGGCCCCGAGCATGCGTGGCTCAAGGACTCCGGCCGCGCGCAATACGAAGTCGTCGACGATGACGAGGCACTCGCGGCGTTTCACCAGTGCTGCCGCATCGAAGGCATCATCCCGGCGCTGGAATCCGCTCACGCGCTGGCCTACGCCACGTGGTTGGCGCCCACGCTGGCCAGGGACAAGATCCTGCTGGTCAACCTTTCCGGCCGCGGCGACAAGGACATGAACACCGTGGCGGAGCGCTCCGGCCTCAAGTTCTACTGCCGGCCCGAGTGCGATCCCTCGGCCAACAAGACGGGGCGCTGACTTGAATCGCATCGACGTCGCATTCGCGAAGCTGAAAGGCGCGGGTCGCACCGCGCTGATCCCGTTTGTGACCTCGGGCGACCCGTCGCTCGAGGCCACGCGGGCGATCATGGACGCGCTCGTCGCCGCCGGCGCGGACGTGATCGAACTGGGCGTGCCGTTCTCGGACCCGATGGCCGACGGTCCGGTGATCCAGCGCGCCGGCGAGCGGGCGCTGGCCCAGGGCGTGGGTCTCGGCAACGTGCTCGACCTGGTCGCCGATTTCCGGCGCAGCGACGCGACGACGCCCGTCGTCCTCATGGGCTATGCCAATCCCATCGAAGCGATGGGGGTCATGCGGTTCGCCGATCGCGCAAAGACGGCGGGCGTGGACGGCGTCCTCGTCGTCGACTATCCGCCCGACGAGGCCGGCGATTTCACGCAGGTGCTTGCCTCGCGCGACATCGCGGCCATCTTTCTGCTGTCCCCCACGACCTCCGAGGAACGCATCGCCGCAGTGGCCGGCATTGCGCGAGGGTACGTCTACTACGTGTCGCTGAAGGGCGTGACGGGCGCGGGACACCTCGACGTCGCGGATGTCGCCGCGAGGCTTTCCCAGATTCGCAAGCAGGTCTCGCTGCCCGTGGGCGTCGGCTTCGGCATTCGCGATGCGGCCAGCGCCCAGGCCATCGCCACGCACGCGGATGCCGTGGTCATCGGCTCGCGGATCATCGAGGAAATCGAAGCCGGCGCGCCCGCCGATGCCGCCGCGCGCGCCGGTGCGTGGCTCAAGGGCATCCGGCAGGCGCTCGACGCGATGGCCGCGAAGCATGCCGCGTAGGTTTCGGGTTTCGTCCCCGGTTGCAGTACACTTGCGCAGAATTTCGGGAGCAACCGCACATGCCGAACCCCGTCCGACAGGCTCCTAGATGAGTTGGCTGCAGAAGCTGCTTCCTCCGCGGATCAAGAGCGCACCTGGCGAGCGGCGTACGCCCGTCCCCGAGGGGTTGTGGGTAAAGTGCCCGTCGTGCGAGGCCGTGCTCTACCGCACCGACCTCGAAAACAACCTCCATGTCTGCCCCAAGTGTGCCCACCACTCGCGGGTGGGCTCGCGCGATCGCATCGAGCAGTTGCTGGACCCGGAAGGCCGTTTCGAGATCGGGCTGGAGGTGCTTCCGGTCGACAGCCTCAAGTTCAAGGACCAGAAGAGATATCCGGATCGACTGGCGGCCGCGCTCGAGGAAACGGGCGAGACCGATGCGCTGGTGGTCATGCAGGGCAGCATCAAGAGCGTTCCGCTGGTCCTTGCGGCATTCGAATTCGGTTTCATGGGCGGGTCGATGGGCTCGGTGGTCGGCGAGCGCTTCGTCCGCGGCGTGCGCGTTGCCTATGAGAACCGCATTCCCTTTGTCTGCATCTCGGCGTCCGGGGGCGCGCGCATGCAGGAGGGCGTCAACTCGCTGTTCCAGATGGCCAAGACCGCGGCGGTCCTGCAGGAATTGACCAAGGCGAGGCTCCCGTTCATTTCGCTGTTGACCGATCCGACGATGGGCGGCGTGTCCGCATCGTTCGCTTTCGTGGCCGACGTGGTGATTGCGGAGCCGGGCGCGCTGATCGGTTTCGCTGGCCCGCGGGTCATCGAACAGACCGTGCGCGAGAAACTTCCCGATGGGTTCCAGCGCGCCGAGTTCCTGATTGAAAAAGGCGCGCTCGACCTCATCATCGACCGCCGCCAGTTGCGTGACGAACTTGCCAACCTCCTGGCGCTGCTCACGAACCAGCCGCCGCCGGCCACCTGAGTCCGCCGGCGATGCGCCGGGGGAGGCGTGGCGCACCCATCGCGGAATCCGGGCGCGCCCGACAACATGAGTCGTCCGGCCACTGTCGAAGCCTGGCTCGCGTACCTCGAAACGCTTCATCCGAAGTCCATCGCGATGGGCCTCGACCGGGTGCGCGCGGTGCTGGCCAACCTCGACGCCCGCGTAGCATGCCCCGTCGTGACCGTCGCCGGCACCAACGGCAAGGGCTCGACCTGCGCCATGCTCGACTCGATCCTGCGCTGCGCCGGGTATTCGGTGGGGCTTTACACTTCGCCTCATCTCCTGCGTTACCACGAACGCGTGCGCATCCGCGGCCGCGAGGCCACGGACGCCGAATTGCTGGCGGCGTTTGCGGCCGTCGAGGATGCGCGGATCGCGACAGCGGGACCTGACGGGCTGCCGACGCCGCTCACCTATTTCGAATTCGGCACGCTCGCCGCACTGTGGCTGTTCGCGCGTGCCGGCCTTGACGCGCTGGTGCTGGAAGTGGGTCTGGGCGGCCGGCTCGATGCGGTGAATGTCGTCGACCCCACGATTGCCGTGCTCACCAGCGTGGCCATCGACCACACCGATTACCTTGGCACGACGCGCGACGACATCGGCCGCGAAAAGGCGGGCATCTTTCGTTCCGGACGGCCCGCGGTGTGCGCGGATCCGCACCCGCCGGCGAGCGTGGTCGCGCGCGCGGAGGAAATCGGCGCGACGCTGTACCGGATCGGCCGCGACTACGGCTACGTCAACGAAGATACGCAATGGAGGTATTGGGGGTCCGGCCTGGCGAATGCCGGAGGCGACCGGCGATCCGCAAACGAGCGCTTCGGCCTGCCTTTTCCCGCGCTGCGCGGCGCTTACCAGTTGAGCAATGCGGCGACGGTACTCGAGGTGCTCGACCTGCTGCGCCCGACGCTGCCGGTACGCGGCGGGGCATTGCGCGAAGGCTTGCTCACCGTCGAGCTGCCCGGGCGCTTCCAGGTGCTGCCGGGGCGACCGACCGTCGTGCTAGACGTCGCCCACAATCCTCACGCCGCGGCGGTGCTCGCCGACGAACTCGGCGCCATGGGTTATCACCCTGCGACATTCGCCGTGCTCGGCATGTATGCAGACAAGGACATCGGTGGCGTCGTGTCCGTCATGTCCCCCCGCATCGATCGCTGGTACGTTGCCGCGCTTCCCGGACCGCGGGGCGCCAGCGCCGACGACTTGCTTGGACAACTCGCAGCCGCGGGTGTCGAGGACGGCCGCGTGCAGGAATTCCAGGACATTGCGACGGCTTGCGCTGCCGCGAGGGAGGCGGCGGGCGAGGCTGATAGAATCGTCGTTTTCGGCTCGTTTCTCACGGTGGCTGCGGCGCTTGCGGCGACCGGACACTGAACAGTCCACGGGTTTACTTCATGGCCGACGCTGCCGACATCAATGTTGACGAACTGCGCCGTCGCGCGCGCCGCCGGCTGATCGGCGCGGTGGTGCTGGCGCTTGCTGCCGCGGTCGTCGTGCCCATGCTGCTCGAGAGCGACCCGAAGCCGCTCGGCGAGGACGTGTCCGTGAAGATCCCTCCTGAGGACAGCGCCAAGTTCGTCAATCGCCTGTCGGACAAGGCTGCCAAGGCCCCCGCCGCCGAAACGGTCGCAAAGAAACCGGCATCGAAGGAAACGCCGATCGAGACCGCAAAGCCGAATTCCCTGCCCGCGCCAGATGCCGCGGCTTCCGCGTCCTCGGTTGGCGCCCCCGCGGGCACCGCGTCGGTTGCTGCTTCGGATTCGCCTTCTGGTGCCGGTCCGGCGGCCCTTCCGGCGCCTTCCGCGGTGGCGGAACCATCTGTCGCTCCCGCTACCGGCCTGCCCGGCAACCTCCCGCCGCCCAAGAAGTCGATTGCGCAGGCGGAGCAGAAGATGCTCGGCGCGACAGGCAAGCCGGTGGCATCTCCCGCGCCGGCTTCGCCCCCGGTCGCCGTGCCGGCCGCGACGACCCCGGCAGCGGACTTGCCGGCGACCGCGGCACCCGCGGTCGTCGCCAGGGAAGGATTCTCGGTGCAGCTTGCCGCCTTTGCGGACGACAAAGGCGCCAACTCGCTCGCCAACAAGCTGAAAAGGGCCGCGTATCCCGCCTATACGGAGCCGCTCACCACCAGCAAGGGCACGTTGTGGCGCGTTCGAGTTGGCCCGTATCCGTCGCGCGACGAGGCGGTCGGCGTGCGCGACAAGCTCAAGGGCGAGGGTTACAGCGGCATAGTCGCGGCCGCGAAGTAACGCGCCAGGGTTCCTCGATGAACGCTTTCGACTGGACCATCATCGCCGTGGTCGTCGTGTCGATGCTGTTCGCATTCACTCGCGGCGTCACGCGGGAGTTGATTGCACTGGTCGCCTGGGTTCTCGGCTTTGTCGCGGCCGTCACGCTGACGCCGTTGCTGGGTGGAATGCTGCCGGAATTCGGCAACAATCCCGTTCTGCGATACCTGGTTGCCTTCGTCGCGGTGTTCATCGGCTGCCTGGTATTGGGCGCTTTGATCGCCTGGCCGCTCGCCAGCGTCATCCACAAGGCCGGTCTGGGTTTCGTCGACCGGTTTCTTGGGGCGATCTTCGGCGTCGCGCGCGGCGTGGTGCTGGTGGTTGCCTTCGTGCTGGTCGCCGGATTGACCACCCTGCCGCGCCTTGATTGGTGGCAGAATGCCGCCCTTGCCCCGCCGTTGGCGGTCGCCGCGTTGTCCCTCAAGCCGTGGCTGCCGCCCGAGTGGGCCGAGCGTCTCGATTACTCCCGCGAGGGCCGCGTGCCAGCCGCAGCTCCCGCGGAAAGAAAGGCCTGAAACTCCCATGTGCGGAATCGTCGGCGTCGTCGCCCACACTGCCGTGAACCAGTTGCTCTACGACGGTCTCCTGCTCCTGCAGCATCGCGGGCAGGACGCGGCGGGCATCGTCACCAGCGAAGGGCCGATCTTCCACATGTACAAGGGGCCGGGACTGGTGCAGAACGTGTTCCGGACGCGCAACATGCGCGATCTCATCGGTTATGCGGGCATCGGGCACTGCCGGTATCCCACCGCGGGCTCGGCATTTTCCGACCTGGAGTCGCAGCCGTTCTACGTGAATTCGCCGTTCGGCGTCACGCTGGGCCACAACGGCAACCTCACCAACAGCGAAGAGCTGAAGCGCGAACTCTTCCAGCTCGACTTCCGGCACGTCAACACCAATTCGGACAGCGAGGTGCTGCTGAACGTGCTGGCGCTGGAACTGGAGCGCGCGGCGCAGCACCACCGCCTGGATCCCGACGCGATCTTCCGTGCGGTGGCCGGCGTGCACAAGCGCTGCAAGGGGGCGTATGCGGTGGTTGCGATGATCGCCGGCTACGGCATGCTGGCATTCCGCGACCCTTTCGGCATCCGGCCGCTCATCGTCGGCAAGAGCGAGCAGATGGGCGGCACCGAGTACATCGTCGCCTCGGAATCCGTCGCGATCGAGCCGCTGGGTTTCCACGTACTGCGCGACGTCGCGCCCGGCGAGGCGATTTTCGTCGACAACGCCGGCGCGTTCCATTCGCGCCAGTGCGCAGAACATCCGACTCTCAATCCGTGCATCTTCGAATTCGTGTACCTTGCGCGGCCCGATTCGGTGATCGATGGCACGTCGGTCTACGAAACGCGACTCAACATGGGCGGCGCGCTGGCCGAGAAGATCCGCCGCATGCCGGAAGCGCAGGACATCGACGTCGTCATACCGATTCCGGATTCGAGCAGGCCATCCGCGCTGGAGCTCGCCAATCGCCTGGGGCTGAAGTATCGCGAAGGCTTCGTCAAGAACCGCTACATCGGCCGCACGTTCATCATGCCCGGCCAGGCGATGCGCAAGAAGAGCGTGCGCCAGAAACTGAATCCGGTCGGGATCGAATTCAAGGACAAGGTCGTGCTGCTGGTGGACGACTCCATCGTCCGCGGCACCACGTCGCGCGAAATCGTCATGATGGCGCGCGAGGCCGGAGCGAAAAAGGTCTACTTCGCTTCGGCAAGTCCGCCGGTGCGATTCCCCAACGTCTACGGCATCGACATGCCGAACCAGAGCGAGCTCGTCGCCACCGGCCGCACCGACGCCGAGGTCGCGGTGGAGATCGGCGCCGATCTGCTGATCTACCAGGAGCTCGACGCGCTGAAGGAAGCGGTACGCGCCGCCAATCCCAGGCTCGGCAATTTCGAGGCTTCGTGCTTCGACGGCAAGTACATCACCGGAGACATCACGGCGGATTACCTTTCACACCTGGCCTTTGAGCGGGACGAAACGCGCGGGCAGGCCGACGCCGACCTGCTGGAAGAGGAAAAGGAAGCCGGTTGAATTGCCGGAACGGGAGGTTGAATGATGAGCGGTAACCGATGGCCCATGTTGTTCGCGGTCCTGGCGTTCTGCGGCATTGCGGGCGTCTCGTCGGCGCAATCGCCGGATTCCCCGGACGGCCTGGTGAAGGTCAAGTCTCGGCAGATGGAACTCGTGTGGCTGCTCCCAGGCGCCGATTTCCGCCCCTACACCAAGGTGATCGTCGACAAGACCCAGGTTGCGTTCCGGCAGAACTGGATGAAGGATTACAACATGAACGCCGGCATGGCCACCAACATGGTCACGCAGGACGATGCCAACAAGATCATGGCGGCCGCGCAGAGCAACTTCGACAGCATTTTCCAGGACGCATTCACCAAGGCCGGCTACGAAGTTGTGACAACACCCGGACCGGACGTCTTGCGCGTCAATTCCGGCATTCTCGACCTCACGCTCAATGCCCCGCTCGGCATGAGCAGCGGGCAGGTTTCCTGGATCATCTACGCGGGTCAGGCGGTGCTTATCGTGGAAGTACGCGATACACAGACCAACGCATTGCTCGGTCGCGTCGCGGACCGGCGCGCGACTCAGGATCTGGGCCGCCAGATTGCGTCGAACTCGAGCAACCTCAATGATTTTCGCCAGCTCTTCGGCCTCTGGTCTGGAATCCTGGTCAAGGGACTCGCGGAGTTGAAGGCCGTTTCACCGATCCCCACGAAACTCACGCCCAATCAACAACTTCGCGCCAAGTGACGCCGCGAGGAATCCCGGAGAATTGACAGGAATGCCCGGCGAAGGTACATTTTCAACTGCGCCGATTTGAAGCTTCAGCTTGCGGGCGCGTAATAAATTCCGCTAAAGCGAGGTTCGCTCCAGCCAAGAGATACTTGGCGGGGCACACAAAACCCGTTTGGCGGCTGCTAAACGGGTTTTTTGTTTTCATCGCGCCGACGTGCAACCCTGCCTTGGCGCGTGTTCGAGTTCTCCCGGATCCCGGGCCCGTTTGCCAACGAGCCCGTTGATTCGCAGCGGAAAATGCGGGAAAGGCGCTTCGTCCAGCCTATGAGTGACCACAAACCCAGCCGAGGATTTACCACGGCGATTCTCCATTCCGACCGCGATGCGCCAATCGAGCACGGCGCACTGCACAAGCCGCTGCACCTGTCGGTGGCCTACGGCTACCGCGACGCGCGCGAATTGGCGGCGGTGTTCCAGGGCAAGGCCACCGGATACGCCTATGGCCGCCAAGGCAACCCGACCTCGACCGCGCTGGAAGCCAAGGTCAACGCGATGGAAGGCGGCGTCGGCACTATCACATTCGCCACGGGCATGGCCGCCATCGGCGCCATCTTCCTGGCGCTTCTCAAGGGCGGCGACCATGTGGTGGCGAGCCGCTTCGTGTTCGGCAACACGACCAGTGCGCTGCTCACGCTCGAGTCGCACGGTCACCCCGTTTCATTCGTCGACGCGACCGACGTTCGCAATGTCGAGGCGGCGTTGACGCCGGCCACGCGCGTCGTGTTTGTCGAGACCATCGCCAATCCCCGCACGCAGGTGGCCGACCTCAAGAAGATCGGCGACCTGTGCCGCGCGCGCGGGCTGCTGTACGTCGTGGACAACACGATGACCTCGCCCTGGCTGTTCCAGCCCAGGCAGGTCGGTGCGGGCCTCGTCGTCAACGCGCTGACCAAGTACATCGGCGGGCACGGCAATGCGCTTGCGGGAAGCGTCACGGATACCGGGCTCTTCGACTGGACCCGGTTTCCGAACATCGCCGAGGCCTACAAGTCGCAGCCGCCGCGCATGTGGGGTCTGCAGCAGCTGCGGAAAAAGGGACTGCGCGATTGGGGCGGCACGCTGGCGGCGGAACAGGCGCACCACATTGCCGTCGGCGCGGAAACGCTCGCATTGCGTATGGAGCGAATCTGCGCCAACGCATTGGCGCTCGCCGAGTGGCTGCAGGACCAGCCCCAGGCCCGCGCCGTGCACTATCCAGGGCTGTCCGCGCACCCGCAGCATGAGCTCGCCGGCGAATTGTTCCGCGCCTTTGGCGGCCTCTTTTCATTCGAGTTGCGCGACGGCATCGACCCGTTCGACTTTCTCAACCGGCTGCGGGTCGTCGTTTTGTCGTCGAACCTGGGCGACAACCGGACGCTCGCCATCCCCGTGGCGCACACGATCTTCTACGAAATGGGCGCCGAAAGACGGGCAGGCATGGGCATTGCGGAATCGCTGATCAGGGTCTCGGTCGGAATCGAGGACGGCGGCGACCTGATCGCGGACTTCCGGCAGGCACTGGCCTGACGGGATCGCCGGAGGGCTGGCGCTAGCGCTGCTTCGGCCGCTCCGTTGCCGCGGCCTCCGGAGGAGATGACGACGCGAGCACGCGGCGTCGCAACCAGAGTGCGACGGGGATCCAGCCTACCCAGCGCACGATGTCGATCAGGTCGTCGTCCCAATGCCAATCGGCGACCAGGTCGAAGCGCGTGCCGAAACGCCGCTCGATTTCGCCGAATCCGACGATCCACGGGATGGCGACCAGCGGCAGCGCGACAAGCGCGCGGTGACGCGGTCCCAGCGACCGCCAAAGCGGCACCGCAACCAACCCTCCGACGATGACGATCTGCAGCAGCAGGCGAACCGTCGGGTTCGCCGCCAGCCAGGGCGCGAGCAGCGGTTCGCCCAGGATCATTTTCACCGCCGTCCATCCCAGCACGCCGGCGCCCAGCCAGATGATCGCCGGAAAGCGCTCGACCCAGCGCAGCACCAGCGTCGAGCCCCAGACCACGATGGGGACCGAGACGGCCAACCCGATGACGACGAGCAACATGGAACCCTGCGCCGCGCCGCCCACGGCCAGCACGTTGTCGACGCCCATCACCGCGTCGGCGATGATGATGGTCCTGACGGCGCCTCTGACCGACGTGGCTGGCGCGACGTCGTGGTCGTCATGACCGCCGTCGTGGGTCAGCTTGTAGCCGATGTAGATGAGCGCAATGCCGCCGGCGACAAGGAATCCCGGGATCTTGAGCAGGTACACGACGACCATCGTCAGCGCGGCGCGAATCGCGATCGCTCCGATGGTTCCCCACAGCACCACCTTGCGCTGCATCTCCACCGGCACGTTGCGCGCGGCGAGGCCGATGACCAGCGCGTTGTCGCCGGCCAGCACCAGGTCGATGAGGATGATCGCGCCAAGCGCCGAAAACCAGTCTGCCGTGAAGAGGTCGGGTGTCATCCGTCGATGTCCTTTTCGTGGACACCCTGGGCGTCCACCGCAAGATAGTGGCCGCGGTCGTGCCAATCCGCCATCACCCAGCGCTCAACCGTCGCGCCGTCGATTGCATGGAGGTGGCGGTCGGGCCGATGCGTGTGGCCGTGGATCATTCTCCGCGCGCCGTGCGTGCGAAAGGCGTCCACGACGGCCGCGGCGTTCACGTCCATGATGTATTCCGGCTTGAGCGTCTTGTCGCTGCTGCTCTTGCGGCGCAGCCACGCGGCCAGCAGCCGGCGGACGAAGTAGGGCAGGCGCATCACGCGGCGCATGAACCCGGGCGCGCGGACGCGTGCCCGATAGGCCTGGTACTCGACGTCGTCGGTGCACAGTTCGTCGCCGTGGGAGATGAGCGTGGGCACGCCGTGAAGGTCGACGCGCAGCTGTTCGGGCAGCAGGGTCGCGCCCGTCGCGTTCGCGAAGGCCTCTCCAAGCATGAAATCGCGATTCCCGCGGGCCACGCACAGCCGAACGCCTGCGCCGGAAATCGCGCGCAGCGATTCCGCGATGGGAACGATGAAGCGGTCGCGCAACTGGTCGTCGCCCACCCACCAGTCGAAGAGGTCGCCCAGGATGTACACCGCGGCGGCCTTCCGGGCGGGCCCGCTGGCGAACGCGTGGAACGCCGCGACCGCCGACGGCCGGTCGGGCGACAGGTGAAGGTCGGAGAGGAACAGCGTCGGCCGCGAGGAGGCGTCCCCCTCCATACTGTCAGCCGGCGACTTCCTCGGCCTTCAGGATCACCACGTCGTCGCGCGGCACGTTCTGGTGGAAGCCCGAGGTTGCCGTCGGCACCGCCGCGATCCTGTCCACGACGTCCTTGCCCGCGGTCACCTTGCCGAACACGCAATAGCCCCAGCCGTTGGCGGAAGGCGACGTGTAGTCGAGGAAGTCGTTGTCGGCGACGTTGATGAAGAACTGCGCCGTCGCCGAATGGGGATCCGACGTGCGCGCCATCGCCACGGTGTAGTTTCGGTTCTTCACGCCGTTGGTGGCCTCGTTGGCGACCGGCTTGCGGGTGGGCTTCTGTTTCATCCCGGGCTCCATGCCGCCGCCCTGGATCATGAAACCCGGTATCACGCGATGGAAAAGCGTGTTGTCGTAGTGCCCGTCGCGGACGTATTGCAGGAAATTGGCGGTGGAGGCCGGAGCGTTCTCGGCGTCGAGCGCGAGCGTGATGTCGCCGTGGTTGGTGTGCAGGACTACGGGCATGATTCTTCGCTCCTCAGCTGGCGGGGTTGATCACTTTGGCCGACTTGATGATCACCTTTTCGACAGGAACGTCCTTGGGGAACGGGCCGCCGCTTCCGGTCGCGGACTTGGCGATCTTGTTGACGACGTCCATGCCGGCGGTGACCTTGCCGAATACCGTGTAGCCCGGATTGCCGGCCGTGTAGTTGAGGGACTTGTTGTCGTTGACGTTGATGAAGAATTGCGACGTCGCGGAATTGGGGTCGCTCGTTCGCGCCATGGCGATGGTGCCCGGCACGTTCAGGTAGCCCGCCTTGCTCGACGACTCGGCTTCGATGGGGACCGGCGGCCGGGTCGGCTTCTGGCTGAATTCCGGCGTGAACCCGCCGCCCTGGATCATGAAGCCGTCGATCACGCGATGGAACTGCGTGCCGTCGTAGAACTTGTCGTTCACGTATTGCAGGAAGTTGGCGACAGTCTTTGGTGCGGCGTCCGGATACAGCTCGATCTTGATCGCGCCGGCCGAAGTGACCAGTTCGACTTGAGGATTGGCGGCGAACGCGGTTGTCGCGGCAAGAGCGAACGCGGCGATGGCGAGCAGAAGGCGTTGCAACATGGGTAGGGCTCCTTGGGGTGGATGGCGAACTTGATGCGGGCGTTACTTGGGTGTTTCAGCGGGCGCGGCCGCCGGCGCCGCAGCTGGCGCGGCCGCTGGCGCCGCAGCCGGCACGGGCGGGGGATTCATGCCGAGCACGTCGCGAACGAGCTTCAGCTTGGGAGGCACCGTCTTGTTCTTGGCATCGCGCGCGATGGCCTTCTCGTAGTTCATGCCTGCCATGCGCGCATACACGTCGCCCAGGTTCTCGTACGCAATCGCGTAGTCCGGGGCGGCGAGCAGCGCCGCGACCAGCTCGTCGCGGGCACCCTCGTAATTGCCTTTCTTGGCGTACAGGACGGCGAGATTGTTGCGGACTTCCGGCAGTTCGGGGAAATCCGCGACGAGGGCGAGATAGATGGCGATGGCCTCGTCGGTCTTGTCCAATTCCGCGAGCGCGACGCCTTTCTGGAAGCGCGCCTGCGGTTCGCGCGGACGCTCGGCGGAAAGTCCGTCGAGGATGACGATGGCCTCCGCGTATTTCCTGTCGGCGATAAGACCGCGCGCGTCCTTGATTCCCTTCGCATAAGCCTTGCGGGACGCGTCCGACATTTCGCGCGGATCCGCTGCTGGCGGCGTCTGCGCCCAGGCCTGCAGTGTGCACAGGCCGAGGACGACGGCGAACACGATCGAAGAATGGCGCATGCGGCGGTCAACGGTGGCCAAGGCAATGCCGGGACGGGGCCCGACGTGGGGCCGCGATGCGGTGCGGCCGAAATGCGGATTCTAGCAGCCCCGGTCGCGGAGCCCGCGCCGGCCCGCTCACCCGCGCAGGCGGGCGACAGTGGCGTCGATCAGGCGGCGGGCGATGGAAACGTTCGGCGGCAGCGGCGGGAGCGCATCCAGCGCAAACCAGCGCGCGTCGGCGATTTCGGCGTCCTCCAGCCGGATGTCTCCTCCGGCGTGTTCCGCGGTATAGGCAATCATCAGCGAGTGCGGGAAGGCCCAGGACTGGCTGGCGAAATAGGTGATTTCGTCGACCTCGACGCCTACTTCCTCGCGCACTTCGCGCCGGACGCAGTCCTCGATCGTTTCACCGGGCTCGACGAAGCCTGCCAGCGCGCTGTATACACCGTTCACGAAGCGATGCGAACGCGCCAGCAGGATTTGGCGGCCCCGGGTGACCAGCGCCATCATCGCTGGGGAAACCCGCGGATAGGCGACATAGCCGCACTTCGGGCATTCCTTTGCGCGCTCGTCGCCCTTGTCGCGCGTGGGCGTTCCGCAGCGTCCGCAATATTGGTGCGTCCGGTCCCATTCCACGACCTGGAACGCGCGCCCCGCCAGCGCGAGCATCGGATCGGGAATGCGCAGGAACAGCGAGCGCAGCCCGGCATACCGCAGGCCCGCGGGCTCGGGTGCGTCGTCCGGCAGCGTGACCGCGACGCACGCGACAGCCGCCAGGTTCCCCAGGAAATGCGGCGTCCCGACGACGCCCGCGCCGACGAGCGCGTCGAACGGCGGAATGACGGGCGCTTCCTCGGGACCGCCGACGAGGATCTTGCCTTCACGGAAGGCGAACGCATAGGATTCAGCGCCGAGCGCGGCGGGCATCGCGTGCAGCGGAGTGAATCCGGCAGGCGTGTACATGGCCGCGCGATTCAGCGCAGGAAGCGCTCGTCCTTGCCTATCACCGTGAGTTCAACGAACTTCGACCCGCTGTGGCTGGTCGGCGTGAAGGTGACCTGGAAGCCGCCGACGTCGACGTCGCGCATGCTCTCCATGGCCGCAATGAATTTCTCGCGCGTCAGGTCCGGGCCCGCGCGGCGCAGTCCTTCCACCAGCACCTTGGCGGAAATGAATCCCTCCAGGCTCGTAAACGCGTAGTCGTCCTTCTTGGTAGATGCGGTATAGAGCTGCTGGTACTCCTTGACCACTGGCGTGGCGATGTTCCACGGAAACGGCACCACTTGCGTGATGCCGACGCCCCGGCCGGCGGGTCCGGCTTCCGAAGCCAGCGCCTTGCTGCCGACGAAGGAAACGTTCATGAACTGCGGATTGTGGCCGGCGGCGCGCATTGCCTTGATGAACGCGGCGACCGACTTGTACGCCGAAATCATGACCACCGCCTGCGCGTCCGCCTTGCCGATGGCTGCGACAGCCGCCGCGACATCGACGGTATTGCGCTCTACGGTGCCGGTCGCCACGATCTTGAGCTTGCGCTTCTCCATCGCGCGCTCGACGCCCAGCAGCCCTGCCTTGCCGTAGTCGTCGTTCTGGTAGAACACCGCGATGCGGTCGAGCGTCTGCCCGACCAGTTGCGCCACGATCTTGTCGGTTTCGTCGAAATAGCTCGCGCGGACGTTGAAGATGTACCGGTTGACCGGGTTGCGCAGGGACTCCGCCCCGGTAAAGGGCCCGACGAAGGGCACCTTGGCCGCTGTGAAGATGGGCTTGGAGGCATTGGACGTCGGCGTACCGACGTATCCGAACAGCAGGAATACGCCGTCGTCGATCAGCTTCTTCGTGTTGGCCGCGGCGCGATCGGGCTCGTAACCGTCGTCCAGCGAGCGCAGCTCGATCTTCCTGCCGTTGACCCCCCCGGCGGCATTGACGGCCTGGAAATAGGCCAGCGCGCCGGCGCGCATGTCGTTGCCAAGCGCCATTGCGGGTCCCGTAAAGGCCGCCGACTCGCCAATGACGATCGTTGTCGGCGTGACGCCGGGCTCCGCCTGCGCCAGGCCGGCCGACAGGGCCAGGATCAACAGGCCGAGCGTGTTGAGCAGTTGTTTCATGGGTTTACCTCCGAACGAGGCGTGAGCCGACAGCCCGGCTCATCGATTTTCTCGTGTTCGCTCTATCGCAAGCATCGTGCCACGCCATCATTGCCCGGGAAGCTTAAATCATCCTGAGCGCGACCGGGCGACGGCGGCGGGTGTGGGCGGGATGCCGGCCGCGCGCCGCAACCGTATCGGCGTCCTCGCGTATAATTACCTGTTTCGCCTAAGGAATTCGCCATGGAAGCCGAGCAGCTCAACGCCCTCGCCAACACGTTGGTCGACCTGTCCACGCGCGTGCGTGAACTGCGGAGGTATCTTTGACTTCGACGTCAAGGCGGAGCGCCTAGGCGCGGTATCGAAGGAGCTGGAAGATCCCCGCATCTGGGACAACGCGCAGCGCGCGCAGGAACTCGGCCGGGAAAAGAAGCAACTCGAGGGCGTGGTCGATGTGCTGACCCAGCTGCACTCGGACCTCACCGACAGCACGGAGCTGTTCGCGCTGGCGCGCGCGGAAGGCGACGACGCCACGGTCCTGTCCGTGCAGGGCGATGTCGCGAAGATCGGCAAGGTGGTGGACGACCTCGAGTTCCGGCGGATGTTCAACCAGCCGCTCGATCCCGCCAACTGCTTCATCGATATCCAGGCGGGCAGCGGCGGCACGGAGGCGCAGGACTGGGCGTCCATGCTGATGCGCATGTACCTGCGCTACTGCGAGCGCAAGGGCTATCGCACCGAAGTCCTTGAAGAGTCCGACGGCGAGGTCGCGGGCATCAAGAGCGCTTCGATCAAGGTCGAGGGCGACTATGCGTACGGCTTCCTGCGCACCGAGGTCGGCGTGCATCGCCTGGTGCGCAAGAGCCCTTTCGATTCCAATGCGCGGCGGCACACGTCGTTC
Organism: Casimicrobiaceae bacterium; assembly: GCA_035430095.1. GTDB lineage: Bacteria > Pseudomonadota > Gammaproteobacteria > Burkholderiales > Casimicrobiaceae > VBCG01. The sequence goes on along the minus strand of DAOMGB010000021.1, from coordinate 334 downwards.
GCCAGCGTGTTCGTGTATCCGGAGGTGGACGACTCGATCGTCGTCGACATCAATCCGGCGGACCTGCGCATCGACACCTATCGCGCGTCGGGCGCCGGAGGCCAGCACGTCAACAAGACCGACTCCGCGGTGCGCATCACGCACCTGCCCACGAACATTGTCGTCCAGTGCCAGAACGACCGCTCGCAGCACCGCAACCGGGCGGAAGCGATGGCCATGCTGAAGTCGAAGCTCTACGAGCACGAACTGCGAAAGCGCCAGGCCGAACAGCAGAAGCTGGAGGACTCCAAGACCGACATCGGCTGGGGCCACCAGATCCGGTCCTATGTGCTCG
>DAOMGB010000020.1:39922-42560 GCA_035430095.1 Casimicrobiaceae bacterium | reverse complement strand
ATGGGCGCGCGCTTCCACGGCCTTTACCTGCCGCCGCCGTCGCGTCCCGACAAGCCGCTCTCGGTCAAGACTCTGATCATCCCTACCCAGGAATACAGCGAAGGCCGCAACGTGATCCTCACCACCGGCCGCTCCGTGTACACGGTGGCACTGCGTCACCTGGTCGAGCAGCGTGCCGAATGGAGCTGGGCGGCGATCCAGATCGTCGAGAAGAAATCGCGCGTCTGAGCGCGTGGAATCGCGGGTGAACGGCAGCTTCGCGCGCCGCGCGAGACCGCCGCTTCCTATTCCGGCAGGGGCCTGAACTTGAGCGTCAGCGAGCGCTGGAACAGGTCCGGGCTTCCTGCGCGCGGCAGTGGCGACGACTTGAGAATTGCGCGCTGCACCGCGTCGTCGTAGGCGCGCACGCCGCTCGATTTTCGCAGCTGAACGTCGATGATCTCTCCGGTGGGCAACTGCACCACTTCGAAAATGGCCTCCGGATTGCCCGCGATTTCCGGCGGGACGATGACGTTCCCGCGGACCTTGGCCTGAATGCTGCGAATCCAGTCGGCCTCGGCCTTGCCTCGTTGCGCGGCCAACTGCGCCTTCGCCTGCGCGTCGCGGTCGGCCTTGGCGCGCGACTCGCCCTCGCGCTCCGCCTGCGCGCGCAGCGCTTCGGTTTCACGTTGCTGGCGCGCCCGCGCCTCCGCCTGCTTTTCCTCCTGCTTCTTCCTTTCCTCGAGCGCCTTGCGTTCGTCGGCCTCCTTCTGCGCCCGCGCTTTCTTCTCTTCGTCCTTGCGCGCAGTTTCGGCCGCTTTCTTCCGCTCCTCCTCCTGACGCGCACGCAAGGCGACGTCGGCGGCGCGCGTGTCGGGCCTTGCGACCTTCGGTTCCGGTGGGGGAACCGCGGCCGGTTTTGGCGGCGTCGCGGGCGGAGGCTGCTGCGGGGGCTGCGGAACCGGCCGCGGGGCAGGCTGCGGTGGCGGTGGCGAGGCGGGTGGAACCGCAGTCTCGCTGGCCGGCGCCTTGGAAGGCGGCGCGTAGAGTTCGGCGGTCATCGGCTCCGGTTTCCGGTTCTGCCAATGCACCGAGAACACCAGCACCGCTACGAATGCCGCCTGAACCAGCAGCGCCAGCGCCAGCGCCAGCCACTTCCCGGTGACCTTTCGTGGTTTCCGCGGACGTTCGGACTTTTGCACTGTGCTCCTAGCTCGGCGGACGGGCCAGCAGGCCGACCTTCTTCACGCCGTTGCGCTGCAGCAGGTCGAGCACGCCAAGCACATCCTCGTAGCGGGCGCTCTTGTCGGCCGCGATGACCACGGGCTGCTCCTGCTTCGCCTGCCTGGCGACGATGCGCGCGACCAGGTCCTCTCGCGAAATCCGCACCGCGGGCGCGTTGGTTGCCTGGTCGCGCAGCCAGAGCGTCATGTCGTTGCGCAGCGTCACTTCGAAAGGCTGAGCCGGCGTAGTGAGCTTGCTCCCGACGGATGGCAGCTCGATTTCGCCGGGACTGACCAGCGGCGCCGTGACCATGAAGATGACGAGCAGCACCAGCATCACGTCGATGTAGGGAACCACGTTGATCTGGTTGATCGATTTGCGGGAACGGCGCATGTCAGCGCCCCCTTCCGCGGCAGCGGACGAAGTGAGCGTGGTGGGGGATCATCCTAGCTCTGCCGTTGGAGGATGTTGGAGAACTCCTCGATGAACGATTCGTAGCGCACGGCAAGCCGGTCGACATCATGCGTATAGCGGTTGTACGCGACCACCGCAGGAATGGCCGCGAACAGGCCGATCGCCGTCGCGATCAGCGCCTCCGCGATGCCGGGCGCGACGTTGGCGAGTGTCGCCTGGCTCACGTTGGCCAGGCCGCGGAAGGCATTCATGATTCCCCACACCGTGCCAAACAGGCCGATGTAGGGGGATACCGAGCCGACGGTGGCAAGTCCCGCCAGGTGCCCTTCGAGAGCGTCGATTTCCCGCTGGTAGGCTGCGCGCATCGCGCGGCGTGCGCTGTCCAGCGTGATCAACGATGAGCTGCCCTGCTTGCGGTGCTTTGAAAATTCACGGAAGCCGGCGCTGAAGATGTGCTCCATGCCGCTGCCCGTGCGCGACTGCGACATGCGCTGGTAGAGGTCGAGCAGATCGCCGCCCTTCCAGAACTCGTCCTCGAAAATGTCGGTGTCGCGCGCCGCTCGCCGCAACTGGAACATCTTAAGGAAGATCTGCCACCACGACCACAACGACAGGAAGACCAGCAGCGCGAGCACCGCCTGCACGACGAACGACGCCTGAGCGATCAGCGTGATGAACGAAAGGTCGGTGTGCAGGTTCAAGCGGGAATCTCCAGATGGGTGACCAGCGCGGCCGGCATGCGCACCGGCCTCCAGCGCCGTGCATCGAGGCACGCGAGCGTGACCAGCGCGCGGGTCAGCAGATCGGCGCCGCGGCGAACATCCTGCCGTGCCCGGATCGTCGACGCCCCGATCTTGACCGGTTCGACCGACACGTCGAGCGCATCGTTCAACCGCGCGGGCTTGAGGAAGTCGATTTCGCAGCGATGGACGACGAACACCACGCCGTGCGCGCTCTCGAAGGCGGCGAGGGGAAAGCCCAGCGCCTCGAGCCATTCCGTCCGGGCGCGCTCCATGAATTT
>DAOMGB010000020.1:14073-39822 GCA_035430095.1 Casimicrobiaceae bacterium | reverse complement strand
GGGCGAGCGGCTTGAGGCGGCTCCGCGCCGCTCATGGAGGATCCCCCCGAAGCGTCGCTGCGCGCCGCCTCCCCCCAGGGGGGGCGAGCGGCTTGAGGCGGCTCCGCGCCGCTCATTCGCGAGGAAACAATTCGGTGTCGCCGCTCGGCGGCGCGAGGCCGAAATGGCGGTAGGACAGCGCCGTGGCAATGCGGCCGCGCGCCGTGCGCTGCAGGTAGCCCTGCTGGATCAGGAACGGCTCCAGCACGTCTTCGATGGTGTCGCGCTCCTCGCCGATGGCGGCGGCCAGGTTGTCGACGCCGACCGGGCCGCCGTCGAATTTCTGCAGCACGGTCTGGATCAGCTTGCGGTCCATGACGTCAAGGCCGGAGGCGTCGACGTCGAGCATCGACAGCGCCGCGTCGGCCACGGCGCGCGTGACCTCGCCATCGGCCTTCACTTCCGCGAAATCGCGGACGCGGCGGAGCAGCCTGTTGACGATCCGCGGCGTGCCGCGCGAACGGCGCGCGATTTCCAGCGCGCCCTCGGGGTCGAGCACGATGTCGAGCAGCGCGGCGGAGCGCCTGACGATGCGTGTGAGCTCTTCCGCGCTGTAGAACTCGAGGCGCGCCACGATGCCGAATCGGTCGCGCAGAGGGTTGGTGAGCATGCCTGCGCGCGTGGTGGCACCGACCAGCGTGAAGGGCGGCAGGTCGAGCTTGACGCTGCGCGCCGCCGGACCTTCGCCGATCATGATGTCGATCTGGAAGTCTTCCAGCGCCGGATAAAGTATTTCTTCGACGATCGGAGAAAGCCGGTGAATCTCGTCGATGAACAGCACGTCGCGCGGTTCGAGGTTGGTGAGCAGCGCCGCCAGGTCGCCCGGCCGCTCCAGCACCGGACCGGATGTCTGGCGCAGGTTGACGCCGAGCTCGTGCGCGATGATGTGCGAGAGCGTGGTCTTTCCCAGGCCGGGCGGCCCGAACAGCAGCACATGGTCCAGCGCTTCGTTGCGCTTCCTCGTCGCGGCGATAAAGATCGCGAGCTGCTCGCGGATCTTCTCCTGCCCGACATATTCGTCGAGTCCGCGCGGGCGAAGCGCTCGCTCGATGACCTCTTCCTGGGCGCTCGCCGGGTTCGGCGTCACCATGCGGCTGAGGTGGTCGGATTCGATTGCCATGGATCGAATTCTAGCCCTTGCCGCCGCGCGGCCGGCGCGGCGTATCGGTGGCGGAAGAGTCGGCCGCGCGAGTCCTGGTTCCCGTCCGGCGCCGGACGTACAGCATCTTGTCCACCTCGGCGACTGTTTCGCCGTGACGGTCGGTCACGCGAACACGGAACACCGGCTCGTACCGGGCGCCACCCGCGGTCGCCCTGCGCGCACGTGCGATCGCCGCGGCCGACAGGCGAAATCGCGCGACGACGGCACCGCGCCCCGGCTGCACGTAGCGGATCGCGGCCGCGCGATCCCACACCACGTAGTCCGGGCCGAGATTGCGCAGCATCATCAGCGCGAAGAACGGGTCCGTCATCGCGAACATCGAACCGCCGAACTGGGTGCCGAAATAGTTGCGGTTGAGGAGACCGAGCTTCAGCACGACATCGATCGCGCGAAAGTCGCCGGACACGTGCGCGACACGGATGCCGGCGCCGACGAAAGGCGGCCACAGGTTGATCCCGCGCCGGAAAACGCCGGCAGGAATCGCGATTGTCGGCAGAAGGCCCTGGCGCTGGGACGACATGCGGGCCCTAGGCTTTCGCGAGCAGCTTCAACGCCTGCCGGATGCCGTCGGCAACCGCCAGGCCTTCCGGAAGGCGTTTCACCGCGGCCACGGCTTCCTTGTCGCTGTAGCCGAGCGCCAGGAGCGCATGCAGGATATCGCTTGATGCAGGGGGTGCCTTGAACACGCCGACGACCGCCGTGAGGTCAGCGCCGATCTTGTCCTTCAACTCGAGCAACAGGCGCTCCGCGGTCTTCTTGCCGATGCCGGGAATCTTCGTCAGCCGCCCGGTTTCCTGCATGGTGACCGCCTGGGCCAGTTCGGCCACGGACAATCCGGAGAGCACGGACAACGCCGTGCGCGCGCCCACGCCGGTGATCTTGAGCAGTTGCCGGAACGCGCGGCGTTCGCTGTCGCTGCCGAAACCGAAAAGCAGGTGGGCGTCCTCGCGCACCACGAGGTGCGTCCACAGCGTGATGCGCTCGCCAAGGCCTGGCAGGTTGTAGAACGTGCTCATCGGCACGTCGACTTCGTACGCGACGCCTTGCACGTCCAGCAGCAGCTGGGGCGGATTCTTTTCGAGGAGGATGCCCGACAGGCGACCGATCATGATCCGTGATTATCGCATGGGCCGCGGGAGCGCTCGGCGCCACGTGCGCGCGACGGCAACGTTTGTCGCAGCGGTTGGGGCCGCGGGAATTATCGCGGCGGTTGGGACTGCAGGATTTGTCGCAGCGGTTGGGGCCGCACGATTGCTTGGAGGTCGCAATCGCCGGCCTGCGGGTTCCCGGCGCGCCGGCGCTCGTCAACACAAGACTTCGCTTGCCGCGCCACCCGCGACGGCTGGCGCGACCTACGCGCACTCGCGCGGCCCCAACCGCTGCGAAGCGGCAACCCGGTGCGGGTGTGCTGCCCCAACCACTGCGATGGCAACCCGGTGCGAATGTACGACCCTCACCGTTGTGAATGCGATGACGTTGCGCTGACGCGGCGCGAAGCAGGCCGTCCGGTCATGGGCGAATCTGGCACCGTCGGCGCCATGCGTACGATGCGCGGCGGGTGGTCGTGTGTTGACCTCCCGCCGCGCGGCGTCCTATGCATCCGACGACAAGATTGGCGTCAGCTGAGCCCGGATCGGATGGCCTGTGCCGCGCTCCAACCGAAGGACGCATGTCGCCGGTGGCGGCCGGTCGGGATGGCGGCCGGACGGAATGGCCGGCGGTCGGAAGTCAGGGAGGGAGCAGTGCCAGATGCGCGCGCACGTCGTGCAGCGACGCAAGCACGAGCGGCTCGCGCGCGAGCAGTTCGGCCGAAGGGCCCTGCAGGTCGGGGACCATGATCGGCATCATGCCTGCGGCAAGCGCGGCGCGCACGCCCGGCTCGGAATCCTCGAGTACGACGCAGTCCGTGGCCGCCACGTCGAGCCGTTCGGCGGCGAGAAGGAAAATGTCGGGCTCGGGCTTGCCGCGGTCGACCTCGTTGCCGCCGACCAGCGTCGCGAATCGGGAGAGCAATCCCTGCCGCGTCAACTGCGCTTCGGCGCGGTCGCGACGCGTGGACGTCGCCACCGCGCGCACCACGTTCTCGCGCTCGAGCCAGTCCAGCAGCTCGGGGAGGCCGGGTTTCTGCGCGATGCCGTCGCGCGCGACGATGGCGTCGAACGTGGCCAGGCACGCCGCGGTGAGCTCCTCGACCGGGTAGGCAGGGCCATAGCGTTCGCGCAGCATCTGGCGGCAGTCGCGGTAGTTTCGGCCGATCATCGCGGGCAGCAGATCGGGATCGAATTCGACGCCGACGGCGTCGGCGGCCACGCGCCACGTCTCCCGTCCGAGCGACTCGGTGTCCAGCATGAGGCCGTCCATGTCGAAGATCACGGCGATCGGACGCCGTGCCGGCCGCCGAGCCTTCACCTGGCGATCCGGCCGCGTCGCATCGAGCCGCCGGCGCCGCGCAACGCGCCGGCGCCGACGCTTCCATGGGCGTGGCAGATCGCGCAGGCCAGCGCGTCGGCGGCGTCTGGCGACGGCCTGCCGGACAATTGCAACAGGCGCCGCACCATGTCCTGCACTTGGGTCTTGGCCGCGCGACCCTTGCCGACCACGGCCTGCTTGACCTGGCCCGCCGTGTACTCGTGCACGGGCAGTCCGGCCAGGACCGCGGCGGCAATGGCGGCTCCGCGAGCTTGGCCCAGCAGCAGCGTCGAACTGGGATTGATGTTCACGAAGACCTTTTCCACGGCCACTTCGCCGGGCGCTTCCTCGGCAATGACGTGCGCGAGGTCGCGGGCGATGATGCCGAGTCGCACTGGCAGGCTTTCGCCGGTCGCGCGAATGCAGCCGCTGGTGACATAGGTCAGCGCGTTGCCCTGCTGGACGATGATGCCGAAGCCCGTGACCCGCAGTCCCGGATCGATCCCGAGGATGCGCCGGGCGGACGCGAGCGTGGCCACGGCGCCGTTCTAGGTCCCGGCGATGACTGCCGACGTGTAGACCTCCTGCACGTCGTCGAGCGACTCGAGCGCATCGAGGAGCTTTTGCATCCTGGAGGCGTCCTCTCCGGTCATCTCGATCTCGGTGGCGGGCTTCATCGTGACTTCCGCGAATTCGGCCTTGAAGCCGGCCTTGGCCAGCGCATCCTTGACGGTGACGAAATCGTAAGGCCCCGTGACCACCTCGATGCTGCCGTCGTCGTTGCTGACGACGTCGTCGGCGCCGGCGTCCAGCGCAGCCTCCATCAGCTTGTCCTCGTCGGTGCCGGGCGCGAACAGGATCTGGCCGCAATGCTTGAACAGGAATGCCACCGAGCCGTCGGTGCCGAGATTGCCGCCATACTTCGAAAACGCGTGCCGCACGTCGGCGACCGTGCGGGTCTTGTTGTCGGTCATGCAGTCGACGATCACGGCCGCGCCGTTGATGCCGTAGCCCTCGTAGCGGATTTCCTCGTAGTTCACGCCTTCCAGGTCGCCCGATCCGCGCTTGGCCGCGCGCTCGATCGTGTCCTTGGGCATGTTCTGGCTGTACGCCTTGTCCACCGCCAGGCGCAGCCGGGGATTCATCGACGGATCACCGCCGCCAAGGCGCGCCGCGACCGTGATTTCCTTGATGAGGCGAGTGAAGATCTTGCCGCGCTTGGCGTCGGTCGCGGCCTTCTTGTGCTTGATGTTCGCCCATTTGCTGTGGCCGGCCATGGTGTCCTGCTGTTGCTCGTCCGTCGAATGGCGGATTATAGCTTGGGGACGGCGTCGTCGATGAGCCCATGCTGCGCCAGGAACTGCTGCAGCACCTTGAGTCGCACGCCGGCATCGTTGATCTCGAGCATGCTCTGCTTGATGTGCAGCGGCAACGGCAGCAATTCGGCCAGGCGGTAACCGACCCAGGATGCGTCGCCGTAGTCACGTTCCGCCGGAAAGTTCTGGGGACCCACGCGGCTCGCGACCAGTTCAAGCAGGTTCGCCAGCGGAGCGAAGCCATCGGCGAGCGCCAGCGGCGCCTCCGCGGCAATGGGCGTCACCTCGCCCACAATCAGTCCGGAGGATTCCACGACGTGGCTTTGCACCTGGAAGCGGGTCCCGCCGCGCGTGGCCACGTGCAGGATGCCAAGCTGCGGCATGTCGAAGTCGACGATGCGCGCCTGCGTGCCGACCCTGGCGAACTCGGGTGTCGTGCCGCGGGTCGTCGCAACCTCGCTGCCCTGCGTGATCAGGCACACGCCGAACGGGCGGCCCTCCTTGAGGCAGGTCTTGGCCATGTCGATGTAGCGCTGCTCGAAGATCTTGAGCGGCAGCACGCCGCCCGGGAACAGCACGGTCGACAGCGGAAAGAGCGGCAGCGGAACCGGCTTTCGATCCGCGGACTGCCGGTTGTCCCCGGCACGCGCAAACGGCCACATCAGACGGACCGCGACAGCGGAGCCGTGGTACCGGCGCGATCTTCTCCCCATCGGGGCACCAGGTCATGGGGCACACCCAGCTGGTCGAGCACGCGAGCAACGACAAAATCGACGACATCGGCGACGCTCTGCGGCTTGGCATAGAAGCCCGGCGCCGGCGGGAGGATCACCGCGCCCGCGTGGGCGAGCTTCAGCATGTTGTCGAGATGAATCGTGGACAACGGCGTTTCGCGCGGCACCAGGACCAGCGGCCGGCGTTCCTTCAACATGACGTCCGCCGCGCGTTCGATCAGGTTGTCGGCCAATCCGTGCGCGATCGCGCCTAGCGTCCCCATGCTGCACGGGCACACCGCCATTGCGTCGGCGGGATTGGAGCCGGATGCCACGGGCGCGAGCCAGTCCTCGCGCGCGAACACCGCAAGCTGGCCCGCGGGCGCGCCGTAGCGTTCGCTGAACATGCGCGCAGCCTCGCGCGGCTGTGCCGGCAACGTGAGGCCGCACTCCTGCCTGGCAACGATCTGGGCGGCCGGCGAATAGATCAGGTAGACGCGGCGACCTGCCGCCAGCAGGCATTCGAGCAGGCGCAGGCCGTACGGCATGCCCGAGGCGCCGGTGAAGGCCAGCGTGATCGTCGAAATGGGTGATTCGCCGCCGGTCAAGGTGCGTGGTCCTGCGCAGGATTCGGAGTGCCCATCCGGAGGATTGTAGCGCCGGCGGAGTGCAGGCACCGCCGTTCAGGGCGGCTCGTCAGGGCGTGGACTCCAGCTGCAGTTCGCGGTGGCGCGTCAGCACCTGATAGCGCGGCGAGAACGCACGCGCCAGGCGTTCGGCCAGGTACACCGAGCGGTGGCGGCCGCCGGTGCAGCCGATGGCGACCGTGAGGTAGTTGCGGTTGTCGCGTGCGTAGTCGGGCAGCCAGCTCGCGACAAAACGGTGGATGTCGTCGTACATCCGTTCCACTACGGGAAAGGCCTCGAGGAACGTCACGACTTTCGCGTCCCTGCCGGTCAGGGGCGCCAGCGCGGGTTCGTAGTGGGGATTGGGCAGGCACCGGACGTCGAACACGAGATCCGCGTCCAGCGGGACGCCATGCTTGAAGCCGAAGGACTCCAGCAGCAGCGTGAGCTGGGAGGGGTCGACCGAAATGAAATCCTTGATCCAGCCGCGCAGCGCCGCGGCCGAAAGGTCGCTGGTATCGAAGGCAAAGCCCAATTCGCGCGCGTCGGCCATCAGCGCGCGCTCATAGGCGATGGCTTCGGTCAGCGTGCGCTGGTCGCTCGAGAAGGGGTGGCGGCGGCGCGTCTCCGAAAAACGCTTGACCAGGGTGTCGGTCTTGGTGTCGAGGTAAAGGAATCGCACGGTCCAGCCGGCGCTCCTGGCATTGTCGATGACCTGCGCAAGGCCCGGCAGGCCGGGGCCGGTCTTGACGTCGAGCGCAACGGCGACGCGCTCCTGCCCGCTTCGCGCGAGGTACCTGATCGTTTCCGGCAGCAAAGCGGGCGCGAGGTTGTTGACGGCGTAGTAGCCGGAGTCTTCGAGCGCCGCCAGCGCAACGCTCTTGCCGGAGCCCGAGAGGCCGCCGATCAGGAGCAGGTCCATGGACATGGTTCGAGGCTGCCTAGGCTCGGTTCCCGCGCGGTTGCCGCATGGCGTCCACTCAGTCGCCGTCTTCCATCAGCTTCTGCTGCCGCTCGATGAATTCCTTCGTGCTGTCGATGCCGCGCTGGTTCAGCACGAAATTGCGCACGGCGGCTTCCACCAGCACGGCCAGGTTGCGGCCGGCGGCAACCGGAATCGTGACCTTGCGTATGGGAACGGAAAGCACGTCCTGATACGTCGCGTTCACCTGCAGTCGGTCGAGTTCGGTGAAGGCGTCGTGCCCGTGGTCCTCGAGGTGCACCAGCAGCTTCAGGAGCTTGCGCGGGCGAACGGCGGTTTCGCCGAAGATGGTTCGGATGTTGAGCACGCCGATGCCGCGAACCTCGAGGAAATCGCGCAGGACGGCAGGACAGCGGCCCTCGACGGTGTCGGGGGAAATGCGAAAGAGCTCGACGATGTCGTCGGCGACGAGTCCATTGCCTCGCGAAATGAGCTCCAGCGCCAGTTCGCTCTTGCCGATGGCCGACGCGCCCGTGATCAGCACGCCCATTTCCAGCACGTCGAGGAACACGCCGTGCAAGGTCGTCGATTCGGCGAGCATCCGCGCGAGATAGAGCCTGAACACGTCGACAATGTGCGGCGAGGGCTGCGGCGAAGTGAACATCGCGATGTGGTGCGCGTCGCACTGCTGGAGGAGGTGCTGCGGCATCGCTTCGTCGTTGGCGACGACGACCGCCACCAGTTCGGTCGTGAACAGGCGGCTGAGGGATCGCTGGAGCTCGTCCTCGGGCAGCGCTCGCAGATAGGCCGCTTCCGCCGCACCCAGGATCTGGATGCGAAACGGGTGGATGAAATTCATGTGCCCGACTTGGCCGACGGTGGGCTTCAATGCGGAATCGCCGGTCAGCACCCTGCTGCCGCCCTGCTTGCCGCCATGCCAGACGAGCCCCAGCCGCTCGCGGTTTTCGTCGAACAGGCGCTCGACGCTGACCTGCCGGATGACGGCGCCGTCGCCGATCATGCAGGGGGCCAGTCGCGAAACACGGCCGCAAGTTCGGCGGTGCTGCCCGCAGCGGCGAGCCGGTCGCGAAAGGAGCGCTCGGAGAACATCTGCGCGAGTTCCGACAACAGCTGCAGGTGCAGGTCCGTCGCCTTTTCGGGCACGAGCAGCACGAACACCTGGGACACCGGCTTGGCGTCCGGAGCGTCGAAGGGTATGGCCGTCTTCAGCCGGGCGAAGGCGCCCCGCGCTTCCTTGAGTCCGCGGATGCGTCCGTGCGGAATCGCGATGCCCTGCCCCAATCCGGTCGAGCCCAGCTTTTCGCGAGCTGCGAGACTCGCCGTGATCGTCTGGGCGTCGATCGAGTCGCTTGCCGCGAACAGCTTGCCGGCCTCCTCGAACAGCCGGGGCTTGGTCGTCACGTCGAGGTCCAGCGCGATGTTGGCGGCGGGCAGCAGTTCGGCGATTCTGTTCATCGGGCGGGCCGCGTGACAGGGATTGTTCCGGTTCGCGGTCGTCAGTCCGCCGGCCCCGGCTCGGCGGGAGCGATCGACCGTTCGATCACTTCGCGATCCACGCGGTGCGCGGACTGCTTCTCCTTGTGCTTGACAACCATCCGGTCGAGCTTGTCGACCAGGGAATCGATCGCGGCGTACATGTCGGGCTCGGTCGACTCGGCATGAATCTCCTTGCCCCGCACATGCACGTTCGCCTCGACTTTCTGTCGCAGCTTGTCCACCGACAGCATCACGTTCACGTCGATCACATGATCGAAATGTCGCGTCACGCGGTCCATCTTCGCCACCACATAGGCGCGGATCGCGGGCGTGATTTCCAGGTGAATGCCGGTGAGGTTCAAATTCATCAAGCTCTCCTCTCGTGTTGCGCTCTTTTCGCCGCGGCGTCGCGGCGGGCTCTTCTGCGCGGGCGTGCAGCCAATGTACGCCTAGATTGCCTTGCGCAGGTTGATGGGAGGGATGGACAGCGCCTCCCGGTACTTGGCAACGGTGCGGCGCGCGACAATGATGCCCTGTTCGCCCAGGACGTCGGCAATCCGGCTGTCGGTCAGCGGCGCCTTCGGGTCCTCCGCGGCGACCAGCTGCTTGATCAGCGCGCGGATGGCGGTGGCCGACGCCGCGCCGCCGGAGTCGGTCGCGACATGGCTGCCGAAGAAATACTTGAGCTCGAACGTGCCGCGCGGCGTCAGCATGTACTTTTGCGTCGTTACCCGCGATATCGTCGACTCGTGCAGCGTGAGCATGTCGGCGATCTCGCGCAGCACCATCGGCCGCATCGCCACTTCGCCGTGCTCGAAGAAACGGCGCTGGCGCTCGACGATGGCCTTGGCCACGCGCAGGATCGTGTCGAAGCGCTGCTGCACGTTGCGGATCAGCCACTTGGCTTCCTGCAGGTGGGCGGCGAGCTGCTGGTTGGACGACTCGCGGTTGCGGGTCAGGATGTCTGCGTAGATGCGGTTGAGCCGCAGCTTGGGCATGGCGGCTTCGTTGAGGGTGGCCACCCACTGCCCGCGGACCTTGCGCACGATGACATCGGGTATGACGTAGTTCGCCTCGTCCTTCGAGAACGCGGCGCCGGGTCGGGGGGACAGGCTCCGGATCAATTCGCGCATCGCCTTGACGCAGGCGTCGTCGCAATGCAGGACCCGCTTGAGCTTGGTGAAATCCCGGCTTGCAAGCAGCGGCAAGTGCCCCTCGACGATCTTCAGCGCCTCGCTGCGATAGGGGGTCGAGGCGGGCAGCAGCTTCAACTGCAGCGCCAGGCATTCCGCCGGATCGCGGGCGCCTACTCCCGCCGGCTCGAAACTCTGCAGGTACTTGAGGCCGATTACCAGTTCCTCGGGCTCGAGCGCGTCGTGCTCCGAGAACATCTCGGCGATCTCCTCGAGCGAGGACGCAAGATAGCCGTCGTCATCGAGCGCGTCGATCAGCGCGGCGACGACCTGACGGTCGCGCAGCGGCAGGTTGAGGAGCGCCAGCTGTCCCATCAGGTGGTCGCGCAGCGAACTGGTCGCGATCTGCTGCGGCGTGAAGTCGTCGTCCTCGTTGGAACTGCCGCTGCCGCCACCCCAGTCGCCATCGGTGCCGCCGCCGCCGTAGTCGGAAAAATCGGTCACGTCCGGAAGGTCGTCGCGCGTGGGGGCGGCGTCTGCGCCCTGCATCGGGTCTCCCTCGCCGGCGCTGTCTCCTTCGTTGCCCTGATAGGAGTCGCTGTCTCCCTCTTCGCGGGCGACACGCTCGCTGGTCACAGGGCCCGGCGCCGTCCCGGCCACCTGGTATTCCTGCGGCGGAGAATCGTCATCGCCGTCCTCGCGCTCGAGCAGCGGATTCTCCTGCAGCATCCGGTCGACTTCGGCATTGAGCTCGAGCGTCGACAGCTGCAGCAGCTTGATCGACTGCTGCAGCTGCGGGGTCAGCGTCAGGTGCTGGTTGAGCTTGAGCTGGAGCGTCTGCTTCATTGCGCTTGGGGTCCGCCCAGATCAGAGACGGAAGTGCTCGCCGAGATAGACCTTGCGAACGTCCTCATTATAGACAATCTCGCCCGGCGCGCCGGATGCCAGCACCCGGCCCTCGTTGATGATGTAGGCGCGATCGCAGATACCCAGCGTTTCGCGGACGTTGTGGTCGGTGATGAGCACGCCGATCCCGCGCTCCTTCAGGAAGCCGATGATCTTCTGGATGTCGAGCACCGCGATCGGGTCCACCCCGGCGAACGGCTCGTCCAGAAGGATGAAACGGGGACGGGTGGCGAGCGCGCGCGCAATCTCGCACCGGCGCCGCTCGCCGCCGGACAACGAGATGGCGGGCGCATCCGCCAGGTGGGAAATCGAAAGATCCTCCAGCAGCGCATCGAGGCGGTTGGACAGCGTGTCGGCGTCCACGTCCTGCAGCTCGAGGATCGCGCGGACGTTCTCGGCCACCGTGAGCTTACGGAAAATCGACGCCTCCTGCGGAAGATAGGACAGTCCGCGACGCGCGCGCTTGTGGATGGGCAGGCGCGACAGGTTCTCTCCGTCGAGTTCGATGCTCCCTCCGTCGGAGGAGATCAGCCCGACGATCATGTAGAAGCAGGTGGTCTTGCCGGCGCCGTTCGGGCCCAGCAGCCCCACCACCTCGCCGCTTGCGACGTCGAGCGAGACGTCGTGGACGACCGTGCGCGCCTTGTAGGACTTCCGCAGCTCGGCCGCCGACAGTTTGCTCATTTCGCGGGCGCCAGGTCTCCGGACGGCTGTAGCGTCAACGGCACGGCGCCCTTCGTCGCCTCGCCCTTGCCTTTGTCCTTGGCGGCCGTTCCCTTGTCCTTGTCCGGCGCGGCGTCGGCCTTGTCCTTTGCGGACGCCTTGCCCGACTTGTCGTCGCTCCTTGGCTGGAAGGTGCCGCGCACGCGCGCGCCGAGCGGCGCTTCGCCGGCCGCGGTCGGCTTGGCGTCCGGGCGGCCTTCGGCCGTGAATTTCTCGGTCGCGGCGTTGTAGGTGATGTAATTGCTGCGGATCTCGTCGCCGGCTTTCCTGAGGAGCGCATTCTCGAACAGCTCGATGAAGCGCCTTTCCCCGTCATAGACGATGCGCTGCGCGTAGCCTTCGTAGTAGTCATCGGCGCCATCGCGCTTTTCGCGGAAACGAACGGGATTCCCGTAGGCGGTCGCCGACAGGGAATTGTCGGCATTCTGCTTGAAGGTCACGCGGTCGGCGCGGATGGTCATGGTGCCCTGGGTGATGATGACGTTGCCGGAGAGCTCGCCGGTCTTGGCTTCCGCATTTCCGCCGCCCGTGTCGCCCTGGAACTCGATGTTCTTTTCGCGATCGGCCTTTTCGGCGCGGACCTGTCCGGTCCACACAAGCGCAAGGCACAGCAGGGACGCCGCCATCGCCGGCCAGCCGCTGCGAACGCGGGATGTCGATTCCATGCTCGGCTATTTCCTGGGTTCCATGTGTCCGCTGATTCCGGATTTGAACTTGATGGTCTTGGCCTCGCTGTCGGCCTCCATACCGGTCGCGTTGATTATCCCACGGGGGTCGGTGATCGACACAGCCTTGTCCGTGCGCGCCAGGTTCTTGCTCGGCATCACGTGCAGGAATTCCGTGGTCAACGTCATCGGCCCGCTCGCCTGTTCCTTGGCCGTTGCGGGCGTCGCTTCCCGCACCAGGCGGACATTTCCCTTGAAATAGACGTTCTCGCGATCGCCAGTCAGCGTGGCCTCCGCCGCGGTGATGTTGACCGGCGGCTTGCCGGCACGCGTCTCGGCGAGGGAGATGTCGTGGAAATCCGTGGTCAGGTCATCCGGGAAATGTTCAGCGCGTCGCGCCGAGAGCATCTGCAGCGGGCGGCCTTCCGGATCCAGCTTCAAGACTCGCACGCCCTCAACGACGATATCGGGGTCGTGCCGCGCCGATCCGTCGCGGCGGGGCGCCGGCGGCTGCACCTGCGCATCCAGCCAGTACGTCAACGCGGCGAGGCCGCCAAGCAGCAGCACCGGCGACCACGCGGTCGCGCGGTCGAGCCAGCTGCGGTTGGGGCGGTTGTCGGCCATGCTTGTCGTCAACTGTTGGGCGTATGGCAGCGGCTAGGCTGCGCGCGGCGGCGGGATTCCCGGGCCCAGGTGCCACCCCTGCGCCGCCAGGATGAAATCTGCAAGTTCACGCACCGCGCCGGCGCCGCCATCGCGCGCGGTCACGTAATGCGCATGCTCCCGCACCGACGGCGGCGCGTGCGGGACGGTGATCGCGAAACCGCAGGCATGGAATATGGCGAGGTCCGGCAGGTCGTCGCCCATGTGCGCGCAATCGGCGGCGGCAATGCCCAATTCCGCCCGCAGCGCCTCCCAGGGAGCGTGCTTGTCGGCGGCGCCCAGCACGACGTGCTCGACATTGCAGCGGCGGGCCCGGTGCGTCACCGCAGGCGAGGAACTTCCCGTGATCCAGGCCACTGCGATGCCGGCCCGATGCAACAGGCCGATGCCGACGCCGTCGAGCGCGGAATAGGCCTTGGTCTCGTGGCCGTGGTCGTCGACGTAGATGCGGCCGTCGGTCAGCACGCCGTCGACGTCGCAGGAGAGAAGGCGAATCCGGCGCGCACGGGCAAGGACATCGGTGGAGATATCGGTCGGAGGATGGGCGGCCATCACACGATTCTTGCGCGAAAGAGGTCGTGCAGGTGCAGCGCGCCGACCAGCCTGCGCTGCTCGTCGACCACCAGCAGCTGGGACACCTTGGGCGGCGCCTCCATCACGTCAACGCAGTCGACTGCAAGCCGGTCCGCGGTGATCGTGCGCGGGGAGGATGTCATGAAGTCGGCGACCTTCACGGCGGCGACGTCGCGTATGCGGTCGAGGCAGCGGCGCAGGTCGCCGTCGGTGAAGATGCCGGCGATTCGCCCATCGCCGTCGACCACAGCCGTCATGCCCATGCCCTTGCGGCTCATTTCGAGTATCGCGTCCGCGAGCGTGGCCGTGACCGGGGACCTGGGCAGGTCCTGGCCCGTGCGCATCAAGTCGGCGACGCGCGTCAGCAGCCGCCGCCCAAGCGCGCCGCCCGGGTGCGAGCGTGCGAAGTCCTCCGCGGAAAATCCGCGGGCGTCGAGCAGCGCGAGCGCGAGGGCGTCACCCAGGGCCAACGCCGCCGTGGTGCTCGCGGTCGGCGCGAGCCCGAGCGGACACGCCTCGACGTCGACGGCGGCGTCAAGATGCACATCGGCCGCTTGCGCAAGCGAACTGTCTTCGTTTCCGGTGAGCGCGACGAGACGCGCGCCTTCACGCTTGAGATGGGGGATCAGCGCGACCAGTTCGTCCGTTTCGCCGGAGTTCGACAGCATCACGACGATGTCCTCGGACGTGATCATCCCCAGGTCGCCATGCGATGCGTCGGCCGGATGGACAAAGAACGCCGGCGTGCCCGTGGATGCGAGAGTGGCCGCGAGCTTGCGGCCGATGTGTCCGGACTTGCCGATCCCGGCGACGACGACCCGACCGCGGCAATTGAGGATCAGTTCCACCGCGGCAACGAAGGGGGCGCCCAGGCGCGCGGACAGCGCGTTGATCGCCGTGGCCTCGGTGGCAAGCACGTCGCGCGCAAGCGCCAGCGCGCGCGCCGGTTCGACGGCAAGTCGATCCGCATGCGAGTGGTTTCGCGCGTTCATCGGGCAAGTATAGCTTTCCGCCTGGAATCGGCGCACCGCCCGGTTTTTGAGGGGGCCCCGTTTACGGACGGCGACGGACCTTCCCGAGCCGTTCGTGGTAATTTTGGATAACACCGGCGCAAAGTATCGTGCGGGCCGCGGGGCGGCTCGCGATACTTTGCGACGGCCACTCCCGTGCCCGATACCCTCAAACTGATCCTGATCCTGCTCGCGGCGGCGGTCGTGGTCGTCGTGGTGTGCCGCCTGGTCAGGCTGCCCGCAATCCTCGGCTACCTGCTCGTGGGCATCGTCGTGGGACCGCACGGACTGGGATGGGTGCCCGACGACGCCGACACGCGCGAACTCGCGGAATTCGGCATCGTGTTCCTGATGTTCTCGGTGGGCCTGGAATTCAGCCTTCCGCAGTTGCGTTCGATGCAACGCGCCGTGTTCGGATTGGGCTTGGCGCAAGTCACGATCACGACGGCTGCCGCAATGGCAGCGTTGCATTTCCTGGGGTATGGCTGGAAGCCTGGACTCGTGCTGGGCGGCGCGCTGGCCATGAGCTCCACCGCGATCGTCTCCAAGATGCTCGCGGAGCGCATGGAGCTCAATGCACCGCACGGCCGCGACAGCCTGGCGATCCTGCTGTTCCAGGACCTCGCCGTAGTGGCATTCCTGATCATCATTCCATCGCTGGGAAGGGGCGGCGGCGAGATGGCGATGGAGCTCGAGCTCGCCGCGCTCAAGGCGGGCGTTGCGCTGACGCTCATCTTGTACTTCGGGCAACGGCCGATGCGCAAGTGGTTCCACGTGGTAGCCAGGCAGCGGTCGTCCGAGCTTTTCGTGCTCAACGTGCTTCTGGTGACGCTGGGGCTGGCCAGCCTGACGGCATACCTCGGCCTGTCCCTGGCGCTGGGTGCGTTCCTGGCGGGCATGCTTATCGCGGAGACGGAATACCGCTACCAGGTCGAGGAAGACATCAAGCCGTTCCGCGACGTCCTTCTCGGGCTTTTCTTCGTCACCGTCGGCATGGCGCTCGACCTCAAGGTAGTGATGGCACAACTGGGCCTGGTGGCGCTGTTGCTGGTCGTCCCCGTCATTGCAAAGCTCGTGCTCATCGTGGCACTGGCCCGGGCGTTCGGATCGCCGTTGTCGGCATCGCTCCGGACCGGGTTCTACCTCGCTCAGGCAGGTGAACTGGCACTGGTAATGCTGGCGTTGGCCACGCAGCGTGCGCTCGTACCCGCGGAACTCACGCAGCCGGTGCTCGCGGCCATGATCCTGTCGATGCTCTCGGCGCCAGTCGTGATTCAGTATGCCGAGCCAATCGTGCGCAAGCTCACCGCCAACGACTGGCTCGCGCGCGCGGCGCAGGTCACGCAGATCGCCGCCAAGACCATGTCCCGCCAGGACCACGTCATCGTTTGCGGCTACGGTCGCAGCGGACAGAACCTCGCGCGCCTGCTCGAGGCGGAGGACATTTCCTACGTCGCACTCGATTCCGATCCGGAGCGCGTGCGCGAGGCGGACGGCGGCGTCGTGGTTTATGGAGACGCGAGCCGGCGCGAGGCGTTGACGTCGGCCGGCGTGGCCAAGGCCAAGGCCGTCGTGATCACGTTCGCCGACATCCCGATCGCGCTCAAGATACTCCACTTGGTGCGGCAGATCCGACCGGAGCTGCCGGTCATCGTGCGCACTGTGGACGACAGCGAGCTCCCGAGGCTGATGGACGCGGGTGCCGCCGAGGTCGTTCCGGAGGTCCTGGAAGGCAGCCTCATGCTGGCGTCGCACGCGTTGCTTCTGCTCGGTGTGCCGCTGAACAATGTACTGAAGCGCATCAGGACCATTCGAGAGGAACGGTACGGTCTGTTCCGTGGCTTCTTCCACGGCGCCACGGACACCGCGGATGCCGCCGAAAACGTCCAGCCCAGGCTTCGCTCGATCATGCTTTCCCAGCGGGCGCGAGCGGTCGGACGGACGTTGGCGGAGCTGGAACTCGGCCCGCTGGTCGAAATGACCGGGGTTCGCCGGCGCGGCGCGCGCTCGGTGCGACCCGGCGGTGACTTTCGCTTCGAGACGGGTGACGTCGTCGTATTGCTCGGCAGGCCCGAAGACCTTTTGCAGGCCGAACAGCTCCTGCTTAAGCGCGAACGCGCCAGGTCGCCCTGAGGCTGTACAAAGGGTGATAAATGACCGCGGGTCATTGCCCCGGTCCGGGCACAGAGGCTACAATCGCCGTCCGCCATGAAGTGGATTCCTTCGGAAACGTTCGCGTGACCGCCGCATCAATGTCGCCCGCCTCCGCGCCAACCCCCTCCATGGAGAACGCCGTCGAACTGATCGGCGTGACCTATGGTTATGACCCGCACCGTCCGGTCCTGCGGGGCATCGACATGCCGATCCGCCGCGGCAAGGTCGTCGCGATCATGGGCGGCTCCGGCTGCGGCAAGACCACGATCCTGCGGCTGATCGGGGGACAGCTGCGCCCCCAGGCCGGGCGCCTGCTGGTCGCCGGGCAGTCGGTACCCGATCTCGATCGCGACGACCTTTACGCCATGCGCCGGAAAATCGGGATGCTGTTCCAGTTCGGCGCGCTGTTCACGGACATGTCCGTTTTCGAGAATATCGCCTTCACGCTGCGCGAGCACACCAACCTGCCGGACGAGCTGATCCGCGACCTCGTGCTCATGAAACTCAACGCGGTCGGCCTGCGCGGCACCGCGCAATTGTGGCCGTCGGAACTTTCCGGCGGGATGGCGCGTCGCGTCGCGCTGGCGCGCGCCATCGCGCTGGATCCGATGCTGGTGCTCTACGACGAGCCGTTCGCGGGCCTCGACCCCATCTCCCTTGGCGTGGTCGGCAAGCTGATCCGCGAGTTGAACGACGCGCTGGGAATCACGTCGGTCGTGGTCACGCACGATGTCTACGAATCGCTGAAAATCGTCGATTACCTCTACTTCGTCTCCGAGGGCCGCATCATCGCGCAGGGAACGCCCGACGATGTACGGGCGTCCGCGGACCCGTTCGTGCGCCAGTTCGTCGATGGCGCGCCCGATGGGCCGGTTCCTTTCCATTATCCGGCGCCACCCTACGCCAATGAGCTCGCCGCCCGTGTCCGCTGAAGCGATCGCCAGCGGGTTGCGCAGGGTCGGCTCGGGCGCGATCAGCGCCATCGCGCGCCTGGGCTACGCGGCGCGCTTTTTTGCTGTCGTTCTGCTGCACTCGTTCCCCGCGCTGCGGCGCACCCAGCTCACGCTTCGCGAAATCTACTTCGCCGGCGTGCTGTCGCTGGTGATCATCATGGTGTCGGGCTTGTTCGTGGGGATGGTGCTCGGCCTGCAGGGCTACGACACGCTGAACAAGTATGGCGCGGGCGATTCGCTGGGCGTGTTCGTCGGCCTGTCGCTGGTGCGGGAATTGGGACCGGTGGTCGCCGGACTTCTGTTCGCCAGCCGTGCCGGCAGCGCGATCACCGCGGAAATCGGCCTCATGAAGACCACGGAGCAGCTGGCCGCCATGGAAATGATGGCCGTCGACCCACTGGCACGAATCGTCGCCCCCCGCTTCTGGGGCGGCGTGATCTCCATGCCGCTGCTCGCCGCGCTGTTCTCGGTGATGGGCGTATTCGGCGCCTACATCGTCGGCGTCCGGCTGATCGGCGTGGACAGCGGGACGTTCTGGGGTAACATGCGGGCCGCGATCGACTTCTGGCCCGATGTCACCAACGGCATCATCAAGAGCGTGGTCTTCGGCATCGCCGTCAGCCTGATTGCCGTATTCGAAGGCTACGACGCGAAGCCGACCGCCGAAGGCGTGTCCTCGGCCACGACGCGCACCGTGGTCGAGGCGTCGCTCGCGATTCTCGCCCTCGACTTCATACTCACCGTATTCATGTTCAGAGGGATGGGCGGATGAATCGCACCGCGATCGACCTGTGGGTCGGCATCTTCGTCACGATCGGGCTTGCCGCCATCGTGTTCCTGGCGCTCAAGGTCGGCAACCTGGCGTCGTTCAGCACGGCACCCAGCTATCGACTCGAAGCGCGCTTCGACAACATCGGCGGCCTGAAGCTGCGGGCGCCGATCAAGGCAGCGGGCGTGATCGTGGGCCGCGTCGACAGCATCAGGCTCGACCCCAAGACCTATGAAGCGGTGGTTGCGCTCAAGATCGACAACGGTTACCAGTTCACCAAAGATTCGATAGCCTCCATTCTCACGTCCGGGCTGCTGGGCGAGGTCTACATCGGCATCGACGCCGGCGGCGATGCGGTCATGCTTGCCGATGGCGGGACCATCGGCAAGACGCAGTCGGCCGTCGTGCTCGAAAAATTGATCGGGCAATTCATGTTCGACAAGGCAAGCAGCGGAGGCAGCAAGTGACAACCCGGGTGCGGGCCATTGCCTCCGCGGCCGCGGCATTGCTGCTGGCGGCGTGCGCGAGCGCTCCCGGTCGAGTCGACGATCCCTTCGAACCCGCGAACCGGGCGATGTACGCGATCAACAAGCCGATCGACGATCACGTCATGCGACCCATTGCGCAGGCCTACGTCGACTACGTGCCGAAACTGGTCCGCCAGGGCGTGTCGAACGTGTTCGGCAACATCGACGACCTCTTCTCCGGCATCAACGGGCTGCTGCAGGGCAAGACCGACAAGGCGGGCAACGACTTCGGCCGCGTGCTGGTCAACCTGTGGGGATTGGGCGGACTGGTCGACATCGCCACGGACCTGGGCATTCCCAAAGGCAACGAGGATTTCGGCCAGACCTTCGGCTACTGGGGCATTCCCCAGGGGCCATACCTGTTCATACCGTTGTGGGGGCCGACGACGGTCCGCGACGGCACGGGCTCGCTGATCAGGCTCTGGTACGGTCCCGTCGGATACATCCCGTACGTGCCGCTGCGCAACGTCATCTACGGCATCGGCGCGGTCGACATTCGCGCGAATGCGCTTGGCACCACGTCGCTGATCGACCAGGCATCGCTCGACCCCTACACGTTTGTCCGCAGGGCGTACCTGCAGAAGCGCCAGTACGACGTCTACGACGGCAGCCCGCCGCCAGAAAAGGAAGACGAATGATGACCCGGGTCAATTTCCGCGATCTTTGCGTGGCGATGTGGCTTGCCGTCGCAGCGCTGCCCGCGTTCGCGCAGGAAGCACCGGACGTGCTGCTGAAGCGCGTCGCCAGCGACGTGATGCAGATCGTCAAGACGGACCCCAAGGTCCAGGCCGGCGACCAGCAGCGCATCCGCGAGGTGATCGAGACCAAGCTCCTGCCCAACTTCGACTTCGACCGGATGACCGCGCTGGCCATGGGCCGCAACTGGGCGAAGGCCACGCCCGAGCAGCAGAAGGTGCTCGTGGACCAGTTCCGCGCGTTGCTGGTCCGAACCTATTCCGGGGCGCTGTCGCAATACCGCGACCAGACGATGGAATACAAGCCGCTGCGCGCCGACCCGGCCGCGACCGACGTCACGGTCAAGACGGAGGTCGTCCGTTCCGGACAGGCGCCCGTCCAGATCGACTACAGCATGACCAAGACGCCGACAGGCTGGAAGGCCTACGACGTCATCGTCGGCGGCGTTTCGCTGGTGACCAATTACCGCGACGAGTTCAATGAGCAGGTGAAAAGCGGCGGTGTGGACGGCCTCATCAAGACGCTGAGCGACAAGAACAGCAAGGGACCCGCGGGCAAGGCATGAACTTTCGCGCACCCTTGCCGGTTGCCGGCGGCTTCGCGGCGACCGGAGAGCGCTGGACGTATTCCGGGGCGCTGACTTTTTCGGATGCCGCGGCGGTGTTCGCGGCGACGCGCGCGTTGGCCCTGCCCGCAACCGGTGTCGTCGACCTGGCCGGCATGGATCCGGCCGACTCGTCGGCGCTCGCCGTGTTGCTTGCCCTGAAGCGCCGCGCGGCCGCCGAAGGCGCCCGCTTGACGTTTGCGGCCATCCCGGCCGGCATCGTGTCGCTCGCGAGCGTGTATGGCGTCGAAGAACTGCTCGCGGGCTGAACGGACGCCTCCCACCCGAACGGCGGCGCAGGGCGATGCGCGCCGACACCTCCACGCGCTGAATCCGGATCTCCAATGCTAGCCGTCGACGTCACCGATGTTGCGCGCCGCTTCGGCAGCGTGCGGGCCCTGGACGGAGTGGACCTCGCTGTCGAGGAGGGTGAATTCTTCGGATTGCTGGGTCCCAATGGCGCCGGAAAAACCACGCTGATCTCGATCCTTGCGGGGCTGACTCGCGCAGATCGCGGAATCGCGAAGGTTCTCGGTCACGATGTCGTCACCGGCTATCGCCAGTCGCGAAGGAACCTGGGCGTCGTGCCGCAGGAGCTCGTCTTCGATCCGTTCTTCAGCGTGCGCGAGACGCTCGAGATGCAATCCGGCTATTTCGGCTTGCGCAGGAACGGCGCATGGATCGACGAAATCCTGCACCACCTGGACCTGACGGGAAAGGCCAATGCCAACATGCGATCGCTGTCCGGCGGGATGAAGCGCCGCGTGCTGGTCGGGCAGGCGCTGGTGCACAAGCCGCCGGTGATCGTGCTCGATGAGCCGACCGCCGGCGTCGACGTCGAGTTGCGGCAGAGCCTGTGGGGCTTCATCCGCAAGCTCAATCGCGACGGGCACACGATCATCCTCACCACTCATTACCTGGAAGAAGCCGAAGCGCTGTGCGGGCGGATCGCGATGCTCAAGGCCGGCCGGGTGGTCGCGCTGGACACGACGCACAACCTGCTCGCGCAGTTTGCCGGACTGACCGTGCGCCTGACTTCGGCGCGCGTGCCGGCGGCGTGGCAGGCGCGTGTCATCCGGCAGGACGCGGGCAACTTCCATCTCCGGCTCGACAACTATGCGGAACTCGAGTCGCTGCTGGCCGCGCTGCGCCAGGAGAACATCGTGATCACCGAACTGGCGCTGGCCGAGACCGACCTGGAGCATGTGTTTCTTCGCATCATGAAGACTTCCGGGGCTGAATGGACATGAGCGGCGAAGGGCGGTCCCGAGCCGTTGATGGCGCCCCCTCGGCGAGTGACGCCGCGAACGCGACCGCCAATGAGGCCGCGGGCCCGTCCGTCCGCTTCGAGGGGCATGGCTGGCTCACGCTGCTGTACAAGGAGCTGCTGCGTTTCTGGAAGGTGAGCTTCCAGACGATTGCCGCACCCATCCTGAGCGCGCTCCTGTACCTGCTGATCTTTTCGCATGTGCTCGAGGGGCGGGTTTCGGTGTTCGACGGCCGCGTGACGTACACGTCGTTCCTGGTGCCCGGGCTGGTGATGATGGCGGTGCTGCAAAACGCCTTTGCCAACTCGTCGTCGTCGTTGATCCAGTCCAAGGTTTCCGGCAACCTGATTTTCGTGCTCCTGACGCCGTTGTCCGCGGGCAACCTGCTCGCGGCCTACGTCCTGGGCGCGATGGTGCGCGGTCTGGTGGTCGGGCTGGGCGTGTTCCTTGTCACGCTCTGGTTCGATCCGGCACTGCTGGCCATGCCGCACCCGTTGTGGGCAATATCCTTCGCGCTGGCCGGCAGCGCGATCCTGGGCACGATGGGGCTCATCGCAGGCATCTGGGCCGACAAGTTCGACCAGCTCGCGGCGTTCCAGAATTTCGTCATCATGCCGCTCACCTTCCTGTCCGGCGTGTTCTATTCGATTCATTCGCTGCCCGCGTTCTGGCAGACCCTGTCACACTGGAACCCGTTCTTCTACATGATCGACGGCTTCCGCTACGGATTCTTCGGCTTGTCGGACGTGTCCCCGGTGACCAGCTTCGCCATCGTCATGGTGTTCTGCGTGACGCTCTCCGCAGCGGCGCTGCTGATGCTCAGGCGGGGCTGGAAACTGCGCCAATAGGCAATCGACTCCGCGCACGCGCGTCGATGCGACTACAAGGAGCTCGAAATGGTCACGCCCCAATCCATCAAGCATTCGATCGAGGCCGGCATCGACTGCCGCCATGTCGAGGTCGCCGGCGACGGCCATCACTGGGAAGCGGTCGTCGTGTCGGCCGCCTTCGAGGGACTGTCCCGGGTCAGGCAGCACCAGCTGGTCTATGCGGCGATGGGCGATCGCATGCGCGAGGAAGTGCACGCGCTGTCGATGCAGACGCTGACGCCCGCGCAATGGGATGCCCTCCGGAATGGATAAGCTGCTGGTCGAGGGCGGTTACGCGCTGAACGGCGAGGTGCGGGTGTCCGGCGCCAAGAACGCGGCGCTGCCGATCCTCTGCGCCGCGCTGCTGACGCCGGAGCCGCTTCGCCTCACGAACGTGCCGCGCCTGAACGACGTCAATACGATGCAGCGCCTGCTGGCGCAGACGGGCGTGCGGCTGGACACGGGAACGCCGGGTGCCGTGGCGCTCGATGCCCGCCAGATCGACTGGCCGCTGGCGCCCTACGAAATGGTCAAGACGATGCGCGCGTCGATCCTGGCGCTGGGACCGCTGCTCGCCCGCTGCGGAGAGGCGCGCGTGTCGCTGCCCGGCGGCTGCGCCATCGGCCTTCGGCCCGTCGACCAGCACGTGAAGGGACTAGAGGCGATGGGCGCGACCATTGACCTCGAGCATGGCTACATCAATGCCAAGGGGCGCCTGCGCGGGGCGACCGTCGTATTCGACATGGTGACTGTCACCGGCACCGAGAACCTGCTTATGGCCGCGACGCTGGCGAAGGGGACCACGACCCTCGAAAATGCCGCGCGCGAGCCGGAGGTCGTCGATCTTGCGCGGTGCCTGACGGCCATGGGTGCGCGCATCCATGGCGCCGGCAGCGACCGGATAACCGTCGAGGGCGTCGACTCCCTGCACGGTGCGACCCACGCGGTGATGCCCGACCGGATCGAGACCGGGACGTTTCTCGCCGCCGTCGCGGCCACGGGCGGCGACGTCGCCGTGCGTGGCGTTCAGGCGGAATCGCTCGAAGCGGTGCTCGACAAGCTGCGCGAGGCTGGCGCGATCATCGACGTCGACGGCGACGTGATGCGCGTTCGTCGCCCAGGACCGCTGGCAGCGGTCAACGTGCGCACCGCTCCGCATCCCGGATTCCCGACGGACATGCAGGCGCAAATCATGGCGCTGGCCACACGCGCGAGCGGGACATCGGTGATCACCGAGACGATCTTCGAAAACCGGATGATGCATGTGCAGGAACTGAAGCGGCTGGGCGCGGACATCGAGGTCGAAGGCAGCACGGCCATCGTGAAGGGGGTTGCCAAGCTCACCGGCGCGGACGTGATGGCCACCGACCTGCGCGCGTCGGCGTGTCTCGTGATCGCCGGGCTGGTCGCAGAAGGCCGGACGACGATCGACCGGATCTATCATCTCGACCGCGGCTACGAGCGGATCGAGCACAAGCTCTCGGCACTCGGCGCGCGCATTTCGCGCGTGGGGTGACGGACGCCGCGCACCGGACGCACGATGAGCGGCATCCGCGATGAGCTGGCCGGCGCGCCGCTTGGCGTGGCGACTGCCTATCCCGACGCGTACGACGCGGGATTGCTGTTCCCGGTGCCGCGGGCGCCGCAGCGCGAGGAGCTTGGCCTGACGGGAACGCTGCCCTTCACCGGCGAAGACCTCTGGACGGCTTTCGAACTGACCTGGCTCGACGAGCACGGCAAGCCGGAGGTCGCGATCGCCACCTTCGTCGTCCCTGCGGTTTCGCCGGCCATCGTCGAGTCGAAGTCGGTCAAGCTGTACCTCGGCGCATTCGCGCAGACGCGTTTCGACGACGCGGCGCTGGTCCGGACGACGATCGAACGCGACCTTTCGCACGCGACGGGCGCACCGGTGCAGGTCGAGCTCTCTACGCTCGCGGCATATCGCGCGCGCAGCTGCATGGAGCTGTCGGGCGGAAGCCTCGACGACCTGGCCATCGACGCGCAGCGCTATCACCTCACGCCGGAACTGCTCGACGCCGGGGGGGGCGTGGTGGAGGAAGTCCTTAGGACCGACGCCTTCCGTTCGCTGTGCCCGATCACCTTTCAGCCGGACTTCGCTTCGGTGCAGGTGGCCTACCGCGGGCCGGCGATAGACCGCGCTTCTTTGCTGCGCTACCTGGTCTCCTATCGCTGCCACCCCGGATTCCACGAACATTGCGTCGAGCGAATCTTCGTCGACGTGGTGGCCCGGTGCCGGTGCGAAACGCTATCGGTCTACGCGCGCTTCACGCGTCGTGGCGGCGTCGACATCAATCCGTTCCGTACCAACGCGCGCATCGCCGCGCCGCGCGACGTGCGTACCACCCGCCAATGAAAGCGACGCCGGACGTCACGGCAATCCGCGGCGCGCTCGTCAGTTTCACGGGCGACCCGTTCGACGCGGGAGTTGCGGCGACCCGGCGCTACGAACCGGACGGAATCGTCGCGATGGCGGGAGGCCGCATCGTCGATTGCGGCAACGCCAGCGACGTCATGCCGCGATTGCCGTCGGGAACGACGGTGCTTTCCTACGCCAATGCGCTGATCACCGCGGGATTCATCGACGGCCACGTCCACTACCCGCAGATTCCGGTGATCGGCGCCGGCGGCAAGGCGCTGCTCGAGTGGCTTGCGGACTACACCTTTCCGATGGAGCGTCGCCTTGCCGACGTCGGGCACGCGCGCGGAGTCGCCGACGTCTATTTCACTGAAAACCTGCGCCACGGCATCACGACAGCCGCGGTCTACGGCACCGTGCATCCGACTTCGGTGGACGTGTTCTTCGAGGAGGCGCAGGCGCGCGGCTTGCGGATGATCGCCGGCAAGGTGCTGATGGACCGCAACGCGCCCGCTGACTTGCTGGAGTCGGCGCAGCAGGGCTACGACGAGTCGAAGGCGCTGCTCAGGCGCTGGCACGGCAACGGGCGACTCGCCTATGCGATCACGCCGCGATTCGCGGTGACGTCGAGCCCGGCGCAGCTCGAAGCGGCCGGCGCGCTCAAGCGCGAATACCCCGACGCCTACGTCCAGTCGCATCTTTCCGAGAGCACGGCGGAGGTGGCGCGGGTGCGCGAACTGTTCCCCGGCTACACGAGCTATCTCGACGTCTACGCCCGCTTCGGTCTCACCGGGCACCGGACGATCTTCGGGCACGGGATCCATCTCGGCGAGAGCGAGCTTGCATTTTTGCATGAGACCGGAACATCGATCGCGCATTGCCCGACGTCGAACAATTTTCTCGGCAGCGGACATTTCAACTTGCGGGCTGCGAGGCGGGCAGAGCGACCTGTGCACGTGGCCCTGGCAACCGACCTTGGCGGCGGCACCAGTTTCTCGATGCTGCGCACGATGCAGGCGGCGTACGAGGTGGCGCAGATGTGCGGCTACGCGCTGCCGCCGTCATGCGCGCTCTACCTGGCCACGCGCGGCGCCGCGCGGGCGCTTGACCTCGACGACCACATCGGCAACCTGGAAACGGGCCGCGAGGCCGACGTCACGGTGCTCGACCTGCGC
>DAOMGB010000020.1:12851-13973 GCA_035430095.1 Casimicrobiaceae bacterium | reverse complement strand
CATCGGCAACCTGGAAACGGGCCGCGAGGCCGACGTCACGGTGCTCGACCTGCGCTCGACGCCGCTCATCGACTACCGGATGAATTACGCGCGCGACTTCGACGAAGTGTTGGCCATCCAGATGGCGCTGGGCGACGATCGCGCGATTCGGGCAACCTACGTCGCCGGGCGGCTCGTACACCGGCGCGACCCCTGACGAAGGTCGGAGGGAAGGAACCGCGTCGGTGACCGGGGCCTCGGGCGGCCGCTCCAGTAGAATCGGAGGTTTGCCCCAGGATTTTCCCTTCGGGACCGCCGCCGTGCCCACGCTGAACATCGCCCTGTCCAAGGGCCGCATCCTCGACGAGACGCTCCCGCTGCTGGCCCGGGCGGGAATCGTGCCGTCCGAAGATCCGGAGACCTCGCGCAAGCTGATCCTGCCCACCGGCCAGCCCGGCGTGTCGCTGGTGATGCTTCGCGCCACCGACGTGCCGACCTACGTGCAATATGGCGCGGCCGACGTTGGCGTGGCGGGCCGCGACGTGTTGCTGGAACACGGCGGCGAAGGACTTTTCCAACCGCTGGACCTGGGGATCGGCCGCTGCCGGCTCGTGGTCGCCGTCAAGCGCTCCTTCGACTGGAGGGCTACCGTGCAGCGCGGCGCGCGCATCCGGGTGGCCACCAAGTACGTGAAAACGGCGCGCGAGCATTTCGCGGCCAAGGGCATGCACGTCGACCTCATCAAGCTCTACGGCTCCATGGAACTGGCGCCGCTGGTCGGGCTGGCCGATGCCATCGTCGACCTGGTCTCCACGGGCAACACGCTCAAGGCCAACGATCTCGTCGCGGTGGAGGACATCATGCCCGTCAGCGCGCGGCTGGTGGTCAATCCCGGCGCTCTGAAGACGAAGCGCGAGCTGGTGAAGCCCTTGCTCGATGCGCTGGCTGCTGCCGTCCCGCAAAGCGGAAAATGAGCGGCCGTCGAGCACCCGAAGAGAGCCGCATGAACACGTCACTGCACCTGCGCCGGCTGGACACGACCGCGCCCGGCTTCGACCGCGAATTGGCGGCGCTGATCGCGTTCGAGGCGGGTCAGGACCCGGCCATCGACGCGACCGTGGCGCAGATCGTTGCCGACGTGCG
>DAOMGB010000020.1:0-12751 GCA_035430095.1 Casimicrobiaceae bacterium | reverse complement strand
CGCGCGGGCGTCTATGTCCCCGGCGGCAAGGCGGCCTATCCGTCGTCCGTGCTGATGAACGTGATTCCTGCGCATGTGGCCGGCGTGGGCGAGATCATCATGGTCGTGCCCACGCCGGACGGCGTGCGCAACCCGCTGGTGCTCGCGGCGGCGCACCTGGCCGGCGTGTCCCGGGCCTTTACCATCGGCGGCGCGCAGGCGGTCGCGGCGCTTGCGTATGGAACGCAGACCATCCCTGCCGTGGACAAGATCTGCGGCCCGGGCAATGCCTACGTGGCGGCCGCCAAGCGGCGCGTGTTCGGCGCGGTGGGCATCGACATGGTCGCCGGCGTTTCCGAGGTCCTGGTCATTGCCGATGCCACGGCCCATCCGGACTGGATTGCGCTCGACCTCTTTGCGCAGGCCGAGCACGACGAAATGGCGCAGGCGCTGCTGCTGTCGCCGGACCCGGATTTGCTGGAACGCGTCGGGCGAAGCGCGCAAAGGCTGCTCGCCGACATGCCGCGCGCGGACATCATCAGGGCGTCCTTCGCGCGTCGCGGCGCTTTGATCAGGACTCGCGACCTGTCCGAAGCCTGTGACATCGCCAACCGCGTCGCACCCGAGCATCTCGAGCTCTCGGTTGCGGATCCCGAAGCGTTGCTTCCGCACATCCGTCATGCCGGAGCCATCTTCGTCGGCCACCACTCGTCCGAAGTGCTGGGCGACTACTGCGCCGGCCCCAACCACGTGCTGCCCACGGGGAGAACCGCGCGCTTCAGTTCGCCGCTCTCGGTCGGCGATTTCGAGAAGCGGTCGAGCGTACTCAGGATTTCGCGCGCCGCCGCGCAGACGCTGGGCAAGGTGGCCGCAACGCTCGCGCGCGGCGAAGGCTTGGCGGCGCACGCCCGATCCGCCGAGGCGCGGATCGACGAACCTTGATCCGGGGTCGACGATGAGCAGGCGCCAGGCCATGTCAGCGCATCCGGTTCCCGGCGTGACGGCGTGCGATGCCGCGCTGGTCGCGTCGCGGATCGTCTCGACCGTCCGTGCCGACATTCGCGCGCTGAAAGCCTATCCGGTGGCCAAGGCGGAAGGCCCGATCAAGCTGGACGCCAATGAGAGCCCGTTCGGGCTGCCGGCGCAGGTGCGGGCGGAAATGGCTGCGGCGGTGGCGAACGTCGAGATCAACCGCTATCCGGATGGCCCCGCGGACGGCGTGAAGTCCGCGTTGAGACGCTCGCTCGGACTGCCCGAGGACGTCGGGCTGATCCTGGGCAACGGGTCCGACGAATTGCTGCAGCTGCTGACCACGATCGTCGCCGGTCCGGGCGCGGTGGTGATGTCGCCCGATCCGTCGTTCGTCATGTACCGGCTGTACGCGCAGTATGCCGGGGTGCGCTTTGCCGGGGTGCCGCTGCGCGCCGATTTCACGCTCGACGCGGACGCGATGCTGGACGCCATTGCGCGCGAGCGGCCGGCGCTGGTGTGGCTCGCGTATCCGAACAACCCGACCGGCAACCTGTTCGATGCCGGCGCAGTCGAGCGGATCATCCGCGCGGCGCCCGGAGTCGTCGCGGTCGATGAGGCCTACCACGCCTTTGCCTCCCGCTCGTTCCTGCCGCGGATCCTCGAATTCCCCAACCTCGTCGTGGTGCGCACGGTCTCCAAGATCGGCCTGGCCGGGCTGCGCCTTGGCTACGCCGCCGCGCATCCGGCGTGGATCGCCGAACTCGAGAAGGTCCGGCCGCCTTACAACGTCAACGCGCTGACACAGGCCGTGGCGCCTGTGCTGCTGTCGCACGATGCGCTGCTCGCCCGGCAGGCGGCGATCATTTGCGACGAGCGCACGCGGGTTGCGACCGCGCTGGCGCAACTGCGCCGGGTGACCGTATTCGCCACGCAGGCCAATTTCGTCCTTATCCGCGTGCCCGATCCCGGGCACTGGTTTGCGACTTTGCTCGATGCGGGCATACTGGCGAAGAACGTTTCGTCCATGCATCCCTTGCTGGCCGACTGCCTGCGCATCACGATCGGCACGCCTGCCGAGAACGACGCGATGCTCGAGGCCCTTTCACGCTACCAGTGATTGAATCCGGCAGCGCAACTGGAAACGCAACCGTGAACGCACCTGTGAACGCATCTCCGGAATTCGCCGGCCGCTCGGCCAGCGTCGAGCGCAACACCAACGAGACGCGGATCGCGGTCGAGCTCGACCTGGATGGCACCGGTCGGGCGGACCTCTCCACCGGCATCCCGTTCCTCGATCACATGCTCGACCAGGTCGCGCGTCACGGGATGGTCGACCTCAAGGTGCGGGCGCAGGGCGACCTGCACATCGACGGGCACCATACCGTCGAGGACATCGGGATCACCATCGGGCAGGCCTTCAAGTCGGCCGTCGGCGACAAGAAGGGCATCGCCCGCTACGGCTTGGCCTATGTGCCGCTGGACGAGGCGCTGTCGCGCGTGGTGATCGACCTGTCGGGCCGGCCGGGCCTCGAGTTCCACGTGCCATTCACACGGGCGATGATCGGGACGTTCGACGTGGACCTAGCGCACGAATTCTTCCAGGGCTTCACCAATCACGCGCAAGTGACGTTGCACGTTGACAACCTGCGTGGCGACAACGCCCACCACCAGGCGGAAACGGTATTCAAGGCGTTTGCCCGCGCCCTTCGCATGGCGTGCACGCGTGACCCGCGCGCGGCTGGCGTCCTGCCGTCGACCAAGGGCGCGCTCTGATTCCGCTGGCCTGCATCCAGGGGATTCGCATCTCCACACATCGACCGGGCACGTCTTTCGTCATGCCACATCTCGCGCCTGCGCCCGCTAATGCCTGACATTGCAGTCATCGACTATGGCATGGGCAACCTGCGTTCGGTGGCCAAGGCGCTGGAGCATGTGGCGCCCGACCGCGAGGTCGTCGTCACGTCGGACCCGAAGGTGATCATGTCCGCGTCGAGGGTGGTGCTGCCCGGCCAGAGCGCCATGCCCGATTGCATCCGGGGCCTGAACGAATCGGGTCTGCGCTCGACGGTGCTGGAGGCGGCCGCATCGCGACCGTTCCTGGGAATCTGCCTGGGCCTGCAAATGCTTTTCGATGAAAGCGAGGAGGGCCCGACGCCCGGGCTCGCCGTCCTGCCCGGGCGCGTCGTGCGGTTTCGCCAGGCCGGGATGATCGACCGGAGCGGCGAGCGCCTCAAGGTCCCTCACATGGGTTGGAGCCCGGTGCACCAGGCGCGTGCTCACCCGCTCTGGGACGGCATCGAGCAGGACGCCCGGTTCTATTTCGCCCACAGCTTTCATCCGGAACCGGAAGAAACCTCGCTGACCGCCGCGACCACGGCCTATCCGATGCCGTTTACTTGCGCGATTGCGCGGGCTAATATCTTCGCTACCCAATTCCACCCGGAAAAGAGTCAACGCGCAGGATTGTTGCTCCTGGCCAACTTCGTCGCCTGGGACGGGCGCGCCTGAAGGCGCCCGCGCTCCTTCCAGCGCGACGCCCGTTTCACCCTCCGCTTCCATTTCCGCTTCCACTTCCGTTTCCAACCACCGCATCGGCCATGCAGATCATCCCCGCCATCGACATCAAGGACGGCCACTGCGTGCGGCTGAAGCAGGGCGACATGCAGTCGGTCACGGTGTTTTCCGAAGATCCGGCCGCGATGGCCCAGCATTGGCTGGAACAGGGCGCGCAGCGGCTGCACATCGTGGACCTGAACGGCGCCGTGGCCGGTCGGCCGAAGAACGAGCCCGCCATCCGTGAAATAGTCAGCGTGATCGGCGAGGAAATTCCGCTGCAACTGGGCGGCGGCATCCGCGACATGGACACGATCGAGCGCTACCTGGACGACGGCATCAGCTATGTCGTCATCGGAACCGCCGCGGTCAAGAACCCCGGCTTCCTGCACGATGCATGCTCGGCGTTTCCCGGTCACATTCTGGTCGGGCTCGACGCGAGGGAGGGCAAGGTCGCGACCGACGGGTGGTCGAAGATGACCGGCCACGATGTCGTCGATCTCGCCCGAAAGTTCGAGGATTACGGCGTCGAGGGGATCATCTACACCGACATCGGCCGCGACGGCATGCTCTCGGGCGTGAACGTCGACGCCACGGTCAAGCTTGCGCGCGAGATCAAGGTGCCGGTCATCGCCTCCGGCGGACTTTCGTCCATTGCCGACATCGAGCGACTGGCGCAGCACGAAGCCGACGGCATCATCGGCGCCATCGCGGGTCGCGCGATCTACGAAGGCACGCTGAATTTCAAGGAAGCGCTCAAGGCCGCCAAGGGAAGCTGACGGAAACCGGTGCCCGCGGCGTTTCCGCCGCGGCAAGTTCCGCCTGCGAGCCCTTCGGGTTTCGCGCTGCCGCACACCACGCCGCCTGCCATGGGTCTAGCCAAGCGCATCATTCCCTGCCTCGACATCGCGGATGGCCGCGTGGTCAAGGGAATCAATTTCGTGAACCTGCGCGATGCCGGGGATCCGGTCGAGGTGGCGCGGCGCTACGACGAGCAGGGTGCCGACGAACTCGCGTTCCTGGACATCCGCGCCAGCATCGAGAACCGCGGCCTGCTCTACCACATGATCGAAGCCGTCGCCGCGCAGGTGTTCATTCCATTGACCGTCGGCGGCGGCGTGTCGTCGGTGGCCGACATCCGCGCGCTGCTCAACGCCGGGGCGGACAAGGTCAGCATCAACACCGCCGGCGTTCAGAACCCCGACCTGTTCCGGGAAGCGTCGTCGCACTTCGGCGCGCAGTGCGTCGTGGCGGCGATCGACGCCAAGAAGTGCGCTGTGGACGAGTGGCAGGTGTATGTGCATGGCGGACGCACGCCCACGGGGATCGACGTCGTCGACTGGGCGCGGGAAGTGGCTGCGCAGGGCGCGGGCGAGATACTGCTGACGAGCATGGACCGCGACGGCGCGCGGTCGGGATTCGACCTGCGTCTGACGCGGATGGTGGTCGACGCGGTCGACGTGCCGGTCATCGCGTCCGGAGGCGTCGGCGGCCTGGGCGACCTGGTGGACGGCATCAAGGTCGGCGGCGCGGATGCCGTCCTCGCCGCCAGCATCTTTCACTACGGCGAATTCACGATCCGCCAGGCCAAGGTGGCGATGGCCATGGCGGGCCTCGAGATCAGGTTGAACTGATGCCGTGGCTGGACGACGTGCGGTGGAACGATCGGGGCCTGGTGCCTGCGATTGCGCAGGACGCCGCCACGCTGCGCGTCCTGACGCTCGCATGGATGAACAGGGAAGCGCTGGAGCGCACCGTCGCGACCGGTGAAGCGCACTACTGGTCGCGCTCGCGCGGTGCGCTGTGGCACAAGGGCGAGTCGTCCGGGCACGTCCAGCGCGTCAGAGAAATCCGGCTCGACTGCGACAACGACGCGATACTCCTTGTCGTCGAGCAGGAGGGCGGGATCAGTTGCCACACCGGCCGCGAACGGTGCTTCCACCAGCGACTCGAGCACGGCGCGTGGCATGATGACGAGCCCGTGCTCAAAGATCCCAAGGCGATTTATGGCGATGGCTGATGCCTCTTCCGCTGCCGAGGTGCTGGCCCGCGTGGCCGCGACCATCGAGGCCCGCAAGGGCGCCGAGCCGGCTTCGTCCTACGTGGCCGCGCTGTTCGCGAAGGGCGACGACGCGATCTTGAAGAAGATCGGCGAGGAGGCGACCGAAACAGTCATGGCGGCAAAGGACGGTGATAAAATCCGGGTCGTCGCCGAAGTTGCGGACCTATGGTTTCATTGCCTGGTGCTGCTTGCCCGGCACGGACTGGGACCCTCGGATGTGCTGGCGGAGCTGGCGCGGCGGGAAGGAACGTCGGGCCATCGCGAAAAGGCGTCGCGCTGAGCATCCACCGGCCGACCGACGATTGGCCTACCATCACGTGCAGATCGGCTGGGCCGTCATCCTGGGCTCCGTCGCAGGGCTTGGGTTGGCGCTGGCGGTGACGCTGTCGCTGTCCGCGGCGACGCTGGCCGCCGTGCCCTGGCTGGTCGCCGCGTTGTTCGGGTTGCTGGCACTGGGGCTCCTGACCTACTCCACGCTGACGGTGCAGGTCACCGCAGACCGGATCCTGGTGCGCTTCGGCATCGGATTCATCCGCAAGGCGATCGATCTCGCCGACGTCGTCGGGTGCCAGGTCGTGCGCACCCCGTCGTGGTGGGGCTGGGGGCTGCACTGGACTCCCTCCGGGTGGCTATACAATGTCTCCGGACGGGACGCGGTAAGGCTCGAATTGAAGAGCGAGCGGCCGGTGATGGTTGGAAGCGACGAAGCGGAACGGCTGAAGGACGCCATCGACCTGCGCCTGCAGCAGCGCAAGGCCCAGGCAATCCGGACCAAACTTTAGGCAGCGCAAGGAAAATGGCCACTTCGGATCCGAACTGCATTTTTTGCAAGATCGTGCGCGGCGAGATACCGGGCCGAAAGGTCTATGAAGACGCGGATGTGCTGGCGTTTCACGACATCCAGCCCATCGCGCCTGTGCATTTCATGCTCGTGCCCAAGAAACACATCGCGAGCCTGTACGACGCGACGATGGACGATTCGCCGGTGCTGGGAAGGATGCTGGCATTGGCCGGCAGGCTGGCGAAGGAACAGGGCGCCGGGGATGGGTTCCGCACCATCGTCAACACCGGCCGCGTAGGGCAACAGGAAGTTCAGCACATCCACATCCACGTGATCGGCGGCCCGGAACCCCTGGGACCGATGATCCGGCGCAACAAGTAGGAAAAAGGAGATCCATCATGGGCGGCTTGAGCATCTGGCACTGGCTGATCGTACTGGTCGTGGTCGTGCTGATATTCGGAACCAAGAAACTGCGCAACATCGGGCAGGACCTGGGCGGTGCGGTCAAGGGCTTCAAGGAAGGCATGAAGACCGACGCCGAAGGCGCTGCCGGAACGGCGGCCGACGCGGCGCCGAAGCAGCAGATACCCGGGCAGACCATCGACGCCGAGGTGAAAAAGGAATCCACGCGGTCGTGAGGGCGCCGCGAAGCGCCCAGGAATGCGGCGCGCCGCGCGTGCCGCCCGAGCTCCGTCAGTCCAGGAAATTCATCGGCGCATGTTTGACGTAGGCTTTTCCGAAATCGTCCTCATCGGCGTGGTGGCGCTGGTGGTGATCGGCCCCGAGCGCCTGCCCAAGGCCGCGCGCACGATGGGCCTGCTGTTCGGGCGCCTTCAGCGGTATGTCACCGACGTCAAGGCGGACATCAGCCGCGAAATGGAGCTCGACGAACTGCGCAAGCTGCAGAAGCAGGTGCAAGGCGCCGCGCAGGAATTGAAGACTTCCGTGGAGTCCGCCGCGCGCGACATCCACGAAGGGGTGCGCAGCGTCGAGACCGAGTTGAACAGCGCGGCGGCCGAAACCGAGGCTTCCGTCGCCGGCAAGATGCCGGAACCGGCCCCGCGCGCCGGCGAACCGGGTCCGGGCATCGCGGATGCCGCCCCTGCGCCGCCGCCGCGCCAGCCGTCGCTGCCCGGCTTCGACAAGATCTAGCGCTACTCGATGGCCGCATTCAAGCAGGACCCCGAGCCGGGATCGACTTCCGAAACCGCCGCGCAGGATACCTTCCTGTCGCATCTGGTCGAACTGCGCTCGCGCCTTTTGCACGCGATCGTCGCCGTCCTCGTCGTGTTCGTGGTGATGTTTCCGTTTTCCAAGGAGATCTACGCGCTGCTGGCCCGGCCCATGCTGCGCGCGCTGCCAGCGGGCGCGCAGATGATCGCCACCGACGTCACGGGCACGTTCCTCGTCCCGCTCAAGGTGACGCTGATGGCCGCCTTCCTGATCGCGCTGCCGTACGTGCTGTGGCAGGCGTGGGCGTTTGTCGCCCCGGGCCTCTATCACAACGAGAAGCGGCTCGCCCTGCCGGTGATCGCGTCGAGCGTGGTCTTCTTCCTGATCGGCATGGCGTTCGCCTACTTCTTCGTCTTCCCGGTGATGTTCAGCTTCTTCGCCGGCTACACGCCCGCCGGCGTGACGATGATGACCGACATCGAGAAGTACCTGTCGTTCGTGCTCACGATGTTCGTTGCCTTCGGCATCACGTTCGAGGTGCCGGTGATCGTCGTCGTGCTGGTGCGGATGCGCGTGGTCAGTCTCGCCAAGCTGCGCGAGATCCGGCCGTATGTGATCGTCGGCGCGTTCGTGGTCGGCGCGATCTTCACGCCGCCGGACGTGATATCGCAACTGATGCTGGCCGTGCCGCTGTGGCTGCTGTACGAGCTCGGACTGCTGCTGGCGCGCTTCGTAAGCGTTCCCGCGACCGGCTCGGATGAGGACGACAACGAAGGGGTCGACGGGGCCAAGGGCGGGGCGGCCGCGAAATAGCGCCCCGCGCGGACCTGCGAGTGTCCGCGGACTCCGGTCGTCACTGCTCAGCGGGCCTGGGGCGCTTGCCCACGACGACTTCGACCTCCAGCGGCTTGCCGTCGCGGACGAGGTGCACGCGGGCGGCCGAGCCCGGCGCCAGCTCAGCGATGCGCGCCATCAGTTGCGGCACCGTGCGCGTCGGCTTGCCGCCGATATCCAGGAAGACGTCCTTCACCATGATGCCGGCGCGGTCGGCGGGGGTTCCTCGCTGCACGCTGCGGATCGCCACGCCCTCTGCCGTGGGCAGCGCCAGCGCCTTCGCGAGTTCGGGTGTGAGCGGAACCGGTTCGATGCCGAGCCAGCCGCGAGTCACCTCGCCGTCGCGGATGATCTGCTCGAACACGCTGCGCGCGAGCGAGACGGGAATGGAGAAGGCGATTCCGTTCGACGCCCCCGACTGGGAAAAGATCATGCTGTTGATGCCGATCAGGTTGCCCGCCGTGTCGATCAGCGCGCCGCCGGAATTGCCTGGGTTGATCGCCGCGTCGGTCTGGATGAAGTCCTCGAACAGGTTGAGACCGAGGGCATTGCGCCCCAGTGCGCTGACGATCCCCGCGGTCACCGTGCTGCCGAACCCGTAGGGATTGCCGATGGCCAGCACGACGTCGCCCACCTGAAGGTCCTCCGCGTGGCCCAACGTGATCGCCGGCAGATTCTCGGCGTCCGCCTTCAGCACCGCGATGTCCGACTCCGGATCGGTGCCGCGGACCTGGGCCTTGAATCGGCGACCGTCGCTCAGCACCAGCTGGATGTCGTCGGCACCCTCGATGACGTGGTTGTTGGTGATGACGAATCCTTCCGGTGAAACGATCACGCCGGAGCCCAGGCTGGTCTGGCGCTGGATGGAGCCGCGGTCGAGGTTGGGGAAGTAGCGACGAAACAAGGGGTCGTCGGCCAACAGGCTGCGCGCGCGCACGTCCTTGCTGGTGACGATGTTGACGACCGCGGGCATCGCCTTCTTCGCGGCGTCAGCGTAGCTGGCGACCTTGGCGGTGGCCACCGGCGTCTTGGTCTCCTGCGTCAGCACGACATTGCCCACCCGTTCCGCCTGGTGCGGCAGCAGGTCAGGCCGCAGCGTGGAGACGACGAACAGCGCCGCCAGGCACAGCGTGCAGGCCTGCGCGAAAACCAGCCAGATTCGCAGCAACATGGCGAAAGTATAGAGGGCCGCATTGGCATGCGTTCCGCCCTATTCGCGGACGGCGGCGCAGTTGAGCTCCAACCGCCTGATTCGACATCATATTCTGGCCGGATTTACCGTGCAGGCTTCCGGCGGGCGGACCAAATCCCGTATAATTGAAAGGTTGTGCGCGTACGTGGCACGTTTGCTCAAATGAGGGTCCGACCCGGTACGCCGGGGATGCTGCGCCTTCCAGCGGGAAGGCGCCTACGGTTTCCGTTCTACGTGGGGTAGGGGATGGCTGAAGCGACACTTGAAAACAAATCCCGGCGCCGCCTGTTGATCGGCACGGGTATCGTCGGCGGCGCCGGCGCGGCGATGGCAGCCGTTCCCTTCGTGATGTCGTTCTGGCCCTCGGCGCGTGCCAAGGCGGCCGGCGCGCCGGTCGAAGTCGACATCGGCAAGATCGAGCCCGGCCAGAAAATCGACGTGGAATGGCGCGGAAAGGTGTGCTGGCTCGTGAACCGCACCAAGCCGATGCTGGATTCGCTGCCCAAACTGGATGCGCGCCTGGCCGATCCCAATTCCAATGTTCCGCAGCAACCACCCAACTGCAAGAACGAGCATCGCTCGATCAAGGAGGCGATGTGGGTTGCCGTGGGCATCTGCACGCACCTAGGCTGTTCGCCGACGTTCCGCCCCGAGGTTGCGCCGGCGGATCTCGGTCCGGATTGGCTCGGAGGCTTCTTCTGCCCCTGCCACCAGTCGAAATTCGACCTGGCAGGGCGGGTTTACAAAGGCGTGCCGGCACCGACCAACCTCGTCATACCGCCCCACAAGTACCTGTCCGACACGCGCATCGCGATCGGCATCGGCGAAGACGGCAAGGAAGCCTGACGGAGCGCGATGATGCAAAAGATAATGAACTGGATCGACGACCGCTTTCCGCTGACGGCCCTGTGGGAGAGCCAATGGGGCAAGTACGTCGCGCCCAAGAATTTCAATTTCTGGTACTTCTTCGGCTCGCTGGCCACATTCGTGCTTGTGATGCAGATCATCACCGGCATCGTTCTGACGATGAACTACAAGCCGGACGCGGCGCGCGCGTTCGAGTCGGTCGAATACATCATGCGCGACGTGCAGTGGGGATGGCTGATCCGCTACATGCACTCGACCGGCGCATCGATGTTCTTCATCGTCGTTTACCTTCACATGTTCCGCGGGCTCATGTACGGAAGCTACCGCAAGCCGCGCGAGCTCCTGTGGATCTTCGGCTGCCTCATCTACCTGACGCTGATGGGCGAAGCGTTCTTCGGCTACCTGCTGCCTTGGGGCCAGATGTCCTACTGGGGCGCGCAGGTGATCGTGAACCTGTTCGCGACCGTGCCCTTCATCGGCGACGATCTCTCGCAGTGGATCCGCGGCGACTACACGATCTCGGACATCACGCTGAACCGCTTCTTCGCCTTCCACGTCGCGGCCTTTCCGCTGCTTCTGCTCGGCCTGGTTGCCGCGCACCTGATGGCGCTGCATGAAGTGGGCTCGAACAACCCGGACGGCATCGAGATCAAGGAACAGCCGAAGGACCCGAAGACCGGTCTCCCGCTGGACGGCATCTACAGCCACCCTTACTACACGATCAAGGACATCGTCGGCGTGATCGTGTTCCTCGTGGTGTTCTCGATCATCGTGTTCTTCGTGCCGGACATGGGCGGCTACTTCCTCGAGGCCAACAACTACGTCCCGGCCAATCCGCTGCAGACGCCCCCGCACATCGCGCCCGTGTGGTATTTCACGCCCTATTACGCGATCCTGCGCGCCGTGCCCTCGGAGCTGCTGCCGTTCCTGCCGGCCACGCAGTTCTACGGGGTCCTGGCGATGGGCGCGGCGGTCATGATCTTCTTTGCGCTGCCGTGGCTCGACCGGGGCAAAGTGAAGTCGATCCGCTACCGCGGCAATCTGTACAAGTCCTGGCTGGCCGCGTTCGTCATTGCCTTCCTGTTCCTGGGATACCTGGGCGTGGTTCCGGTCACGGTCTGGGGCCAGTTCGGCGAAGGCCTGCCGATCGTGGGGGGCGCCGACAAGGCCACGGTGATCGCCCGGGTGCTCACGCTTGTGTACTTCCTGTTCTTCCTGCTCATGCCCTGGTACACGGTGCGCGACAAGACCAAGCCGGTTCCGGAAAGGTTGACCTAAACAGCATGAACACGTTCGCCAGCCCAATGAACAAGATTGCCTGCTTTCTGGCCGCGATTCTCCTCGCGTGGTCGGGCGCCGCGCCGGCGTCGGGAGGCGCCGACGTGCGCATGGAGCCGGCCCCGGTCAACCGGCTGGACGCTGCGTCGCTGCAGCGCGGCGCGCGCAATTTCGTCAATTACTGCCTGAACTGCCACAGCGCGAAATACATGCGCTACCAGCGGCTGACCGATCTCGGGATCGACGTGGCGATGATCCAGGACAACCTCATGTTCGCCAGCAGCAAGATCGGCGACACGATGACGCCCGCGATGACGCCCGCCGAAGCCAAGGCCTGGCTTGGCGTGGCGCCGCCGGACCTGTCGGTGGTGTCGCACGTGCGCGGCAGCGACTGGCTGTACAACTATTTCCTGGGTTTCTACCGCGACGACAAGTCCGTCAGCGGCTGGAACAACCTCGTCTTTCCGAATGTCGGCATGCCTCACGTCGCGTGGCAGCTCTCCGGCGGCGGCAAGCTCGTGGAAACCGAATTCGAGAATCACGAAAAGGCGCTCGCCGGCGTGATCGCCGCCAAGGGTCTGGCCGTGCTGGAGCCGGGCAAGGACGGCAAGTGGCTGGTGCTGACGGTTCAGCCCGATCCGGACTCGCCCGGCACGATGACCCCCATCCAGTACCAGTCCTGGGTCGCGGACCTGGTGAATTACCTCGACTACATGGCCGAGCCGAACCGGAACAAGCGGATCAGCCTGGGCATCATGGTCCTCATCTACCTGGGCGTGCTGTTCACTTTCGCCTATGCGCTGAAGCGCAACTATTGGAAGGAAGTTCATTAGGCCGGACTTTGCAGCCAGGCCGGCGCGGGGCACGGGCGATGTTCGTGCCCCGATGCTTTCAGGCGGCGCGGAAGCCGACCGCGACGCGACCCGCATTTACCTCGCAAACCTCTTGCACCAGACCGCGCGCAGCAACCCGCGCAGAAGGACCAGACCATGATGACCCTCTATTCCGGGACCACCGACCCGTTCAGCCAGCGCTGCCGCATCGTGCTGCACGAGAAGGG
>DAOMGB010000019.1:0-46848 GCA_035430095.1 Casimicrobiaceae bacterium | reverse complement strand
TTTGGCGCGCCCAGCAGGATTCGAACCCACGACCCCCTGGTTCGTAGCCAGGTACTCTATCCATCTGAGCTATGGGCGCAAGTTTATAATTATAACAGGTCAGGGGTGGTCCTCGCCATTCCCGGGCGGCCGTGACGGCGCCGAGGCGTCGACATCGGTTCCGTGCCGCGCCCCCCGCCACAACGACCAGCTCTTGAGCAGCCAGGAGATTGCCAGCCACCCGCCGATAGCGGCGAGCGGCCAGGCGATCACCCGGGGCCACAACGCGGCGACGACCACAAAACCCACTGCGATCAGCGCCACCGTTCCCAAAAGCCCCGCCTCCGCGGGTCCAAGGGTACGCCGATTGGTCAGCGCCGCGCCCAATGCGCTGCCGACGCTGACAGCGCCCGCCGCGGCGCGTCCGGCGCTTCCCGATGCCGCGCGCCTCGCAACAGGTGTACCGGTCTCCTTCGCCGCCACCGCTCGCGGCTCGGCGCGGCGCACTCGGTTGCGGGATGTCAGCACGATCTCCGTGGCGCGTTCCAGGTCCTTCTCGTATTGCGTCGCCATCGCTCGCGCGAAGTCGACGTTCTCGATGGCAACGTCGAGTTCGTAGTTCGACATCCAGCTCGCCAGATTGAGGTTGGTCGACCCAACGCGCGCCCACATGCCGTCCGCCACCGCCGTCTTCGCGTGCAGCATCGTGCCGTTCCACTCGAATACACGGACGCCCGCCTCCAGCAACGGCCGATAGCCGGCGCGGGACAGCGGCGACAGCGCCGGAATGTCGGAGGCGCCGGGCACCAGAAGCCTCACGTCCACGCCGTCGGTCGCTGCAGCGCGCAATGCCTGGGTGTAGGCCGAAGTGCCGACGAAATAGGCGTCGGTCAGCCACAACTGGCGACGCGCGACCGACGCGACCAGAAGGTCGAGACGATAGGTGCCTGCGATTCCGGGGATGCCGGCAACGACGCGAACGCGCACGTCTCCTGCGGTTTCCAACGGCGTGGCCGCATTAGACAGCGTGCCCAGCGACTTGCCGCCGCAAACCTTCCACATCGAAACAAACGCGTGCTCGAGATCGGCCACCGCGGGGCCGCGTATCTCCACGCCGGTGTCGCGCCATGGCTCCAGCCGCTTGCCGGGATCCCCTTCCCACGCCGAGTCGACACACAGGCCGCTGACGAATCCCACGGTGCCGTCGATGACGATCGTCTTGCGATGGTCGCGTGACAGCCAGGCCAGCGGGCTGTCGAAGCGTGGCGGATTGAACGCGCGCATTTCCACACCTGCCGCGCGCAACTTGTCCCACAGCGTCCGGCCGCCCCAGGATCCCAGCCAGTCGAAGAGCGCGCACACGCGCAGCCCTTCCCTGGACTTGGCGGCCAACGCTTCGGCAAAGATTCGGCCCAGCGCGTCGTCGAGGATCAGGTAACTCTCGAACAGGATATA
The DNA here is from genome assembly GCA_035430095.1 of Casimicrobiaceae bacterium. Taxonomy (GTDB): domain Bacteria; phylum Pseudomonadota; class Gammaproteobacteria; order Burkholderiales; family Casimicrobiaceae; genus VBCG01. Next base: position 45,414 of record DAOMGB010000019.1, on the reverse strand, counting down.
GCGCTCGGCCCTGGCAATGGCTTCGAGCCAGCAGGGATAATTCTCTCCCGCGTCGAGGAGCAGCCTCACCGCATTGCCGTCCGACGGCGCCGACCCGGCCGCGCGGGCAAACGCGCGATCCCAGCGCTGCGCATCCTGGCTCGCTGCCGATTCCTGCGCGAGCGTTGTCGCGGAGGCCATGGGTGGCACGATGGGAGGCGACATGCGGCAATTATCGCGGAGATGCGGCCATCGTGTGAATCGGCTGCACATCCTTGAGAATTCTCGGCGGAATACTCTATCCACCGGGGTCGGTTGATCCCGCCTCAATATCCCGGGAAAATGGTGCCGGACACATCAAGGGTGACGTCATGCGAATCACGTTTCCGCGCACGGAAAATCGCGCCAAGCTGCCGGACCCGATCGAATTCCATGCGCTGGAGAAGAAGCGCCGGATTCTGTGCCGGGTGAGCCACGCGACGCTGCGCAGCGCAGACCGCGACAGCGGCGGGAAAGCCAGCATCCAGGAGCTGTGGAATCGCTATGTCGATTTCGTTGAGGATGTCGCCGCCCGGCGAATCGAACTGGGCTATTTCGAGCGCGACGGAAGCATTGCCGTGCGCGACGAGGACCTGGAGCAGTCGCGTCGCGCCGCGGCGCCGTGACCGGGGACGCGATGCCTGCCGGCGCAGACCTGGAGGAACTCGTCGCCGCCGCGCGGGACGCCTCGACCCGCGCCTACAGTCCCTACAGTCGATTCAAGGTCGGCGCGGCATTGCGCACGTCCGATGGACGGGTATTCACCGGATGCAACGTCGAGAATGCCTCCTACGGACTCACCGTGTGCGCGGAACGCAATGCCATCTTCGGCGCGGTCGGAGCAGGCGCGCGCAGCGTGCTGACGCTGGTCGTCTACACGCCGACGGAGACGCCGGTCACCCCATGCGGCGCTTGCCGGCAGGTCCTCGCCGAATTCGGCCCGGTCGCCGAAGTCGTATGCGCGTGTGCAGGCTCGCAGCGACTGTCGTTCAGGGCTTCCGAACTGCTGCCGCACGGCTTCCGACTCTGACGGCGAACGTTCCGCCGAAGAATCCGCCGCGTCCGCTGTTGCCTGTTGCGCAAAGGCATGTCACATTGTGCATGACAAGATTGCGCGTGGGACGTTTAGCGCGCATGGCATCGAAGGTCGAACCCGGTTGAGGAGTGAACCATGAAGCGCTATGCGTTCTCGGTGTCGCTTTGGGCCATGGGCATTGCCCTTGTCATTGCCGGTCCCGCCCCAGCCCGAGCGCAAACGCCGGCACCGACGACCGCCGTGGCATCAACCGCTGCCCGCCCGGTCCCGGAACCGTCGATGATCGACCAGGACGCGCCGTATTACGAGGCCTGTGCCCGCGAAGGCCTCGATGCGTCGGCGTGCGTCGGCCGCCTCATCTGGTACAAGGCCACGGGCGGCAACGATCGCTTCCACACCTATACCTTCCAGCAACGCGTCGGGGTGCTGGTCGACTGGTTCCGCGTGCTGCGCGCCGACCAGCGCGACGACCGCTTCGCGGCCTGGGGCATCATCAACGATCCGTCGTGCTGCAAGCCCGGCGACGCCAACTGCCCCGCGCGGAGCCTGGACGAGACCTACGGTTTCGATTGGTGTCCGGGCGACGACGTCCTGCTCAAGTACGTCGGGAAGAAAGGCTATGTCGATCCCGCTTGCAGCCTGAAGGATGCCCCGCTCAACGCCGCCGATCCGCACACCAAGGGCGGCAAGCTCGACCAGCGGCATTCCTCCTGCGACCTCAAGTTCGGCACGTCGACGGGCGCGCTTGGATTGCGCAAGTTCCCCAATCCGCGGTTCGATGCCTCGAAGTGGAAGCAGCTGAACGGCTCGATGGCCACCTGGGACGGGTTCAGGAAGCAGATGATCAAGGCCACCGGCGTTCCCTCGGACGAGCGGACCAGCAAGCTCGCCGATGCGTCGGTCGAGCCGCCATTCCTGGTCGGTACCGCCTGCGGCTCGTGCCACATTGCATTCGACCCGTTGAATCCTCCGGCGGATCCGGCGCATCCCAAGTGGGAGAACATCAAGGGACTGGTAGGCAACCAATTTTCCCGGATGTCGGAACTTCTGGGTTCCGGCATGCCCAAGGCCGGCCTCGAGTGGCAGATGTTCACGCACGCGCGGCCCGGCACGACCGACACGTCGGCCATCTCCCACGACCAGGTCAACAATCCCGGGACGATGAACGCGATCATCAACCTTGCGCAGCGCCCGCTGTTTGCCGGCGAAGTCGTGACCAAATGGCGCAAGACCGATACCTGCGGCGCCGAAAAGGACGAGGGAAAGTGCTGGTGCGAACCCGGGCGAGACAACAAGTGCTGGACCCGCAGCACACGCAGCGACGACACGACGCTCGGCCGCGCCGGCGTGCACCACATCCTGAAGGGCGGCGAGGATTCGATCGGCGGCCTGGAAGCGATCCAGCGTGTCTACTTCAACATCGGCTCCTGCGCGGAGGCGTGTTGGGTCAATCACCTGACCGACTTCCGGCAGATCGATCCCGCCCAGCGCGGTTTTGGCCAGACGCCCTTCAATATCGGCCAGTGCCGGCGCGACTGCCCCAACTTCCGCGCGATCGAAGACCGGCTGCCCGACTTGCTCGCGTTTTTCCTATCCCCCGAGGGCGACGCGACCGACCTCCACACCGCGCGCAACCTGGCACGCAAGGCCATGAAGCCGAAGGCGCCCGAGTACACGCGGCAGGACCTGATCGCCGACCTCGACCGTGAATTCGGCAAGGACGCAGTTCGCCGCGGCCGGGCGATATTTGCCGACAACTGCGCGCGCTGCCATTCGAGCATCCCCGAAAGCGCCGGCGGCCCGTTCAAGAACCGCGATTTCCACGCGGTCGCCGACGACCACCCGCGCAAGCAGCGCAAGGACTTCCTGGGCAACGACCAGTCGACGCCCGCCACCGAAGTGGGCACGTTCCGCTGCCGCGCGTTGCATTCGAATCACATGGACGGACACCTGTACTACGAGTACGGCTCCGACACCCTGCACAAGCGGCCGGTGGTCGCAGACATTCCCGAGCGCGACGAATTCAAGGATGGCGGACGCGGTTACTACCGCAACATTTCGCTGCTCAACGTGTGGGCCACCGCTCCGTTCATGCACAACAATTCGATCGGCCCGGAGATGTGCGGCAAGCCGAAGAATGCCGAAAACGACTTCTTCCGCAGCCGCTACGTCGACAGCAGCGGCAAGCTGCTCGATCCGCAGCCGGCGTGCGTGGTCTTCGACCCCAGCGTCGAGGGCCGCTTCGCCGTCTACAAGATGTCGATGCACGACCTGCTCCACCCGAAGGACCGCGGCATCAAGGCCACGCTGACCGACCGCGACGTGATCATCGACCTCGGCATTCGCACCTGGGACGGAAAGACGGAGAAGCCGCTCCTCGGCGTCGGGATGGTCACGATTCCGAAGGGCACCCCCGCCGGCTTTCTGAATGGATTCGAGCACAAGCAGTTCATCAACGACCTCTACCTGTCGATGCACGATCCCGCCAGGCTGGAAGCTGCCGGCAAGAAGGAGATCGTTCCCGAGCTCAAGGCCATCGCCGCCGAAGTGTTGACCAATCCGACGCGGTTCGTCGAAATCCTCAGGACCAAGTCCGCGTTCATAGGCAAGTACTACCAGACGTGCCTGCAGGTCGTGGAGAACGAAGGCCACCGTTTCGGCGAGGATCTGTCGGAGTCCGACAAGAAGGCCCTCACGGCCTTCCTGGCGACGCTGTGAGGAGGATGACCATGAGACCGCTGCCGTGGATCACGCTTGTGGCGCTCCCGCTGATGCTTGTCGCGTGCCAACCGAACAAGCCCGCGCCGCCCGACATCAAGTTCGCGCCGGACAACGCCGACTATCGGAAGAAGATGGATTTCGCGGAGGTCGAGTACAAGTTCCCGCTGTCCCCGGCCGACTTGCAGAAGATCACGCCGGAGAACCTGGCCGCGTTGAGCCAGGAGGAGATCGACCAGATCTATGCGCGCCTGAGCGCCGGACCGCTTCCCGATGGTCCGTTCGACGGTGGCATCCTTTTTCCGCGCGGCAGCAGCGGCAAGCTGCGCCTGGCGGAAATCGCCGGCGGTCTCTCCGGCGCGGTGCTCGAGCTCAAGGGGGTCGCGCTCGACAGCGTCGGCGAGCACTTGTGGCATGGCAAGGTGTTTTTCCGCGACGACCACATCCTCAGGAACAGGATCGACAATCTCGACGCGTTGAAAAAGGCGGGCCTGGTCGAGGGTGAACCCAAGCCCGTCACCATCAACGGCAAGTCCGCGTGGCTGTTGTTCCCGGCCAAGGTGTTCTGCGGACAAAGTCTGCTCGACGTGCGCCGCGAATCGATCGTCATCGACTACTTCTTCACCGACGAAATCGCCGGCTACCAGGAGAAGCCAGACTTCCTGGCGGGAAGGCGCGGCGTTCGGGTCAGGGACGAAATTCGCATGGTGCGACCAGGCTTCTATCTCGGCCGCGCCTACCTGGACCGGGTGTTCGCGTTGAATTTCACGCTCTACGACAAGGCGCTCGCCGAGCGCGAAGGCGAGAACTTTCTCAAGACCGGCGAAGTCAGGGAAGATTGCTTTACCGGAACGCAGGTACGGACGCTGGCGCGCCGCTGAGTACACGTTCGGCCGCGCCCGCACACGGTCTTCGCGCCGGGAAGCGTGGTGTTCGACCTGGGATGAACCCGATTCGAAGGTCGGCCGGGCGGCTGGTCGGGGCGCTGATCCTTGCATGCGCGTGTCCTTTTGCGGCGGGTCCGGTCCATTCCCAGCCGCAGTGGGTGACCGATCCCGTCTTTCCCGGCGAAGACCTGCCGCCGCGAGGACGTTCGCTGTTCGATTTCCTGGTTGCCGAAAAGCGCGACGGCAAGATCGTCCGGGCCGTTCCGTTTCCCTTCACTGCGCTGCTGCAGCGTGTCGACGCCCAGATGCGACCGCTGCAGGAACGGAAAGGCACGCCGGCAGTCCTCATTCCCCTCGGCCGGTCGCTTCAGCGCATGGCCGCGGCGCCGGATTTTTTCGCGTATCCGCGCGTCGTCGTTGCCGCGGTCGGCGAACCCATCGGCGGCGGCAATGGCATCTTCCTCAAGGATCGCCTTTACTTCGGCTATCAGGAAAAGGCCAATGTGCTGGAGGTGATCAGCTACAACGAAGAGGCGGCGCGTTTCGAATTCCAGGTGGTCACCGACTATCGCGCCGGCGGCACGCCCCGCATTGCCTACGCGAATCGGGCGCTGTGCATCGCCTGCCACCAGAACGCCGCGCCGATCTTCTCCCGCCAGGTCTGGGACGAGACCAACGCGAACCCGAGGATTGCGGCGCTGCTTGCCGCACAGCGAAAGGACTTCTACGGCCTTGCGATCGACCGTGGCGTCGACGTTCCCAACGCCATCGACAACGCAAAATTGCGCGCGAATCGCTTCGCCGTTTCGCAGCGGCTCTGGACGGAAGGCTGCGGCGGGACCGACGCGGCCGCGGTGCGTTGCCGGGGCGCGCTGCTTGCCGCCGTGCTCCAGTACCGGCTTTCCGGCGAGAATCATTTCGATCGTCTTTCTGCCGCTTACCGCGACGACGCGGTCCTCCAACTGATCCGAACGTCCCTGGCTCGCTGGCCGCAGGGGCTGGCGCTCGGCAATCCGGATATTCCGAATCGCAATCCGTTGTCGGGCGCCTGGCCCACAACCGAGACCCTGGCGCCGGGAGAATGGGCCGCGCTCGCCGATATCACCCCGCCGTTCGATCCGCTCGCGATGCGACCGCCCCTGGAAATACGGAACACCGCCGCCGAGGGCGACGTGGCGCGCCTGGTCGCCGAGCTGGCCGAATTCATCGCCGAGCCCGACGTGCAACGAGTCGACCGCGAACTGTTCGGCCGCGTCACCCGGCACAACGCGCGCCGGCAGCAGGATGGAAACTGCCGCGTGATATCCGCCCGCGACGGGAAATCAGGGCAGAGAATCGAGTTCAGTTGCGCGCCGGCACCCGATGGCGCCAACGGCGACCTGCGGGTCGAGGGCCGTCTCGCTCTCGCGGGAAACGCGATCACCGGCGGGATGATCGATCGCCTCGAGTTCGATGGGCAACCGCCGATGCTCGACATCGACTTGCGTGCCGGTTCAACGGGGATGCGCGGCACCGCGCGCTTCGCTGCGCTGGTGCCGATGCGAGGTTCCCTGCACGCGCGAGGTGCGGATGGCAATGCCTTCGAGCGGTTCGAGCTCGAATGGTCGGGCGCGGCGGGTCGAGCGCGCATTCGCACAGTCGATGATTTCACCGCGGCGCGCAAGGCCATCGCCGCCATGGAGCGCGATGTCCTTGACGGCGGGTTCGATGGTCTCTCCAATGCGCCTTTCCGGCGCGCGCGACTGCTGCCCGCGCTGTTCGCAGCGTTGGGTGTCTCCACCGGAAGCGTGTGTTGCGTCGATCCGACGGGGCTTCCTGTCGCCAGCGTCGCGCCGGTCGGCGGTGCCAGTCCGACGGCAAGCAGCACGGCGGATTCACGTGCGGTCGCGAAGCACGCAGGGTTTCATCGCTATTGTGGACAGTGTCACATGGGGGCCGACGGCGCGCCGCCGAATTTCCTCGCCGGAGAAGCCGACGCCGCCGAGGCCAGGCTCGGTCAGTGCGCCCCGCGCATCTTCGTCCGGCTCAGCATGGCCCGACTTGCGGTCAACGCCCGCGCCAAGACGCCGATGCCGCCCGACGTGGCGCTGCATCGCCTCAATTACACCGCCGACGCGTGGCGCGACGGCGAACCGCTGGCCAGCCTCCTGCAGGCGACGGCGCAACGGTTGCGCGCCGAAACCGGTCGCCCACCAGACCTGGAGTCACTATTGCGCAATGGCTATGAAGCGCTGCGACCCTGCCTGGCCAACTAGGCGCAAGCGCTCAATTCATAGCTTTCCCGAAGCCAGAATTGTCGTTCGCGCGAACGCGGGAACCCGGTGTCTTTGCGTTGCTGCATCGCGGCGTCCGACGAAAGCCGCTGGAGCCCCGCCTGCGCGGGGATGACGTTTGCCTGCATGCGCGGCTTAGGGGATTTCGTTGCCGGTCGGTTCGATGTGAGGCGTCTGGTTCCGGCTTTGGCGCAGCCTCGACAGCTCGGCGTACATCCGCCGACGCGCGCGGCTCTGGTTGCCGAGCGGACGATGCTCGGGCAGGCAATGCCACGGGTTCATCGACATGTGCTTGCCCAATTCCACGTGGGCCGGCGTGTCGATGCGCTGCTTCGGGATGTGGATGGTCGCGGCCCGTATGAAAGGCGACAGCCGTTCGGGCCAGCGCACGGAGGCGTTCTCGATCGGCATCCGATGCGGGTCGGTCTGGACCTGCACCAGCAAGTCGAACTCGACATCCTGCGCGGCCAGCGTCGCAATCATGTTGTCGCGAAGGTAGTTGGGCGGCACCTTGCCGAACGGCACTCCCGGAATCTTCGTGACCACCTCCGACCTGGGATAGAACGAATACATCATCGCCTGGCCCTCGCCCAGCAGGTAGGGAACGCAGCTCCAGAACCGGTGGCCGAGCGGATTGTATTGCGTCTCGGTCCACAACGCCTGCATGAGGAAATCGCGCAGGTGCGAGTCGAAGGGATTGAGGAAGTAGAACACCGGCATGTCGCGAAAGCTCCAGATCTGCAGCTTCGCATTCTCGCGCGTATTCGGGGTGACGAACGTCGGCGTGCACACCCCGATCAGGTCCTGCGTGCGTTGCTCGTCGGCCATCAGTTTCGGGCCCGGCACGTCCATCACCTTGACCGCCATGCTGATGAAGCCGGCATCCTCGATGTCGAGCGGGAGATTGGGACCCGGTCCGGAGAACCGCACATAGGCCGGGTAGGTGCGCGGCGTGGCGAACAGTCCGTGACGTAGGTGCGCCGGCAGGTCGCCGGGCACGGTCACCGTTGCCTTCACGATGCCGTGCGTCTTTGTGTTGCCGCCGCGTTCGTAGTTACCCGGCCGATACGTTCGCTGCATGTAACCGGAGAAGCTGGCGATGATGGAGTCGAGGCTCTCCTCCTCGTCGGGCTCCAGGCGCTCCTCGGCGAGTCCCAGGCCCTCGTTCGGCCGCCTCACGTTGATGAGGAACTGCAGCAACGCGGCCATGGGCTCGCGCAGTATCCGATTCAGGCCCCTTCGGAAGAACGGCTCCAGCCGCCTTTCGACATGCAGGCCGGCCACCAGCACCCGGTGCACGGCGAGCAACAACGCGGAGGCGGCCGGCGCGGGCCCGACCTTGTCCGGAATGACCGGTTCGGCAGCGCCCGCAATGTAGCGTAGCGCGCGAATTCCCGGCAGGAAGAAATAGGCGCCGCCACGGACCGTCACGAATCGCGGCAATCCGCCGATCCGGCGCGGAGGACCTCCGTCCTGCGGAATGGAAAAGCGGTCGGTGACCGGACAACCTTGCAGCGGCTCCCGGCTGCCCACCAGCGGATCGCTCTCGTCACCCAGGCCGTCGAACTTGACGCTGGACATCCACGCGTTCTGCACGAACTCGAACTGGCGCGCGATGTTGGCGACCAGGCAGACGAAATGCAGGCCGCGCGCCTCGTCCGCGGCACCCGGCGCCAGCGCCTCGTCCACCGTCAGCGGCGGGCCATACCTGCGTCCGCGTCGCAGGAGCCGATGAAAGCGCGTCGACGCGACGAGGTCGTCTCGCACACCGGCACGCTTGAAGCCGAGCATTCGCAGCAGTCGACTCGGCAGCGACTGCTGCCCTCCCGGCAAATCCGCGGTGCGGGGATTGGCGCGCCGCACGTGGGCGCCCAGCGGGCACTGCACGCCCTCCGGATCGGAGACATACGTGAACTGGTTGGTCGCGACCTCGCCCGCCGCCGAAGCTTCGATTCCTGCAATCGGTTCGCGCGCCTGCGACACTAGCGGTGCGCCCGACCGAGTCCGGCCCACCATCGACGCCGCCAGTTCGTCCCGCGGCATCGCCATGTCGGTCGCCTGCCGGTCCACGAACTGCCAGAAACCGCGAACGTCCTGCTCGAGGTCCCGCAACACCAGGTAGGAGCCATTGCGACCCAGGTCGCGCCGCCCGGGAACGTCTTCCGCGACCGGCAAGGTCGCCACCCGCGCGTTCGCGTCCGCATTGAGCAGCGGTCGATCGGTATAGAGGCCGTATTCATTGGGATAGCCCAGCAATACTTCGCCCAGGGCCAGCACGTTGGAGAACTCGAGCTGGTCCGGTCGCTTCACCGGGAGTTCACGCGCCCAGTCGATCGTAGGCTGGCTGATTCCATCGACAAAGCCGAATGGCTCCGTGTTGTCCTGCCGAAAATTGCGCAGGCGTCCCAATTCCCGGAAGGCGGCACCCCAGCGATCGCCCCGGATCGATTGTTCCCAGTCGTCGAGTTTGCCCGGAAGCGCATAGATCATTACGACGAGGTGCGGAACGCTCGCGGACGATCCACCCCATGCCCAGTGCGCGGGCGCATTGGCGCCGACGTCGCCGAGGCGCCGCGACCGATTCTGTTCCGCGGCCATGCCGGAAATGAACTCCACGGGAAATTGCGCAATTGTTTCGGCATCCACGCCCAGCGCTTCGAGCCCCCGACAGGTAAACGCGATTTGCAGCGCGGTCGCCGGCGGAGCCTGGGTCGCATCGGCCGTGGTCACCGGTGCGGATTGAAGCCAGGATCGCGCGGCATCCCGATCGACGACTTCCAGGAGGAGGAAAGCCGCGTCGGCAAGGCGCCCGTGGCCAAAGCGCACGATGCCCTGGACGTCGCCGAAGTCCACCGGCGCCGATGTCGAGTTCAGAGCAGGCTCAGCCATTCCCTCGCCTCGCTCTCGGTCATCGGCTGCCGGTCGATGCCCTGCCGGATGCGGGTGTTGCGGTTCAGGTCGGCCACGGACAGTCCACGGTACGCCTTGTACCAGACGGCGGTCGGCAACTGGTGCCGATGCAGGTATCGGTTGTACTTCTGCTCGAACTTCGCGCCTCCGCAGAGGAACCATGACGTTCGCGGAAAGCCGATGCCGTTGCTGAACACGAGATTGATGCCCCATGCCACCTTGTTGATGAAGTCGTCCATGTAGCTGTCGAGGCTGCCGTCGTAGTTGCTGGCGAAGAACATGCGCTTGTTGCCGTCGAGCAGCACCCAGCGGGCGAAATGGATGGTCTGCACGCGAGTCAGGTAGCCGCGCTTGTAGACGTGGCGAGCGGCATAGTCGAGCAGGAGCAGGAACAGCATGACCGCGCCGAGCCGGAACGCACCGGGCTTCATGTCGCCGAATGCGCTGAACTGATTCGTGATGTCGAGATCCTCGCGCGCCGCGAGTTCCAAGAGCCGCGTGGCATCGGGCCGCGGCGCGATCTCCGGGTCCGACTTTTCCAGGGAGCGCAGCCGCCACAGCAGCAGCGGCGATGCCAGCAGCAGGAACGGCAGGAGCGCCAGCAGGGCCAGGGGCACGCCGACCAGATGCAGCGCATTGCGCCATTGCCAGGCCAGCGGCGTCGGCGCCTCCGGCGTCAGCGTAAGCCGGCCCGCCTTTCGTTCCGCATCGACGAAATTGCAGAGCTCGTGGCACATCGCGGTCGTTGTCTGCTGGCGAAACCTTGGTTCCGCGCCGGCCACGCGGTCGGACAGCGCGGCACGCAGCGCGGCGTCCTCGCGAATCTGCAGCACGGTCCGACCAATCCAGTTGACGTAGGTCGCCGCAGGCATAACCGAGTGGGAAGTCATCCAGGCGAGCAGGTCGGTTCCGGCGGTGAATCCGCTGACATGCGCGAATACCTGCTTCAGCCCGGAACCCGCGTGCTCGACCAGTTCGGCGAGGAAGGTCTCCGCCGGGCCATCGCAGTCGCCGAGGAATGCGAGCGACGGCTGAAAATGCGCGGGCGCGATGCCGTAGACGCCGATGTCCGCGCCTGTTTCCGCGCGAAGGATCACAAAGCGCGCGACGTGCAGGCGATCGAAGCGGCCGAAGGGGACGAGGCCGTTTGCGGGGTCGGCCATGCCGTCCGCGCCATTCATCGTGGCCAGCAGCGCACACAGCCCCGCCTCCTGCCCCTCGGCGAGAGGCGCCAGGATCATGAAGGTCGATTGCGGCGTCATACCAATCGTCCCATGATGCCTCCGCGCAAGTATCCATGGCGCCGCGACCTCGACCGGCGCGAGGAATCCGAGCGAGGTGATAGACCTGCCAACCCCGCCGAGCTGGAGCCGCAACCTTAGCACAAGGATTTGCCGGAAGGGAGCGGAAAAATCGCGCGCAATGCCCCCCGATTTCGGCGCGACCGGATCATGGCTATGGCATGATGTTTCGCGGTTCGCGCATCAGCGGATGGGAGAACCATGCCATGAGCGAATACAGCTTCAAGCTGGGCGATGAAGGCGAGGCGATCGCCGACATACAGCGCAAGCTTTCATGCCTCGACATGTACGCCGGTCCGCGATCCGGCAAATTCGACGACGAACTCCGCCTAGCCGTCCAGGCATTCCAGACCAAATGCAGACTTCCGTCCACCGGTGCCTGCGACGTGGCCACGTGGAACGAGCTGAACGAGGCCGCGGGCAGCCTCTGGTCGGAAACCTTCCAGTACGAACTCGACGCCCTGCGCGGCGAGGTTCCCGCGGGCGTGGCACCCGCCGCGGAGTCGCAGGTGATCAGGCGTGCGCACGGACTCGGCTTGGCCGGGCTGGCCTTTTCTGGCGGCGGCATCCGCAGCGCGACCTTCAACCTGGGCATCCTGCAGGCGCTGGCGGAGAACAAGCTGCTCCGCGACTTCGACTACCTGTCCACCGTTTCCGGCGGAGGTTACGTCGGCGGCTGGTTCTCGAAATGGCTCAAGGAACTGAAGGGCAACGTCACCGAGATCGAAGGACAGTTGACGCCCGGCTCGACCGCATCGCCAGTTCGCGACGAGCCGGACCAGATCAAGTTCCTGCGTCAATACAGCAACTACCTGACGCCGAAGACCGGCGTGTTCAGCGCCGACACGTGGTCGATCATCGCCACCTACCTGCGCAACACGATGCTCAATCTCAGCATCCTGATCGCCCTGCTCGCGGCCTTCCTGGTCCTGCCGCGCGGCCTGACCTGGCTGGTGGTCAATTTTCACGGTCAATACGGAATCTGGTTCCTGTGGGCAGCGCTGGTTACGTTTCTGTGGGTCGTCTATGCCATCGCGTTCAGTATTTCCGTGACGCCCGACCCAGCGAGCAAGAATTGGTTCTTTTCCCAGACACAAGGCAGCATCATTTGCATGATCGTGGTGCCGTTGATGCTCGCCGGATTTCTGTCCAGCGTCGGCCTGTGGGAGGTGCAGAAGACCGTAGGCGGGGCCTGGGAGGAATTCGTCGGCAACCTTCCGGAATCGATCGGACCCGATGCCTTCTTGTATCTCTGGCATGCCAAGGTCAGAGTATTCGAGTTCGCGCTGCTGCCCGGCATCCTCTACTTCCTGGCGTGGCTTGCAGGTTGGGCGACGGCGCAGTATTGCAACGGCCTGCCGGGCTCCGCGTCGATCAACTGGAAGAATCTGGGGCGCGAGGGCCTGGGCCACCTCCTGTTCGCCATCATCGCCCTGGGGCTGGGGTCCTTGATGGTGCTGTTGGCGATCGTCTGGGTCGGCCGCTGGTCGCGGCAAACCCAATTGAATCTGCGATACGGCGACCTGGTGGCTGTGGGGATGCCATTCATGCTCTGCGTTTTCGGGCTTACGATGGTCCTGCTGGTCGGGCTCATCGGCCGCTTGTACACCGACAGCAGCCGCGAGTGGTGGAGCCGGCAAGGCGGCTGGGCCATCATCTGCGTGCTGGGTTGGCTTAGCCTGTTTTTCGTTGCGTTCTACGTGCCGCCGTTCCTGATCTGGATCGATGCCAATCTATCAGGCTGGGTCGGTGCTGCCATCGCCAGCGGCTGGATCAGCACGACGCTTGCGGGGGTCGCGGCGGGTGCAGGGAAGGCCAACGGCAGGCCGGGCGGCAGGAAGTGGCTCGAGTTCGTGGCGCAGATGGCACCCTACGTGTTCTCGTTCGGCATCGTCGTGGCCGTTTCGACGCTGGTGCATTTCGTGGTCGTCGTGGATTCGACCGCCGCGGCATGCAGGGCCCCGGGAGCCGGCGCGGCCTTTCCGGTGTTCCTCGATCACTACCAGTGCCAGGTCGAGCAAACGAAGGTGGGCAATCTCGCCCTGACCATGGCCGGATTCCTCGTCGTCGGCCTGCTGCTGGCATGGCGCGTGGACATCAACAAATTTTCCCTCTACATGATGTACCGCAACCGCCTGGTGCGGGCCTACCTCGGCGCCAGCAGCAAGGAACGCCGTCCGCATCCTTTCACGGCTTTCGATCCCAGGGACGACCCTCGCCTCGAGGAATTGTTCATGCCTGACCGGTCGCAGGTCCAGAAGCCGTACCACATCGTCAACGCCACGCTCAATCTCGTCAAAGGCAAGGAATTGGCGTGGCAAACCCGCAAGGCGTCGGGATTCGTCTTCACGCCGGCTTTTTGCGGCTATGAGATGCCCAGCATGCCCATGGCGGATGGCGCCAAGTCCAGGCGGCACGCGCCGCGCGGCTGCTTCCGGCCGACCGCGCTGTACGGCGCCAAGCACAATCGGGTCAACGACGAAGACGAGGGAACCAAGCTTGGCATGGCGATGGCCGTGTCCGGGGCGGCCGTCAGCCCGAGCATGGGCTACCACTCGTCGCCGCCCCTCGCGTTCCTGATGACCTTGTTCAACGTCAGGCTCGGCCGATGGTGCGGAAATCCGCGGCGACCGCCCCATTGGAAAAGATCCGGGCCGCGAATCGGCTTGTTTTGCCTGATCTCGGAATTGTTCGGTCTGACGGACGCAACGTCGAACTATGTCTACCTTTCCGACGGCGGGCACTTCGAGAACCTGGGAATCTACGAATTGGTGCGGCGGCGTTGCCGGCTGATCGTGGTCGTCGATGCCGGCGCCGACGGGAAACTGGACTTCGAGGACCTCGGCAACGCCATTCGCAAGTGCTACACGGACCTGCGGGTCGAGATCGACATCGACGTCGGTTGCATCGATCGCAAGCGACACGCGCCGTTCAGCGAGGCGTACTGCGTCGCAGGATCCATTCGCTACGGCAAGGTCGACAGCGGCGCCGAGGACGGCACCCTGCTCTACATCAAGCCCACGTTGACCGGAGGCGAACTCGCCGACGTCCTCAACTACCGCAAGACGGACCCGGCCTTCCCGCACCAGGCGACGTCCGACCAGTGGTTCGACGAGACCCAGTTCGAGAGCTATCGGTCGCTCGGCTACCGCATCGGTGGCATCGCGCTGCACGATGCCGCCGACGCTTCATTCGGCAAAGGGCCGGTGCCCCAGCGCCATGACATCGGCGCCTTATGCGCGAGCATCAACGCCCAATGGAAGCGTCCGCGAGACGTGGCCACCTCGCCGCCCACGACCAAGGCAACGGACTAGAAGTCACGGGACGGCGCGCCACCGACAGGAACGACATGGCAGATCTTCCGGCAACAATCATCACCAGCTGGCATGCCCATGTCTATTTCGACGTGGCCACGCGCGATGCGGCGTGGGCGCTTCGTGAGGCCATCGCGAACCGCTTCGGCGGCGTCGCGGCGATGGGACGCTTCCATGAGCGGCCGGTCGGCCCCCATCCGATGCCGAGTTACCAGGTGGCCTTCGAGCCGGCACAGTTTGCCGAAATCGTCGCCTGGCTGGCGCTCAATCATGGCACCCTGGACATGTTCATCCATCCCAATTCCGACGACGAATTGCGGGACCACCGCGACAGCGCCATTTGGCTCGGCCGATCCCACGAACTGGACCTGCGGGCCGTCGGCGGCTGAGTTTCCCAGGATGGTCCCCCGGCGGCTGGTTCCGGTACAGGATTCGATCTAGGTCAATGCCGGATCGGCGGATTGTGCCAAAGTGACGCACGACGGCGGACGCTGGAATGTCCGCCAGGGATAATCCGTGCACGAAAGGCAAACGATGAAGCTGTTGCTCGCTGTAGTTGCAATGCTGCTCGTCAGCGTCAGTTGGGCCGCAGGCTCCCCGGCCGCGGCACAGGGCGCGTCCATCAAGGGCAGCGTGCTCGAGGTCAAGGATGTCGACGCGTACACCTACCTGCGACTCAAGACGGCCGACGGGGAGACATGGGCCGCGGTCGGCAAGGCGCCGGTCAAGGTGGGCGCCGACGTGACCATCGAAAATCCGATGGTGATGAACAATTTCGAGAGCAAGACGCTCAAGAAGACGTTCGACAAGATTGTATTCGGCAATCTGGCGGGCGCGGGCGCGGCGGCTCCGTCGAAGGATCTCGGACAGATTCACGGGGGATTGACCAAGGCGGCCGACGTCAAGAACGTCAAGGTCGCGAAGGCGAGCGGCCCCGACGCGCGGACGGTCGGGGAAATCGTGGCCAAGAGGACCGAGCTCAAGGACAAGCCGGTCGCGGTAAGGGGTACAGTCGTCAAGTTCACCGGCGGCGTAATGGGCAAGAACTGGGTGCATCTGCGCGACGGAACCGGGAGCGACAAGGACGGGACGAACGACCTCGTCGTCACGACCCAGGACGAAACCAAGGTCGGCGACGTCGTGCTGGTCAAGGGCGTCGTGCGCACCGACATCAATCTCGGGTCCGGCTATTCCTACGCCGTGCTGGTCGAGGACGCGAAGCTGCAGAAGTAGTTGCCGTCGGTGGTGCGGAACATCGGGCCGCGCACATTCCCTGGCGGAATTCCGGCGCGGCTCGACGGCCCGAACGGGCGCTTCGAACCGCCGTTGCAGCGCGGCCGACGTGCGAGGCGGCGGTGCCGGCTCAGGTGTCTCCGGCATGATCCCGTTGCCGGACCCATGAACTGAAGCGCAAAATCCCGGTCTCGGATGTTCGCTTTCGCCATGGCGAAGCCAACCAGCGACCGCACTCTTCCCGCCGGCACGGTCACGTTCCTGTTCTCCGACATCGAGGGCAGCACGCGACTTTGGGAGACGCGGCATCAGGCAATGCAACTGGCGCTCGCGCGCCATGACGCCATCCTGCGCGACGCGATCGCGGCCAACGGCGGGCGGCTGGTCAAGACAACCGGCGACGGCGCGTACGCGGCATTTGCGGTTGCCGCGGACGCCGTCGCCACGTGCATCGCGGCCCAGCGCGCACTGGCCGTTCCCGCACCGGACGAATTGCGCATCAAGTCCAGGATGGCTATCCATTGCGGCGCGGCCGATCAACGCGACGGCGATTATTTCGGACCTGCGGTAAACCGCGCGGCGCGACTGATGGCTGCCGGTCACGGAGGCCAGGTATTGCTGTCACTGGCTGCAATGGAACGGGTCCGTGACCAGCTGCCTGCCGAGGCGTCGCTGCGCGACCTGGGCGAGCGGCGGCTGAAAGACCTCATACGACCCGAGCGCGTCTTTCAGCTCGTGGTCCCGGACCTGCCCTCGGAATTCCCGCCGCTCAAGACGCTCGACGCGCGTCCCAACAACCTGCCCGCGCAAGCAACCCCGTTCATCGGGCGCGAGGGCGCCGTTCGCGCGGCAAAGAGCCATCTGTCCAACGCCAGAGTGAGACTTCTCACGCTGTCCGGTGTCGGAGGCACCGGCAAGACGCGCCTCGCCTTGCAAGTTGCCGCCGACCTGGTCGACGAGTTCGAGCATGGCGTGTATTTCATACCCCTCGCCGCGCTTGCCGAATCCGACCTGGTGCTGCCCGCCATCGCCCAGGCGCTCGATGTGCGCGAATCCGCAGGTTCTCCCCTCCTCGCGCGCCTGCGGGAGCACCTCCGGGACAGGCAGATGCTCCTGGTGCTGGACAACTTCGAGCAGGTGGTCGATGCCGCGCCGCTGGTCAGTGAGATCCTGTCTTCGGCGCCTCACCTGAAGATCCTGGTCACCAGCCGGGAGGTACTCCGCATCTCCGGCGAGGTGGACTTTGCGGTTCCTCCATTGACCCTTCCCGACCCGAACCACTTGCCGCCGCTGGATCAGTTGACGCAATACGAGTCCGTGGCGCTGTTCATCGACCGGGCGCTTGCCGTAAAGCAGGATTTCGCGGTCACCAACGACAATGCGCCTGCCGTCGCACAAATCTGTCACCAACTCGATGGCCTCCCGCTCGCAATCGAATTGGCCGCGGCGCGGGTCCGCGTCCTGCCGCCGCAGAAAATGCTGCCGGCGCTGAGCCATCGCCTCGAATTCGTCACGGGCGGGGCGCGCGACCTGCCGGCGCGGCAGAAGACCCTGCGCGGGGCGATCGACTGGAGTCACAGCCTGTTGACGGACGACGAGCAGAAACTGTTTCGCCGAATGGCGGTGTTCGTCGGCGGGTGCGCCCTCGATGCGGTCGAGAGCGTCTGCAATGCGGAAGGCGCGTTGCAGGTCCTCGATGTCCTGGACTCCCTGGCCGGCAAGAGTCTGTTGAAGCAGGCCGATCTCGATGGCGAGCCGCGTTTCTCGATGCTGGAGACCATTCGCGAATATGCGGCAGTCAGGCTCACCGCGTCGAGCGAAAGTAAATGTCTTCGGCAACGGCACCGGGACTACTTCCTCGCGTTGGCGGAGGACGCCGAGCCCCGATTGCTTGGCGCCGAACAGGCGCAATGGCTGCAGCGTCTGGAGGCGGACCACGAGAATCTCCGGGCAGCGCTGCATTGGGACCATGCGAACCACTACATCGGTGGCGTGCTTCAGCTGTGCGGCGCGCTGCAGCGGTTCTGGTGGACGCGCGGGCACCTCACCGAGGGCCGCGACTGGTGTGATCGGGCACTGGCCGAGGCGGGCAACGAGGAGCAAACCAAGGCATACGCCAAAGTCCTGAACGCCGCGGGCGCACTTGCCTACTACCAGGGCGACTATCCCACCGCGAGAATCCGGTACGAACAAAGCCTCGCGAAGATGCGACAACTCGGCGACCGATTTGGCGTTGCCGCAGCGCTGAACAACCTCGGCAACGTGCACTACGAGGAGGGAGACTATGCCGCGGCACGGGCATGTCGCGAGGAAGCCCTGGCTCTTCACCGGGAACTGGGAGATCGAAACGGCATTGCCATCGCGCTCAACAACTTGGCCAACGTCACTGCCGAGCAAGGCGATTACGCCGCTGCACAGTCCTTGCTCGAGGAGTGCCTGACGATCGATCGGGTACTCGGCGACCAGGGCGGCATTGCCATTTCGCTCAATAACCTGGGTGACTACGCAAGCGAACAGGGCCACCTCGCGAAGGCACGCACGCTGTATGAGGAAAGCCTGTCGATCAAAAGAATGCTGGGCGATCGTGGAGCAATCGCGATCACGTTGAATGGTCTTGGCAACGCCGTCCTGGAGCAAGGCGATCCTTCCCATGCCTTTGCGCTGTTCGACGAAAGCCTAGCAATCCGCCGGACCTTGGGCGACCGGCGCGGCATTGCGTATTCCCTGGAAGGATTGGCGGCCGTCGCCGCCGCCCGCCGTCGTCCGCTCGATGCCATCCACCTCTGGGGCGCGGCGGATCATCTGCGCAAGCTCATCGGCGCCCCGTTGCCTCCCAACGAGCGCCCTCGGTACCAGCGACGCGTTTGCGGCGCGCGCGCGGAGCTTGGGGATGACGACGCATTCGAACGGGCATGGGCGGAGGGATTCGACAGCGCGCTCGAACAAGCGATCGAATTCGCGACTGCGCAGGCGGCCGGCGGCGGGTAGGACCGGCTCGCCGCACCTGGCGGCAGCAATGGTCCATGGTCAGGCAAGGCAAACCGGCAGACAGCGGCAGGATTCATCGCGTTGACTCGCCGACCTGCGGCGGCCTAGTATCCATGGCCCCAACAGCCGGCCGTCGCAATCCAGGCATTCGTGAAGCTCCACCTTCCCTGCGCCATGCTTTCGCTGGCACTGTCCTGTCCCGGTGCCCACGCCGCCGACGCAGGAATTTTCTCGATCGTCGAGGGTGAGGCGCGAGTGCTGCGCGACACGACGTGGTACAAGCTGGTTCCCGGCGCGCGATTTCAGGAAGGTGACATCCTGGCCGCCAGGGGCATTGGGCAGGTCCAGGTCGAATTGGCGACGGGTGGCGCGTTCAATCTCGGCTCGCCTGCGACCATGTTTGTTGTCGCGATACCCGCCATCGGGGGCAAAGCGGCAGGTCCGATGGATGTGGCGCTCGAAGAAGGATGGCTGAAGTTTGCCGCGACCGCTCCGTCCGGCGGCATTCGGGTTCAATTCGAGTCGGCGTCCCTGCTCGCAAACGACGGCATCGCGGTGATTCGCGTGCAGCCTGGGACGGCGGAGGTCTTTGTGGAGACCGGCAGCGCCAAGCTTGCGGAGGTCGCGCCACGCGGTGGTCCATCCCCGGCGACCATGGAGTTGAAGTCGGGGGAATTCGCGGCGCTTTCCGCGCAGGGATCTCCGCGCGTTGATCGGCGCGCACCGGCCACGTTCGTCGCGGCAATTCCACGACATCTGATCGATCCGCTTCCAGCGGTCTCGGCCAAGTACAAGGACGCAAAGATCCGGTTGCCGGCCGAGCAGGAGGTCAGCTTTGCCGAGGCCGAACCGTGGCTGGCCGGCCCTTACCGCAAAATCTTCATCAGGCGGTTCCAGCCACGATTGAAGGATCCGACGTTTCGCGCCGACGTCGAGGCGCGCATTTCACAATTTCCGGAGTGGGACCGCGTACTGCATCCGGAAAGATATTTGCCCAGAGCCCCCGCCAAGGCACAATGAGCGGTTCCGGAAGGAATTCCGTGCATCCCTGGAGCCATACGTGAAACTGATCTGGAAATTCAATCTGGTGCTGCTGGGCATCTTTCTCGTCGGCTTCGCGGTGTCGGGCTACGTCTCGCACACCGTGCTGCAAAAGAATGCTCGTGAAGAGGTGCTGCAGCACGCCAGGCTGATGATGGAAGCGGCGCTGGCGTCGCGCAACTACACCAACACGCAGATCAAGCCGCTGCTCGAGACGCAGTTGAAGTACACATTCCTGCCGCAATCCGTTCCCGCGTATGCCGCCACGGAGCAATTCAACGACGTGCGCAAGACGCACAAGGACTACGCCTACAAGGAGGCGACGCTCAATCCCACCAACCCGCGCGACCGCGCGAGCGATTGGGAGGCCGACGTTGTGCAGATCTTCCGGCAGACCCCTGAAACGACCGAGGTCGTCGGCGAGCGCGATACGCCCAGCGGGCGCTCCCTGTACCTGGCGCGCCCCATCCAGATCAAGAACGGAGCGTGCCTGGTGTGCCACAGCACGATGGACGCCGCGCCGAAGACGATGCTGGACATCTACGGCGGCGCCAACGGCTTCGGCTGGAAGCTCAACGAAATCATTGGCGCGCAGGTCGTCTCCGTGCCCATGACCGTGCCGATCGAACGGGCAAGCGCGACGTTCAAGACGTTCATGATTTCCCTTGGGGTAGTGTTCCTCGCCGCGTTCCTGCTGCTCAACGTGATGCTCCACACCATCGTCATCCGGCGCGTGACCCGCCTGGCCAGGATTGCCGACCAGGTGAGCCTTGGAAATCTCGAGGCAGGCGAATTCAAGGCGCGAAGCAAGGATGAGATCGGCGTGCTGACCGAGGCGCTGGGCCGGATGAAGACCAGTCTCGTCCAGGCGCTGAAGATGCTGGAGGAATGATCGCCAGTGGCCCGCCGCGCCCCTCCCGTCCGCAGACCCGTGCCTGGGGTGTCCGATGACTGACCCTGCCCGCCTAGGCAAATACGAGATCAGGAAGGTCCTCGGCAAGGGCGCGATGGGCGTCGTCTACGAGGGCTACGACCCGCACATCCAGCGCACGGTGGCCATCAAGACGGTGCGCAAGGACCTCGTCGACAAGGAGCTGACGGACCAGTTCCTGGCGCGCTTCAAGAACGAGGCGCGCGCCGCCGGCCGGTTGCATCATCCCAACATTGTCGGCATCTACGAGTACGGCGAGGAGGATTCGGTCGCGTTCATCGCGATGGAATACGTCAACGGCGTCGGCCTGCGCGAGTACCTCGAGCGCAAGGTCAGCTTCGAATTCGGGCAATTGGTCAACGTGATGGTCCAGCTGCTGCAGGCGCTCGAGTTCGCGCATGGGCGCGGCGTCGTGCATCGCGACATCAAGCCCGCCAACCTGATCATGACCGCCAGCGGCGAGCTCAAGATCGCCGATTTCGGCATTGCCCGCATTGATACCTCCGAGCTCACGATGGACGGAACGGTGCTCGGAACACCGGCGTACATGTCGCCGGAACAGTGCATGGGCCGGCCCAGCGACCACCGCGCCGACCTGTTCAGCGCCGCGGTCGTGTTCTACGAGCTTTTGGCCGGCCAGAAGCCCTTCACAGGCGGCGTGGAAACGCTCACCTACCAGATTTGCCACTCGGACCCGCCTCCGCCTTCGCGGGTCGCGATGCTGGCGCTTCCGCCGTCCATCGACGCGCTGTTCGTAAAGGCGCTGGCCAAGTCGCCCGACGCGCGATACCAGCAGGCGCGCGACTTCCGGATGGCGCTGGGCGAGGCCCTCGGCACGACGACACTGTCGGTCGCGTCATCCGACCTGACGGTTCTGAACTTGCCGACCATTCCAGCACCGCCTCACGCAGCCACCGCATGGGACGACGTGGTCCTGACGACTGCGGAGAGGGATCTCGCGCGCTACGTGGGACCGCTGGCCCGGCTGCTGGTGCGCAAGGCGGCCGCGCAGGCCGCCGACATCGGCGAACTCTATACGATGCTGGCCACGAACATCGGCGATCCCGCGGAGCGCAAGCGCTTCGTCGCCGAACCGCATGCGGCGGAGGCAATCGCGTCGGCGTCGCACGCGGGGATGAAAACCGGGGGTCGCACGAGTCCCGGCGGTCACCAAGGTCGAACGAGTCCCGATCATATGCGAGATACGCACTCGGGATCGGCGGCGGCTCAACGCCCGCTGGAGCCTGCATTCGTCGAGTCCACGACTTCGCGCCTCGCGGTCTATCTCGGTCCGATCGCCAGGATCGTCGCAAAAAAGGCGGCGCAACAGGCGTCCGGAGAGGACGATTTCGTGCAGATGGTGGCCAGTCACATCGGGACGCAGGATCGCATGGCATTCCTGCGCGAGATGGGTTTGGACGATGACTGAAGGCAATTAGTCACTGAAGGCAATAAGCGACCGTCGTGAAGCTCTCCGTACTCGACCAGTCCCCCGCCGCCCAGGACAGGACCCAGGATCACGCCATCCGGGAGTCCCTCGCGCTTGCCAGGCATTGCGAAGCACTGGGGTACCACCGCTACTGGGTCTCCGAGCACCACAACAGCGCGAGCATCGTCGGCACGGCGCCGGAAGTGCTGATGGCCGCCATCGCGGCGACCACGCGGCGGATCCGTGTCGGCAGCGCCGGCGTCATGCTCCCGCACTACGCGACGCTCAAGGTCGCCGAGCAGTTCCGCGTCCTGGAGGCCATCGCACCCGGCCGCATCGACATTGGACTGGGACGCGCTCCCGGCTCCGATCGCAGAACGGCGATGGCGCTCAATCCCGATCCTCGCGCCGCGGAGAACTTTCCCAACCAGGTTCAGGAACTGGCCGTGTGGCTGCGCGGCGAACCGCTGCCGCCGGGGCACCCGTTCCGCGACATACGCGCGCATCCGCAGGGTCCGACGACCCCGCAGATTTGGATATTGGGCAGTTCCGACTACGGCGCGCAACTCGCGGCGCATTTCGGGCTTCCCTATGCGTTCGCGTATTTCTTCACCGATGGCCGCGGAACGGAAGAAGCACTTGCGCTCTACCGGCGCAACTTCCGCCCAAGCTCCCACTTCAATGAGCCTTTGGCGACGATCTGCGTCTGGGCACTCGCGGCCGACACCGAGGCCGAAGCGAGGCGCTTGCTGATGACGCGCGAACATTGGCGCGTGGGATTCGAGCAGGGACTTCGCACGCCGCTCGTCTCGCCGGAGGCCGCGGCGGCGCATCCTTATACCGATGCGGAGCGGTCGATCATCGCGCGCCTTCGCGAGAAAGCGATCGTCGGCACCGCGGATCAGGTGGCGGCGAAGCTCGGGGAACTCTCCACGAAGTTCGCGCTGGACGAGATCGTCATCAATACCTGGACGCACGATCCGGCGGCGCGGCATCGGTCCTATGAGTTGATTGCGCAATCCATCGTCGCTTCCGCGAACGCAGGATGAGGACAATTCATGCATTGCGGAAACAACGATTTGAAACTTCAGCGGTAGCGACCGGTTGCGGCTAAATTGACCAACGCTTCGCAGGATGTCAATCGCCTGCTGGTCGCCAAGGGCCTGCGCGCGTTCGGTGATGGCTATGTCAGTCTGCTGCTGCCGCTGTACCTGCTGAACCTGGGATTCAGCCCGCTGCAGGTCGGGATCATTGCAACCACGACGCTGCTCGGTTCCGGCCTGCTGACGCTGGTGGTCGGGCTGCGCGCGTATCGCTATCACTACCGGACGCTGCTGCTGGCAGCAACTGTGCTGATGGCCGGCACGGGCTTGGGGTTTGCGTTCGTCACAAACTTCTGGCCCTTGTTGCTGATTGCGCTGGTCGGGACCTTGAACCCCTCCAGTGGGGACGTCAGCGTGTTCCTGCCGCTGGAACATGCTGTGCTCTCGCGCATCGTGCACGACAGGAAGCGAACCGCCGTCTTTGCCCGCTACAGCCTGGTGGGATCGCTTGCCGCCGCCGTCGGGTCGCTTGCCGCGGCGTTCCCGGCGCTGCTGGCCGGCGCTGTCGGCTTGAGCGTCACAGCCGCCATTCAGGGAATGTTCGTGCTCTACGCTTGCCTGGCGGGATTTTCCGCTCTGATTTATCGCCGACTGCCGCGAGCACTAAGCACGGACGCGCACCCGCCGACCGCCCCATTGACCCAATCGAAGAAGACCGTTTATACCCTTGCCGCGCTGTTCAGCATGGATGCGTTCGGCGGCGGTTTCGTCGTGCAGTCGATGGTTGCACTTTGGTTGTTCCAGACGTTCTCGCTGTCGCTTGCCGCGGCGGGCACGTTGTTCTTCTGGACCGGCGTGCTGACCGCATTTTCCTACCTGGTCGCCGTGCGCATCGCCAACATGTTCGGACTCGTCAACACCATGGTCTTCACGCACGTGCCCTCCAGCCTGTGCCTGATCGCCATCCCTTTCATGCCGGAACTCACTTATGTCATCGCACTGCTGTTCGTACGAAGCGCGCTCTCGCAGATGGATGTGCCCACGCGAAGTTCGTACGTGATGGCGATCGTTCCCCCCGCCGAACGTCCTGCCGCGGCGAGCATCACGTCGGTGCCACGCAGCCTGGCCTCCGCGGTCAGTCCCTTCCTGGCGGGCTACCTTCTGGGGGTATCCACATTCGGATGGCCACTCCTCATCGCAGGCACGGTGAAGATCGTCTACGACGTGCTCTTGCTGGCGATGTTCAGGAAAGTCCGGCCGCCGGAGGAAATCCCGTCCAGTCCGAAGCGTTGACGGCACGGAGAGCGCGGCGGCGGATGCCTCCGTCAGACGGGCTCGCGACCCTTCGTCCCCGACAATGGAAAGGTGACGACGAAACGCATGCGACGCATGAACGCCGCATCGATGTTGCCGCTAGCGTTGGTCGCGAGGATCGCGAGCCCGGAATACGCTTCCATGCGCTGCAGCAGAAAATCGACTTCGACGTTGGAGTAACGATCGTGGCTGTCCTTCACGTCGCTGCGCTTGCCGAACAGCGCATCCGCTTCGTCGAAGAACAGGATCGCATCGCCTCCTTCCGCCGCGTCGAACAGGCGCCGCAGGTTCTTTTCCGTCTCGCCGATGTACTTGCCGGCGACTGTCGCCAGGTCGACGCGATACAGATCCAATCGGAGTTCGTTGGCAATGGCCTCGGCCGCCATGGTCCTCGCGGTTCCGTTGCCTCCCGCAAACAGGACGCTGGCGCCTGTTCGCCGACGATTGCCGACCGCGTTGCCCCCATCGCCGCCTGCCTTGGGCCGTTGCCCAAGCGCATTGGTGATCCGGTGGAGCAGCGAGAACTCCTCGTCCGGAAGCGCCAGATCGCCCCATTTCGCGGCTGGGCGAATACGGTGCGCCAGCGTGTCTAGGACCGGGCGATTCATGTTCTGGCTTCCCGCCGTGCGATCGGTGTCGAGTTGGTTTTCATCGGGTCAGTGCAATGTGTGCAGCAACGGCGCACCGGAAATACCGTGTCGTCGGCACAGCTCCTTGGCCTTGGCGCCTGCCTCAGCCTCCTTCAGCACCCCGATGATCTGTTCTTCGGTGAACCGCTTCGTCTTCATCGTCCGCTCCTGGTGGGCGAACTCCAATCCTATCTCGTACTAAAGGCGGGTGTCAGGTCGCATGCACCTGACTTTGAAAAAGGAAGCCACCCGCCCGGTATGAACAGCCTCCAGCAGCGGGCGCGCTTCGATACCTTCGTTCAGGAGTTCAATACCGAGCGGCCCCACGAGGCTTTGGCCATGCAGACGCCGGCCGAAGTCTATTCGGCCTCGCCAACACCTTATCGAGGATTACCTGAGCTAACCTACCCGCTGCACGACCGCGATGTCCTGGTAACCGCGTGCGGGCGCATCTGCATGCACCGTAAACGCATCAGCATTTCACACGTTCTGGCCGGCCAGCGCGTCGGCATCAAGGAGGTCGACGACGGCATCTGGATCGTAAGCTTTATGCATTACGACCTGGGCTTTATCGACTTGGAGCAGAAAACCCTGCAACCTCTCGACAACCCGTTCGGCACACGGGTGTCACCCATGTCTTAGGTACGCCATGTAACCCATGTCTCAAGGTCACACAAATTCTATCTGGCGGAGACGCAGGGATTCGAACCCTGGATACAGGTTTTGGCCCGTATGCTCCCTTAGCAGGGGAGTGCCTTCGACCACTCGGCCACGTCTCCGGTCTCACGCGCATTCTACCGGCGCGCCCGCTGCCACGTCCAGCAGCTCCGGCAATTTTCCTCTAAAAATCCGTGTCTTAGGGAATCGCGTAGCTACCGTGGGCCCTACGCGGGCTCCTTGTCCAGCTCGAAGGCCTTGTGCAGCACGCGGACAGCCAGTTCCAGGTACTTCTCGTCGATGACGACGGAAACCTTGATCTCGGAGGTCGAGATCATCTGGATGTTGATGCCTTCGTCGGCCAGCGTCTTGAACAGCTTCGACGCGATGCCCGTATGCGAGCGCATGCCGATGCCGACCACCGACACCTTGCAGATCTTGTTGTCGCCGATGATCTCGCGCGCCGTGAACGTAGTGCCTCGCGCCTGGGCCAGCACGTCGAGCGTCTTCAGGTATTCGCTGCGGTTCACGGTGAACGAGAAGTCCGTGTGGCCGGAGGCGCCGATGTTCTGCACGATCATGTCGACGTCGAGGTTGGCGTCGGCCACGGGACCCAGGATCGCGTAGGCGATGCCGGGCCTGTCGGGCACGCCCATGACGGAGATCTTGGCTTCGTCGCGATTGAACGCGATGCCGGAGATGATCGCCTGTTCCATATGTTCGTCTTCCTCGAATGTGATTAGCGTGCCGGGCGCCGTCGATTCGGGATCGTCGAACGACGAAAGCACGCGCAGCTTGACTTTGTACTTGCCGGCGAACTCCACCGAGCGGATCTGCAGGACCTTGGACCCCAGGCTCGCCATCTCGAGCATTTCCTCGAACGTGAGCTTGTCGAGCCGTCGCGCCTCGGGCACGATGCGCGGATCGGTCGTATAGACGCCGTCGACGTCGGTGTAGATCTGGCATTCGTCGGCCTTGAGCGCGGCGGCCAGTGCCACACCGGACGTATCCGATCCGCCGCGGCCGAGTGTGGTGATGTTGCCATCGGCATCGACCCCCTGGAACCCGGCCACGATGACGATCGTGCCCTCGGCTAGGTCGCGACGCAGGTTGGCCTCGTCGATCTCCAGGATGCGCGCCTTGGAATACGCGTTGTCGGTCAGGATGCGCACCTGTCCGCCGGTATAGCTGCGCGCCTTGAGACCCATCTCCTGCAGCGCGATAGCCAGCAGCCCGATCGTGACCTGCTCGCCGGTGGCGGCAATGACGTCGAGCTCGCGCGGGTCCGGCTGAGCGGAGAGTTCCTTCGCCAGCCCGAGCAGGCGGTTGGTTTCGCCCGACATCGCCGAGACGACCACGACGAGCTGGTGACCCTGCGCATGATGATGCGCCACGCGGCGGGCGACGTTCTTGATCCGGTCGATGCTGCCGACCGACGTGCCGCCGTATTTCTGTACGATCAATGCCATGGTATGAACCGGGTCAGGACGCTAACGCACACCACGTCAATCCAGCATTCGGAATACGAGCGTCGCGTTGGTCCCGCCGAAACCGAAGGAATTGGACATCGCTCCGCGAATCGCCATCTTGCGCGCAACGCGCGGAACGAAGTCGAGGTCGCATTTGGGATCGATGTTGACCAGGTTGGCGGTGGGCGGCGCGACCTGGTCGCGCATCGCGAGCACCGTGAACACGGCTTCGATGCCGCCGGCTGCGCCGAGCAGATGCCCGGTCATCGACTTCGTGGACGACACCGCGAGCTTGTATGCATGGTCGCCGAACGCGCGCTTCAGGCCCGCGCATTCCGCGAGGTCACCCAGCGGCGTCGAGGTGCCGTGCGCGTTGATATAGTCGATCTCCGTGGTCTTCATGCCGGCATTCCGGAGCGCGTTCAGCATGCTGCGCGCGGCGCCATCCCCATCGTCGGGCGGCGCCGTGATGTGGTGCGCGTCGGCGCTCATGCCGTAGCCGGTGAGCTCGCAATAGATGCGGGCGCCGCGTGCCCGGGCATGCTCGAGTTCTTCGAGCACCAGGATGCCGGCGCCCTCGCCCAGCACAAAGCCGTCGCGGTCGATATCCCAGGGACGGCTGGCGGAGGCGGGGTCGTCGTTGTGCAGCGACAGCGCCCGCGACGCGCAAAAGCCGCCGATGCCCAGCGGGGATATCGTGGACTCCGCGCCGCCCGCGATCATGATGTCGGCATCGCCGTACTCGATGAGCCGCGCCGCCTCGCCGATGCTGTGATTGGCCGACGAGCACGCGCTGACGGTAGCGAGGTTGGGGCCTTTGTAGCCGTAGTGGATCGACACCAGGCCGGCGATCATGTTGATGATCGAACCGGGCACGAAGAACGGCGAAATCTTGCGCACGCCGCCATGCTGGAAGGCCACCTTCGTGTCTTCGATCATCGGCAGGCCGCCGATGCCTGAGCCTACGCACACGCCCACGCGATCCTTGTCGCCGGCAAAGCCTTCGAGACCCGCGTCCTTGATCGCCTCCATCGTGGACACGAGCCCATAGTGGACGAAGGTGTCGTAACGGCGCGCTTCCTTGGCCGACAGGTAGTGGCCGACGTCAAAGCCCTTGACCTCGGCGGCGATGTGCACCGGGAACTGCGATGTATCGAACCGCGTGATGCGGCCAATGCCGGATCGGCCAGCCAGGATGTTGGTCCACGCGTCCGACAGGCCAATGCCGACGGGCGAGATGATTCCCAATCCGGTGACGACGATTCGGCGACGGGACATGGTGCGGGCGTTTACGAGGAAGTTCCGGGAGTTCGCGCAACGAGGCGCGGCTCGGGCGCGCGCGGCGCCTGCTCAATCGCGAGCGTGGTTCAGCCGCGCAGCAGGCGGCGTCAGCGCAACTGAGGCCGCCCGCCGCGACGGGCCTATTTCTTGAGGTGGCCGCCGACGTAGTCGATGGCTTGCTGCACCGTCGTGATCTTCTCGGCTTCTTCGTCCGGAATTTCGGTCTCGAATTCCTCTTCGAGCGCCATCACGAGTTCGACCGTGTCGAGCGAATCCGCGCCGAGATCGTCCACGAACGATGATTCGTTCTTGATTTCGGCTTCGTTGACGCCCAGCTGCTCGGCGACGATCTTCTTCACCCGCTGTTCTACATTTTCCATGCTTCTTCCCCCCGTTTGGGGCCCCTGGATAGCAAACCGATGAATTCTACCAGATTGGCCCTGCGGCGCATCCGGCAGCGCCTCCCTGCGCGGGCTTCCTCATGACGCCCTCAAGCCATGTACATGCCGCCGTTGACGTGCAGCGTCACGCCGGTCACGTAGCCCGCGCCGGGGCTCGCCAGGTACGCGACGGCGTGGGCGACATCCTCGGGCGCGCCGAGCCGTCCCAGCGGAATCCTGGACAGCAGTCCATCGCGCTGCGCGTCGGACAGTCCCTTGGTCATGTCCGTGTCGATGAATCCCGGCGCCACGCAGTTCACCGTGATGTTGCGGCTGCCGACTTCCTGCGCCAGCGATTTGGTGAAGCCGATCAGTGCCGCCTTTGCGGCCGAATAATTGACCTGCCCGGGATTTCCGCTCGATCCGACCACCGAGCCGATCTGGATGATGCGCCCGTGCCTCGCCTTCATCATACCGCGCAGCACGGCCTTTGCCAGGCGATAGGCGGGCTTCAGGTTGGTCGCCATGATCGCGTCCCACTCGTCGTCCTTCATTCGCAACAGCAAGTTGTCGCGCGTGATGCCGGCATTGTTGACAAGGATCGTGATTGCGCCGTGTTTCGCCTCGATGGCGGCCAGCGCGCTGTCCGTTGCCGCGGCGTCGGTGACGTCGAGCGCCATGCCCGAGCCGGCGTTGCCCGCCTCGGCCAGGAACGCGGAAATCCTGGCGGCACCGTCATCGGTGGTGGCGGTGCCGACGACCGTCGCACCGTCGCGGGCGAGTTGCAGGGCGATGGCGCGACCCAGCCCCCGCGTCGCGCCGGTGACCAGCGCAGTCTGTCCGGCCAGTTGTCCTTGTGCCATCGACAAATCTCCCCTTTTCTATTCCATCCCCGCGCACGTCGAGGTTCAGGTCGTTCCCGCATTCGCGGGGATGACGACTCTTGATCAAACACTCTTGAGCGCGGCCAGCGTCTCGTTGATCGCGTCGCTGTCGATCAGCGCATAGGACTCGACCGAATCCACGATGCGCCGGTTCATTCCGGCCAGCACCCTGCCGGGTCCGCATTCGACGATGTGCGTGACGCCGTTGTCGGCCATCCTGCGCACCGTCGCCGTCCAGCGCACGGGACTTGCCGCCTGCTGCGCGAGCGCGGCGCGGATGGCATCGGGAGCGGCATGCTCGAGGACATCGACGTTGTGAATCACCGGAATGGCCGGCGGCGCGAATTCGACCTGCGCCAGCCTCGCGGCCAGTTTGTCGGCCGCGGGCTTCAGCAGCGAACAGTGGAACGGCGCGGAAACCGGCAGCATGACGCCGCGCTTCGCACCCTTTTGCCTGGCGAGCGCTATGGCCCGCTCCACCGCTTCGCGATGGCCGGCAATGACCACTTGCCCCGGCGCGTTGAAATTGACCGGCTCGACGACCTGTCCCTGGGCAGCCTCCGCGCAGGCCGCCGCCACCGCGTCGTCGTCGCCGCCCATGATCGCGGCCATGGCGCCCAAGCCGGCCGGCACCGCATCCTGCATTGCCTGCGCGCGAAAACGCACCAGCGGCACCGCATCGGCGAAAGCCAGCGCGCCCGCTGCGACCAGCGCCGTGTATTCGCCAAGGCTGTGCCCGGCAACCACGCTCGGCCTGGCGCCGCCCGACGCAAGCCACGCGCGATAGACGGCGACCCCGGCGGTCAGCATCACCGGCTGGGTGTTGGTGGTGAGATTGAGCGCCTCGGCAGGTCCCTCCGCGACCAGCGCCCAGAGGTCTTCGCCGAGCGCGGCCGACGCTTCGGCAAAGGTCTCGCGCACGATGGGATGTGCGGCAAAGCCATCCATCATACCGATGGCCTGCGAGCCTTGACCTGGAAATACGAAAGCAAGTGTCATGTCGCGATCCCTACCATTTGAGAAACACCGAGCCCCACGTGAAGCCGCCGCCGACCCCCAGCAGCATCACGTGCTGGCCCGCGACGATGCGGCCGTCCCGAACGGCGATGTCCAGCGCCAGCGGAATCGAAGCGGCGGACGTGTTGCCGTGCTGGTCGACCGTGACGATCAGGCGCTCGTGCGGCAGTCGCAGCTTCTTCATCGTCGCGTCCATGATCCGGATGTTGGCCTGGTGCGGAATGACCCAGTCGATATCGCCGGCGACCATGTTCGTGGCCTCGAGCGCCTCTTCCGCCACCTCGGCCAGCACCTTCACGGCGAACTTGAATACCGCCCCGCCGTCCATGCGCACGAAGGGCGTGCCAAAGGTCGCGCCGTCGCGCACGTGGCCCGGAACGCACAGGATGTCGGCATAGTTTCCGTCCGCGTGCAGGTGCGAGGTCAGGATGCCGCGGGTAGCCGAAGGCAACAGGACGACCGCGCCTGCGCCGTCGCCGAACAGCACGCAGGTGCCGCGCTCGGACCAGTCGAGAATTCGCGAGTAGATTTCGGCGCCGACGACGAGTGCGTTGCGCGCCATGCCGCTGTCGAGCATCAGGTTGGCCAATGCCAGGCCATAGACGAATCCGGAGCACACCGCCTGGACGTCGAACGCGGCACCGCCCCGCGCGCCCAGCTTGGCCTGAAGGATGCAGGCCGTGGACGGAAACACCATGTCCGGCGTCGTCGTGGCGACGATGATCAGGTCGACGTCGGCGGGATCGATTCCCGCCGCCGCCAGCGCCGCGCGCGACGCGTGCAGCGCCAGGTCCGAAGTCGCCTCGTGCGGCGCGGCGACATGCCGTTGCCGGATTCCGGTGCGCGTCCGGATCCACTCGTCGCTCGTGTCGACGGTCCGCGCCAGTTCCTCGTTGGTGAGGACCCGCTCGGGGAGGTATCGGCCGGTGCCGGCGATGCGACTAGGCATTCGATGCCGCTTCAGCGACTGCCTGCGGCGCCGCGGTCAGCGCCGGCATCGCCGCCATCAGCTGGGCGATCCGGTCGAGCATGCCATGCGCGGCTTCCGCGTGCGCCTTCTGCAAGGCGTAGTGAAACGCCAGCGTGTCGGCGCCGCCGTGGCTTTTCACCACGATTCCCTTCAGGCCGACCAGCGTCGCGCCATTGTGCCGCCGAGGATCGATGCGCCGCTTGAACGCCGCCAGAACGGGATAGGCGATCGCAGCCGCCACCTTGGTCAACGGATTGCGAGTGAATTCGGCCTTGAGATAGTCGTACAGCATGGTGACGATGCCTTCGACGGACTTGAGCATCACGTTGCCGACGAATCCATCGCAAACCACGACATCGGTGGTGCCCTTGAAGATGTCGTTGCCTTCCACGTTGCCGACAAAATTGAGCCCGGACAACTTGAGCAGTTCGGCGGTCCGCTTGACCACGTCGTTGCCCTTGATGTCTTCCTCGCCGATGTTGAGCAGGCCGATGGTCGGGCTCTCGATGCCTTCCATCGCGGTGACCAGCGCGCTGCCCATGACGGCGAACTGCACCAGGTGCTCCGGCGTGCAGTTGACGTTGGCGCCCAGGTCCAGCACCGTCGTCGCGCCCTTTTTCGTCGGCAGCTGCGACGCGATCGCCGGCCGATCGATCCCCGGCAGCGTCTTGAGCACGAAGCGGGCAACGGCCATCAGCGCGCCGGTATTGCCGGCCGAAACACAGGCTTGCGCGGTACCGTCCTTGACCAGGTTGATCGCCACCCGCATCGACGAATCCTTCTTCTTGCGCAGCGCGTCGGCCGGCGGCTCGTCCATCGTCACCACCTCGGTCGCCGGCTGGATGGTCACGCGGTCGCGCGCGCGCGAACGCGAACGGGTAATTGCCTGCGCGAGCGGCGCCTCGAGACCGACCAGGATCACCCGCGCGTCAGGATGGTCCTCCAGGAACTGCAGCGACGCCGCGACCGTGACCGGGAGGCCGTGGTCGCCTCCCATCGCATCGACGGCAATCGTGACGGCAAGGGTCATTTCGGGAAAGGGCAATGGGAGAGGGCGCGGCGGAAAACGAAACGCGCAGGTCGGAGTTTACCCGCCTGCGCGATTCGGTGAAATTCGGCCCCTGACCCCACCGGGGCGCCAGCTGCGAACCGTTATTCGTCGGCCTTGGTCTTGACGACTTTCTTGCCCCGGTAATAGCCGTTCGGGCTGATGTGATGACGCATGTGCACTTCCCCGCTCACCGGCTCGACGGCGAGCGTCGGGGCGGTCAGAAAGTCGTGCGCGCGATGCATGCCGCGCTTCGACGGCGATTTCTTGTTCTGCTGGACAGCCATGTGATTCTCCTTTTTAGCCTTGGTTTACCTAGTTCGTCACGCAGTCGCCGTCCGCATGCACGGGCGCATAGGGCAGCGACAGCAGCAATTCGTCTTCAACCAGCGTCAGCGCATCGAGCGGTGCACCGGCGACCAACACTTCCTCTTCGCTGCCTTCGTCGAGCGCATCGCCCTCGGCTTCGCTCGTCGCCAGCAGCGCTACCGTCCGCTGATGCACCGGCCACGTCATCGTGGACAGGCAGCGCTGGCACTCCAACGGCACCGAGCCGTCCAACTCGATCGCGATGGCTGGACGCCCCGCGGCGTCGGTAGTACCTGTGATGCTCCAGTCCACGGGCGCCTCGCCCGGCGCCAGCCAGTCGTAGAGCCGATCCGATGCCGCCGCGTCGAAACGACCCTGCAGCGACCCACGCTCCCGGACCAGGCGAAAGGCGTCGAACGTGCCCGCCTTCGTCGTTCCAGGCTTGGAACCTGTACTCATTCGCGTGCTCATTGCCGCGCTGATGCGCGCTGCCGTCCCGACACGGTTGGCTCAGTTGCCCTCAGTTGCCCTCAGTTGCCGCTTGTTGCCGCCGGCCGCGCCACATTGGGGATGCCAACGTAAACAAGAGATAATAGCGCATTTGCCACTGCTTGTCAAAAAATGTCCACAAAAACAACGGGGAACGGCACGCGCCGCCTGGTGCTCGGGTCCACGTCCCGGTACCGGCGGAATCTGCTCGAACGCCTGGGCCTGCCCTTTTCAGTCGCCTCGCCCAACGTGGACGAGGCGGCAAATCCGGCGGAAACACCGGCCGGGACGGCGTTGCGACTGTCCGAAGCGAAGGCGCGGGCCGTTGCAGCGCAATTCCGTGACGCCCTGGTGATCGGCTCCGACCAGGTCGCCGACTGCGCAGGTCGGCCGGTAGGCAAACCCGGGACGCGCGAGGCGGCCGTCGTTCAACTGAAGGCGCTGTCCGGGCAGACCGTGGTTTTTCACACGGGCGTGGCGGTGGTCGATGCCGCAAGCGGACGTTGTCGCAGCACACTCGTCGACGTCACCAGCACCTATCGCACGTTGAGCGACGCCGAAATCGACGCCTACCTCGACCGCGAGGCGCCTTACGACTGTGCCGGCTCGGTCAAGTCCGAGGGGGTGGGCATCGCGCTGTTCGAGCGAATCGTCAGCGACGACCCCACCGCCCTCATCGGCCTGCCGTTGATCGCGCTGACCCGCTTGCTGCGCGAAGAAGGCGTCGACATCCTTTCCCCCACGTCATTTCAACCCGCCTGAAGGCCAGCGGCATGCCTGGCACGTTATTCCTCGTTCCCAACCTGCTCGGCGTGGTGCCGCCGACGGACGTGCTGCCGGCGCGCACCATCGCGGTGGCGCGCCGCTTGTCCCACTGGGTCGTCGAAACGCCGAAAGCGGCTCGCGCGTTCATCAAGTCGCTCGACCCGCCCGCGCCCATCGCCACGCTGGACATCCGCGAATTGGGGCCGTCGCCGGACCCGGTGCACTTGGCCGCGCTGCTGTCGCCCGCCCAAGCAGGCGCCGACGTGGGGGTGCTGTCCGATGCGGGGTGCCCCGGCGTGGCGGATCCCGGCGCGGCGCTGGTCGCGGCTGCCCACGATGCCGGCGTGCGCGTCGTGCCGCTGGTGGGGCCGTCGGCCATCCTGCTCGCGCTGATGGCGTCCGGCATGAACGGCCAGAGCTTCGCCTTTCACGGCTACCTGCCCATCCACCCGGAGGAGCGCGCGGCGGCATTGCAGCGCCTGGAGAACGAGTCGCGCGCGCAGGTCCGGGCGCAGATCTTCATCGAGACGCCCTACCGCAATGTGGCGATGCTGGGCGCGATTGCCACGGTGCTCGGACCGGATACGACCGTCTGCGTCGCCGCCGACCTGACGCTGCCGTCCGAGACCATTGTGCGATCGAGCGCACGATCATGGCAAAGGCGTGACCACTCGCCGTTTGCCAAACGCCCGGCGCTGTTCGTGCTGCAGGCCTAGTGGCCAATCGCCGCAAAGCTAGGGACTAGCCTCCTCGGGCCAGTCCTTGATGTAGGACTTCAGCATCCGGTTCTCGAAATTCTGTTCGTCGTACACCGCCTTGGCCACGTCGTGGAACGAGACCACGCCCTGGAGCATCGTCCCGTCCATCACCGGCACATACCGCGCGTGACGCTCGAGCATGGTCCGGCGAAGTTCCATCACGTCGAGGCCCGGTGCGGCCGTCAACGGATCCTTTTCGTAGATGTCGGCCACGCGCACGTTGGCGATCGAGCCGTCGCGCTTCGACATCGCCGCCAGGACCTCGCGGAAGGTGAGCATGCCCGCGAGCTTGCCGCCGTTCATGACGACCAGCGACCCGATGTCGTTGTCGGCCATGACCTTGACCGCATCCATGACGGCGCCATCGGGAGTCGTCGTGTACAGCGTATTGCCCTTGATCCGCATGATTTCGCTGACCAGCATGGTGGCCTCCTCGAAGCTGCGATGCGTCGAATCTGGCTGCGTGGATCGACAATGCAGGTTACTCCCGCAGCCGGTCATGTTGCAATGTCTCCGCAGGGGATCCCGGGGAGCTGCCATCGGCGCCCAATCGGGTAACCGCCGCGATGTTCCGCTTGCGGTGGAAGCGAATCCGGATGCAAGATGCTCCTGGCGGCCCGTAGAGGCCGATGCGGGTTTTCCCGCAAAACCCAATTGGAGGAGATCGATGAGCCAGACCCCTGACAGCAAGTTCGTGCCCACGCCTGCCAAGAACAAGGACGGGCAACCGACGCGACGTCGTTTCCTGCGGGCAGGCGCCGCGGCAGGCGCGGCCATCGTATCGGCACCCTACATCGGGAACGCAGCCGCCGCCGAAACCACGGTCTGGAAAGTCCAGACCTCCTGGCCGGCAGGCGTGGGCTTGCAGACATTCAAGGCCTGGGCGGGGACCGTCAAGGAAAAGACCGGCGGCGAGCTCGAGATCAAGCCGTTCGCGGCGAAAGAGGTCGTCGGCGACTTCGAGCTGCTGGACGGAGTCAAGAATGGCGTGCTCGAAGGAATGAATTCATTCACCCTTTACTGGGCGGGAAAACTGCCGGCGACCGCGTTCCTGTCGTCCTACCTCATGGGGCTGCGATACCCACATGAATGGGACATCTTCTTCTATAGCAAGGGCGGGCTGCAGTTGGCCCGTGAAATATTCGCCAAGCAGGGCATGTACTACGTCAATCGCATCCACCACGGTCCGAACATCATCCACTCCAAGAAGCCCATTCGCACGATCGAGGACTTCAAGGACCTGAAGCTGCGCGTGCCGGGCGGGATGATCGCCGAAGGCTTCGCGGCGGCCGGAGCCAAGACCACATTGCTGCCTGGCGGCGAAGTTTTCTCGGCGCTGGAAAAAGGCACGATCGAAGCGGCCGATTACACGGGCCCCGCGGTGAACTGGGACCTGGGCTTCCAGCAGGTGTCGAAGTACATTTGGACCGGGCCGCCGGGTCTGGAATCGATCTACCAGCCGGTCGACCTGATGGACTTCGTGGTTCGCATGGATGTCTGGAACAAGCTGTCGCCCAAGATGAAGGTCTGGCTGGACGACGAGATCCAGGTCTATTCGAACATTCATCATGCGGCCATTCAGAAGGCGGACCTCGAGGCCTGGGGCAAGTTCGAGAAGGCGGGGGTGCAGATCAATCGGATGCCTGCCGAGGACCTGCCCAAATGGCAGCGTATCGCCACACCGATCTGGTTCAAATGGGCGAACAAGGACAAGGACGCCGCGCGCCTGTTCCGGCTGCAGCTCGAAGTCATGGAGTCGCATACGTTGGGCTACGTCACGCCGGACATGTACAAGGGTCAGAAGATCGAAGGCTAGCGACGCGCCGGGGCGCGCAAGCGACCCTGCGTGAACGCGGAGGCGCCGCGACGGCGCCTCCGTTCACTTCGATTCGCTCCAGCCCACGACCATGCCAAGCCTCGGTTTCGTACTCCCGCACTGGCTCTACTGGACCGGTCTCGTTGCTTTTCCGCTGATCGCGGGGTGGCTCGTCACGCGCGAGCGAGCTCATCCAACGGATGGGCGGCCGACGTTTTTCATCGCCTATCTGTTCTGGCTGCTGGCCGGGTACCTCGGCATCCATCGCTTCTACCTTCGGAGTGCGTGGGGATTCGTGTTCATCCCCGTGTTCCTCGTGATCATCTACTGCACGAGCCAGGTGCGCGACGTGCGGGACGAGATGTCGCGGACCTATGCACTGATGGGCGAGGCGCAAACCGCGCTGGCCGGCGCGAAGGACGAACTGTCGCGCGGCACGCCGGACGCCGCGCAGGCCGTGACGCAGGCCGAGGCGACACTCAAGACCCGGCAGGCCGACTATGCAGTCGCGAAGGGGATTTCGGACGGCTGGCGGGGACGCGCCCGCACGGCCGGCATCGCGCTGGGGCTGATGCTGCTGATCGACGGCTTCCTGCTGGCAGGCGCGGTGCGCAAGCGCCGGTCGCTCGAGGAAGCGCAACCACCGCCTGCCATGGCGCTCCCCGAAGTGGCGGACATCCACGAAGGCGGCGTCGGCGAGGATCCCACGCTGATGGTGCATTCGAAGCTCACCGACGCCATTGACGGGCTGAGCGCGATGGCCGGCCGCTTCGTCGCGTGGTGGGCGGTCATCGCCGTGTTCGTCTACTACTACGAGGTGGTCGGGCGCTTCGTGTTCAATTCACCGACCAACTGGGTTCACGAGAGCACGTTCCTCATGTTCGGCATGCAATACATGATGAGCGGCGCGTACGCCTACCGCGAGGACCAGCATGTCCGCGTCGACGTCGTTTACGCCAATTTCTCGACCCGCGGCAAGGCAGTGGCCGACATCGTCACGTCCGTGTTCTTCTTCATATTCGTGGGCACGATGTTATGGACGGGCGCCCGCTTCGCGATGGACGCGATCCAGGTCGGTGAGCACTCGTTCACCGAGTGGGGAATCCAGTACTGGCCGGTGAAGCTTGCCATCCCCATCGGAGCGGCGCTGCTGCTGCTGCAAGGCATCTCGAAGCTGCTTAAGGACATCATGATCGTCACGCGCAAGGCTGCCTGAGCATGGGCCTCGAGATCGGTATCGGCTGGCTCACGCTGCTTCTGTTCGGTTCCCTCGCGCTGCTGCTCATGCTGGGCCTGCCGATGGCGTTCTGCACAGGCAGCCTGGCCGTGGTATTCCTCTTCGTGTTCGGCAACGGCGCGATCCTCAACATGCTGCCGTCGCGCGTCTTCCCGTTCATGACGGACTACCAGCTGTCCGCGGTGCCGCTGTTCATCTTCATGGCGGCCGTGCTCGAGAAAGCGGGCATCATCGAGGAGCTCTTCGACGTCATCTACAAATGGCTGGGCGCGCTCAAAGGAGGCCTGGCGTCGGCGACGGTTCTCGCCTGCACGGTGCTGGCGGCGATGGTCGGCGTGGTCGGCGCAACCGAAGTCACGATGGGCATGATCGCCCTGCCGGCGATGCTGAAGCGCGGCTACGATCCCAAGCTCGCCTGCGGCGCGCTGCTCGCAGGCGGCACGCTGGGGATACTGATCCCGCCTTCGGTGATGGCGATCGTCTATGCGGTCGTCGCGCAGCAATCGCTGGGCGAACTGCTGATCGGATCGGTGTTCCCAGGGTTGCTGCTGTCGGGAATCTACATCGCGTATGTGACGCTCCGTTGCTACATCAACCCGTCGTTGGGGCCGGCGTTGCCGGTCGAGGAACGGGTCAGCCTCCCCGAGAAACTGCGCCTGCTGCGCAACACGATCACCCCGATACTGGTGATCCTGCTGGTGCTGGGCGTCATCTTCTTCGGCATCG
Source organism: Casimicrobiaceae bacterium (assembly GCA_035430095.1). Lineage (GTDB taxonomy): Bacteria > Pseudomonadota > Gammaproteobacteria > Burkholderiales > Casimicrobiaceae > VBCG01. The sequence continues at coordinate 6,543 of DAOMGB010000019.1, read as the reverse complement.
CGACGCCGGTCGAGGCGGCCGGCATCGGAACTTTCGGCGCGCTCATCGTTTCCGCACTGCACCGGAGGCTCAACTGGACCAATCTCTACGAAGCGTCGATCGCCACGCTCAAGGCGACGGCGATGGTCATGTGGATATTCTTCGGCGCGACGATGTTCGTCGGCTTCTTCATCGTGAAGGGCGGGCAGACGTTTGTTGCGGAAACGATCCTCGGGACCGGGCTCGCCCCCTACGGCATCCTGTTCCTGATGATGTGCGTGTTGTTCGTGCTGGGGATGTTCCTGGACTGGGTCGGAATACTGCTGCTTACCGTCCCGATCTTCTTGCCGATCATGAAAAGCCTGACGTTCGCTGGCGCGTTCGGACTGCCCGGTGTCGAGCCGGGAAAGGTCGCGCTTTGGTACGGCGTGATCTTCATGGTGAACATGCAGATGGCCTTCCTCAGCCCGCCCTTCGGCTATTCCTTGTTCTATCTGAAGAGCGTCGCACCGCCGCAGATCAGCATGGCGATGATCTTCCGAGCAGCGCTGCCCTTTATCGGCCTGCAGGCGCTGGGACTTTCACTTTGCATCATTTTTCCGCAGATCGTACTGTGGCTGCCGAGCAAGCTTTACACCGGAGGAAGTTAGCGGTCCCAATGCAATTGCCGCGAATCGGCTCCTCAGGTCGCGTGTTCAGCTGCCCAGCGCACGCCGTTCCCGCAATGCCTGTGCCAGCGTTCCCGCATCGACGTATTCGAGCTCGCCTCCGACGGGCACCCCGCGGGCCAGCCTGCTCACCTTGAACCCGCGCGCGCTCAGGAGTTCACCGATGTAGTGGGCGGTCGCCTCGCCCTCGTTCGTGAAGTTGGTGGCAAGGATCACCTCACGCACCACTCCGTCGGCGGCACGTTTCAGCAGCCGGTCGAGCCGAATCTCCTTGGGACCGATGCCGTCGAGCGGCGACAGGCGTCCCATCAGCACGAAGTAGAGGCCGCTGTACGCCTGCGTGTGCTCGACCATCAGCAGGTCGGCAGGCGTCTCGACCACGCACAGTTGCGTCGGGTCGCGTTTTCCCGATCGGCACAGCGAGCAGATCTCGTCTTCGGTGAACGTGTTGCAGCGCTCGCAATGCCGGATCGACCGCGCGGCGTGCTGCAGTGCGGTAGCGAGCGCCACGGCGCCCTCGCGGTCGTGCTGCATCAAATGCAATGCCATGCGCTGTGCCGCCTTGGGCCCGACCCCGGGCAGGCAGCGCAGTGCCTTCGCCAGTTCATCCAGGCTCGACAGCGGCTCCTGCACCGGCAGCGGCCGCGCGCCGGCCGTGCGTTCACTCACGGCATGGCCCGTCGGCCGCGCATGGGGACGGGTGATGGATCCACGTTCAGAACGGGAGCTTGAATCCGGGCGGAAGCGGCATGCCCGAAGCCAGTCCGGACATCTTTTCCTGGGTCGTGCTCTCGGCCCGGCGGACGGCATCGTTCATCGCCGCAGCCACCAGGTCTTCCAGCATGTCGCGATCCTCGGTCAACAACGATGGATCGATCTTCACGCGCTTCACGTCGTGGCGGCAGGTCATCACGACCTTCACCAGGCCGGCACCGGCCTGACCCTCGACCTCGATCGACGCGAGCTCGTCCTGCGCGCGCTTCATGTTGTCCTGCATCTGCTGCGCCTGCTTCATGAGTCCGGCCAGCTGGTTCTTCATCATCGCCTGCGCTCCATGATTTTCAAAACGGGTTGCCACCTTGCAGACCGCTCACTTGCTGCTTCCACCGTCGCGCGACAAAGGCGTGATCGTCTCGGTCTTCACCTGGCCGTCGAACGTGACCAGCAGGTCGCGCACGAACGGGTCTTCGAGAAACGCCGCCTCGCCCCGGGCCCTGGCCTCGTCGCGCTTCCGCTTCTCCGTCGCGGCGAGCGACGAATCGGTCGCCCCGCCCACTTCGAACGCCAGCAGCAGGCGGCGACCGGTCGCCGCTTCCAGCGCCGACTTCAACTTGTCGGCGAACACCTTGTCCGTCAGGTGCTTGTGCGCCACCGGCAGCGCCAGCGTCAGCGCGTTGTTGTTGATCGTCTTCAGTTCGGTCTGCGCCGCCAGCTGCGCCGCCATGCCCGTCAACTTGAGCGACGCGACGAATCCCGGCCACGCGGACGGGTCATCAGGCAACGAGACGACCGGACCCGAAGGTGCGGCAGTCCTCGGCGCCGCCGAAGCCGCAGGCACCGGCATGACCGCCGCCACATTGGGCGGTTGGGTGGGTGCCGGCACGGCTTCGCGGGGTGGCGATGCCTGGCGCGATACGGCCGCCGGCGCGGCGGCCCGCTCCACGCGCGGCGCTGACGCAGGCGATGTCGCCATTGCCGGCTCGAACGCCAGCAGGCGCAACAGCGTCATGGTGAAGCCAACGGCTTCGTCGGGCGCCAAACCCAGGTCGGCGCGGCCCTGCGTGCAAATCTGGTAGCACAACTGGACGCTTTCCACCGAGAACCGCGCGGCATAGGCTTCCACGCGCTGCGCGTCATCGTAGTTTTCCGCCGCGACCGGCACGGCCTGCACGACCGCAACGCGATGAAACAACGACGCGAGCTCGTCGAGCGCCGATGCTGCCGCAAGTCCGCGCCCGGCGAGCGCGTCGCCCTCGGCCAGCAGCGCGACGCCGTCGCCGTCGGCAAGCGCATCCGCAATACGGTAGACATAGTCTCGATCCACGGCGCCCAGCATGGTGCGCACGACCGCTTCCTTCACCTCGCCGCCGCCATAGGCGATGGCCTGGTCGAGAAGCGACAGCCCGTCGCGCAGCGAGCCGCCGGCGGCGCGCGCGAGCAGCGCCACCGCGCCGGCCTCGAACGCAATGCCTTCGGCGGTCAGGATGTGACCGATCCGGTCGCCAATCAACTGCGGCGACAACGGCTTCAGGTTGAACTGAAGGCATCGCGAGAGGACCGTCACCGGAATCTTCTGCGGGTCGGTGGTCGCGAGCACGAACTTGACGTGCTCCGGAGGCTCCTCCAGCGTCTTGAGCATCGAGTTGAACGCCGCCTTCGACAGCATGTGCACTTCGTCGATCAGGTAGACCTTGAACCGACCCGCCGTCGGCGCGTAGCGCGCGTTGTCGAGGATTTCGCGCATGTTGTCGATGCCCGTGTTCGATGCCGCGTCGAGCTCGAGAAGGTCGACGAAGCGCCCCGCGTCGATGTCCATGCAGGCGGCACAGACGCCGCAGGGCGTCGCAGTCACGCCGTTGGTGATGCAGTTCAGGCTCTTGGCCAGGATGCGCGCGATGGTGGTCTTGCCGACACCGCGTGTGCCGGTGAGCAGGTAGGCGTGATGCAGCTGGCCGCGCGCAAGCGCGTTCGACAGCGCCCTGACGACGTGCTCCTGGCCCGACAGATCCGCGAATGTCTTCGGCCGCCACTTGCGGGCGAGAACCTGGTAACTCATGCGCGAATTATCGCCGGTTTTGGACCATTGTCGGCGCCGGAGACTCCGGGAGCTGCTTCCGTCGGATCGGCGTCAGGCGAGGCGCGAGCCGGCGAGAACGCGGAGTGTACCTGGATGTACATGAGCGTTCGCGGCCGGCAAGCAACAAAGCATCACGTCGATTCGACGAAAAGGCATTGGGTGGCGAGCCGTGATCCCGTCACCTGTGCGGCTTCGCTGTGGCTGCTTCCTTCCGGACCTGACCAGATTCACGAACACACAGTGCGGGGCGACCCGCCATTGATCGGGTGCGCGTTGCGCAGAACCGACATTATAGCCGCGATTGCCGCCGCCCATTGCGCGCGGCGCTGCGCCCACGGATGGGGTGGCTATAATCGTCCCCGGGACCATTGTCGCGATACTCCGTTACAGCATAACCGTTGCCGACCACCCTGCCCGCCTGCCGAAGTCCGCGCCACGTTCGTGCGCTGTTGGCGATGGCGGCGCTCGTGTCGTTGTGCCTGCCCGGCTGCCAGCGCGAATCATTGCCTCCGCCGGCCGAGAACACCAAGCTGGTCGTGGCAGTCCGGCCTGGCCCGACTTCCTGGTTTCCCGGCCCGGATGGAACGCCCGCAGGATTCGATCACGACCTGCTGGCGCAGTTCGCGAAGCAGCACGGGCTCGAACTCGAAATCGTCGAGGTTGGCAGCGCCGCCGCACTGCTGAAGAAAGTCGCATTCGGTCATGTTCACCTGGGCGTCGGGGGGCTGTATCGCCCTCCGGCGGGATTTCTCGGCTACCCCAAGGAGGGCGACGGTCCACGCGTGCTGTGGACTGCGGGTTTCCATGCCGTCGAACCCGTGCTGATCTACAGCACGGACGGATTCCGGCCAAAAGTGTGGAAGGACCTCTCGGGTACCGATGTCGCTTACGTGGACGGAACCGGCATCGAGACTTCCGTCGACAAGGTTCGCAAGGAACACCCCGACGTGAAGTGGCAGCCGATGGCCGAGCAATCGGCGGATGCGCTGATCGCGCAGGTTTCCGATGGCACGGTCGACTACGCGATCGTTCCATCCATCGATGCCGCCGCGTTGCGCAACATCTTTCTCGATTACGACGTCGCCTTCGTGGCGGGCGCCAAGCGAGAACTGGCATGGGCCGTGGCCCCGCTGCAAGGGGGGCTGCTCAAGGAACTCAATGCTTTTCTCGCCAAGGCGAAACGCGATGGGCTGATCGAGCGCCTTGCCGACCGCTATTTTTCGACCACCCGGCAGGTCCAGCGAATCGATGCCGGCGTGTTCCTTGAACGCATAAAAAGCATGCTGCCGGAATACCGCAGCGCATTCCAGCGAGCCCAGGTCGCAACCGGCATGGAATGGCGGCTGCTGGCGGCGATCGCCTACCAGGAGTCGCAATGGGATCCCTTTGCGACCAGCGAAACCGGAGTGCGCGGGTTGATGCAAATCACCGAGGACACCGCCAGGCACCTCGGCGTGGCCGACCGGTTGAACCCCGCGGCCGCGGTGCTGGGCGCGGCGCAGTATGTCCAGGATCTCAAGTCCAAGCTTCCGGCGCGCATTGCCGAACCCGACCGGACCTGGCTTGCGCTGGCCGCGTTCAACATCGGACTCGCGCACTTGGAGGACGCACGCATCCTCGCGCAGAAGCAGAAGCTCAATCCGGACCTGTGGAGCGACGTGAGAAAAGTGCTGCCGCTGCTGGCGCTGCCCGAGTACTACGGCGACGCCAAGTTCGGCTACGCCCGCGGCGGCATGCCGGTCGCATTCGTGGATCGCGTGCGCGCCTACTACGACATCCTGGTGCGGCAGGAACCGGCCCACCAGCCACAGTTGCGCGCATTCCCCTATGCGATGTCGAAGTGAAAATCGTGAATCGATTGTCCCCGATCAAGGCGGCGTCGAATGACCGCCCATCGCGCGGTGCGCATTCACCTAGAATACGTCCATGAAATTTCGTTTCGCAATTCTCATTGCTGCCTGCTGGATGGCAATGTTGCCCTGTGCGCAGGGCCAGGGCAGCGGCAGCGTGTTCATCGAGGACCTGACGTGGACGGAGTTGAAACAGCAGATCGCCGCCGGCAGGACGACGATCATCGTGCCCGTCGGCGGCACCGAACAGAACGGCCCGCACATGGCGCTGGGCAAGCACAACGCGCGGGTGCGGGTGCTGGCCGAGAAGATCGCCCGCGAATTGGGTAATGCCCTGGTCGCGCCGGTTGTCGCCTATGTGCCGGAAGGCAGCGTCGATCCGCCCACCGAGCACATGCGCTTCCCGGGGACTATCACCATCCCGGACAAGACGTTCGAGCAGTTGCTGGAGTCCGCAGCGCGCGGTTTCAAGCTGCACGGCTTTCGCGATGTCGTGTTCCTGGGCGACCACGGTGGCTACCAGAAGGACATGCGAAACGTTGCCGACCGGCTCAACCGCGAATGGTCGGCCATACCAGTCCGCGCGCACGCCGTGGTCGAGTATTACCGCGTGACCACCACCACGTATGTCGATGCGCTCAAGGGCCGCGGCTATTCCGCCGACGAAATCGGCACCCACGCCGGTGTGGCCGACACTTCGTTGACCCTCGCCCTGTCGCCGGGGATGGTGCGCGCCGATCGGCTGGCCGCCGCGCCGAAGCCCGGCGCGAGCGATGGCGTGTACGGCGATCCCCGACGCTCCAATGCCGACGTGGGACAATTAGGGGTGGATGCCATCGTCGCTGCCACCGTCGCCGCGATCAGGAATGCGACCGTCCGGCATTGACGTTGCAGGACCAAAGCTCCCGCTTCGCGCTCCAATCTTCAGTCACCTTTGCCAACCTCATTTGCCACCTCTCTGGAACCGTTCGTGAAGCCATTTCGTCGTCGTCCTCGCTTTGACGTATTCGTTTTCCTTCCCGCGTTGTTTGCAACTGCCTCGATGCTGCCTGCCGCAGCGCAACCTGTCGCGCAGGCTCCGACCGCCGTTGTGACGGTGCCCGGCATGCCTCCGGTGCCGGACCCCGCCAACCTGTACAGCGAGACCTCGGCGACCAAGCTCAGCCCGGCCGTCGCCGGCGACCTGCCGCGCGTGTACGTCCCGCACATCCAGTCCAACGACGTCTACGTGATCGATCCCGCCACGTTC
>DAOMGB010000018.1:0-47315 GCA_035430095.1 Casimicrobiaceae bacterium | reverse complement strand
TGGGGACGTAGCTCAGCTGGGAGAGCGTCGCGTTCGCAATGCGAAGGTCGGGAGTTCGATCCTCCTCGTCTCCACCACGATTTCAAGGCCGCCGGCTCTCGGGCGGCCTTTTCGTTTGCCCAGGTCTGAGCAAGGCTGCCCTCGCTTCGGGGCAGGCCCGAATCAGGGTTTTCCGACTTCGATGAAGCCGCCGATTCGGTTGAGGGCGCCTTTGCTCATCGCCCGACCGGGCAACTAGTCCGTCACGATGAATGTTCCATCCATCCTTTCGTGGCCCACGCCGCAAAAAATGTCGCAGACGAATGTGAAGGTGCCCGACTTGTCGGGAACGAAGCTCACGCGAACGACCTTGCCCGGGATGATGTCCGCGCGAACCTTGAAGTCGGGCACGCTGAATCCCATGATCACGTCCTTGCTGGTGAGTTCGAGAACCACCGGAACGCCCTTCTTGAGCTTGATGACGTTGGGCGTGTAGTCGAATCTCTTGGCGACGACCTTGATGACCGTTTCCGACGGCTTGGCGGCGACATAGAGTGCCGTGGCGCTCGTCGCCAGGATCACCGCCAATACCATTGTCCTGATCGCGCGTTTGCAGGTGGACATGGCGTCATCCTTTCTGGACCGGCAGTTCGGTAATCACGAATTCGGCCTTGTCCACCTCCGCCTCCACGTTGCGGAATCCCAGCCCTTTGTACGGATGCGTCGCATCCCAGGGCAGGGGATCGCGCTTCGGCTGCGACGCCGGCGCGGGCAGCGGAAACATCAGCGACTTCGCCGAGTGATGCGCGATGTGCCCGGTCATGTGGTGATTTTCCTGGTGGATGTGTCCATAGAACACCGTTACGTTCGCATGCGGCATCAACAGGTCGATGGCCTTGGCCCCGTCCCGCGTCGCCCAGTCCCACTGCGGGTACAGGTCGAAAAGCGGGCGATGCGTGAACACGACGATGTCGGCGTCCTTCGGCAGCTTTGCAAGGTCTGAAGCAAGCCACTGAAGCTGGGCATCGCCGATGAACGCAGCCGGATCGGAGACGTTGTCGACCACGATGAAATGCACCCCCTTGTGGTCGAACGTGTAGTGCGTCGCCCCGAACAACTCCTGGAACGCCTTTCCGTTGTCGAGCGACGCGTCGTGCTCACCGGGCATGAAGCGGACGTCCTTGACCTTGAGCCCGGCAACGATGTCGCGAAATTCGGCCAGGCGCCTCCTCCGCTCCCGCGGATCCTCGGTGATATGGGTCAAGTCGCCCGTGAACATGATGAAGTCCGGCGGCTCCGGCAATTCATTGACGGCGGCAACCGCCTTCTTCAGGGTTCCCTTCGCGTCGGGATTGGGCGGGCCTTCGAAGCCCCAGTGACTGTCGGAGAGTTGGACGAAATAGAAGTCCGATCCGGGCGCGTCGCTTCCCGCGGCGCGAACCCCGTTGCGGAGAGCGGACGCAAACACGACGCCTCCGACGCCCGCCAGCTTCAGGAACTCCCTCCGATCGATAGGACTTTTCATGCTCGTCTCCTTGAGAGCCAACTGAACACTCCCTATGCCGTGCAACATCGCGGATGGCGGAATCATTCCCGGCCAGGCAAAAAAGGCGGCCTTCAGCTGCGGAACGACGTCGTCCCAGCGTCCATTGGAGTCTTGATTGCTAGAGCGATCGCAGGAAGTCCAGGACGGCCTGCTGCGCCAACGCGGGCAACCGCCGGAAATTCTGGACCACGGCGTTGGCCTCGGAGGCCGGATAGCTCCCCGAGGCGGTCGAATAGTGCTCGTTGATCGCCACCAGCAGGTCGCTCGTTCGACCGTCGTGCATGAAGAACAGCCGTTGGCCGACGCCCCAGAGCGGCGACGATCGAAACTCGTCCGGACCGGCCGCGCCCTGAACGATGTCATCGGCGAGACGCGCTCCCATATGGTGGACCATCAGGTCGGAGAATAGATTCACCGGCCGGTTTTCCAGCACGGCACTGTTCATCGCCGGTGCGGTCCGCATCTGCGGCGTGTGGCACATCCCGCAACCGATGGCGTCGAACACCTGCCGGCCCGCCCGCGCGCTCGGGCTCGGGCTGGGGTCGGGCTTGGGTGCGTCCGTGAACCGCATCAACATCTGGAACTGCATCCAGTCCGCCAGGATGTGCAGGGGATTGTTGAAGCTCTGGTTCTTGAGGTCGTTGGCGTCCGTCCGCGTGACATCGTTGGGCGCGGGCTTTCCTGCGCCATTGCAGTTCGGGTCTTCCTCAGTCGCCGTCGGGAAGAGTTCGTTCGTGATGCCCATTTCGACGTTGTAGGCCTCGGCGGCGAACATCGCGATCGACTTGTTCTGCGCTTTCCAGCCGAAGCGCGCAATCGTCCCGTCGTTTCCGCTGCGGTTGGGATGTCCGGAAATGCCGAGCATTGCGCGCAGAGGTGCCGTGGCGTCGTGGCGGCTCAGTATCTCCCGGTCCTGGATCGATTCGATCAGTCCCAGCCCGAGCATCGGCGTTGGAATGCGGAAGGACACATTTCCTGCCGCGTATTCGCTTGCGAAGTCGGGTTGCCTGATCCGGCAATTCGGAATCGTCGGATCGTTGTTGATGCCCGTCACGACCCACAGCTGATGCACGCCCCCGTCGCGGGTGCCGTCAGGCTTGTATTTGAAGCGAACCTCCCGGACAGGGCCATACTGCTCTTCGAAGGACGGGACGGTGTTCTGCTTTCCGAAGCGATAGGGGACCAGCCGGAACATCGGATTCTCCGGCGGCTGAGCCGCGCCCTTGCCCGGATTGGGCACGAGAAAGCCGCCCGACCCGCCCAGCGTCGGTTGCGCGTGACACGAGAAGCACTGGTCCGAATTGTGGCGGGCGCCGAGTCCGTTCGAATTCGTGTGGAACTGCGGAAATACCGGATCGAGTTCGCCCTTGCCGATCACCGGCGATCCATCCACGACTTCCGCGCAGTCGTCGCAGGTCGACTCCAGTTGTCCTGCGCGATTGATGCCCTCGATGAACGAGGCCTTTTCGTTGTCGTTGACGGTCGCGCCGGTCGTCGGATTCGGACTGATCAGCGGCGGATGCGGGATGGGAATGCCCCGTTGCTGAAGCCAGCCGGAGGTGTTCTGCATGCCGCCCCTCACGCCGGGGTCCTGCTGCGCCAAGGTCGGTGTCGTGGGCAGGCAGAGGATGCCGCCGAGCAGGACGGCTGGGACGAACTTGGAATGAAATTGCATTGATCTCTCCTGGTTGGTCAAGCGCCAAAACAAACCCATCACGTCCTTTGCAGCATTTCGATCTTCGCCACGAGTTCCTCCGACAGCGGAACGGCCGATTCGAGGACCATCCGGTGCCGCGCCTGAGACGTCGCGATTGCCGCGCAGTGGAACCGAAACCAGGTGACCGCATCGATGAGCTCGCCGTTGCCATCGATGAAGTCCGCGACCCACAGCGCGCCCTCGTGCAGGAAGATCGCCACCTCACGCCGCTCGGTAAGACGCAACAGCTGCCCCTGAATGGGGCTGGAGAATTCGCGCGCAGTGGTCACGATCCCGCCGGCTCCTTCTTCCGCATGGATGGCTCCAGTTCCACCCGGATTGCCCACCGCCCTGCGATCCGCGGTCCGGTCGCCCATTCCTGATTTCACCGGTGATTTGTTATGCTTGAGCGGGTGCGGTGAATATTCGAGCGTCGGCATGGCGGAGTCTTAAGGGACCTCTAAAGAAACTACAAAAGTTCATCGATTTCGGCATCACTCGTATTGATTGGCTGGCCTGTGGCCGCCCACAGATTCGCGGTCGAGGCTCATTTGGCAAGGGCAACGGGAGCGCGCCGGAGTGAACACCGTTGTTGAAATCGGCCCCTTCAGGCTGGATGCCGCAGCTGGCGTCCTGACCCGTTCCGGCGTTCCCGTCGGGTTGGGACCGCGCGCCGTCGCCGTGCTTGGCGCCCTGGTCGAGCGCGCCAATCAGTTCGTTGCCAAGACCGTCCTGATCGACACGGCGTGGCCGAACGTTGTGGTCGAAGAGGCCAATCTCGCCGTCCAGATCTCGGCCATCAGGCGGGTGCTCGCGCAGGCGCCTGGCGGCGAGAATTGGGTAGAGACGCTGGCGCGACGCGGGTATCGATTCGTCGGCCCCGCCACCACTGTCCGGGAGCCCTCGTCGTCACGCGTTGACGGCTGCGTGACCTCCAACCTGCCCGCGCCCATTACGTCATTCGTCGGCCGCGAGCGCGAGCTGGTCGAGATCAAGCGATTGCTTTCGCGTGCGCGACTGTTGACGCTGGTCGGCGTCGGCGGAATCGGCAAGACCCGCATCGCATTGCAGGCGGCCGCCGAAGTGTTGGATGCGTATAGCGACGGCGTGTGGTTCGTCGATCTCGCGCCGATCGCCGATGCGGCCCTCGTGCCGAGCGCGGTCGCCCAGGTCCTGGGCGTGCGCGAGACGGCGGAAACGCCGCTGGTCGAGACGCTATGCGGCTACGCGAGGCAGCGCCAGGTGCTCCTGCTGCTGGACAACTGCGAGCACTTGCTGGCCGGTTGCGCGACATTGGCCGATACCCTGCTTTCCCGTGCTGCCGAGCTGTCGATCATCGCCACCAGCCGCGAGCCGCTTCACGTCGCCGGCGAGCAAACGTATCCGCTGCCCACGCTGTCCCTTCCCGATGCGAACGCGAACGCGGAGACCATGGGTCGCTCCGAAGCAGTGCAACTGTTCGTCGAGCGCGCCGAAAGGCAGCAACCCGGCTTCGCGCTGACCGATGCGCGCGCCTCGGCAGTCGCCCAGCTCTGCATCCACCTCGACGGCATACCGCTGGCGCTGGAATTGGCGGCCGCACGCATCCGGTCGCTGTCGGTCGAGGAGATCAGTGTCCGCCTGAATGACCGCTTCAAGCTGCTGATCGACGGAAACCGGACCGCGTTGCCCCGGCATCAAACGCTTCGCGCGACGCTCGACTGGAGCTACGACCTCTTGAGCAACGCCGAGAAGGCGCTGCTCTGTCGGGTATCGATATTCTCCGGTGGCTGGACGCTCGAGGCGGCCGAGCAGGTTTGCGCCGGCGACGACATCGCTGGGGAGGCGGTGCTCGAGATTCTTGCCTCGCTCGCCCACAAGAGCCTGGTCATGACGGAGGAGCGCGGCGGCGCGACCCGCTATCGGCTGCTCGAGACGGTGCTCCAGTATGCTCGGGACCGGCTGCGGGATCGTGGCGAGGAATCCCGGTGGCGGGGCCGCCACCTGGCGTATTTCCTCGCCGAGGCCGAGGCGGCCGAACCGGAGTTGACGGGCCCGGAGCAGCAGGTTTGGCTCGATCTGCTCGAGGCGGACCACGACAACCTGCGCTCGGCATTGGCGTGGTCTTCCGCCGCGGGCGGCGATGCGGAAGGCGGCCTGCGACTCGCAGCCGCAGTTTGGCGTTTCTGGTACGGCGGTGGCTATCTCGGCGAAGGCCGGCGCTGGTTTTCCGAATTGCTGGCGCGCGTTCCGGGCGGGACCCTTGCGGCGACTCGTGCGAAGGCACTCAATGCAGTTGGGTCAATCGCGTGTCGGCAGGGTGACTATCCGGCTGCGCGTACTTTCCAGAATGAGGGTCTGGCGATCTGGCGGGCACTTGGGGATCCGCGCGGGATTACCAGCTCGCTGAACAATTTGGGAGTGGTGGCCCATGCTCAGGGCGACTATCCGTCTGCTCGGGCCATATTCAAGGAGATCTTGGCGATCCGACGGGAACTGGGCGACCGACCGGGCATTGCTTCCACGCTGAACAACCTGGGCGCCCTGGCCTTCGATCAGGGCGACCGTTCGACCAGCAGGGCACTGCACGAAGAGAGCCTGGCGATTCAGCAGGAGTTAGGTGATCGCCGGGGAATTTCGATGTCGCTGAACAACCTGGGCGAGCTGGCCTATGCGGAGGGCGACTATCGTGCCGCGCGGACGCTTTACGAGGAGAGCCTGGCGATCAAGCGCGAGCTGGGCCAGCGCTGGGGCATTGCCACATCGCTGGACAACCTTGGCAACGTGGCCTCCGAGCTGGGCGATTATTCAAGGGCTCGAACACTTCATGAGGAAGGCTTGGCGATCCGCCGGGAAATAGGCGACCGCCAGGGAGTTGCCACGTCGCTGAGCAACCTGGGATCGGTGGCGCGCAACCAGGGTGCCCATGTGGCCGCCAGAACACTGTACGCAGAGAGTCTCGCGATCCGGCGGGAGCTGGGAGAGCGTCGAGGCATCGCCGAGTCGCTCGAAGGACTCGCCTACGTCGCGTCCGCCTTGGCGTCACCCGACCGGGCGGCACGCATTTGGGCCGGCGCGGAGCGGCTGCGCGAGGAAATTGGAGCTCCGCTGCAGGGCAAAGATCGTCCGCGGTGCGAACATCAGGTCGCGATCGCCCGCGCCGCCATGGGCGATGACGCTGCCTTCAACTTGGCCTGGCAGGAAGGTCGCGCAATGTCGCTGGAACAGGTGGTGCAAAACGCGCTCGAGGGATTGGGTGCGTGAAATCCGCTGCGAATTCAAGGCCGTCGGTTCGCCGGCGGCCTTTTTGCTTGCGACAGGCAGTTTACCAAATGCGGTTGGCGTAACGGCCTCCTCCGGCACGCGTTCCCTATGGTGCCGGCAGCTTCTTCAGCAGGTTGGCGTTGACCAGACCTTTGTCTGCAACAGTGAATCTGCCATCGGCGTTGATATCCACGTGGAAATTGCTCTCGCCGACCGCAAACAGAATGAAGGAATTGGTAATCCCCACGTCGGCCACTGTCACTTGCCGGTTCAGGCTGGCGTCGCCGGCAAGGAGGCCCACCCGAATGCCGCCGCCGCCACCCGTGCTGCTGTCGGCGGACGTGACATTGGTGAGCGACACCGTCATGTATTGCGCATCGGCCGCGCCGCTCACGGGGACGATGACGTCATTGCCACTGATCGTTGGCGCACCGCTGGCCGCAATGCCTTCCGATATCGCCACGGTAGTTGCGATGATCGGCTTGTTGAATGTGAAGACCAGCGTGTGGGCCGGTCCCTGACGTGTCTCGGTCGTAGGGCTCGTGGGCAGGTTGCTAAGCGGCAGGTCGAATGTGCCCGCGGTTCCGTGAACTTTGCGTGAAACGACGGACGCGACAAATGCCGGGCCGCAGTTGGTGTACCAGGGAAAGGATTGCGTCGCAGCATCCCATGCTGGATCCGGAGTCCGGCTCAGCGCGTTGGGACAAAGCCGCGCATAACCGGGCAGCAGCGCGTTTGGAACGGGGACGGACGGGACATTGCCGGAGAGCTTGTTGTTATGGACATAGAAATATTGCAGGCCGGCGAGGCCGGTGAGCGCCGGTATCGGTCCAGTCAGCTGGTTGTCACTCACGGCAAACCAGTTCAGCGCCGTCAGTCCCGCAAGCGCCGGAATCGATCCGGTCAGTTGATTCTGGTTCACCTCAAACGACACCAATGCCGTAAGTCCCGCCAGTGTCGGGATGGGGCCGGTCAGCTGGTTGGCGGCCAGTCTGAAGTATCTGACGTTCGACAGTCCGGCAAGCGACGGAATCGTACCGGTGAGTTGATTGTAGTCGGCGGCGAACGAGATCAGGTTCGACAGGCCCGAAATGCTCGGAATGGAGCCCGTCAGCTGGTTCGTTGAGACGACGAAGTAGGCCAGGCTCGCCAGTCCGGCAAGCGATGGAATCGTTCCGGTCAAATTGTTGTTGCCAGCGGTGAATGCATACAAATTCGGGCTGCCGGCAAGCGGCGGGATGGACCCGGTCAGCTGGTTGAAGGAGACCTCGAAGTCGACCAGGTTCGTCAGGCCGGCCAGCGAAGGTATGGATCCGGTCAGCTGGTTGCCGTTGGCGATGAACTTGGCCAGTCCAGTCATTCCCGCGAGCGAAGGAACTCCACCGGTCAGTAGATTGTTCGAAACTTCGAAATCCGCAAGCACAGGCAAACTGTTGAGCGGCGGGATCGTGCCGGAGAGCAAATTGTCGTTGGCAAAGAAGATTCCGAGGTTGACGAGACCCGTCAATGGGGGAAGATTGCCCGTGAGTTGGTTGTGCGAGACCGTAAACACTTGGAGATTCGGCAAGTTGCCGAGGCTGGTCGGCAGCGTTCCCGAAAGATTGTTGGACGACAACTCGATGAAGATGACCGAGTTTTGCCCGGCAGATCCGCCACAGGTGATCCCGTGCCAAGAGCATTCTGTCCCTGCGGCCCCGTTCCAGCCGGCGCTGTTGGTCCAGGCCGCGCCGTTGGTACTCGTGTAGAGGTCGAGCAGTGCCGCGCGTTCGCCAGCCGGAACCTGGGCAAGCGCAACGTTGGTAAGTGCGAACAGCAGAAGTACCGCGAACTTGACACCCATGGCAGATGATTTCCAGATGGAACCTCGATTGATCACGACTGGTCCTTCCACGCATGATGCCATTTTCAGTCCCTCGTCGGAGCAAACAGCTCGACAGGGTCTGCAAGTCCACGCAGTGCGTGAGTTCCCAGGGAACGCAGCGACTCCCCGCACGCCTTCGCGAACAGATCGGTGACGACGATGGGCTCGTCGAGTGCCTTTGCCACGCCTTCGACGCGACTGACGAGGTTGACCGCGGGACCGATGACGGTAAAGTCGAGCCGATCGGCTGCCCCGACATTGCCGTAGATCACCGTGCCGGCGTGCAGCGCCACGACGATCCTGAGCGCGGGCTCCCCAGCCATGAACGGGGCGTCCACCAAACCGCGCAGGCCGTCGTGCGCTTCGCGCGCCGCCGCCATGGCGCGGCGTGCCGCATCATGGTTCGATCCTGCGGCGTCGACCGGAAAAATGGCCAGCAGGCCGTCGCCGATGAACTTGAGTATTTCCCCGCCGTGCCTGTGGATCGCAGCCGCCTGGACGTCGAACAGCGCGTTCAGCAACGCAATCGTCTGCTGACCAGGCAAACGGTCGGAGCGCTCGGTGAATCCGCGCAGATCCGACGACCACAGCACGGCGGTCAATTCCTCGCCGGTTCCGCGGCGGATCTGGCCTGCCAGCACCTTGGGACCGGCATGGGTTCCCAGGTAGGCATCGAGCAGGTTTCGGGTCAGCGCCCTCTGGCTGAACATGTCGCAGGCGAATGAAAGACTTTGCGAGATGCGGACCAGGTCTTCCACGTCGCGCGGCGAGAAACCTTCGCGGCGATCGGTTGCGTAGGTGATCGCATAGCGGCGGCCGTGCGCGCCGGAGATCGGCAGCGCGAGATAGTCGGTGCAGCCTGCGGCCTTCAGGTCGCGCAGTATGGGCAGATCGAGTTCGGCGTCCGGAAGGTCGACCCTGCGCCTTATCGTCTCGCCGCCCTGCGCCACGCGCGCGACCGCGTTGTCCTTCTCGGGCACCGCCTCGCCGATCTCGTGCGTGATGAGGAGCTGTTCCGTCCGTCCGAGGTCGCGCCACCACACGAACGACGTGCCCAGGAATTGCGGATGCAACGTCCTGCTGTGAAGCATCATGCGCGCGATGGGAATGCCGGTTGCGAGGAGCCGCCACGCGTATTCGTCGATGGCGCGGGGGCCGGATGGTTCCTGCAGCGCGGGTCCGGCCAGCCAGTCGGCGATGCCGTCGATCGTGTCGATCGCAGGGCGTTCCGCCAGCGGACGCTCGATGACTTCCACGCACCGAAGCCCGGGGGCTTCGATCGTGCCGGCGGGACGGTGGTCGCTCTCGCCCATCATCGGCTCCGACCTGGTTTGGACATCCGCGTCACTCCCTTCGACCTTATCATTTCAGGACTTGCGGCGCTTCGCCGATCTCGCCAAGTCAGGCGCGCGGACCGGCGGCGCCTTCGGAAATGCCCCGGGGCTGCGCTCGATCAGCTCCAGCAACGCGCGCACGCGAGACGGAATCATGCGCCCGCTCGGCATCACCGCGGAAATCGGCATCGGCGCAGGACGCATCGCGGGCATCAGTTCGACGAGTTCGCCGTTCGCGAGGCGCTCGCCCACCATGGCGTGGGGCACCTGGCCGATGCCCATGCCCAGAACCGCAGCCTCGACGAGCGCGTCGCCGTCATCCACGCGCACGCGCGATGCCGGCATGAAGGTCTGGTTGCGCCCACGTTCCCGGAAATGCCAGGGACGATCCTTGCCGGTGCTCGGTACCCGGAACAGCACGGCGGTGTGCCTGGCCAGATCCGGCACCGTGGCGGGATTGCCGGCGCGCGCCAGGTACGACGGCGACGCGAACAGCAGCAGCTCCAACGTGCCGAGCGGCCGGGCGACGAGCGTCGAGTCCCTGAGCGGACCGGTGCGGATCGCGACATCGATGCCCTCCTTCACGAGGTCCACGTAGACGTCGCTGAAGCGCGCGTCGATCGCCAGCCGAGGGTGCTCCCGCGCCAACGTTGCAAGCAGCGGCAGCATGACCGCGCGCCCGAGCGTCACGGGCATGTCGATGCGCAAGGTTCCCGTGGGCTCCTCGCGCGAACCGGTGGCCTCCTCCTGCAGCAATTCCAGTTCGGCCAGCACCCTGAGGCAGCGCTGGAACAGACGCTCGCCGTCGTCGGTCAGGTTCACCTGGCGAGTCGTGCGGTGAAACAGCCTTACGCCGAGCTGGCCCTCCAGCCGCGTCACCGCCTTGGCCAGCGTCGACGGCGTGCAGCCGAGTTCCCGGGATGCCGCGGCGAAGTTGCCGCGCCTGGCAGTTTCCGCGAAGGCAAGCAGCGGCTGCAGCCCGTGCACGGATAGAGTCATATTGTTCCTCAATGAAATGCCATTCCCGCATATTCTCATGGGATGGCCCGGTTGCAATACTGGCGTCGACCTGCTGCGCCGCATGCCGCTACCGGACTGCAGCGACAGGCCGTGACATCCCACAACGACGCGCCCCTGGCGCATTTCAAGGAGCCGACATGCAGCCGCAATCGATGGTCGTGAAGAGCAGCGAGGTATCGCCCCTCCATGTGCTGGGCGCCGAGGTCCGGTTCCTGTGCGAAGCGCACAGCACCGGCAACGCGTGGTCACTGATGGAAGTGACGTTGCCGCGAGATGCCGGCCCGCCTCCGCACACCCACGCCTGGGACGAGGCGTATTTCGTGACGGAGGGAGACGTGCAGTTCACCGTGGGCAACCGGCGCTTCACTGCGACGGCGGGCGATTTCGTCTACACGCCGGGCGGCGAAGTGCACGGTTTCAGCGGCCTCTCGGTACAGCCCGCGCGCATGCTGATTTTCGACGCGCCCGCGCACGCCGGCGCCTTCTTCAGGCGCGTCGACCGCGAAGTGACCAGCATCCCTCGGGATCTGCACAGGGTGCTGGAGATCGGCGACGCAACCGGCATTCATTTCGTGAAAGCGGCCTGAAAGAGTGCGGGCGCGATCCGGCCCGCTGTTGCCGGCTTTCCGACTACGCCCTGGCATCCCATTCGGCTTGACGGCGCCGGGCTGCGACGAACCCGCCGGCCATCAGCAACGCGGCGATAGTCAGCAGCAGCCACGCCGGATGGTTCGCGGGCACCGGCGATGGCACGACGGGAAGCGGCGGGGCGCCACCGATCTGCAGCTGCCCCGCCGCGTCGGTGGCGTTGAAATACACGATGCGCTGGCCGTTGACCATCACAACATCGGCCAGCGAAAAGCCGCCCACCGGCGCCGCGCCCCCGATCGTGACCGGCCCCGTGACGATCCCCACCGGCGCGCTCCAGGTCAATCCGTTGTCGCTCGATTGCATGTAGTAGATCTGCTGCGCCTTGCGCGACCCGTCGCAGTTGCGCAGCGTGAACACCCAGCCTAGCGTGCCATCGCCGTTGTCCAGCACCCGCGCGTTGTTGTGCACATAGGTGTTGCCGCCGGCGAACTGGCAGGCGACGTAGCCGAGCGGCGTCAGCGGATCGGCTGCGGCCGAGTTGACGCCGGTGACCTGCCAGGGTCCGGTGCCCGCCGTCGCGGGAAACGCCTGCGGCCCGTTGTCGGTGATGGCGGCGCGCCCGAGCAGGCTGTTGTTGTCGTAATACATGACGCCGTTGACAACGCCGAATGTTCCCGCCGTCTGCCCGGCGATGCCGTTCGTGGGCGCGATGCCGACGGGTCCCTCGTGCGTGAGCGCAAGCGTCGACGGGTTCGTCCCGATGTCGTTGACGCTGATGTTGTAGTTGTAGTCGCCGAAGACCGGTGGCGCAAAGAAGGCGTTGATGGTCCACATCATCAGCGCATAGCGGCCGTTCCAGACCGAGGCCTTGGCGTAGAACCACGGCGGCTCGCCGTAGGTGGATCCGAAAATCTGCGTCGCGAACGGATTTCCCGCGAAAGTCAGCGTGCCGGTGGTGGTGAATGCCGAACCGTTCGCGGAGGTCGCATGCCGATACCCGCCGATCCGCATCGGATAGAAGTCGGGGCCGGCGGCGCCGGGCGGCGTCTCGTCGGCGACCAATACCCACATGTGATACGTCGCGCTTCCCGCATCGTAGAGGATCGTGGGGTAGCTCGAGCGGGAGGCGATCGCCGACCCCAGCGGGACGCCATCCAGCGTGGTCAGCGCGTTGGCTGAAGGCACCGTGGGCGGGCCCGCCCACGCGGTCGACGCCGCAGCGAGCGCGATGACCAGGCCGACCCACCAACTCCGCGCGGACGCGCGAATGCTCCGCTCGGCATGCGCCCACGGGCAGTCGAAAGCCGTCGCGTCGCGCACATTGCCGGACCTGGCCATGACGTGCCCGGCAAGTCCTGTGCGCCGAATCAGGACGACGCCGGCTTGGCCTTTCGCCCGGGTCCCGGGGGCGGGACGTAGCCCGAGACGCGACACAGCCAGCCTTCGAATCGCTTGCCGTTTTCGAAGCGGGTCACGTTGCAGGTGATCACGGCGCCCGTGGCGGCCAGGTTGGCCACCCGCCGACGCACCGTCGCAACGGGCACGCCCATCTCGACGGCGATCTCGGAATCAAGCCGTTGGCCGTATTTCTTGAGGCATTGCAGAGTCTCAGTCTCGACCATGGCTTAAGTACCTGAAAAATTGAGGGTGATCATTCTAACAGATTTGGCACACTCGGTCACTGGCGCGTCTCGGCGCCCCTTCCCACGAATGTCGCCCGGGCTTGGACGGGATTCCGTCGGGCTGGCATCAGGTCACCTTCCGATGCTCCAACCCGTCCTTGCACGCCACCGGCACGACCTGGATCCGCCCATTGCGCGCCGTCCACAACCCGGACAATTGGCCGTCTACGGATCACGGCGCCCGGATTCCTTGCGGCCATGCCGCTCGATCCAGGGGCCGGACCGCTTGCTAAATGCCCCGAACTGCCGCCGGGAAACGCACCGTCACGCATGTCCCGCCGGCGCCGCCTGAGCCGATCTCTACCGTTCCGCAGTGACGATCGACAATCTCCCTGACGATGGCGAGCCCCAGTCCGGAACCCTCGCTGCCCGTGCCCGGAACGCGATAGAAGCGTTCGAACACCTTGTCCCGCTCGGCGCACGGAATGCCCGAACCCGTATCGTCGACGGTCAGATAGGGCACCCCTTCGCGCTCTCCGGTCGAGACAGTCACCGTGCCGCCGGCCGGCGTGTACCTCAGCGCATTGTCGATCAGGTTGTCGAGCAGTTCCGGGATCAGCAGCGGGTCGCCATCCACAATTGCAGGTGCCAGCGCGAACCCGAGATCGATGTCGAGCGAGATTGCCCGTCGAGTCCAGTCGCGTGCCGCCCTGCCGGCGACTTCCATCAGGTCAACGCGATCATTCAACTTGCCTGACTCGGCCGGGCTTTCGGCCTTCGCGAGCGCCAGCAACTGGTTGGCGAGACGGCTGGCGCGGACCGTCGCACCATGCATTCGGTCGAGCTCGGCCCGGACCGGCTCCGCGAGGTCGTTGCGCAACAGCAGTTCCAGGTGCATCTGCAGCCCCGCCAGCGGCGTGCGCAACTGATGTGCCGCATTGGCGAGAAAGCGCTGTTGCAGCGCGCTTGCATCGCGCAGCTGATCGAGCAGGTGATTGAGCGCATCCACGACCGGAAGGATTTCGATCGGCGCGCCGGTTCCCGAAAACGGCTGCAGGTCGCCCGGACGGCGGCGCAGCAACTGCGAGCGTACGAGGTCGAGCGGCTGCAGGCCGCGCGCAACGCCGATCCACGCCAGGGCAATGAAAACTGCAGCTACCAGCAGCGTGGGGACCAGCGCGGTGACCAGAATCTCGTTCACCAGGCGGTTTCGCTTGTGCAGCGTCTCTCCGACCTGGACGACGTAGCCATTCGGTGCGTGCATTGCGGCGACGCGGAATGCAGAGCCCTGATAGGTGGTGTCGAAGAAAAGTCGGTCATCGCGGGCCATCGCCGGCGGCGCGGGCAGGTCGGCGACGCCGGCGATGACCTTGCCCCCATCCGATCTCACCTGGTAGATGATGCGATCGATCTGATCGTAGACGAGTGCTTCGAGCGCTTCGCGCGGCAGGTCCACGCTGCCGCCACGGTCGTCCACCTTGATATTGGAGGCGATGTCGAGCGCGGGGTCGAGCAGAGAGCGGTCGTAGGCGTCGTTGGCCGCATGCACTGCCACCCCGTACGTGACGACCGCCGCGCCGATCACCATGAGCAGCAGCGCGGCGACGAGGAACAGCAGGAGGCGGCGCCGAATGCTGGCCGGCGGCGCTGCGTCGCTACGCATCGACGCCATCCCATAGGTATCCGAAGCCGCGCACTGTCCGGATATGCTCCCCGGCAGGCTCGATCTTGGTCCGCAGGCGGGACACGTGAACTTCGATCGCGTTCCTGGAGAGATGCTCGTCGAAACTGAACAGGCTCTCGGCGATCTGGTCCTTGCTGAGCACACGCCCCGGGCGATTGAGGAAGAGTTCCAGCAACGCCCACTCTCGCGGCGTGAGATCCACCTGCCGCTCGTTGACCTTGACCCGCTTGGCGGCGAAGTCGACGACGAGCCCCCCGGACGACCAGCGTCCTTCAGGCGGAACGGCGCGCCGCACCAACGCGCGCACCCGCGCCTCGAATTCGTCCACCGAAAACGGCTTGGTGAGGTAGTCGTCCGCGCCAAGGTCGAGTCCGCGGACGCGGTCCTCGACGGCGTCGCGCGCAGTGAGCACCAGCACGGTCGCATGCACGCGCCTCGCGCGAATCCTTCGAAGCACCTCGAATCCGTCGATGTCGGGAAGTCCGAGGTCGAGGACGACGAGATCGTAGACCTCGCGTTCAAGCAAGGTATCCGCATATCTTCCCGACGCCGTATGGTCGACTGCATGCCCGGCGCGGCCGAGCACGGATACGAGGCCGGCCGCGAGCAGAGAATCGTCTTCCACTACAAGTATGCGCATGGCAAGTCTGCCTCAGAACGCGTTGCAATTCCGCCGTTCGCCCGGACGATCGACAACAAAGCGTCGATCGGCCAGACATGCGAAATATTACGGCAGCGAAGCGCCGCAGTCAGATTCGGATCGACGCGCGCGTCGCGCGACAGAACATTCGCAATTCTTTTGCGGACGCAAGCATTGCGAAAGCAGGTCGTCAGCTAACTGCAAGTTTCGGACGCGAGTGGACATTTCCTGCGCAAAGAGTCGCTCGTCGGCCTGGTCCTGACGCAATTCGCATGGCAAACTGGCCGTTCGATCCAGGCGCGGAGAGAGAAATGTCGAGATCTCTTCTGAGGCATGCGGCGTTGATCGGGATTTGGGCGACGATGGCCGTTTCCGCCGTTGCGCAGAATTGCGGCTGGTCTCACATCGACCATCGGGTGAGCTACGACGCGTCGGGCGTATGGAATCCGAACGTCTACCGAGGACTCATGGGTGCGCTCACGATTGCGCAGATCGGCGGCGCCGCCTGGGAAGGATCCGAGACCCGGTTCGGCAAGACGATGTGGCAGGGAATCGACTCCGAAGTCATCTCCGGTGCGGCGGCGACCGCCGGCAAGTATATCTTCACCCGTGTCCGCCCCAACGTCGACGACAATCCGTGTCTCTGGTTTCAGGGTGGGTCGAATTACAGTTTCCCGAGCGGCGAGGCGACCGTCGCGACCAGCCTGGTCATGCCCTACATTCTCGAATATGGAAGCGACTATCCGGCTACGTATTTCCTGGCGGCGTTGCCTTTGTATGTCGGCGCAGGTCGAATCAAGAACCAGGCGCACTGGCAGACGGACGTCCTGGCGGGATGGGCGGTTGGCGCTCTATCGGGCTGGTACGCTCACAGCAGGGAAGTGCCAATTTTCATCGGACTGCTTCCTCACGGCGCTGCGGTGGGACTGAGCAAGCAGTTCTAGTCCAGTTTCGGCGAGCAGCGATCGCAATTCGCCGTATACGCGCCCGGCGGGCAACATGGCCAGGCATTCGGACACCTTGCCGCCGCCGCAACCATCGATGTCGCAGGGGCCGCAAAATTGACGGTTGAAGGTAATCACGCGTGAGGCCACCTGCCAGGGCCCCCACACCCTGTCGTCGGATGGACCGAACAGCGCAACCGTTGGCGTGCCCATGGCCGCGGCAATGTGCATGGGCGCCGAATCCATGCCGACAAATGCGCGCGCTTTGCCGGTGATGACGGCGAGTTCGGGCAACGTCAGCTGCGCGGAGAGGTCGGTGGTTCGAGCACGCGTCAACGGTTTCATTGCATTGAAGATCGCGGCGACGAGCGCGCGTTCGGAATCGTCCGCCGCCGCGGTCACCACTGCCGCATAACCACCCTCGACAATGCGGTCCAGCAACTCGGCGGCGCTCGCGGCCGGCCAGCATTTGAACAGCCAGCGTGAACCCGGATGTACGTGAATGAAGCTCCCTGGCGCAAGGCCGTGCTTTGCCAGGAGGTTCATTGCCCTGTCGTGCGACGCTCGATCGGGAACCAGGACCACGCGCTTGTCGGCAGGCTCGGGATAGATGCCGATGCGGCGCAGCGCATCGAGGTTCGCCTCGACGGTGTGACGCAATCCATGCTTCGGCTTCCGGAAGAAGTGAGTGAATTGCGACCGCCACAGGATTGAGGGCTTCGCGCGCTCGCACGTGACGGACCACCGCGGGCGCAGCAGTCGGGCCAGCTGCAGCCCGCGCGGATGTTCCGTGAGATGGATCAGGAGATCGTATCGGCGCGCGCGCAGGCGTCGAAGCAAACGCCACTCCTCGCGCACCTGGGTTGCGATGCCCTGCAGCTTCCATGACCGGTCGATCACGTGCACCATGGCGATCGCAGGATGTCCGGCCAGCATCGGTTCGGTCCCCCGGTACACCAGCGCATCGACTTCGGCCGCCGGTAATGCGCGCGCGAGTGCATTGAAGACGGGCGAAGTCAGCAGCACGTCGCCGTGATGACGCAGTTTGGTGACCAGGACTCTGCGAATTTCCGGCAAAAGTACCGGGTCTGCGAGATAGCTTGGCATGTTGCTGTCGATTCCGGGGCTGCGGCGTTGGTTGTCTACCCGCTCAGTCTGGATGCACTTGCTGTCGATTCGCTTACGATCGCGGGGCCCGCTTCGATTCATTGCCACCTCACATACCGCTTCATGAACGTGGTGAGCGCGCAGTAGCAAAGCAGGATTCCCGCGAGCCATGCGAAATAGGCCGCAGGCAGAGGGACGAACCTGAAGTAGCCGGCCAGCGGTCCCATCGGGAGCCAGGTGCCCACGACCATGATCGCCAGCGTCGACGCCATCAGCGGCGCCGCGGCGCGGCTCTGGATGAATGGCACGCGGCGCGTCCGGATCATGTGCACGATCAGGGTCTGGGTCAGCAGTCCCTCCACGAACCAGCCCGACTGGAAAAGGCTCTGCAATGCCACCGTCTTCGCGTCGAACACCCACCACATGGCGCCGAAGGTGACGAGATCGAACAGCGAACTGATCGGCCCGAAGAAGAACATGAATCGGCCGATGCCGCCCGGGTCCCACTTCAGCGGCTTGCCGACCAGTTCAGCGTCGACGTTGTCGAAGGGAATGCCCGTCTGGGAAATGTCGTAGAGCAGGTTCTGCAGCAGCAGCTGAAGCGGCAGCATCGGGAGGAACGGCAGGAACGCGCTCGCCACCAGCACCGACAGGACGTTTCCGAAGTTCGAGCTTGCCGTCATGCGGATGTACTTCAACATGTTGCTGAACGTGGTACGGCCCTCGACCACGCCCAGGTCCAGCACCATCAGGCTCTTTTCGAGGAGGATAATGTCGGCCGCCTCCTTGGCGATGTCCACCGCCGAATCCACCGAAATCCCGATGTCGGCCGCACGCAGCGCCGGCGCGTCGTTGATGCCGTCGCCGATGAAGCCGACCACGTGTCCGCTGGTGCGCAAGGCACGCACGATGCGTTCCTTGTGCAGCGGCGAGAGCTTGGCGAAGACCTGGCGCCGTACCACCTCCTCCGCCAATTCCTCGTCCTGCATGCGTTCGACCTGCGGTCCGAGCAGCGCGGGTTCGTCGGACAGGCCGACCTGGCCGCACACGTGGGCCGTGACCAGTTCGTTGTCGCCAGTCAGCACTTTGATCGCGACGCCATGGCCCGCGAGCGCCTCGAGCGCCTCGGCGGCCGACTGCTTCGGCGGATCGAGGAAGGCCACATAGCCGATCAGCGTCAGCCCGGCCTCGTCGGCGACCGAGTACGTGGCCTGGCTGGTCGGCAGCTCCTTCATCGCCACGGCAACCACCCGCAGACCCTGCAGGTTCAATTCGCGCGTGACCCGCTGCACCTTGGAGAGCACGGCCGCATCCAGCGGCGCATCCAGCGGCGCGGCAGCGCTTCCGATGCGCACGCGGGTGCAAACCGCCAGCACCTCTTCCAGCGCGCCCTTGCAGATGAGCTCGTGGTGGTGATCCCGCTCGGACACCACCACCGACATTCGCCTGCGCACGAAGTCGAACGGGATTTCGTCGATCCTGCGGTAGTCCTGCTCCAGCTTCAGTTCGGTCTGCAGCTCGACATGTTCGAGCACCGCGCGGTCCAGCAGGTTCTTTAGGCCGGTCTGGTAGTGGCTGTTCAGGAACGCAAAGCCGAGGACTTCTTCCGACGGATCGCCGAAGGCATCGATGTGCCGCGCGAGCGAAATCCTGTCCTCGGTCAGCGTGCCGGTCTTGTCGGTGCACAGGACATCCATGGCGCCGAATGTCTGGATCGCGTCCAGGCGCTTCACGATCACCTGCTTGCGCGACAGCCGCACCGCCCCCAGCGCAAACGTCGTTGTCGCGATCATCGGCAGCATTTCCGGCGTCAGGCCCACCGCCACCGACAGCGCGAACAGGAACGCTTCCAGCCAGTCGCCCTTGGCGAAGCCATTGATAAGCAGGACGATCGGCACCATCACAGCCGCAAAGCGGATCAACAGCCAGCTCACGCTGTTGACGCCGGCCTGGAAGGCATTGGGGGTCGCGTCGACGGCGGTTACGCGGGTTGCCAGCGTGCCGAAGTAGGTGTCGTTGCCCGTGGCGGCGACGAGCGCCGTCGCCGTCCCGGACACCACGTTGGTGCCCATGAAGACGAGATTCTCCTGCTCGAGCGGCCCGGCACCTTCGGTGTGGCGGTCGGCGAATTTCTCCACGGGCAACGACTCGCCAGTCATCGCCGATTGGGCGAGGAAGAGGTCGCGGGACGCGAGCAGGCGGCAGTCGGCCGGAACCATGTCCCCGGCCGAGAGTGCGACCACGTCCCCTACCACTAGCTTGCGCAGCGGGATTTCCATCCGCTGCGAAATGTCTGCGGATGGGACGGAAGGCTTCGCCGAGGCCGTCGTCAATTCGTGAGGCGAATGCCGGCGAAGCACCGTGGCGGTGTTGCCGACCATTGCCTTGAGACGCTCGGCGGCCCGGTTCGAACGCCCTTCCTGCACGAAGCGGATGACGGTGCTGAGGAGCACCATCGAACCGATGACGATCGTGGCCTTCGCGTCCTCCGTCAGGTACGCGACGACCGCCAGCGCAGTCAGCAGCAGGTTGAAGGGATTGTTGTAGCAGTGCCAGAGGTGCAGCCAACCTGGCAGCGGCTTCTCGTGCGTGACCTCGTTCGGCCCATGGCGGGCAAGCCGCGCCGCGGATTCCGCCGCGGTCAGGCCATCCGCATGGGACCGGAGCTGCCGGAGCGCGGTCGACGCGTCCTCGCGCGCGACCCGCATCAGGTCGCTCGCCAGGTGCTCGGGAATTGCCTTCGCCGGGCCGCGGGCGGCGAGCGTCTCCACCAGTGGATGCCGGCCGAAATGCTTCAACCGGCGGCGTCGCCTGAGGAAACGGCTGAACCAGTTCTTTGCGCCGCGGATCATGATCGCCCTGTGCGCTTGCTAACTTAAAGCCGAACTTGCCGGCGGGCGCAACGCCGCCGGCCATGGCGGCGCGCAGCCGCAACTTCGGCGCAAAGCAAGTTGGCCGTAAATCTTGAAAGTGTAACGTCCCGTCGCGACCGTCAGTTCCCCGGTTGCGGCATCAACCGCGGAATCGGACCGGTTGCTTGCGATAGGTCAAACCCGATGCGGTCAATCCGGACAATGGCGGCCCGCATTGACCGCCTGGAGCACCGCGCCGGTCCTGTCGTCCTCGACGAATGCGACCAGATCGAGCTGCGCGCGGTTCCACGTCGGATCCAGTGCGATCTCGCGTTGCGCGCGGACGGCGCCTTTGCTTAGCGGAATCGGCCCCACCCAGGCGCGCACGACGTGATCGTGCTTGAGCGTAGCGCCCCCGTTCTCGCCGCGCGCGACCTTCGACACGAGGCCGCTCTCGGTGACGGCCAGGTACAGCGAGGCCTGGGTGCCGCGCCCTATCGTTGTCGCGTCGGCATCGACCGCCAGTGCGCCACTGCCGGTCGGACCGGCTGCGACGTGGATCGCGGCGTCGGCTGGCCTCGCATTGAGCCGCCACACCTCGTCGCCGAGCGCGCTGCGCTGCAACCCGATCTCGGTACCGCCGACGAAGAAGTGCGGCGTGTAGACCGTCTGGCGATGATTCAGCGCCACCAGGCGACGCTGACGCTGCTCGAACGCCTGCTGCGCAAACGGGTCGTGCCAGCCGATGTAGTCCCAGTAGCCCACATGCAGCGACAGCGGAACGGCTTCCGCCTTTGCGCCCAGCGACTGCCGCAGTTGGCTCAAGCGCCGGTCGGCCGGCGGGCAGCTGGAGCACCCTTCGGACGTGTACAACTCGACCAGCGCCGCGGTCGCGGGCCCGCTCTTCGCTTCGCAGGCCGCGAAGGTCAGCGTCGGCATGGCAAGCGCGGTCGCCGCCGCGACGGGGCAAATCAATAGCGCGATCGACTTCATGATTTGGGCACTTTAGCGTCGTTGCAACGGTCGGGCATGGCGAGCCGGAGGTCGGCCCGTTGAGCATGAGTCGCGGCAGAGTGGCAGACGATTACGTGGACAGGCACAATGATTCGTTGGCGAAGGACAACGACTTGATGAATCGCGCCGCAATCTCCGCCCTCACCGCTGCCGTGCTCTTCGGGATGAGCACGCCGCTGGCGAAGCTGCTCGTCGCAAGCGTCCACCCGGTCATGCTGGCCGGCATGCTCTATCTGGGCTCCGGCGCCGGACTCGCCGTGGTCCTCCTGTTGCGAAAGCGCTATTGCGATACGGTGGCGCAAACTTTTTCGCTTCCCAAGGGGCGCGAAGTGGGCTGGCTGGTGGGCGCGATTGCATTTGGCGGCATCGCCGGCCCGGTACTACTGTTTTTTGGTTTGCAGAGCACCGCCGCCTCGACCGCCTCCCTGCTGCTCAACCTGGAGTCGGCATTCACCGCGCTGTTCGCATGGTTCATGTTTGGTGAGCACTTCGACCGGCGCATTGCGCTCGGCATGGGACTCATCGTCGTGGGCGGGCTGGCACTCTCGTGGTCGCCTTCAGGTGCCCTCGAAATGACCACAGGATTGCTGCTGATCGTCGCCGCCTGCGCATGCTGGGCGATGGACAACAACCTTACCCGCAGAGTGTCCGCGAACGATGCCGTCGCGATCGCCTGCGCGAAGGGACTTGTGGCCGGGACGTTCAATTTTCTGCTCGCCCTGGCCTTGGGCGAAGCGCTGCCCGGACCCTCGGGAGTTGCAGCAGCGGCGGCCATAGGTTTCCTTGGCTACGGTGTAAGTCTCGTGCTGTTCGTGATCGCACTGCGCGGCCTCGGCACGGGCCGAACGGGTGCGTATTTTTCCATCGCGCCTTTCGCGGGAGCGGTTCTGGGCATGCTGGTCAACGGCGATGCATTCACCGTGCAACTTGCTTTGGCCGGATTGCTGATGGCGGCAGGGGTCTGGCTGCACCTGTCCGAGCGCCACGAACACGTGCATGAGCACCCGGCGCAGCGGCATTTTCACCTGCATACCCACGACGTTCATCACCAGCATCCGCACCCGCCCGGCGTGGATCTGAACCTGCCGCACGCGCATGAACACGTTCATGAGCCGCTCACGCATGCGCACGCGCACTTTCCCGACGTCGACCACCGGCACCAGCACTGAAGAGCGCTATAACAGGCCTAGCGTCATTGCGGCGAGCACATCGCGACCGGCGGACTGCCGTAGCCCTCGGCGATGCCTCCCTTGCCCATCATCGTCGTCTGCACCCGTGAATCCATCGTGTAGCGATGGTTCGTATCTCTGCGGGCGTTCCACGTACGATAGATCGGCAACGTATCCGACGGACAGGTGCCGTTCGCCGCATCGGGCATGTAGACCATGAACACGTCGGAGGACTCAAGCTGCCATTCGTCGGGCCAGTTCCGGTGAACGGCCGCGCACTCTTCCGGCGATCCCGAATAGAAATGAGTATCCAGGCCGTAGGCCGGGCTGCCGTAGTACCGGCAAACCGGGGACGCAGACCCGGCGGCGTCGGCGCTTGGGGCGACGACATTGAAACTCATGTTCGTGCGCTGCCAACCTGCGAATTGTCCGGAATCGAGGGCGGCAATCTCCACGGGATCGGCAGTCAGGAAATAATGATCGAGGCCGGAATGGTAGTACTCGATGGCACGCGCGACCGCAGGCACCGGCGACATGGGCATCGAGACCTTGACCAGCAGCGCCTCCTCCTGCGCGTCCATCCACCTCACCATTCCGACACCCGCGGCATACCACACGTCTCGCACATATCCATTGCCGCGTTGCTCGCGAATGTGCAGTGCGTTGAAGAAAGTACCGGCCGGTGTCGTCACCGTCTCCAGCGCCTGAGCGAGATAGCTGCTCATGTAGTTCTGAGCACCCATCAGCGTGTTCGTACCGGAGACCGCGGCCCGCCACATTTCCGTGTTCTGATAACCCATCCCCGACCCCATCATGGTTCCAGGAGATACGGGGTTCTTGAGCACCCATTCGGGGTTCGCGTAGGTCATCATAAAGTGGACGTCATCCGGCGTCGTGCCGTCACCGCCAAAGTAGCGCATGCCGTCAGCGTCCATCCGGTAGAAGTCGGTCGCATCCTCCTCGCATTGCACCGCCGTTCGGCAGACGGCCGTCATGTGCCTTCCGGTGAGTTGCGAGTTCCCGCCCCAAGTCTGATTGACATGCATCACCGCGCTTGCGCTCGCCCGTGGTCCGCTCATGAATTTGTAGTCGTAGCGTGCACCGTCGACCAATGGGAAATACTGTGCCGTGGACATCGGTCCGCTCATCATCTGGCCCAAGCCGGTTCCTGAAGCCATCGCAATCAATATCAATATCGGAAGTCTGAACATTCGTGTCTCCATCCATGGGTGCAGTGCCGCGGCCGCCGATTCGGATCCGACAGTTCCGCGCTCTCCGGCCCGAGCAGATCGTTCCATAAGACACCCCCCGATTCAGGTCACTCTGCGCCTTCGGTCAAAGCCCGGCCTTGATTCCGGTCAATTCGAGGCAACAGTCGAGCGCGTCCACGCGGCCGCCGAAGCAGCAGGTAGACCGCAGGAATCACGAACATCGACAGGAGCGGCGCGGTGATCATTCCACCGACCATCGGTGCCGCGATTCGCTGCATCACCTCCGAACCCGTTCCCGACCCGAACATGATCGGCAGCAGGCCGGCGATGATGACCGCCACCGTCATCGCCTTGGGCCGCACGCGCAGCACGGCGCCTTCGCGAATGGCGTCCAGCAGATCGGCCGTACGGGTCTGACCTGCCGCGACGCGCGCGTCCCAGGCATGGCGCAAGTAGAGCAGCATGATCACGCCGAACTCCGCGGACACGCCAGCCAGCGCGATAAAGCCCACGGCGCTGGCGATCGACAGGTTGTGGCTGAGGAGGTAGAGGAGCCAGAACCCGCCGATCAGCGCAAACGGCAGAACCGCCATGATCAGCAGCGCCTCGTCGAAGCGTCTGAACGTGATGTACAGAAGCACGAATATGATCATCAGCGTGAACGGCACCACGACCTTGAGCCTTGCCGTGGCGCGCTCCAGGAACTCGAACTGGCCCGACCACGAGATCGCATAGCCGGGCGGAACCTTGACTTCGGTAGCCACGACCCGCTGCATGTCGGCCACTGCCGACTTGAGATCGCGGCCGCGGATGTCCACGAAGACCCATCCCGACAGCCGGGCATTTTCCGACTTGAGCATCGGCGGGCCGTCCGTGACGCGAATGTCGGCCACGTCGGCCAGGACAATTTGCGCGCCGCGCTCCGTAACCACGGGCATCTTCCGCAGCTTCTCGACCGAATCGCGCAGGTCGCGCGGGTAGCGCAGGTTGATCGGATACCGCGCGAGGCCCTCGACAGTCTCGCCGATGTTCTCGCCGCCGACCGCGGACGACACGATCTCCTGCACGTCGGCGACGTTCATGCCGAATCGCGCCGCACGGTCGCGGTCGATGCTGACGTCGATGTAGCGTCCGCCCGACAGGCGCTCGGCCAGCGCGGACGTCACTCCCGGGACCTTCTTGACTGCCCGTTCGACTTCGGCGGTGACACGGTCGATTTCGGCGAGATTGGCGCCGGAAATCTTCACGCCTACCGGACTCTTGATTCCCGTGGCCATCATGTCGATGCGATTGCGGATGGGCGGCACCCAGATGTTGGACAGGCCCGGCACCTTGACGACCCGGTCCAGCTCCTCGACCAGCTTGTCCGGCGTCATCCCCGGCCGCCACTGGTCGCGCGGCTTGAACTGGATGGCGGTCTCGAACATCTCAAGCGGCGCGGGGTCCGTGGCCGTTTCCGCCCTGCCCGCCTTGCCGAAAACGGTCGCCACTTCGGGCACGGTCTTGATCAGCCGGTCGGTCTGCTGCAGCAGTTCCGAGGCCTTGCCGGTCGACAGCCCCGGCAACGCGGACGGCATGTAAAGCAGGTCGCCCTCGTCCATCGGCGGCATGAACTCCCCGCCGACCTCGAGGATGGGCAGCGCGGTCGCGGCCAGCAGGCACAAGGCGACGACCAGCGTGGCCTTCGGGAACCGCAGCACGCCATCGAGCATTGGGCGATAGACAGCGATCAGGAAACGATTGAGCGGATTGGCGTGCTCGTCCGGAATTCGCCCCCGGATCAGGTAGCCCATAAGCACCGGAATGAGCGTCACCGCCAGTCCGGCCGCCGCGGCCATCGCGTAGGTCTTGGTGAACGCCAGCGGAGAGAACAGCCGCCCTTCCTGCGCCTCCAGCGTGAACACCGGGATGAACGACAGCGTGATGATCAGCAGCGAGATGAACAGCGCCGGTCCGACTTCCACCGCCGCGTCGCCGACGACTCGCCACTGCTCGTCGCCTTCGAGTTTCAGGTCCGGATGCGCGTGCCGCCAGCGTTCGATGTGCTTGTGCGCGTTCTCGATCATCACCACTGCCGCATCCACCATCGCGCCGATGGCGATGGCAATTCCGCCGAGCGACATGATGTTGGCGTTCACGCCCTGGTAGTGCATGACGATGAAGGCCGCAAGAATCCCCAACGGCAGCGAAACGATCGCCACGAACGCCGAGCGCAGGTGAAACAGGAAGGCCACGCACACGACCGCCACGACCAGGAATTCCTCGAGCAACTTCTGGCTCAGGTTGTCGGCCGCGCGCTTGATCAGTTCCGACCGATCGTAGGTGGTGACGACTTCCACGCCGGCCGGAAGGCTCGATTGCAGCGACTTGAGCTTGGCCTTGACCGCGTCGATGGTCTCCAGGGCGTTCTTGCCCGAGCGCATGACGATGATGCCGCCGGCCACCTCGCCCTCGCCATTCAGGTCGGCGATGCCGCGGCGCATTTCCGGTCCCAGCTGGACCCGCGCCACGTCGCCCAGGCGCACCGACGTGCCGCCATCCGTTGACACCAGGGGGATCCTGCGCATGTCGTCGAGCGACGTGAGGTAGCCCGACGCGCGCACGACGTACTCGGCCTCGCCCAATTCCAGCGACGAGCCGCCGGCTTCCTGGTTGCTCTTGCGGATGGCATCGGTCACCCGCGCCTGGGTGACGTTGTAGGCGCGCATGCGGTCGGGGTCGAGAACGACCTGGTACTGCTTGACCATGCCGCCGACGCTCGCCACTTCGGACACGTTGGGGACGGACTTCAGTTCGTACTTGAGAAACCAGTCCTGGAGTGAACGCAGTTCGGCGAGGTCGTGCTTGCCAGTGCGATCGACCAGCGCGTACTCGAAGATCCAGCCCACGCCGGTGGCATCGGGCCCGAGCGACGCCTTGGCCGTCGGCGGCAGGCGCGATTGCACCTGGTTCAGGTACTCGAGGACGCGCGAGCGCGCCCAGTACGGGTCGGTGCCGTCGTCGAAGATCACATAGACGAACGAGTCGCCGAAATACGAAAAGCCGCGCACGACTTTCGCGCCGGGCACCGAAAGCATCGTCGTGGTCAGCGGATAGGTGATCTGGTTTTCGACGATTTGCGGCGCCTGGCCCGGCCAGGAGGTGCGGATGATGACCTGCACGTCCGACAGGTCCGGCAGCGCATCGAGCGGTGCCTGCTTGACCGCCCAGATCCCCCACGCCGCCATCAGCGCCGTGGCCAGCAGGACCAGCAGGCGATTCGCGATCGACCAGCGAATCAGCCGGGCGATCATTTGGCGCTCCCGCTCGGTTCCGCCTTGGCCGGATCGGGCATCGTGTGGCCCTGATGCGCGTCGTGACCCTGATGAGCGTTCGTGGCCGGGGGCGCGGGATGCACGTGCGCCGGCTCGCCGTTGGCTGGCGTGTTGTCGCTCATCCGCGCTTCGGTCGCCGAAAAGCTCGCTTCGGAGTCGATCAGGAACTGCCCGGACACCACGACCATCTGGCCAAGCGCGAGGCCGCGCTTGATTTCAGTCTGGCCGTCGCTTTCCAGGCCAACCGTGACTTCGACCGGACGGAATTTGCCATTGCCTTCGTCGACCATGACCACGCTGCGCTTGCCGGTCTGGATGACCGCCTCGCTCGGGACCAGCAACGCGGACCGGGAACCGGAATCCGCAAACCTGATGTTGACGAACATTCCCGGCGCCAGGCGGCCCTGCGGATTCGCGAGCTCAATTCGGGCCTTGAGCGTGCGCGTAACGGGATTGACCTCGGGCAGAATCGCCTGCACGCGGCCGGTCATCACGGCGCCCTGCGCACCCGCGGAGCGGGCTTCCACCGGCGCGCCCGGCTTGACCATGGCCGCCTGGCTCTCGGGAACCTCGGCGTTGACCCAGACGCTGCCGATGCCGTTGATCCGGAACAATGTCGCGCCCGGCATCACCGTCATGCCTTCCCGTGCCGTCAGTTCCACCACCACGCCGCCGATCGGGGCGGCGAGCGTGAAGCGTGGCTGGATCCTGCCGGCGGTCTCGACACCGCGAATCTGCTCGTCGCTCATTCCCACCTGATGCATGCGCTGGCGCGCGCCGTCGACCAGGCTCGCGAGATCGGCGCCCTGCATGCGTCGCACGGAGAGAAATTCCTCCTGCGCCGCTACCCACTCCGGAACGAAGATCTCGGCCAGCGCCTGCCCTTTGCGCACGGGATCGAACGCGGCTCGAACGAAGAGGCGTTCGATATAGCCTGCGGCGCGCGCCTGCACCACTACCTGGTCGCGCTCGTTGTACGCGATCGTGCCCACGGCGGTGATGCTCGGTTTCAGCGAACCGCTGACCACGGCCGCGGTACGTATGCCGAGGTTCTGCTGCACACGCGGGCTGACGTTGACCGTCGCCTGGTCGCGATCGCCTCCACCGTACTTCGGCACCAGCATCATGTCCATGAATGGCGACTTGCCCGGCGCGTCGAAGTTCTTTCCCGGGGTCATCGGGTCGTGGTAGTAGAGGATCTTCCTGCCGTTGACCGGATCGATGTCGCCCGCTTTCAGCCCCTGCTTGATGTGGCGGCGCGTCGCTGCCTCGCCGTCGGCAATGCTTTCGGGCGCCTCGGCCACGGGCGCGGCGGCCGGCAGAACCGGCGCAACCGGTGCGACTGCGCTCGCGGCCATCCCGCGCTTCATGCCCAGCGAATAGATCCCGTAGCCGCCTGCCGCGAGCAGTGCCAGCGCGAGCAGCGAAAGTGCAGTTGTCCTGGAATTCATCTGACATCTCCTCTAGCGGCGCACGGTGCGCATCGGGTCGTCCGTGGGGACGAGGTAGTTGAGTTGCGCCCACAGGCGCGCGGTCTCCTGCTCCAGCCGCACGCGCTCGATTTGCGTGTCGATCTCGGCGCGACGGGCGTCGAGCACCGCGGCAAGGGTCCCGCTGCCGCCGCGATAGGCTGTCAACGCCGCCTGCGTGCGCTGCGCGGCAAGCGGGATCAGCGATTCATCGTAGCGGACGAGCCGGCCGCGATTGCTCTGCCATTCCTGCCACATGGCCAGCGCTTCGGCTTCATGGGCGCGCAGCAAATCCTCGCGTTGCGCGCGCGCCTGGTCGGCCAGCGCAAACTTGGCCGACATTTCGCGGTCCTGCCGGCTGCCCTGGTCCCACTGCAACGGCACGGAGACGAAGACCGAGACCATGTTGGAGTAGTTCGGACCACGCTGGCTGTACATCAGCGACACGCTCCAGTCCGCCTGCTTGCTTGCGCGCGCGACGTCGGCTTCGGCCTTCGCCGTTTCCTCCTGCTTGGTCAGCAACGCGATGGCCGGGTGATGCGACCACTGCGCCTCCATCCCCGCCAGTTGCGAAGGAATGTCGTTCGTCGCCGGCGGCGCGGCCAGGGGATCCTCCGCCGCCGTGCCGATCCAGCGCGCGAGCATCGTCTTCGAAGTGCGCACCTGGCGGTCGCTCTGGGCAATCCGGTCGTCGACCATGGCCACGGCCTGGCGCGCGGCGATCACGTCCGATTGCGCGCCGCGGCTGCCGCGATACGCGGCGTCGGCGGTCTCGACTTGCAGCTTCGCCTCGTCACGCTGCCGCAGGAGCAATGTCCTGACCGCCTCCTGGTAATATCGGTCGAACCATGCAATGGCCGTGTCGCGTTCCAGGTTGGCCAACGCGAGCTTGCGTCCCTCCTGCGCCGCTTCCGCCTCGCGATCGTAGCGCGCCGCGCGCGCCTTGCGCTTTTCTTCGCGCGTGAATTCCTGCATCAAGCCGATCGACGCCATGGTCATGAAGTCGTCGGTCAGGCTGAATTTGTCCGGACCGGTGACGGGCAGGTTGTTGATGCCCATCGTCAGCGTCGGGTCGGGCAGTTGTCCCGCGGAGACGGCCATGTCGCGCGCCGCGGATGCCGCGGCATCCTGCGCGACCAGCGCCTGCGACCGGGTTCGCGCCAGCTTCAGCGCCTGGTCCAGGCTGAGCGTGCCCTCGGCATGCACCGGTACGGCCAGGCCGGCGCAGGCGAACGCGACGGCTACGGCGCGCGCCGCGACGAAGAGGAATTCAAGGGCTGCCCGACGGGTAGTGCGAATGCGGTTTGACATGAGACCTCCAGACAACAATCGGAATCCGGCGGTGTTGTCCGGCGAACAAGCATGAGCCTGTAACGTCGGAACAACGTGCCGACCCATGCGCCCGTGACGGCGCGGTCCGGAGAATCAGATGCGGAAACAGCAGTGCAGGACGGTGTGCGGCGGTGACGCCGCAGCGGTGATGCGCTCGTAGACGTAGGTTCGCCCCGCCGTCCCAAGCGCGGCCGGGTCGGCCAGCGCGACGACGAGTATGCTCGCGATGATCGGCGGCATCGTCGGCGATTCCGACGGGTCGCTGATCTGTTGCCCGTTCTGGCAGTGCGCCAGGCACAGGTTCGGCGTGTTCACGTCCATTGCCGCCGCCTTGCCCATGTGGTTGCAATCGACCTGCATGGGGACGGGCTGCGACGCCGAGTACGGCACGCCCTTGGCGGTCAGCGATGGACAGGCGTAGGCGGCGACGGCGCCCTGTGCGAATAGCAGCACGACAAGCAGCAGCCGAGACACCGATCGACGTGATGCACGAGTCATGCGCGCAGTCTACCGAATCCGATGCCGGCGCGTTTGACCCTGGTCAACACCGGATCGGGACTGCGGGCGTAAAGTCGACATAAGTCATTGATTCGAGGATTGAATCATGCTGCGTCGCGCATTCGCCTGTGCCCTGTGTGTCATCGTCTCGACGTGGACTGCAACAACGTTCGCGCAGGCAGTTGGCGACCTGTCCGGCTGTCCCGCGCCCGCTGGCGACGCGACGGTGGCGTCCGGCGCCCGCGAAGGCGCGGCGGAAAAGTTCACGCGTCCGGAAGAATCGGTGCCTACAAACAAGCGTTCCGCGTGCGGCCTTTACCTGACGGCGACCGATGCCTTCGCGATGGTCAGCGAGAACTCCGCCAAGGTCCTGTTCATCGACGTGCGCACCCCGGGCGAGCTTCAGTTCATCGGCATGCCGACGATCGTCGACGCCAATGTGCCGGTCTTCCTGGCGGCGTCGCCGCCGCAATGGGATGCCGCGACGTCGTCGCTCAAGCTCGTTCCCAACGCAGATTTCGTCGCCGAGGTGGACCGCCGTCTTGCGCAAAAGAAACTGTCGCGCGACGCGACGGTCGTGGTGATCTGCCAGGGCGGAATCCGCGCCGCACGCGCGGCCGATGCATTGACCAAGGCAGGTTTCACGACGGTCTATACCGTCATCGACGGCTTCGAAGGCGACCCGGTCGCCGAAGGTCCGAACAAGGGACAGCGTCTCGTCAACGGGTGGCGCAACGCGGGATTGCCGTGGACGACGAAACTCGAACGCTCGAAGATGTACGGTCTCGACTGAACCGCGGGCTCAGGAACGACCCACGTCCCTGTGCAGTCTCGCCTGGGCGCCGCGATTCCAGGCATAGGGGATTTCCGGCGAGTCGAACGCGTGCACCGCGGGCATGCCGCTGGTGTCCCATTCGGAACGACAAAGCTCGGTAATCACACCGTGGTCGCGGGAAACGTGGAGAACCTCGCGCGTGACGACGCCCTCGATCGAAAACCCCGGCTTTTGCCATTTGTCGTTGACGAGGGCAGAATCCCTTTTCGCGGCTTGCAGCATCGTCGCGTCCCTTGGCTTCGGAACCTCGTCGCCAGTCGACGAACATTCCCCGAATGTCGATGCTGTCACGCAATTCCCGCTCGAACAAGCCGTTGCGCCGACCTGTTTGACATGCCCTCACGCGATCCACTCGTCACGGTCGTCGTTCCGACATGCAACACCGCGGTCACGCTGCGCTGCGGGCCGGCGAGCCTCGCGGCGCAGGAATGCCAGTGCGCTGATGCGCCGTGATGCTTCGAGGAACCGCGCTCTTCAAGGCGGTTGCGTCGATCGGCGCCGCCAGTTGCGAACGGCACCGGACACTTCCATGAGGGACAGGACATGACGAAGCCCAACGCAAGGAAGTCGGTCGCCGCCGACGCCGAAGCGGCATTTCAATTCCGCGCGGAAAGGCTTGCGGTCGGAAAGGCATTGCGCAACGTCGTGCCCAGGGAGAGCCACGGTCGCTGGCGCGCGCCCGCGAGACGTCGCGATCCGATCGACCTCCTTGAGGAATCCAGCCGCGGGCGGTTGCCCGAACTGATACCCATCCGCTACGGCAGAATGGTGCGCAGTCCGTTCACGTTCCTGCGCGGTTCGGCGGGACTCATGGCCTATGACCTGTCGACGACCCCGGTCACCGGCCTTCGCGTCCAGGCCTGCGGCGATTGCCACCTGCTGAACTTCGGCATGTTCGCCACCCCCGAGCGCAACCTCGTGTTCGACATCAACGATTTCGACGAGACACTTCCGGCGCCATGGGAGTGGGACGTCAAGCGGCTTGCGGCGAGTTTTGTCGTGGCTGCGCGCGATAACCGACTGGGTGCCAAGGGCGCACGCGCCGCGGCGATCGAATGCGTACGTGCATACCGGGAGAACCTCCGGCGATTTTCGAAGATGACCCCGCTGGAGCTCTGGTACGACCGGCTGGATTTCGCAACCATCGTCGCCAAGGCGCCCGACGCCAGGGCGAGGGCATTCCGGCAAAGGCTCGAGCAGAAGGCGAGGTCGCGAATCGGCGACTACCTGTTCCCCAAGATTGCGGAGCCGGTCGACGGACGGCATCGCCTGATCGACCAGCCGCCGGTCCTGTTTCATCATTCCGATCCCGACACGGACAGGCTCGTCGCCGACGCGATGAGGTCCTACCGATCGTCGCTGCCGGAAGAACGTCGGGTCCTCCTCGACCGCTATCGCCTGGAGGACGTGGCAATCAAGGTGGTTGGCATCGGCAGCGTGGGAACGCGGTGTCTCGTCGGCCTGTTCTTTTCCGCCGACGGGCATCCGCTGCTGCTTCAGTTCAAGGAGGCCCGTCAGTCCGTACTGGAACCCTATGCCGGAAAAAGTGAATTCCCCAACCATGGCCAGCGCGTCGTGGTCGGCCAGCGCCTGACGCAGTCGTCGAGCGACATTTTCCTGGGGTGGACCCGTAGCCTTCGCGGCTTCGACTTCTTCGGGCGGCAGCTGCGCGACATGAAGATGTCATTCCCCGTCGAGGGTCTCACCGCGGTGCAGCTCATGCGTTACGCGGAAGGGTGCGGCTGGACGCTGGCCCGCAGCCACGCCAAGTCCGGGGACGCGGCCATGATCAGCGGCTACCTGGGCAAGTCCGGCGTATTCGATCGTGCCATCGGCGAGTTCGCCGAGACCTATGCGGATCAAACGGAGCGCGACCACGCCAGGCTGGCGGCCGCCGTGTCGTCGGGACGGATCGAGGCGATCGTCGAAGACGATTTGTGACGTGAGCGCAGCCGGGTGTTCAAGTACAATCGAGCCGTTCATTGACGAGGGCTCGTCGGCCACGGGGATCCGGGCGAGAAGCTGACCTGAGGACCGGATGAAGGATTTCGCCATGGTGGCGCTCGCGGTCGTGTCCGCAACACCGGCGCATGCCGTGCCGGCACCACGGCAGCCAGTTCCACGAGACCATTCCACCCATCCGTTCATCTCGCAGATGAGGAATTCACAATGAACTTGCGAACGCATTCCCTGTTCGTTCTGGTCGTCGCGCTGCTGCTTGCCGGCTGCGCGACGCGCCCGGTCAATCCGCCCCTGGCGAAATTCGAGCCTTCGCCGCCGTTGCTGATCCGCCCGGGCCAAACCGCGGAGCAGAGCAAGAACCTCATCATTCTCGCGTTTTCCGGCGGCGGCACCCGCGCGGCGGCCTTCAGCTATGGTGTCCTCGAGGCCCTCAGGCGCATCGAGGTCGTCGGACCGCAGGGCCGGACGTTTCGCCTGCTGGACCAGGTGGATGCCATCACCGGCATCTCGGGTGGAAGCTTCACGGCCCTGGCCTACGGCTTGTACGGAGACAAGCTCTTCGACATCTACGAGAGCGCATTCCTGAAGCGCGACGTCCAGGGCGCATTGATGCAACAGGCGCTGAATCCATTCAACTGGGCATCGCTTGCGTCGAACGGATGGGGGCGTTCCGAACTGGCCGCCAACTTTTACGACGAAATCCTGTTCCATGGCGCGACCTTCGATGACATTTTCAAGCGGAATGGACCACTGATCAACGTCAGCGCCACCGACATTTCCACCGGATCCAAGGTCGCCTTCAATCGCATCAATTTCGATATCATGTGCGCGCAGCTCGGGGCGTTTCGACTGGCCCGGGCGGCGGCCGCGTCGTCGGCCGTGCCGGTCGTGCTCTCGTCAGTGACGATTAACAACTACGGCGGCACCTGCGGCTTCAAGATGCCGCAGTGGACCGAGCTGTTCCTCACCTCGGCAAATCCCCCGCGCCCCGCGGCGCGCGCCATCAAGCGTCTGCAGGAAATGGAGGCATTCCAGGATGGCAAGGATCGCCCGTACATTCATCTGGTGGATGGCGGCATCTCGGACAATCTGGGGCTGCGCGGCGTGCTGGATATTCTAGAGGCGCTCGAGGCGGTGCAGGCGCTCGGCGTCCCCACGCCACTCGACCACGTGGATCGCATCATCGTCTTCATCGTCAACTCCCTTTCGATACCCAACAATGATTGGGACAAGTCGGAGAACGGTCCGGGGATGATCGAAACGCTGATCAAGGCCACCGGTGTTCCCATCGACAAGTATTCCGGCGAAGCCGTCGAGCAACTGAAGGACATCGAGGCGCGCTGGGCGATCCTGCAGTACCTGAACAAGGTCGGGACTTTCCCGCCCGGCCCCGATCCCATGCTTCAGTACGTCAGACACGTTCCGCATGCAAAGATTTTCCCGATCGACGTCTCGTTCCCCGCGCTCAAAGACCCTGCCGAGCGTGAATACCTGAATCAGCTGCCCACGTCGTTCGTGTTGGCGGACGAGCAGGTGGACCGGCTGCGGGCAGCCGCCGCCAGGATCATCCAGGATTCGCCGGACATGCAAAGGATATTGAAGGACACCGGCGCGCGAATTGTCGAGGGTCCCGTGAAGACCGGCAAGTGAGCGTGCGGATGGTCCGAGTTCGAGTCGACACTTGCCAATCCACGGCCGGCGGTCAAATTGACATTTCCGGACTGGAATGGACGACAACGAAGAATTGAAGCAGCGGCCGGGACTTGCCCACCTGTTGCGGCCAATGGCACCATCGACCGCGGCGACGCCGCCGGCCATGCCCGCCCGGACGGCTGCGGCGGAGCCTGAATCCAGGTTCCAGCGGGCGGCGCCCCCGTGAATGGCGCGCGAAGTGATCACCGCAATGGAGACAGCATGAGTCACATGGAAAGAGGGACCCCCGTTCGCTTGTCCGTTGCCGCCGCGGTTGCCGCGATGCTGGCCGGGATCGCGCTGACGTCGACCAACGCGGCGGCCGGCGGGTTGCTGCTCTATGAAATCGGAACCGCCGAGGTCGGACTTGCGTCGGCAGGCTTCAGCGCGCGCGCGCAGGACGCCTCGACCGTGTTCACCAACCCGGCCGGGATGACGCGGCTCGACGGCAA
This sequence comes from Casimicrobiaceae bacterium, assembly GCA_035430095.1. Classification (GTDB taxonomy): domain Bacteria; phylum Pseudomonadota; class Gammaproteobacteria; order Burkholderiales; family Casimicrobiaceae; genus VBCG01. The sequence continues at coordinate 12,248 of DAOMGB010000018.1, read as the reverse complement.
CCAGGCGACGGCCGCGGGACAGATACTCTGGGCCAACACGAAGTTCTCGATCGGCTCCGGCACGTCACCGGCCCTCGGCAGCGACAACGGCGGATACATGACGGGCTCGAACGGCTTCTTCCTGGGTGGCGGCGCCTTCGGCACGTACACCGTTTCGCCCGACGTCAAGGTTGGATTCGGCATGACCGGCAATTTCGGCGCACCGCTCAATTACAACAGCGACTGGGTCGGGCGCTATTACGTGCAGCAGACGACCATGCTGGGACTGTCGCTGCTGCCGTCGGTGGCATGGAAGGCTACCGACAAGCTGTCCCTGGGCGCCTCGCTCAACGCGATGTACGGCATCTACAAGAACAACGTGGCGATCAACAACATCGATCCGCTCCTGGGTGACGGCAGGCTCGAGATCAAGAACGAGACGTGGGGCTTCGGCGCCAATCTCGGCATGCTCTACGAATTCGACAAGGGCACGCGCGTGGGACTGACCTGGAATTCACAGGTCGACCTGGACTTCAGCTCGCCACTGAAATTCAGCAATCTCGGACCCGGCGTGAGCGCGGCGCTCGGCCACGCCGGCTTGCTCAATTCGTCGCTCGACGTCGGGATCAAAGTACCGCAGCAGGTGATGGGAAGTGTCTTCACGCAGGTCAACGACCGTTGGGCGCTTTTGGGCAGCGTGGGCTGGCAGCAATGGTCGAAGTTCGGGCAGGTGGAAATCGGCATCGACAATACGAACAATCCCCAGAGCGTGAGCAAGGCCATCCCTTTCAAGGACACGTGGCACGTCGCGGGTGGCGCGCAGTACCGCCCGAGCGACCCGTGGCTCGTGAACTTCGGGATTGCCTACGACTCGGGCTTCCAGGAAGGCTCCACGGTCTCGCCGTTGTTGCCCCTCAACTGGGGCTGGCGCTTTGGCGTGGGCGCGCAACAGCAGTTGACCAAGGAGTCGAACTGGGGCTTCGCGATGGAATACATCTACGGCGGCACACTCGACGTGAACCTGCGCAGCCAGTTGCCTGTCGCCGCGGGCGGGCGAGGCGACGTGGTCGGCAGCTTCGACAATATCGGGTCCATCTTCATCGCGACCTACTACAACTGGAAGTTCTGACAGCCGGAATCCGCCGCGCCCGCCGATCGTGGCGGGTTCGGCGCGACTGTGTCCACACACGATGACCGAAATATCGCAACTCCTCAATCGCCACCGTTCAATCCGCAGCTACAAGCCCGACCCGATCGACCCGGCACTGGTGGAGCAGGTGTGCGGCGATGCCATCGCCGGCGGCTCGTCGTCGGGCAACCTGAACTGCGTGACGATGGTGCTGACGCGCGATTCCGAGCGCAAGCGCAGGCTGTACGAGTTGCACTTCGAGCAGGAGTTCGTGCTGCAGGCGCCTCTGGTCGTGACCTTCTGCGCCGACTGGTTCCGCACGCGAGAGTGGCTGCGCAAGCGCGGCGCGCGCGACAACTTCGACAACCTGCTGGGGTACCACGTCGCGGTCGTCGATACGATCATCGTCGCCCAGAACGCCTGCCTGGGTTTCGAGGCGCATGGGCTCGGCATCTGCTACATGGGAACCACGCTCCATTCCATGACCGCGATCGCCGAGTTTCTCGAACTGCCCGACACCTGCGTGCCGATCACCACGATCGTGGTCGGCTGGCCCGACGAGAATCCCGCCAAGCGCGATCGCCTGCCGCGCTCTGCGTTCCTGCACGACGAGACCTATCGACGACCCTCGGACGAGGAGCTCGAAGCGATCTACGAGCAGCGCGAGGTGCGAGGCTGGGCGCGCTACATGTCCATCCCCGAGCTCAAGGAACGTGTAGAGGCGCTGGGAATCACGTCGCTCGCGAAGTTCTACACCAGCACCGCCAAATACGATCCCGACGTGTTTCGCGAGGATTCGGCGAAGCTGCGCGCGTTGCTCGAGGCCAAGCACTTCCTGCCGTAGCTGGCTCCGGCAATCGCCGCCGGCGGCACACGTCACCGCATTGTCATGGAGGTTTCATCGTGGCGTCGTAACCCGCCGGTATCGTGTCGGCTGTCTCATTCGAACAACGAGATGCCGTTGGCCGCTACCAATCATCCTGAAATGTTCGCCGCGCAGAATTCGACGGCTCGCCGCCGAATCCGCGCGGGCGCAGGTATCGGTCACTGAGCGGCCACGCAGCGGCCACTGAGCGATGACCCCGCCACGCGACATTCGACCAACGTGGCGGCAACCGGCGGCGAACCGCGACGAGCCGGAGGCGGCGTCGGCGGTGGCGTTGCAGCGCTACCGCGCCATCTTCATCTCCGATTTCCACTTGGGCACGCCGGGCTGCCAGGCGGCGGCGCTGCTCGAGTTCCTGCGCGTGACGGAATCAGATTACCTGTACCTCGTGGGCGACATAGTCGACGGCTGGCAATTGCGTCGCCGATGGTATTGGCACCAGCTCCACAACGACGTCATCCAGAAGGTGCTGCGCAAGGTGCGCAAGGGCACCCAGGTCGTCTACATCCCGGGCAACCACGACGAGGCCGCGCGGCACTACGTCGGCGTCGACTTCGGCGGCGTGGCGATCCGGCAGGAGGCCGATCACGTCACAAGCACCGGCCTGCGGCTGCTGGTGACCCACGGCGACAGGTTCGACGCGGTCGTGACCTGCGCCCGATGGCTGGCGCTGCTGGGCGACAGGCTCTACACGTTCATCCTGAAGCTGAACCAGCACTTCAATGCGGCGCGCGCGCGCCTCGGGTTGCCGTATTGGTCGCTGTCGCAATTCCTCAAGTACAAAGTCAAGAACGCGATCAGCTACATCACCGCATTCGAGGACGCCGTGGCGCGGGAAGCGCGCACGCGCGGCTACGACGGTGTGGTCTGCGGCCACATCCACCACGCCGAGATCCGCAGGATCGACGACGTCGTCTATTGCAATTCCGGCGACTGGGTGGAGAGCCTGACGGCGCTCGTCGAATCCGGCGACGGCACGCTTTCCATACTTCGCTGGCAGGACGTGCTGTCGGCGGCAGCCAACGCGCCTGCCGCGCAGGTGCCGGCCGCGTCACCCGTAGTCACGCAAGCATGACGCCGCTGCCTCGTTACCGTCGACGACTTGCCTCGTAAACCTGACCTGCCCGACCGGAGACATTCCCGCCATGCGAATTCTCATTGTCAGCGACGCCTGGTCGCCGCAGATCAACGGCGTCGTCATTACGCTGCGCAATACCATACGCGAGATCGAAGCGCAGGGGCACAAGGTCATGACGATCACGCCGGACGGCTTCAAGTCCGTCCCTTGCCCCACCTATCCCGAGATCCGACTCGCTCTGCTACCGGGCAAGCGCGTGTCCCGCCTCATCGAGGATTTCGTCCCCGAGGCCGTGCACATCGCGACTGAAGGTCCGCTGGGAATTGCGGCGCGCCGGCATTGCCTGCGCACGAAGCGGCCGTTCACCACCGCCTATCACACGCAGTTCCCGGAATACGTGCATGCGCGCGTCCGGCTTCCGGTCGGCATCACGTACCGCTGGATGCGCTGGTTCCATGCGCCGGCCAGCGCGCTGATGGTGGCAACCCAGGACATTCGCCGCCGGTTGGAGTCACGCGGCTTCACCAATCTCACGATGTGGTCGCGTGGCGTCGACACGGAACTCTTCCATGCCGGCGAACACGCGGAGCTCGACGATCCGCGGCCCATCTTTCTCTACACCGGGCGCGTCGCGGTGGAAAAGAACATCGAGGCGTTCCTCGCGCTGGACCTGCCCGGAACCAAGTGGGTCGTAGGCGACGGGCCGGCGCGCGCCACGTTGGAGCGCCAGTTCCCGAACGCGCGCTTCTTCGGCATGAAGACCGGCGCCGACCTCGCGTGGTACTACCGCCAGGCCGACTCGTTCGTTTTCCCGAGCCGCACCGACACTTTTGGTCTCGTCATGCTGGAGGCCATGGCCTCCGGCACGCCGGTGGCAGCCTTCCCGGTGACCGGTCCCATCGACGTCGTGCAACAGGGCGTGACCGGCGCCCTCGACGACGACCTGCGTGAAGCGGCGCTGGCGGCGCTGCGATTGCCGCGCGACGCCGTCCGGGCGCACGCGCTCGCCTCATCCTGGGCCGGCGCCACGGCGCAGTTCCTGCACAACCTGCGGCCGCTCCATGCACGAGGCTGAGCTCACCGAGAGCCCGCACAAGGGGCAGCGGGGCTTGCGCCGGCTGTTCAACGCTTTCCTGTATTCATTGTCCGGATTGCGGGCCGCGTTTCGTCATGAAAGCGCGTTCCGCCAGGAGATGGCGCTGGCCGTCGTGCTCTTGCCGCTCGCCTGCATGCTTCCGGTGGTGCCGGTCGAACGCGTGCTGCTGGTCACGTCGGTGCTCTTCGTGCTCGTCGTGGAGTTGCTGAACTCCAGCGTCGAAGCGGCCATCGACCGGATCGGCCTGGACACGCACCGCCTGTCGAAGCGCGCCAAGGACCTGGGCAGCGCCGCGGTGTTGCTGGCGCTGCTCATGCTGGCGGTCGTCTGGGGACTGCTCGCGGGACCCGCACTATTCCAGCTTGCCGGTTTGCTCAGCGGCACGCCAGGACCCTGACTAGGTTTCACCGCAGGCTTCGTGCGCGGCGCAGGCCGTAGTATCCTGCCGCTCCCGCTGTCCCTCCCTGGAAAGCCGACAATGCCGCTCTGCCTCCCCCGAAATGCCTGCGCGACTGCAGCGAAGTCGTTTGCGCTCATGGCCAGTCTCGCGCTCGTGCTCGGCGGCTGCGCCTCCACGACTACGCAGGACCCGCGAGCCATTGCCGAGCGCAACCAGAAAATCATCGACAGCCCGATCCGCACCGACCAGGATCGGACCATGGACGCCAGACGCAAGCCCGCGGAGCTGCTCGCGTTCGCGCAGGTCAAGCCCGGAATGCAGGTGCTCGACGTATCGGCGGGGGGTGGCTACACGTCGCAGGTACTGGCGCTCGCTGTCGGGCCGACCGGCATGGTGTGGGCACAGCGGCAACAACCCGGGGATGCACTGACCAAGCGGCTCGCCGACAATCCGCAGGCCAACCTGGTCGTGGCGTTGCGTCCGCTCGAGAGTCCGGTGCCGGAAGGCGCGCCGAAGCTCGACCTCGTCACGCTCATCCTCAACTATCACGACATCAGCTATCTTCCGGTCGATCGCGCCAGGATGAACCAGGCCATCTTTGCCGCTTTGAAGCCCGGCGGGTACTACGTGCTGATCGATCACTCCGCCAAGGCGGGTTCAGACATTTCTTCGGGCAAGACCCTGCATCGGATCGACGAGGCAATCGTCGTCGCCGAGGTACAGAAAGCGGGCTTCGTGCTGCAGGCGCAGAGCGACGCCTGGCGCGATCCGGCGGACAACCGCGAGATCTCCTCCGGTGATTCGAAGATTCCCACCGACCGCTTCGCGCTGCGGTTCGTCAAGCCGTAGGCAAACCGACTCCGCCGTCATCCCCGCAAACGCGGGGATCCGGCGTCGTTCAGCTTTCCTGGAGAAGCCAAAGAACCTGGGTTCCCGCGATCGCGGGGAACGACGGAATTAGGGCCTGTTCACGCCTTCGGACGCAGAAAATCGAAATCGCAGCCCTCGTCGGCTTGCAGCACCTCGCGCTGGAACAATGCGGCGTAGCCCCGGGCAGGCGCGGTCCCCGCTGACGCCGGCAATGCGCGCATCCGCTGCGCCATGTCGTCATCGCTGATCAGAACATCGATCCGCCGGGCCGCAACATCCAGCCGAATCCGGTCGCCGGACCGCACGCATGCGAGCGGGCCGCCGACAGCCGACTCCGGCGCGATGTGCAGGACGATGGTGCCGAATGCGGTTCCGCTCATCCTGGCGTCGGAAATGCGCACCATGTCCTTGATGCCCGCGCGCGCCAGCTTCCTGGGGATGGGAAGGTAGCCGGCTTCCGGCATGCCGGGCGCGCCTTTCGGACCCGTATTGCGAAGCACAAGTACGTCGTCCGCGCGAACGTCGAGTCCCGGGTCGTCGATGCGCAACGAGAGATCCTCGACATTTTCGAACACCACGGCGCGGCCCTCGTGCTGCAGCAGCGCAGGCGTGGCGGCGGAATGCTTGATCACCGCGCCGCGCGGCGCGAGATTGCCATGCAGCACCGCCATGCTGCCGGCCGCGCTCAACGGGTTGGCCAGCGTCCGGATCACGTCCTGGCCGGGAATTTCCTCGGCACTCACAACGTAATCGGCCAGCGTGCCCCCGGAGACGGTCGGCGCGGTGAGATCGAGATGCGCGGCTATCTCCTTCAGCAAGCGCGGCATTCCGCCCGCGTTGTGAAAATGCTCCATGTAATGCTGCCCGGACGGCTTCAGGTCCACCAGCACCGGCACCCTGCGGCCGATGTCGTCGAACGCGGTGAGGTCGATCGCAATGCCGCGGCGGCCTGCGGTGGCCGCGAGGTGCACGAGCGCGTTTGTGGAGCCGCCGATGGCCTGCAGTGCGGTAAGCGCGTTGTTGAACGCGGCCGGCGTGAGGACGTCTTCGGGCCGGGGACCGCGCTGCGCCATCGCCGCCGCCGTTTTGCCGGTCGCCTCGGCGCAGCGAATGCGGTCGGCATGGGTGGCGGGAATCGACGCGCTGCCGGGCAACGCGATTCCCAGCGCCTCGGCGATGCACGCCATCGTGCTGGCGGTGCCCATCACCATGCAGGTCCCCGTGGTGGGCGCGAGGCGCTCCGTCAGTCGTTCGATTTCCACGGCATCGATCTGCCCCGCGCGATGCATGGCCCAGAAGCGCCGGCAATCGGTGCACGCGCCGAGCGTTTCGCCGCGATAGTGCCCCACCTGCATCGGCCCGACCGGCAGCACGATCGCCGGCACGTCGCCGCTCGCCGCCGCCATCAATTGCGCGGGTATGGTCTTGTCGCAGCCGCCGATCAGCACCACCGCGTCCATCGGCTGCGCGCGGATCATCTCTTCCGTGTCCATTGCCATCAAGTTGCGCAGGAACATGCTGGTCGGATGCGCGAACGATTCGTGAATCGATATCGTCGGAAACGCCATCGGCAGGCCGCCGGCCATCAGCACCCCGCGCCTGACCGCCTCCACCAGCGCCGCGACGTTCCCGTGGCAGGCGTTGTAGTCGCTCGACGTGTCGGCAATGCCCACGATCGGCCGCGCGAGCGCCTCGTCGGAGTAGCCCATCGCCTTGATGAAGGCCTTGCGCAGGAACAACGAGAATTCGGGATCCCCGTAGCTGGTCAATCCCTTGCGCATGCCCTGGGTCACGTCGTTTCTCCGCGTTCGGTCGCGCCGGTGAGTGGAATGAATTCGCGCCGGACGCCGCCGGACAGTATCGACGAGAACCGCGAAATGCGCCATGACAGGAGGAGGCCGATGCGCCAGAATGGCCGCGGATTTCCGGCTGAACAATTTCAGGGAGCGACATGAAGGAACGGACGGGCTTTGCCGACGTCGACGGCAGCGGGCGCTCCGGCGAACTGGTCGACTACCTCGCGCTGGCCGCCAAGAACATGGGCGATCTTCGCCTCGGCGGCTACGACATGCTGCGGCTCCAACCCGGCGCCTCGGTGCTCGACGTCGGCTGCGGCGTGGGCGAAGTGTGCGTCGAACTGGCGGAGCGCGTCGCCCCCGATGGGCGTGTCGCCGGCGTCGATCTGTCGGAGGCGATGATCGAGGCTGCCCGGCGAACGGTGGCGAACTCGGGCAAGGCGGTGGACCTGCGTGTCGCCAGCGTCTATGCGCTGCCTTTCGCCGACGGAACGTTCGACGCGGTGCGCGCGGAGCGCGTGTTCCAGCATCTCGACAATCCGGAAGCCGGACTGCGCGAGATGATGCGCGTCACGCGGCCCGGAGGGCGGCTGCTGGTCATGGATCCGGACCACGGGCAGGCGGGCATGGCGATCGACGATCCGGCGCATCGGCGCATCTTCGAGGCCATTCAACGCGCGATGACCGCCATGGTCGTGAATCCTCACAGCGGCACGCGCCTGCGCGGCATGTTCGCGCGCGCAGGGCTCGTGGAGATCGCCCAAGGCACGCTCAGCCCGGACTTTTCCTTTCCCCACTACATGCAGATGTTCTTCGTGACCGAGCGCCTTGCCGCGGTGGTTGCTTCGGGAGAGATCGACGAGGGGCAAGCCAGGGACTTTGTCGCCGCCCTCGAGGCGCGCCACCGCGACGGAACGTTCTTCAGCAATGCCATCGCGTACAACGTCGCGGGCACGAAGCCGCAAGTCGCGGGTTGCGATCCGGAAGACACGCCATGATCAGGATTCACAACCTTGCGCGCGGCGCGCTCGGCCCTGCGCTGCCGGACGCGTTGGCCGCCTATCGCGATCGGATCGCCGCGCGACACGGATTCCAGCGCGCATTGCGCGGGGGGCGCGGCGAAGGCGCGCCGCGATGATCTACAATGGACGCTTCATGAAACTTCTGCTCGCCGTTCCCGCGCTGCTGCTCGCCATCGCCTGCCACGCGGCCGACGGTCCCTACGACGAGGGCGCCGATGCCAAGGCGCAGATCAAGGGTGCGCTGGCGCGATCGGCCGCGACCGGTGTGCCGGTGCTGGTGGTATTCGGCGCCAACTGGTGCGCCGACTGCAAGATCCTCGACCTGTCGATGAAGCAGGGAACCGGCGCGGCGTTCTTTGCGCGCGAGTTCCAGGTGGTCAAGGTCGACGTCGGCCGGTTCAATCGCAACGTCGACATCGCGGAGTCCTACGGCGTGCCGCTGAAGAACGGGATTCCGGCCGTGGCCATTCTCTCGCCCGCGAACCAGGTCCTCTATGTGACCCGCGCCGGCGAGCTGGCCGACGCGCGCAACATGGGCGACAACGGCATCTACGAGTTCTTTCGCCAGGTCACCCCGGCCGCTCGCACCAGGTCCTAGCTTCGCGCACGACACGGGGCCGCACAGGGCCGGACCGGAACCTCAGGACTGATGTTCGCGCCGCATGTTGAGGACGGCCACCGATTGGTGCCGTGCCTCGGCCTCAGTGCGGCCCATGAGGTGAAACGCCCTGCGGATGATCGCTTGCACCTCGTGGTCGCCCAGGCCCGGATTGCGTTCCACGAGCGGCCAGGCGCTCGCCTCCTTCGGCCAGTTGTCGATCAGTTCCGTCGCGAAGACGTCGAGCCAGGCATCGTCGCCCAGCGACTTCGGGTCGGCGGACTGGGCGGCACCTTCGCTCGCCGCTTCCACGGCCTTGACCGCGCTTGCCTCGGCCGCCTCGGCGCCGCGTCTTGCAGCCATGGCACTGCGCTCGGCGGCCAGCGCGCTCTTTTCCGCGGCGACCGCTGTGCGTTCGGCCGCAATCGCGGCGCGGCGTGCCCAGGTGATAGCCCATAGCGCGAGCAACAAGGCAATCAAGGTCAGTCCCAGATTTGTCGAAAACTCCATTTCCGTGTCTCCAGTGGCGTGAACTTGTGCATCTCCCGGAAACGACCCGGGCATTGCGTACCGGTGGTTCAGTGGAGATCCGGTACACACGCACACTTCGCGCCAATTCGCCTGTAGCGTACATTGAAGCCGCCCTGTGAACGTGTCGTTCCGCCGTTCACGCCGGATGCCGGGGCGTCGGGCGCGGGCTTTGAACGCGGGACGGCACCTGAAACAATCAACTTCCGCGCCTGCTGAGGACTTCGAGGCATCGTGCGGCTTGCGTCATGCATTTCCCTGAGGTCGGGACACACGCCGCGAATCCATTGTGACCGACACCGCCCCGAAATCAGTGAACGAGGCAATCGCCGGCGACACCGCCGCCGCGATCCTCAATTCGATTTCACTGTTCATCGGCTATCGGGCGACATTGACCGAGGCGGTATCCGACATCAAGTTCATTCGCTGACCCGGTGTCTCCGGTGGCGAGCCCGCGGACCCGCCTCGCAATCGAACGCGTTTACCGCACCGCAGCAATCGGCGTAGAATCGCCAATCCGATCGGGCGCACCGTGCCGGAGCCCGCTCGCTGCGCCGCGGCATCCGCACCTTCACAAACCCTCATGACCCGACGTTCGACAAAGGATCCCAAGCGCCTGGGCATCCTCGCGCTCGGCGCGCTGGGCGTGGTGTACGGCGACATCGGGACGAGCCCCCTGTACGCGCTGAAGGAGGTCTTCGGCGGAGCGCACCATCCAGTTCCGATCAGCGAGCACAACGTGCTGGGCATCCTCTCGCTGGTGTTCTGGGCGCTGATGCTGGTGGTGACGATCAAGTACGTGATCTTCATCATGCGCGCCGACAACAAGGGGGAAGGCGGGATCATGGCGCTGATGGCGCTGGTCCTTCGCGCGCAACCGAATTCCCGGCGAGCGCGCGTGCTGGTCCTGCTGGGACTGGCCGGGGCCGCGCTCTTCTACGGCGACGGCACGATCACGCCGGCAATCTCCGTCCTGTCGGCCGTCGAAGGCCTCGAAGTGGCGACACCCGCGTTCAAGCCGTACGTCATTCCGATCACGCTGGTCATCCTCATCGGGCTGTTCACTGCCCAGAAATGGGGAACGGGACGCGTAGGTTCACTGTTCGGGCCGGTGATGGCAGCGTGGTTCGTGGTGATCGGGGGCCTCGGGGTCATGAACATCGTCCGCGTGCCGCGCGTGTTGGCGGCGCTCGACCCGGGCTACGCGTTGGAGTTCATGTTCCGCCACGGCTCGCTGGGCTTCTTCTCGCTCGGCGCCGTGGTGCTGGCCGTAACCGGCGCGGAGGCGCTATACGCGGACATGGGCCATTTCGGGCGTGCCCCGGTGCGGCTGGCCTGGATGCTGCTGGTCCTGCCGTCGCTCACCCTCAACTACTTCGGGCAGGGCGCCTTGCTGCTCGTCGACCCGGCGACCATCGCCAATCCGTTCTACCTGTTGGCGCCGGACTGGGCGCTATACCCGCTGGTCGTGCTGTCGACGATAGCCACCATCATCGCCTCGCAGGCGGTGATCACCGGCGCGTTCTCGATGACGCAGCAGGCGATGCAGCTGAGCTATTGCCCGCGCATGGCGATCGCGCACACGTCGAGCCGCCAGATTGGCCAGATCTACATTCCGGCCATCAACTGGGCGTTGTTCCTGGGCGTCCTGGTCCTGGTCGTCGGATTCGGCTCGTCGACCAGCCTGGCCGCCGCCTACGGCATCGCGGTCACCGGAACGATGGCCACCACCACCATCCTGGCCTTTGTCGTGGCGCGATCGATGTGGAAATGGAGCCTGGCCGCGAGCATCGCGCTGTTCGGAGCGTTCCTGGTCATCGACCTGGCGTTTTTCAGCGCCAACGTCCTCAAGGTCAGCGAGGGCGGCTGGTTCCCGCTGGTGTTCGGCCTGGGCGTCTTCACGCTGATGTCGACATGGAAGCGCGGACGCCAGCTGTTGCACAGGCGGCTGGATGCGGATTCGATTCCGCTGGACACGTTCATCTCGAGCGCATCGCTCGGCTGCGCGACCGTACCGGGCAGTGCCGTGTTCATGACGACCAACCTCGACTCGGTGCCGAACGCGCTGCTGCACAGCCTCAAGCACTACAAGAGCCTGCACAGCCAGGTCGTGCTCCTGCGCGTGGTGACGCTCGACGTGCCCCATGTGCCGGAGGCACAGCGGGTCGTGGTCGAGCCGATCAATGCCCAGTTCCGCAAGGTCAAGGTGTTCTTCGGATTCATGGACACGCCGGACCTGCCCCGCGCGCTCGAGTGGTGCGGCGAACAGGGACTGCAGCTCGATCCCATGGACACGTCGTTCTTCCTGAGCCGCGAAACGCTCATTCCAAAGCTGCGCTCGGAGATGGCCTACTGGCGGGAACGGCTGTTCGTGTCGATGTTCCGCAACGCTGGTGACGCGGCGACCTACTTCATGCTGCCGTCCAACCGCGTGGTCGAGCTGGGGTCGCAGGTCGTGCTTTAGCCGGCCGGATGGAGCGCCGGTCAACGGCCCACGGGGAGGATGTCAGGACTTCGCGGTCGACAGCGCGGCCGGCGGCCCGTGGAGGCGACTTGAGCGCGGCACGCCGGCAAGTAGGTATTCCATCTGGTCCGAAAGAATGCGCCGGTTGCGCAGGATGAAGTGCTCGTGCCGGTTGGGCACGTAGGGCACGTAGAGCAGCGGCATACTGGCCTGCTCGGGCGTGAGGCCGCCCTTGCGAATGTTGCAATGGCGGCACGCGGTCACGGTGTTGGTCCACGTGTCGCGGCCGCCGCGGGAAACCGGCACCACGTGGTCGCGCGACAGGTCGCGCGCGAGGTAGCGTTTTCCACAAGAGGCGCACAGCGGCCGGTCGCGCGCGAACAGCATCGGATTGGTGAGGCC
>DAOMGB010000017.1:0-50055 GCA_035430095.1 Casimicrobiaceae bacterium | reverse complement strand
CGCAGGTCGACGGCTACAGCCTGATCGACTCGCAGAACAAGACCAACTTCGGCGTGCTGTTCGTCTCGCTCAAGGACTACGAGCAGCGCAAGACGCCCGACCTGTCCGCCGACGCGGTGATTGCCGCGGCGCAACGCGAGTTCCAGGGAATTCGCGGCGGCCTGGTCGTGCCCGTCAACCCGCCGGCGATCCCGGGCCTGGGCATCACCGCCGGTTTCCAGATGTGGATCGAGCAGAAGGGCTCCGGCAACTACCAGCAGCTCTCGCACGTGGTCGACGAGATCATCGCCAAGGCTAAGGCGCGACCCGAGCTCGGCAGCGTCAACACCACGATCCACACCGACGGCCAACAGATGCTGGCGGATGTCGACCGCGACAAGGCGGAAGTGCTGGGTGTCGCCGTGCAGGATGCCTACAGCACGCTGCAGACGATGTTCGGCTCGCTCTACGTGAGCCAGTTCCCGAAGGATTCCCGCCTTTACCAGGTGGTCCTGCAGGCCGAGCCGAAGTATCGGTTGACGCCCGAGGACATCGGCCGCTTCTACGTCAAGAATCGCGAAGGCGAGATGGTCCCGCTGTCGGCGCTGGTCCGGACGCGCTACGTCACGGGGCCCGACTTGGTCACGCGCTTCAACAACTACCCGGCGATCGCGATCAACGGCGCACCCGCACCCGGCGTGAGCTCGGGCGCGGCACTCGCCGCGATCCGCGAAATTGCCGAGACTGCGATGCCGACGGGCTATGGCTACGAATGGGCGGGTGAAGCGCGCGAGGAAGTCTCGTCCGGATCCACATCGGCGATCGCCTTCCTCTTCGGCCTGCTGTTCGTGTTCATGATCCTGGCGGCGCAGTACGAGAGCTGGTCACTGCCCATCGGCGTGATGATGGCGGTGCCGTTCGCGATCCTGGGGGCGCTAGCGGCGATCGCGCTGCGGGGGATTCCGAACGACCTCTATTTCCAGATCGGCTTGCTTACGCTGATCGGGCTCGCTGCGAAGAACGCGATCCTGATCGTCGAGTTCGCGGTGGAATTGAATCGCAAGGAGGGCAAGTCGTACTTCGACGCGGCGGTCGAGGCGGCAAAGCTGCGCCTTCGGCCGATCGTCATGACGTCGTTCGCGTTCGTACTGGGCACATTCCCGCTCGCGATTGCCACCGGCGCCTCCGCCAACAGCCGGCATTCGATCGGCACCGGCGTGATCGGCGGAACGCTGCTGGCGACGGTGATCGCGATCTTCTTCATTCCGATGTTCTATTGGGGGCTCGAGTCGCTGAGCGCGCGCTTCTTCGGCAGCAGGGAAAAGGCCGGTGCGACCGGCGCCAAGGATGCCTCGGGCGACAAAGGTGCGGCGGCCGCAAATGCGGGAAAGGCTGACTAGCATGAACGACCCCCAAGCTCACAGCGTTCGCGCCCTCCGGGGCGGCGGTCAGCGCCATCCGGGCGGTTGGCAGGGCGCTTGCCTGCTGACCCGACTCCTGGCCGTGCTTCTGACGTCGCTGGTCGCCGGATGCATGGTCGGACCCGACTACCGGCGCCCCGAGGTTGCGGCGCCCAAGGCATTCCTGTACGAGCCGAAAGAGGCAGCCATCGTCGGAGACATCGAGTGGTGGAAGCAATTCGACGATCCGGTGCTCGATCGGCTCATCGCCGAGGCGCTCGCCAACAACAGGAACGTGAAGATCGCCGCGGCGAATGTTGCGCAGGCGGCGGGAGTTCTCCAAAGCACGCGCTCCCCCCTCTATCCGCAGCTCGGTTATCAGGGCAGCGCGGCGCGCGCCCGCTTTTCGGAGAACGGAACCAACGCATTGGCGTCCGGCATCTCCAATCCAACCGCCTTTTACCAGGCGCTGGCGGGCGCCACCTGGGAGATTGACCTCTGGGGGCGTGTGCGCAGGCAGACCGAAGCGGCGGAGGCGAACCTGCTCGCAACCGAAGAAGCCCGCCGTGGCGTGATCCTTTCGCTGGTCGGGTCGGTCGCCAACGCATATCTGACGCTTCGCGGGCTCGACGAGCAGCTCGCAATGGCGAGACGGACGCAGGACGCCTATGGCGAGTCGCTGCGCGTCATGAAGTACAAGTTCGAGTACGGTCGGGTCTCGCAGATGAACGTCGAGCAGGCGACCGCGAGGTATCAGACCGCGGCGGCGCAGATCCCGCGCATTCGCCGCGACATCGCGGTGCTCGAGGACGCGTTGTCGATCCTGCTCGGCCGGAATCCCGGACCGATCCCGCGCGGCAAGTCGATTTTCGAGGTGAAGCTGCCGCCGATCCCGGCGGGGGTGCCGTCGGAACTGCTCGAGCGACGGCCCGATCTGGCGCAGGCCGAGCAGCAGCTGATCGCGGCGAACGCGCTCATCGGCGCGGCAAAGGCGCAGTATTTCCCGGCCATCTCGCTCACCGGAGTCCTGGGCACGGCAAGCACCGATCTCTCCAACCTGTTCAAGGGACCGGCGCGCACGTGGAACTTCGCGGGCACGATCGTCGGTCCGATCTTCACGGCCGGATTGATCGCCGGCCAGGTCGCGCAGGCGGAGGGAGCCGACCAGGCGGCGCTGCTCTCCTACGAACTCGCGATCCAGAACGCATTTGCCGACGTCGACAACGCGCTGGTAACGCGCGAGACGCTGGCGGAGCAGGTGGCGGAGCAGGAAAAGCTCGTCGCGGCGCTGCGCGGGTATTCGCGGCTCGCGCAGGCGCTGTTCGACGGCGGACGCGCGCCGTATTCGACGGTGTTGCAGGCGGAGGAGCAGCTGTTCCCTGCCGAGCTCGACTGGGCAGCGGCTCGTGCCCAGCTCTGCTCGTCGCTGGTCGGAATCTACAAGGCGATGGGCGGGGGCTGGGTGACCGCCGCGGACAAGCTCACCGCTCCCGCACAAGGCGGCGTCGCCACGCGCTGAGAATCGAAACACGAATTGGATTCGGGAACAGGCGAAACCTGATGCCGCGCCGGCACGGCAAGCTGACGCCGCCCCTTGACCAATTCATTTGGCGAAGCCCGCCGGGATGATCGCGGAACGGACGGACAACGAGGCATTGGAGCAACTCCGGCCACCCGGCCGTGCAACGAGGGGAGAAGCGTCGCATGGCCCGGAACGGTGGACCCATCGCTCAACGCGATTCGCGCGTCGTCCGAACGATGTGCCCGATGAACTGCCACCCGACGCTCTGCGGGATGCTCGTCGAGGTTCGTGACCGCAAGCTGGTCAGCGTTGCCGGTGACGAGTCGAATCCCGACAGCCAAGGCTTCCTGTGCGTTCGCGGCCAGGCGTCGCGACAGGTCATCGATAACCCCGGGCGCCTGCTGTATCCGCACATCCGCGACCGACGCGGTGGCGAGTTTCGCCGGGCGACCTGGGACGAGGCGCTCGACCGGATCGCGGCGTCCATGAGCGGCGCGGCGCCCGAAGCCAGCGCAATCTGGCCGGGTCATGGCGTACTGACGACCAACTACGGGACCCGCATCGCCGGACAGCTACTGAGCCGGTTCGCCCACCTGTACGGCTGCCAATATTGGAATCCGACCATGATCTGCTGGGGCCTGGGGGCATTCGGTCTCGCGCTGACCGGACCGCTGGAGACGAACACCAAGGAGGACATGGGAGAGCATTCGCGGCTCATCATCCTGTGGGGAGCCAACCTGACCAGCCAGCCGAACACCGCGCGGCACCTGCTTGCCGCCAAGCGGCGGGGTGCGCGCATCGTCACGATCGACGTTCGCAGGACCGAAGCAGCCGCGAAGTCCGACGATGTGCTGATCATTCGGCCCGGCACCGACGCCGCCCTGGCGCTTGCGATGATGAACGTGATCTGCGCCGAAGGGCGCCACGACGCGGCGTTCGTCGCGGCCCATACGACGGGCTTCGACGCGCTAGCGCGCCATCTTGCGCCGTATTCGCCGGCATGGGCGGAGGACGTCACCGGCATTCCGGCAATTCAGGTGCTGGACCTCGCCCGTCGCTACGCTGCCGAGCGCCCGGCGATGATCGTGCTGGGCGGCAGCTCGATGCACAAAGGGAACAATGGATGGGAGGCGAGCCGCGCCATCGCCTGCCTGCCGGCGCTGACCGGCAACATCGGCACTCCCGGCGGGGGCTTCGGGCCGCGCCACGGCAGCGCGGCCCACGGTCGCGGACTGGGAAGCATCGTGCCCCCGGACCGCCGGCCGCAAAACACGCTGATTCCCAACCAGATGACGGCCATATCCGCGGCCCTGCGCAACGGCAGCATCAGGACGTTGTTGCTCCCGGGCACGAACATGCTCTCGTCGTTCGCCGCAAGCGGAGAGATCGCGGAGGGTCTGAGCAGAACGGACCTGGTCGTTTGCCACGACCTGTTCCTGAGCGAAACCGCTCGCCGATGCGCCGACATCGTCCTCCCGGGCACCGCGTGGCTGGAGGAGCTGGGTTGCAAGATGACCCACACCCATCTGTACCTGATGGAGCAGGCGCTGTCGCCGCCCGGCGAGACTCGGTCGTTGCGCGAGTTGATGAAGGCGCTTGCAGTGAAACTCTCCGTCGATGACTATCATCCGTGGAACTCGGAGGAAGTGATGATCGACGCGATCCTCGATCATCGCTGCACCGGACACGCCACCATCGCGGCGCTCCGCGCGGAAGGAGGCATCCGCGCGCTCAACGTGTCGCACGTGGCCCACCCAACGCTGGACTTCAATACGCCGTCGCGCAAGATCGAGTTCCACTCGACGCTGGCCGAGCGCCTCGGGTTGTCCGCGCTGCCGACGTATGCGAAGGTGGATGCGACGGGTACGCTGGCAGGAAGCGCCTTTCCCCTGACGCTCACCCAGGGCCGCACACTGGCGCATTTCCACGCGTTCTACGACAGCGGCAGGGCGCTGCCGATGCTCGCGAAGCAGGAACCGCAGCCCGTCGTGTGGATGGCTCCGGCCGATGCGGCGTCGCGCGGCATTGGCGATGGCGCTGCCATCCGTGTCTTCAACCTGGGTGGGGAACTGGCGGCGAAGGCGCGCGTCACCGACCGCATGCCGACTGGAGTGGTGTGGACGCGGGACGGCTGGCCGGAATTGAACCGATTGACTACGGGCGACGCGGTGCTTCCGGACGATGCGGTCGACGTCTTCGAATTCTCCGCCGGCCAGGCAAGGTTCGCGTCGACGGTCGAGGTCGCTTCGATTTAGCGCCATCGCTGCCACGGCGCCCCCGCGAAACCTAAATCGCCGACGCCCGCTGACTCCGGCCGTGCGACCGTATGTGGCTCGATCCGGACAATCAGGTCGTGATCTGGTGAAGGACGTAACATCTCACAGGCAATCTGGACGGGAAATGAGATGAGAACGACAGCAATACTGGCGTGTGCCGCGGTCGCGGCATCCGCATGGGTCACCAACGTCTTCGCGGCCAGTGGCGCGCCGCAACCGCGCAAGGAGAACGTGACGTTCGCGAAGGGAGCATCGTCGGCCACGATCAAGGGCGCGATGAAGGGCGACGCGGACGTCGATTATGTGGTGCGGGCGGCCGCCGGCCAGACGCTGGCGGTCAGGCTCGACGGCAGCAACTCGCAGAACGAGTTCAACGTGCTCCCGCCTGGCTCGAAGGACGTCGCGATGTACGTCAGCGGCGATAACGGCGAACGCGACTACGCGGCCGTGCTGCCGGCCGACGGCGACTACACGATTCGCGTATACATGAATCGTGCGGCGGCGCGGCGTCATGAGGCGTCGAAGTACACGCTGGCCGTGGGCGTCTCAGGCAAGCCGCTGCCTCCGCTGTCGGTGGCGAAGGACGCAAAAGTCCCGGGTACCGCTTACCACGCGACCGCGAAGTTGAACTGCGTGCCGCCGTTCACAAGCGCGGCCACGCAATGCGACGCTGGCGTGATCCGGCGCGGATACGATGGCACGGCCACGCTGGAACTGCGCGGCACGAACGACCTGATGAGGCGCATCCTTTTCGTGCAAGGCAAGCCGATTGCCTCGGACGCGGCGGATGCGATGACGTACTCCCGGCAGGGCGATCTCACCGTGGTGAAATTCGGCACGGACGAGCGTTACGAGGTCCCGGATGCATTTCTCGCCGGTGGCTGATTTCATTTGCCCTCATGCGCGTGCTCAGGCGGCGTGTGCTGAACCCGGCACGCCTGGCCCTGCTGCACCTTTTCTTCGCGGCAGCCGTGTCCGTCCACTAGCTGTGAAGCTTCAAGACGTTGTTTGCGCAATGCATGAATTGTTCTCATCCGTCGTTCCCGCGAACGCGGGAATCCAGTGTCGTCGTGTTCCGGTCTCGCGACATCCGACGGAAGTCGCTGGGTCCCCGCGTTCGCGGGGACGACAGGGACTTGGATGTCGTTCGCGGGGACGACAGGGACTTGGATGTCGTTCACGGGGACGCCGCTGGCTTGGATGAATGTACGGCATTCAATCCGGTAATAACGTCTTGATGATTCACAACTAGCGGGCACCTGGGAGATCAGGGAGGTCAGGACATCCTGGCGCTGCTGGCGCGGCACCAAGGCGGCAGGGTTCGTGGCACGCCCACGTCCTTGAGATGAAGCCTGGTTGGTGGGAAGTCATCCTGCGCCTCGAGGAGTTCCGCCAGGTCCGAAACGTCATCAGCCGCGGCCACGCTGATTCGTTCGAGAAGATCAACTGATCAATTGCGCAGGCCCTGCCCGGAGACACGACTCCGGTCACGCGGACCGGCGTTGTAGAAACGCAACTTTCCGTCCGGCACACCATGCATGCAGCAAGTGCCGCCGGTTCGTCGCAGATGCCAGTGGCAGGTGTCTTGGGCCGCTCAGTTTGTCCCGTGTTGCGTAACCGTAACGTCGGAAAAGGGAATCAACTCCTTCTCGGCGTGACGCGCTTGCCGGTCCTGGTCGCCCGCCATCCGGAACAGGAGCAATGCGAAAGCCGACAGCAGTGCCCAGCCTACGAGCCCCAACAGAATCCAATCCATCCCCCCTCCCACGCCGGCAAAGCAAACGTCCGGATTGTCCCCGACTGCCATATACCTCAAATTGACTCACATCAACGCAAGACCATGCATAAGCTTGACGCACATCAAGATACAAGTCACGCAAAGTTCAAGCAGCCGGCTGCGACGGGCACCCGGCCCGACACATTTCGTCCGGCCTCGGTCGGCGAAGCGCCGCGTCAGCTCTCCCGCGGAAGCCGACCGATTCCCGGCAGCTTGACCGCGGGGTTGCGAAGATCGAAGCCAGTCACCAGTCCCAGGACGTTCAGTTCCAGTCCCTCGACCGGACCCGCGATCACTCCGAGCAGGCCGAACAATGACATTTGCATGCCCGTGCCGGAAGGTGGCGTGGTCACGAACTGGGAAAGTGGGACGTAGTCCTTGCCAATCGCGGTGGAAGGCATCTTCATGCGCAATTCGGGGAGCGCGCGGCCGACGAAGGCGATGAAAGTGTTGCTGTTGGGACCCGGCCAGGCATGATAGGTGTCGGCATAGGGATACGCGCCAACGACCTCAGGCAGTTTGCCGATGATCGCATCCGCTTCGGGTCCGCGAACGTCGCCGATGAGCCGTGGCGCCGCGCCGAACCATTCGGCATCGGGCGCGTTCCGGCTCGAGATGGATACGACGGAGCGACCGCCGCCACCATACCAGCCGATGACTTCGTAGCGCGTGTAGTGATCCGCTCCCTCTGCCTTGGCCGCGAGCCAGGTGTGATCGGAGAATGCCCCGCGCCATCCAAAGGTGCGGCTGGCGTAGACCTGCACGATTGCTTCCACGTGACTTGCCGCGTCTGGCGCGAGGCCGGCGGGACGATGCGTCGCGTTGCGCCAGTCGCCGCCGACCGACGCCCGCCCGAGCGCCAGATTCAGCGCCGGACCGGCCAGCAGAAAGGCGAGCATGACCAGCAGCCAGCCCGACGCCCGCGAGAATCTGGAAAAGGAAGAGGGGGAATGCAAGCCGGAATGCCAACTCAGAGCCGCATGATGGACGAGTTCTCGTCGAGCCTGAGCCACCGGTCTTCCGTCGGCGTGCCGGCATTCCTCGGGCTCCGGTGGGACGACCGGATCCGCGGGTCCCGTCGCGGCTGTTGCGCCAGGGCCACGGCGGCAAGGCCGACAACAATCAGCATGCCCACGCAGACGATGAACGCGTCCGACGCGACGATTTGATCGTAGCCGCGCTGGGCGATGAACATTGCGCATACACCCGAGGTGATGACCGCGGGATAGACGACGTCGCTGTAGCGGATCGCGACGTATCCTCCCGCCGCCGCCGCGAACGCAAGGAATGCGGTTGCCACGTCCTCGGTGGCGATGGCGGTCCCCGCGAGTATGCCGCTGGCATTCAGCCATTGCGTGACGGCGATGAGCAGCGCGAGGGTCATCGCGCCGAAATGCAGGCTGAACGGGACGCGCAGCCAGCTGGAGTGCTTGGAAGGTGAAACCGAGGCCACGCGCACGAACATGACCGCCGCGACCACCACGCTGGCGGCGATGAATGCCGCGGTCAGCCCGAATCGGCCGAATCTGAATGAAACGAACCAGCACGATGCCAACACGCTGGTCGAGGCCAGGGGGATCACGAGGTCGTCGTAGATGCGCCGTCGGTGCTGCCGGGGCCGCAACGCGGCGATGTAGAACAGCAGAAACGCGCCGAGGATGACGACGTAGATGGCCTTGGCGAATCCGGCAGGCACAAACGTGTTGCCATACTCGGCCACGACCTCGGCGAAGGTCGGCGAGCCGCCGAAATGGCCGTAGACGTCGATGAACGCGACATTCGCCAACACGACAACCAGCGTCGTCCAGCGCAGATGCGTCGAGGATGAAGGGGCGCCCGAGATGCCTGGCATCATCGTCCTTGATTGTTGCCTACAAAAGCAGTATGCCACGATCGGCCACCAGATGCATTCAGGCTCGAATCCGGCCCGATCCATGGCATGCCCATACGTTGACGGCGATCAACACGTCCGGGTCAAAATGGGTGCCCTATTGTCCATATCGGATCGCGCGGTGTCGGGACGCGAGTATCTAGAAGTCTGTATCCGATGGGTGACCCGGCCCGTGACGAGAGGTTCCCAACGCTGTCCCGCCTAGTCGAGGAGGCAGTTCATGTTCACGACACTCCACTTCGGAGGACGCCGGTCCCCGGTCGGTCAATGTGCAAGTCGCTTGGTCCTCGCCGCGCTCGCGACAGTCATATCGTGCGTGTCCGTGGGTGTCTTGGCGCAGTCGGCGCAGCGCAGCGGCAAGCAGGTGGTCGACGCGGTGTGCGTCAGCTGTCACGGCAGCGGCGCGAACGGCGCGCCGAAGATCGGCGACACCAAGGCGTGGGCGCCACGCGCCAGCAAGGGGTTGACCAGTCTTACCGCCAGCGCGCTCACCGGAATTCGCAACATGCCGGCGCACGGCGGCAGCAAGGGCGTGAGCGACGCCGAAATTTCGAGCGCCATCGTGTACATGGTCAACGAGTCGGGCGGCAACTGGAACGAGCCCATCGACCGGACCAAGGCCGTCACGCCCCGAAGCGGGCAGCAGGTCGTCCTGCTGCATTGCGGCAAGTGCCACGAGTCCGGCGCGGGCGGCGCACCCAGGATCGGTGACCGCGACGCGTGGATACCGAGAGCCAAGCAGGGATTCGACGGCCTGGTCAGTTCGGCCATCAACGGCCACGGGGGCATGCCCGCCCGCGGTGGCATGGCCAGCCTGACCGATGCCGAGATCAGGGCGGCCATCACCTACATGCTCAATCCGGGAGGGACGGGCACCAAGGCGGCGCCCGCGGCAGCCGCAAAGTGATCGCCGAAACTAGATCATCAGTTTTTTCAGCGTCTCCGGATTCTTGATCACGGCGTTTTGCCGCGCCGACGGCGCACCGTAGAGCCCGGCCGCAGGATTGGTCTCCAGCCGCGACAGGATCGACGCGTCCCCGCACTTTGCGTCGAACTGCACCTGGACCTTGTTGCCGGTGACAGTGCCCAGCGCGAAACAGGTCTGTCCCATCTGCGCGTTCAGCGGCTTCAGCACACCGGTTGCAACGAGATCGGAAACGGGGCCGTTGCCGGCCAGTTGCAGCTCGTAGACGCGGGGACGGCCCGGCGAGCTGCGCCCGATGTTGACCACCGTCGGCAGTCCCGCCAGCTGTCGCGTCAAGGTGGCGTCGGACGCGGCGTCGGGCATCGAGTCGATGACCAGCGTGACTTTCTGCCCCGTGCCGTAGACGTGCTGGAGGAAGAGATCGCGCGAGAATTCGTTGGCGATCTTGCCTCCGATGGCGTTCAGCGCCTCTTCCTCGGTCGCCCAGCTGCCCATCCCGGTCGGCAGCGCGGTGTTGTAGTAGATCTCCTCGCCCGTTTCGCGATCGATGGCCTTGATCGTCCACGAATTGAGCGCGTACTTGGTGACGACGAGGCCCGACGCCGGAAGACGCGCCGAAAGCTTCTTGATGTTGGCCTCGCCCTCGACGGAGAAGTCGGGACCCTTGGCGCCGTCGCCGGCGGGCGCGCCTCCGTCGGTCCAGGTGCGGAAGCCGAACGACTTGATCCGTTCCTTGAGGATGTTCTCGGCCACGGGCGAGGGCTGGGGCGGCATCCCAGGAATGTCCGCGTCGCGCGTGGCGATGCGCACCGAGACCCGCGGGTCCCCGCTGGCGCGAATGAAATCGATGCGCTCGTCGCGGGACATCTGGTTGAGCGACTTCTGCACCGCCTTGACGTCCACGACGGCCTCGGTGGAGACGTACATGAGGCCATCCTTGCCGACCTGCGGTTCGCTTTCGCTGACCACGGTGGTGACGTACTTGGCGCTGTTGGACAACAGCTTGTCCTTGAGGACGTCGTAGTTCTTGGTCAGCGAACTCTTGTCGACGAAGAGACCGAGCGCCTTTTCGACCAGCTGGCTGCGCGAATCCGCCCGCAGGTCGCTCTGCTGTAGCGCCTTGTTGTCCTGGTACCGGGCGTCGGATGGATCGATCATTCCGATCGCGGAAATCACGATCTTGCCTGGATCGAGTCTGGCCACTTGCGCCGGTGCCGCGGCGGCAGAGGCGGGTGCCGACGCCGGATTCGCCGGAGCGCTTGCCGAGGCCCCGGGGGCCGCGGACTGTGGCCCGCCGCGGTCGCGCAGCTGCAGGCCGAACCAGATGGCAAGGCCGACCGCCAGCAGGCTCACGACGATGATGACGGGAACCTTCGAACGAGATTCCGGCAACGATGAATCCACGCGCGCGGACGCCGCGGCCGGCACCGGCCGGGAGTCCCTGACGACCTGGGTGAGGCCCGAGAGCGTCGTTCCCTTGGCCGGCCTGGCTGGCTGCGCCGGCGGCGACGCGATCAGCGTCGGATCGGTCGATGCGGAGCTGGGCTTCGCGATGGCCGCGTCGAGCGCTTCCGCAAATTCTTCCGCGGTCTGGTAGCGATCGTCGGCGCGCTTTTCCAGCGCCTTCTTCACCACCGCATCCATCACGCCGGGAAGCTGGACGTTGAAGCGGGAGGGCGGCAGAGGATTTTCCTCCAGCACCTTGCGCATGGTGATTGTCGACGAGCCGGTGAACGGACGCTCGCCGGTCAGGAACTGATACAGGATCACGCCCACCGAGAACAGGTCGGAACGGCCATCGATCGGCAGGCCCTGGATCTGCTCGGGCGACATGTAGCTGGGCGTGCCCAATACGGCGCCAAGCTGGGTCAGTTCCGACTTCTCGATGTGGGCGATGCCGAAGTCCGCCACCTTGACCGTTCCATCGGCGAGCAGGATCACATTGGCCGGCTTGATGTCGCGGTGGATGACGCCCAGCTTGTGCGAATACCCCAGCGCAGACAGGATCTGCTTCAGGATTCGCACCGCGTCGGCCGTGGTGAAGCGTTCCTGGCCCTCGAAATACTCCTTGAGCTCGCGGCCCTTGATGTATTCCATGGCGATGTACCAGACGCCGGCGTCCTCGCCGAAGTCGTAGATGGAAACGATGTTGGGGTGCGTCAGGCGTCCGGCGGCCTGCGCTTCCCGTCGAAAGCGCGCGATGATGTCCGGGGCATTGTCGCCGACCAGCTGATCCGCGCGAATCGTCTTCAGGGCAACGACGCGCTCGATGAGAGGATCGTAGCCTTCGTACACGACGCCCATGGCGCCGCGGCCGAGTTCCCCGCGGATCTCGTACTTGCCGAGCTTCTCGAACTCCGCCATCAGCAGGTCACTTGTACTTGTTGTCGATTTCCCACACCGACTTCTGGACCAGGCGCTGGACCATGGTGTCGAGCGAGACGCCGCCTTGCTGCGACTCGGATACGCCGAGCACGGAAGTCGACTTGGCGCCCACTTCCATCTTCTCCTCGGTGTAGCCCTGCGCGACCTGTTCCGTCGTCTCGGCGTTGATGATCTTGTAGCGCATGCCGATGATCCAGACGCCGCTCGATTCCCCGGTGTGCACCGAGCCGATGGCCGCCCCGCCCGCCGTGCCGGCCTGCGCCGCGCCGCGCGAACCGCCGTAGATCCCGAGCAGTCCCACCACGTTGCCGATCGCGCGACCGTCGAAGCCGGACTGCGCGGCCGCGACTTGCTCGGTCTTGAGGATGTCGAATTTCACGACGTACTTGGTCGACTTGAGCTTGCCGATCTTCAGCAGCTTGCGCGCGGCGTCCGGATCGCCCAGGTTGTAGGCGAGCGCGAATTCGTTCAGCACCGGGCCGAGATTGGAGCGCTCCAGCACCTGGAAGTTGGCGGCCGACAGCTCGATCTCGCCGAAGTCCGCGATGTTGTTGGACGTGAATTTCTGCAGGAACGTCGCGTTGTTGCTCTTGATTTCACCCGGGATGACGACCAGCGCCGGACCCTTCTTGCTCGCGTTCGTGTATTCGACCGGCTTGTAGAGCGCCTGGTCGGCCGACGCGTTGGCCTTCTGCGACGTGCTGCTGCCGGCGGTGGGCGACGGGTTGCCGAACGTCGGCTGGCCCTGGGCCAGCACTGCGCACGCCATGGCCAATGCGCCCAGCGACCATTGGGAATACCGGATGAATTTGCCGTTGCTCATTGCTGTCTCCAGTTTCAGATGCGAAGCGGGTCGGGACTCGGAATCAATTGTTTGCACGGTCGCGCACGGTCACTTGGGCTTGCTGCCGCCGCCCAGTCCGGCATTGCGGCAGTAGTCGCCGTAGAGTTTGGCCACGACCTCGTCGGCGTTTTCATTTACCAGGGTCAGCGCCATGCGGGATACGTCGGCGCCGGCGTAGGAACTCGAATTGGCGTCGGCGGTCGAGATGAGCCGACCGTTGCCGGTGAGCGTGAAATTCATTCCCACCGAAACCTGGTTGACCGGCATCATCGGGTTGCGCACCGCCTGCGACGTGATCAGGCCTTTCAGGACAAAGCTTGCGCCAAGGCGCTTGGCGGCGCTCAGTGCCGCGTCGGGATCATTGCGGAAATAGGCGTCGATTTCCGCCTGGGCGATCTGCGCGCGAATCTCCTCGGGCGTCAGGACGCGCAACCCCAGCGACTTCAGGCGCAGGTTGATCGCCTGAAAGTGCGGGCCGTAGTTCTGCTGGTGCGCGGAAACCACGCCATTGGACTGAACCTCGCCGATGACGATCATGATCTTCTTGCCCTTGAGGTCGTTCCGACAGGGTGTTGCCAGTTCCGCCGCGATCCGGCCCTGCCTGGCGTCGGCTTCGGCCCTGTCCGCGGCCTTGTCCGCGGCGTCCTGGGTCGAGAACCTGAAGTCCTGCGCTCCCAACGGGCCGGCAGCCAGCGGAACCAACAGAATCATCAGGGAAAGCGCTTGGCGCGATGTCATTTGAATTCCGCGGTTTGGGCTGGTCGCCGAAGGAAGCGACCGGCGGGATGCCGGAAGCGCGAGATTATTCCAATGTCGTAGGAAAATCCATCGGCGCCGGTCTGCGATCATTCCGGAAACGCCCGGCGATGGTCGCATTGTGAACGACAATGTTCAATGCAAGGGATCACCAGCTGCAGCCGGTCTTGCCGCCATCGCCGTTCAGGACGGGAATGACGCTTCCCATCGTTCCTTTGCACGCGACGAGCACGATCCCGCTGTTGCGGCCGCGCTTGTACTCCGGGAGATTGCGCGTGACGCCCGGACCCAGGCTGTCCACGCGCATCCTCCGCGGCGGCGCCGGGCAATCGAATGCTCCGGTGCGGCCGCCCTTGTAGCAATAAGCCACTTCCACCGGAAAGGCGCAGGTATTGGTGATGGAGGCGTCGCTGAACTGCGAGCCCTTGCCTTCGGCCAACCTGACGCAATGGTCGACGCGCCGGTCGTCTGCCTTGCGTGCCGCTGCCGCCTCGGGCGGGATCGGGCTGGTGGCGCGGGAGACGCTTGCGTTCGCGGCAGGTACGGTCGCAACCGCCTGCGCGGGTGGCGTTGGCGCCGAGGGCGCGGCCTTCGACGAAGACTGTGGAGACACCGGAGGAGGCACGGGAGGCGGCGCGGGTGCCTGTGCAACCGTCTGCGGTGCCGATCGGGCGCTCGAGGCGCCATTCATGCGTTCAGTCCGCATTGCAAGCGTGACGGCACGTCCGCCGTCGCACCCGGCGCGCCAGACCTCGAAAACCGGGTCGCCTTCCTCGATGCGGTCGAACGGATCCTTCGAATCGGCGCGGCGATACGTCCGGCTGTCGCATCGGATGATGGCGACGAAGGCCCGCTCTTCGTTGAGTTCCACGTTCCGCGCGTACATGTTCGCGACAAATCCCGTCCCGGTCGAATCGACTTGATAGAAGTCCGCGTTCCAGTACCAGTAGACGTGCCTGCCTTCGGAAACGACGAGGCTTCCGACATACCGGTAGCCCGGAGGGATCGCCAACGCTTGGTGGGAGAGCAACAGGAGGCCCAGGAGGGCCGACGGCAACCGCTTCATCGGGGTGATTCGTCGTCGGGCGCAAAGTGAAAATATGCGGGAGTTCGTCCCGGACGTCAAAATTGCGCGGTTGCCGGATTTCAGGCAACGCGGCAGCGAGGCCAGGCTTGCCACATTGGATCCGGCAATGGATCATCCGGGCTTCGCCCACGCGTGAATTGTCCATTTCGTGAATACAACGACGCTGCAAGCCGCGATCTCGACGCAATGGGACGACGACATCGTCCCGCAATTGATCGACTACATTCGCATTCCCGCCAAATCCCCGCACTTCGACCCGCAGTGGGCCGCGCATGGCCACATCGAACGTGTGATTCGCCTGGCCGAGGCATGGGCACGGCGGCAGCCGGTGCGCGGAATGGTCGTCGAAATCGTCCGCCTGCCGGGACGCACGCCGCTGCTGTACTTCGACGTGCCCGGTTCCGGCGAATCCACCGTGCTGATGTATGGCCACCTGGACAAGCAGCCGGAAATGACCGGCTGGCGCGACGGCTTCGGACCCTGGGATCCGTTGCTCGAGAACGGCAAGCTGTACGGCCGCGGCGGCGCGGACGATGGCTATGCGATCTTTGCGTCGCTGGCCGCGCTCGGCGCGCTTCAGGCGCAGGGGATCGCCCATCCGCATTGCGTGGGCATGATCGAGACTTGCGAGGAAAGCGGCAGCTACGACCTGCCGGCCTATCTTGCCGCGCTGGCGCCGCGCATGGGCAACGTCGACTTCGTCGTGGGGCTCGATTCGGGCTGCGGCGATTTCGAAAGGCTGTGGGCCACGACATCGCTTCGCGGCATGGCCGCGGGCACGCTGACGGTAGAGGTGCTGACCGAGGGCGTGCATTCCGGAGACGCGAGCGGGATCGTGCCTTCGTCGTTCCGCATCGCCCGCAGGATTCTCGACCGGCTCGAGGATTCGGCGACGGGGAAGCTGCTGCCGAAGGAATTCCACGCACCGATTCCGCCGGAGCGTGCCGCGCAGGCCAAGGCCGCCGCTGCCATTCTCGGCGACATGACCATTCGCAAGTATCCGTTCGTCGGCAACACCCAGGCGATGGCCTCCGACCACGTCGAGGCGCTGCTCAACCGTACCTGGCGTCCCACGCTGTCGGTGATCGGCGCGGATGGCCTGCCGCCGATCGCCAACGCCGGGAACGTGCTGCGTCCGAAGACGTCGCTGCAACTGTCGCTGCGCCTGCCGCCGACGATCGACGGCGATGCCGCGACGTCCGCCCTCAAGCAATTGCTGGAAGCCGATCCCCCCTATGGCGCCAACGTGCGCTTCGATGCGGATTCGGGGGCCACCGGCTGGAATGCCCGGTCGACGGTACCGTGGCTGGCGCAGGCCATCGAGGCCGCGTCGATGCGGTTTTACGGCGTGCCGGCCGCGGCGATGGGCGAGGGCGGCACGATTCCGTTCATGGCGATGCTGGGCAAGCACTTCCCCGACGCGCAGTTCCTGATCACCGGCGTACTGGGGCCCCATTCCAACGCCCACGGGCCCAACGAATTCCTGCACGTTCCCTACGCCAAGAAGTTGACCGCGTGCGTCGCGGACATCCTGGCAGCGCACGCGGCAAGGCCGCGCGGCTAAAGGCGGGGAAAAGGCGCGCTGACGCGCCTGCTTTGAAGCTGCCGGGCGCGTCAGAGCAGCGGACGCGGTTGCCGACTCGCCAGCAGCACGGACCACTCAGGTCGCGCATGGAGGTCGGCGAAGCTGTGATCCGTGCCTAACATCATGACGTTCGGGTCGCGCGTGTCGATTGCGGTGGCAAGCAGCGCAAGCGCGCGATCGTGGCGCCCGCAGCGCGTGGCGACGATGGCGAGCACGTACGGCGACACGCAGCGATCGCCGAAGCGCGCGTGCATCGCCGCCAGGGTGGCATCGGCACCCGCCAAGTCTCCCGCAAATCCGCGCGCCGCCGCCAGGCATGCCTGCACATTGGGATGGTCGGGGGCAAGCTCCCATGCGTGTTGGTAGTGTCGCAACGCCGCCTGCGCGTCGCCGCGCAGCATCGAAATGAACCCGGCCAGCCCCGCCGCAGGCATGTTGTCCGGCGCAATGTCGCGCATCGCATCGAGCTCGGCTTCCGCATCGCTCAGTCGATTCTGCACCAGCCTCAGATTGACCATGTGCATGCGTGCGTTGACGTACTGGGGGTCCAGACGGCGCGCAAGTACCAATTCGCGCTCAGCCATGTCGCACATGCCGCGGACCAGCATGTGATAACCGTACGCGGAATGCACGAAAGCCTGGTGGGGCGCCAGTGTGGTTGCGCGCTGGAAGTTGGCCTCGGCAGCGGGCCAGTCGTACTCGAACTGATGCAGCACCGCGGCGAGCAGCGCGTGCGCCGTGGGATGGTTGGCATCCAGTCTTAGCGCGCGTTGCAAAGCTTCCATCGCGTGACCGGCAGCCACGGCCGGCTCGCTGTACCAGCCGACGGCCAGGTTGAACCACGCCCGGCCCATGCCGACGTGAGCCTGCACGTAATCGGGGGAGACGCGCACTGCCTCGTCGAAGCGGGCGAGCGCCAGTTTCATGGTCTCCTGGGAAAGCGGCTGGCGCAGGAAGTATTCGCCGCGTTCCACGAGGTCACGGGCACGTTCATCGACGCCGTCAAGGGAGCCTTCGCGCCGACGCAGCATCGGCACGTAGCTGCCGACCGGAAGGTGGATCTCCAGCGTGGCATCCCGGCCCTCGTCGCCGTAGTAGCGCTCCAGGCGCTGGCGCAGGCGTCGCGCCTCCACGCGCACGATCGTGTCGCGCGCCGGATCGAAGGCTTCGATGGGACGCTTGAACACCTCGTAGGCGAGCATCGGCTCCTTGAGCGCGCCCGTATTGCCGAGAACGGCCTGCTCCACAAGATGGCGCAGGAGCTTCTGATGCCGGCGCGAGCGCTGGAACTGCCGGCTGCCGGTGATCCGGCTGAGTTCGCTCTCGATCAGCGCCGGCGCAATGGGAGAGGCGTCTCGATGCAGCGTCGTCTGATCTTCGGAGTCTGACGAGTCTGACGCGTTGAAGGCGGGCATGGCACGGGGACGGGAGAACAGGCTCCCATCATAGCCCGAGCCCGCCGCGCGGTCGCGTGCCGTCCAGCCGCCGGCGGGCCGCGATTGCCCCACAGCCGTCGGACGGCCGGTAGCGCGACGCGGCCGGAGGCGGCCGCCGCGCCCCATCGGCGCGCGCGTCACGGTGCGGGCAGCTTCGTCAGCAGCACCGAGTTGGTGAGGCCGACGTCGGATACCGTCAGCCGGCCATCCACGTTCACGTCACGCAGGAAATTGGCCGCCGAGACAGGCTGCAGCAGCGACGAGTTGACGATCCCCACGTCCGACACCAGTACCTGCCGGCTCTGGTTTACGTCACCGAACAGGAAGCCCAGTCTCGTCGCGCCAGCGCCGCCGACGCCGCCGTCGGAGGACGTAACGTTGCCGACGGCCACCGACACGTATTGGGCGTTGGTCACCCCGGAAAGCGGGACGGTCATCTCGTTGCCATTGAAGGCCGGCGCCCCGAGCGTCGCCGCACCTTCTGAAATGGCGGCGGTGCCTCCGGTCACCGGTTTGTCGAACTTGAAGACCAACGTGTGATTGCCGCCTGCGCCGCCGGTCCTGGGCTCCGTGCTCGGCGCCAGAGGATTGGCACTCAACGTGAAGTCCATCACGCCCGCGGTCCCGTGGGTCTTGCGCGACACCACGCTGACAAGCGCCGGCGCTGGTGTACCGCTTCCTGTCAGCGGCACGGTAACCGTGATGGAGGAACCATTATCGGTCGCAATGACGGCGGCGCTCCGCGCCCCTGTCGCCGCCGGTGAGAAGGTCAGATACAGCGTGCAGGAACCACCATTGGCGGCGATATTGCCGGAGGCTACGCAGGCATTGGCACCCGCTCCGAGCGCGAAATCGGCGGCGTTGGCACCGCCAAGTGCAATGGACGAGAGCGTGAAGCCCGAGGTGCCGGAATTGGTGAGCACGACGGTGCGCTGCGCGCTTGTAGTTCCGACAAGCTGGAATCCGAAGTCCACCGCCGTCGGCGCCGGCGACACGGACGACGTCGCACCGAGCACCACGATTTGCTGCGACACCGACGACGCGAGGAAGCCCGGCTTCCCGGCGAACGCCGCGGCCAGCGTGAACGTGCCGCCCGACACCGGCGCTATCGCGCAGGTCGCAACCCCGGACGCACCGGTGACCCCGGCGCATGACTGCGCGCCAATCGTGAACTGGATCGAGGCGCCGGCGATCGGGACGTTCGGAGTCACCGAAATGTCGACCAGTGTCGCAGACAGACTTGTCGCGTGAGCTACAGACGCGGTTCCCGGCGACAGCTGGAGATTGACGGACGTCGCGTGTGAACCCGCGCCCCAGGTGATCGTTGCCGTCGCCGAGGTCATCTGCACCGTGCCGACGGACGCGCGGGCCGAAATCGTATCGGTCCCGGCAAGATTGCCGTGATAGGTCATGGTCGCCTTGCCGTTTGCGTCGGTGGTCGCAGAGCGTACCTGCGCGTTGGGACCAACCACCTCGAACGTCACTTCCGTTCCCGCAGGTGCCGATGTGTTGAGAACCGATGCCGTGAACGTCTGCGCCGCGCCTTGTGCCGGATTGGGTGACACCGCCAGCGGCGACAGAGCGAGCGCCGGACCAGGATTGCTTGCGGCAAATCCGCACCCGCCGGAGGTCGGCGCGAGTTTGTAGACCGTATCCACCGAGCTCACGTAGAGGCAGCCGTCGGGGCCGATCGTGCCCGATCCTGCGCCGTTGAGAATGAGATCCGTGTAGGTGGGCGGGTCCGTGGTGATGTCGGCCAGCCGGATGGTTGAGTCCTGGAGCACGATCAGGGACTTCGCGGCGCCGTTGGGCAATGCCTCCCCCATGCCGATCCAGTAGATCGTGTTCAGATTGGGAACCGGCGTCATCGTGGGCGGGAACGGCTTGTCCGTTCCGCTGATCGCCAGTACCGGCGCGCCAGGCGGACCCTGAATGGTCTGCGCCATGTAGATGGTGCCGTTCGGCGCAATCGTGATCCATGACGTGGGCGTGCCAGGCAGCGTGGCGTACACGGAAAGCGCGGGCGTTGCACTGGCCGGGTTGCTGATGCGCCACAACGACGGATTGTCCGACCCCGCGCCGAAACAGGAGACGCTGAAGAACAGGTCACCGCTCAATGGGTCGACGACGAGCCCGGTCGGACAGTCGATGTTCCCCATGACAGTGCGAATGATCGCGCCGCTGATCGGATCGATCTCGAATACGGCGCCCGTAAGGAAATTGCCGGTGGTGGCGCCGCGCGCTGCGTACAGCCTTCCATCTTTGCCGGTCACCGGGCCGAACAGCGAAGGTCCAAGCGTCGAAAGCTTGGCACTGTTCGACGCGACGCCTCCCTGGGCGGGGAATTTGAATACACTGCCATCGAGGAAGTTGTTTACGTAAACCGATCCGTCTGCGGTCCACGCCGGATTCGAGGCTCCACGACATCCCCAGTTCACGTTTCCGAAGAACAGGTTGTTGGTGACGAACCCTGTCGTGAACGGCGTCAGCGTGAACCCCGGGGCGGCACTGGATACCAGCGTGAAGCAGGGCGACGATGGCTGACCGGTAAAGGTGACAATGGCAGAACCCGGCACCGCGAGATTTCCATCGCTGACGTCAACGGCCGTGTAGGTCACGGTTTCCGCTGTCGTGTCCGTCGCCGTGAATTGAATCGTGCCGCTGGCATTGGTCACGCTCGGATTGGGACCGCTCACCACGGAGTGGCCGGACCCCTGCGCCAGCGTGACGAGCTTTCCTGGCGACGCACGCCCCAATCCGTCTTTCAACGTTACGGTAATCGTCGTGGTCGCGACGCCGTTGTTGAGCACGGTCGTCGGTCCCGCGTTGATGCTGGCGCTCGCGGCAAACGGCGGCCCGAACAGTACCGCCGGCTTGTCGGCAAGCACAATGCCGCCTGCGGTGACCGTGGCGGTAAACGTCACCGTTTCAAACGACAGGTTCGTGACCTTGAATATCGCAGCGCCATTGGCTGCGTTGGTCACCG
Source organism: Casimicrobiaceae bacterium (assembly GCA_035430095.1). Taxonomy (GTDB): domain Bacteria; phylum Pseudomonadota; class Gammaproteobacteria; order Burkholderiales; family Casimicrobiaceae; genus VBCG01. The sequence goes on along the minus strand of DAOMGB010000017.1, from coordinate 29,206 downwards.
GCGAAACCGGCGTGATCACCGCATGGCTTCCGGCATTGCCGGCAAGCGAGACCGTGGCGCCGGAGATGATGTTGCCGTTGGCGTCGGACAGATACACGACGACGTAGCATAGGGTCGTTCCGTCGGCGAGGATCGGAAGCACCAGTCCATCGTCGTTGGGAACCCAGAACTCGTTTCCTGCCGAATATGCGATGACCTGGGACACCGCCGCGTCCACGGGGCCCACCGTTTGACCGTTCAAGCGTTGGCGAAGCCTTGCCAGATTCGGGGAGCCCAAGCCTACATGCGCAAAATCGCTGCCCATCGACGCCGCGTTGTGGAAGGCATCGGTTGCGGCAAGCGGGTAGAACAATGGATTCATGAATCCGAGGCGACTGCCGTGGGAATCATTCAACAACGCCGTGTAGGCGGCCCAGGCCGGCGCCGACTTGCTGGTCCCGCCAAAAAGGTATCCGGACGGGCATCCTCCTGCGCTTTCCTGGCAGATATAGACCCCTTGGGCAGGGTCGGCATTGGCCGACACGTCGGGCACCGATCGGTTGGCCGCTGCGGTTTGACCATTCTGATATGCCGGACGGGCAAAGAACGCGCTGACGCCGTACCCTCCCTGGCCACCAGGCGGGCTGGCGGCGCTGCTGTCCCACCAGGTCTCGCTGCCGTAAGTGAATCCCGGTCCCAGGACGAGCGAGGTGCCGCCTACGGCGGTGATGTGCGGGGAATTGGCAGGGACGTGAACCGTATTCGGCCTGCCGTCCAGACAGGTGCTGCCGTGGTCGCCGCTTCCGGTGAACGCGCTGATGCCGGACGCTGCGGCGGTCTGCAGTATGGCATCGATGCTTTGCACGTCCGCCTGGGTCGTCTGGTCCTCGCAATAGGCCCAGCTGTTGGTGATGATGTCCACGTTGGCATTGATCATGGCGTTGAAGACGCCCTGAAAACTGGATGCGCCGAAGGGTGCGTCGAACACGACGACCTTAGCGCCAGGTGCATTGGAGATCACCGTATCGATGTCGAGCAGCACTTCGCTTTGGCTGGCGCCCGCGGTCGCACCACCATTGACGTGCACCTGCGTGATGTTGCCGATCGTCGGGGCGGGCAATCCACGCGCCGCGATGTAGTTGACCACGTCGCTCTGCGGAAACGTATCGAAGGCAACAATGCCCACCGTTTGCCCGGCACCATCGGCCAACTGGCGATTGGCGGTTGGCAACCCCGGCCGGCTTCCCGATCCCGAGCTGCCGCCGGCACCGTGTTCGGTCATGCATTTCTTGAGCGCGGCATCGTACAGCGTCTGCTTGAACGTGTAGGCAGTATTGCCGCTGGGGTCCGTGAAATTTTCGAATGCGTTGGCGTACGCATAGGCTGAGCAGAACACCTTCACGATCGCGGACCACATCGACTGCGGCGCCGCGAGACTGTTGAGGCCGATGATCGCCTCGACATGCGGTGCAATATCCGCCGGCAACAGCGGATCGTTCACATTGGCCCGGAATGCGCGGTTGCCAATCTGAAAGTCCTTGATGGTGACCGCGAGCGCCTGTTCCACGAGCGCCCGTGTGCCAATGACGGAAAGCGTCATTCTGTTTCTGGAGCTCTCGCCGAGCCTGAATCCGCGCTGCAAAAAGAAATCGGAAACCGCCGCATAGTCTTCCTGCGAAGGGCCGAAACGTGCCGTGACCTGCGGGGGGGTCAGGAATTTGCGATATTGCGGAGAACTGGAATCGTATACGTCCGCCAGGTACGCCTGAAAACCCGCGGGATCCGAGCGCCTCATCACGATGGTCAGCGTCATCGGCGCACCTGCCCCGGAGAAGGGGCCAGACGTCGACATGCCGTGAGCTTCGGTCGCCTCCCCGAGTATGGGAGCGACATGTCCGGAGAGAGGTACGCTTGATCGAACGCCTGGGTCAGCGGCGAAAGCGCAGGTCGAAGTTGCGCTTGCGCATAGTCCAGCCGCGATGAACAAACACTTCCAGCCCAGCTTCATGGTCGCGCCTTCCCTGCCACAGTGATGGCGACGAGTGTGGCCGAAGGCCCGCGGCCGACGAAGCGCGAACAGGTGACGTACAGGTGACATCCCCGCACCGATGGCTTGCGCCAGGCGGCAGGAGGCGTCGGGCTAGGACTGCGGCGGCAACGGAATCGGGAGCAGCGGCAGCGTTCCCGCCTTGTATCGGCGCAGCAGGAGCCTGGCGATGTCGATGTCGAATTGCGGTCGGGGCGGGAAGTCGACGATCCGCTGCAACTCGCCTTCGTCTTGCGCGGTGCCAAGCCAGCACCAGTCGCGCAGTATGTGGACGTCGACCCGCTCGCCGACGGCGGCGGACTCGCGCAGTGCCGCCATTCCCTGCGCGGGCCACTCCGGCACGAGGTACGGTGCCAATGCTTCCGTCAGCCGGGCCGCGTGGGTTTCCGGCGGCTCCGCGCCCACGCACACGCCGGCGCAACGCTTGATCTGGCGGGCAAAGCAGGGGCCGGGACGCTTTTCCAGTCCAAGCGCAGTCCAGCACAGCGCGTGCTCGGCGGCGAGCGTACGCAAGCTCGCGCGCGCCTGCGACTTCGACGAAAACGGTCCGTAGCGTCCCGCCAGTTCGCCGGTCTCGATGGACGCCGCCGGAACGTAGCGGGGCGGTCCGGGCGTTGCCGGCAATTCGAGGACGCCGGATTCGCTCTTTCGGCGCAACGCGTGATTGTGCGCGGGCAGCAGCGTCTTCACCAGCATTGACTCCCGCAGCAGCGCGCCGACCTCTCCGGCCGTTTCCTCGAATTCGATCCGCCGGATTTCCTGCGACAGCCGCAGGTCGGTTTCGCGTTGCCAGTCGCCGCAGAAGTGCGCGGCCACTCGATCGCGCAGGTTGATGCTCTTTCCGACGTAAAGCGGCAGGGGGTTCTCGCCGTAGAAGAGGTAGACGCCGGGCGTTTCTGGAATCGAGTCGAGCACGTCGGCCGGCAATTGTGGCGGAAGGCTTGGAATTTTCAGGATCCGCTTGACCGCGGCGGCAATGGTGTCCGCCGGAACGTCGCGGTAGAGCGCCTGCACGAACGCCCAGATCGCGCGCGCGTCGCCGAGCGCGCGATGGCGGTCCGCGTCCGGCAGTCCGTGTCGCGCGACGATTGCGTCGAGGCCGTGCCCCGGCGCATCGGGGAAGAGGCGCCGGGAGAGCTTCACCGTGCACAGTGCCCGCGCGGAAAACGGCCGGCCCAGGCGGGCAAACTCGTGCTTGAGGAAACCGTGGTCGAAGCGGGCGTTGTGGGCAACGAACACGCAGCCGTCGATCCTGGCCTCGATGGCCGATGCGATTGCCGAAAACGGCGGCGCATCCCGCACCATCGCGTCGGTAATGCCGGTCAACGCCTGGATCACCGCCGGAATGGGCTCCCCAGGATTGACCAGCGTGCTCCATTCGCTCACGTGCGGCGCGCCGCCGCCAGGATCGGCATCGACCCGGACGATACCGACCTCGGTGACCCGATCCTCCGCCGCTCGCATGCCCGTCGTCTCCAGGTCGACGAACGCCACAGAGGGGGCGAAGAGTGGAATCGGGGTCGGATCTGGCATCGTGCGGGAACAATAAAGAGAGCTTGACTTTCAGAACGTTCGTTCGCTATTCTACCCACATGTCGAACGATCGTTCCTACCTGACCTCGCTGCAGGACTACTACGCCCGCTACCGGGCGCTGCCATCCTACGCGTCGATCGGGGATTTGCTCGGCCTCAAGTCCAAATCGTCCGTGGCCGCGCTGGTGGCCAGGCTCAAGCTGGCGGGCCTGCTGGAGTCCACGCCCGATCGCCGCCTCGCCCCCACGCGGCGTTTCTTTGCGCGACCGCTGGCCGAGACGCCCGTGCGCGCCGGCATGCCGGATGCCGTGGACGACGGCGATGCCGATGCCCTGACCATCGATGACTACCTGATCGAGCATCCTTCGCAGACGGTGTTGATTCGGGTCAAGGGCGATTCGATGATGGACGCGGGGATCTTCGACGGCGACCTGGTCGTGGTGGAAAAGCGACCGGCCGCGCAGAAAGGCGACATCGTCGTGGCCATCGTCGACAATCAATTCACGTTGAAGCGGCTCGAGCAGGAGCAGGGGCGCTTCGTGCTCAAGGCCGAGAACAAGGCCTACCCAATCATCCGTCCTGAAGGCTCGCTGGAAATATTCGGCGTCATGGTGGGTCTCGTCCGCAAGCTCTAGGACCGTCCAAACTCAGCACACGACGCGATTGCGGCCGCCTTCCTTGGCAAGGTACAGGTTGCGATCCGCCAGCGCCAGCATCCGTTCATGTCCGGGCAGCGTCGTGTCCGCACACACGCCGATCGACAGCGTGAGCGCCAGTCCCGGATGGACGGAGTCCCAGTCGAATTGCTCGACGACATCGCGAAGCTTTTCGCACACGCGGCATGCCGCTGCCTTGTCCGTCTGCACCAGGACCAGCACGAATTCTTCCCCGCCAAAGCGTGCCACCAGGTCGGTATGCCGCACCTGGGACGCAAGCAGCTTTCCCAGCGCGCGCAATGCCGCGTCACCCACCGCATGGGAAAAGCGATCGTTGACGCGCTTGAACTCGTCGAGGTCGGCGATGGCCACGGCCAGCGGTCGATCGTGCCGCAACGCCAGCGCGAACTCGTCGGCGAGCCGCTGGTCGAGCCGACGGCGGTTGGCGAGTCCCGTCAGCGCATCTTCGAAGGTCTGCCGTTCCAGCTGGTCGAGCAGCATCGTCTTTTGCAGATTGGCCTCGGTCAGCGAAACGTTCAACGCATCGAGTTCGGCGTTCGCGCGGGTCAGTACCGCCTGCCGCTCCCGCTGCAGTTCGGCGTCGCGCTTGGCGGCGGCGACCTGATACTGGATGGCGAAGGCGCGCAGCTTGTTGCTTGCCGATTCGAGCTGCACCTCGTGCTCCAGCTGGTGGAACCGCCGGAAGTGGCGCAGCGCCGATGCATGATCGCCTGTGCGTTCATAAAGGTCGGCCAGCGCCTCGTGGCATTCATACCCGGTGAGCTTGATGCCGTTTCGCTCGCTGACGTCCAGCCCCGCCAGCAGGTGCTCCCGCGCCTCGTCGTGGCGCGACAGCGGCGCGAGCATCCTTCCGAGCGCCATGTGCGCATGCGCCACGCCCGGATGGTATTCGACCGAGCCGGACAGCGACAGCGCGTCGTTGAGGGTCCGCTCGGCGCCGGCGATGTCGCCCAGCTTTTCCTGAACCAGGCCAAGGTTGTTGAGGGCCGCGCATTGGAGAAGCGGCATTCCGAGCGAGTCGAACAACTGGTGAGCCTGCGTCAACGCGGCGTGCGCATCCTGGAACATACCCAGGTTCTTGAGGTTGATGCCGATGTTGTTGAGCGTCTTGCCGCGCTCGAGCGCATCGCCGTCGTGCGTGCACAGCGCGAGGCTTTGGCGGTAGAAGTCGAGGCCCGTGGCGTGGTCGCCGGTCTTGGAGCAGACGAGGCCGATCGTGCGCAGCGTAGCGGCGCGGCTGGCCGTGTTGCCGATGCGCTCGTCGATCTCGAGCGCCCGCAGCTGAAAGTCCAGAGCCTGCGAAAAGTCGCCCAGCGAATCGTGGATGAAGCCGATGGCGCGCAGGGTCTTGGCCGTCGCCAGCTCGTTGCGCGCGGCCTCGAAGCCCGCGAGCGCCCTGCCGTAAAGGTCGAGCGCCGGGCCGTGATCGAGCAGGAGTTCCGCACAGCGACCCTGCTGGAAGAGCGCTTCCGCATGGGCGACGTCGTCCGCGAGTTCCGTCGCGACCGCCGCGGCCTCCAACGCATGTTCAAACGCGCGCCTCGCATCGATTGCGCTCACGTGCTCCGCAGCGCCGAGGAGCAATTGCAGTCGCTGCCGAGGTTCGCGCGTCGTGTGCAGCCGGACCAGGATGTCGTCGGCGGGCACCTTCGCGGGCGCCCTGGCTGCGGAGGCCGTGCTACGCACGCTCCACCTCCACCAGGCAATCGTAGAACGTCGCCGCGCGGCCCATGTCGGTAAGCGCCTGCGAAGTGACCGAGTTGGCGTTGCAGCCGTCGGGGGAGAGCTTCTGCCACCATACGGACGGCGCCACCGCCACTCCCGGACGCGCGCGGTCGGTGACTCGCAACGTGGCGGTGAAGCTGCCGCGGTCGTTTCGAATGCGCACGACGTCCCCGTCGCGCAAGGAGCGCGCTGCGGCGTCATCCGGATTGAGGTCGAGCCTGGGCGACTTTTCCTCGGCGACGAATGCCGGAAGGTTGCCGAAGGAGGAGTTCAGGAAATTGCGCGCGGGCGGCGAGATGAACGCCAGCGGATAGCGGCGGGCGAGGTCGGGATTGGTTGCAGCCGACTCGCGCGGCGGGACGTAATCGGGGACGGCGTCGTCGCCGCCGGACTGCCGTGCCGCGCTCCAGAACTCGCACTTTCCGGACGGCGTCGGGAAATTGCCTTGGGCAAAGGGCGCGTATTCCATCGGCACCGCCAGCCGTCGCCAGCCTTCGCGGCGCATGGCATCCCAGTCGAGGTCGGCCGCGCGCGCGTCGCCGCGCCGCCACGCCTGCCGCGCCATATCGTCGTCACTGTCCCGGAAACAGGGCTCGTCGAATCCCATGCGGGAGGCCAGGCGCCGAAAAACCTCGGTGTTGGGCAGCGCCTCGCCCAGTGGCGCAATCGCCGGATTGTTGGCCAGCGCGTAGAGGTGCCCGTACGAACTGTGGACGTCGGTCTGCTCGAGCTGGGTGGTGGCGGGCAGCAGGATATCGGCAAAGTCCGCGGTGTCGGTCTGGAAAATTTCGTGCACGACCGTGAAAAGATCGTCGCGCGCGAATCCCCGGCGGACTCTCGACGATTCCGGCGCCACCGCAACGGGGTTGGAGTTGTATACATAGATCGCGCGCACCGGCGGATCCCTTACGTCGAGCAGCGCATCACCGATCGCCGACATGTTGATCGTGCGCGGCGTGCCGCGAATCAGGTCCGGTCGCTCGAGAGCCGCCTGGTCGACCGGAAAAGTGCCGGACGACGACAGCAGCGCGCCGCCGGCCGGGTGCCGCCATGCGCCGATGAGCGCCGGCAGGCCGGCGATAATGCGCATCGCGTTACCGCCGCCGCGCACACGCTGCATGCCGTAATTGACGCGGATTGCGGCTGGCGCGATCGTGCCGTAGTCCCGCGCCAGTCCTTCGACCTGCGCGGCGGCGATGCCGCAGGTCGCGGCCACCCGTGCCGGCGTCCACTCCGCGGCACGCACCGCGAGTTCGGCAAACCCTACGGTGTAACGGTCGATGTAGTCCCGGTCGATCAGGTTTTCCGCGATCAGTACGTGCATGAGGCCGAGCGCCAGTGCACCGTCCGTCCCCGGCAAGAGCGCGATGTGCTCGTGGCACTTGTCCGCCGTGGCGGTACGGTAGGGATCGATGGCGATCAGCTTGGCGCCCCGGCGCTTGGCTTCCTGCGCGCGCGTCCAGAAATGGAGGTTGGACGTCACCGCGTTGCTGCCCCAGATGACGATCAGCTTGCTGTCCTCGAACCGCTCGACATCCATGCCCATCGCGGCGCCGATGGTCGAGACCCAGCCTGTCTTTCCGGCGGTGGCGCAGATGGTGCGGTCGAGCAGCGATGCGCCAAGTCGATGGAAGAACCGGCGGTCCATCGACGACGATTGCAGCAGGCCCATCGTCCCGGCATAGCTGTAAGGGACGATTGCTTGCGGGCCATCGCTCGAGTTCGCGATTTCCCCGAACCTGGCGGCGATGGTGCCAAGCGCTTCATCCCACGTAATGCGGGCAAACCGGCCTTCGCCCTTGCGGCCGATCCGCTTCATAGGATGCATCAGGCGCTGGTCGGAATAGGTGCGGTCCAGGTAGCGCGCCACCTTGGTGCACAACACGCCGGCGGTCGCCGAATGGTCCGGCGCGCCGCGCACCTCGACGGCGCGCCCATCCTCGACGGTGGTCAGGAGTGCGCAAGTGTCCGGGCAATCGTGCGGACAGGCTCCGCGCACGACATGGCGGCCAACGGTCAGGGCGGGATCGAGTGGCATCGGTTTGCAGGGAACAGCGGGTTATTCTACTGGACTCGGCATGGCCGCAAAATGCCGAATATTCCACGTTGACGATGCAATCGAACGCAGATATCCCGCGGGTCACGCTGTCCGACGGCATGCAGGTGCCGGCGTTGGGGCTCGGTACCTGGAAAATGGGGGAGAGCAACGCAACGGCAAGGCGGGAGGTCGCAGCGTTGGCCCACGGCCTGGATCTCGGTCTTAGGCTCATCGATACGGCGGAGATGTACGGCGAGGGTGGCGCCGAGGAAGTCGTCGCCCGCGCCATTGCCGGACGCCGGCGAACGGCATTCGTCGTGTCGAAGGTCTATCCGCAAAACGCGGGACGCAAGGGAATGTCGGCGGCGTGCGAACGTAGCCTGCGCAGGCTGGCCATCGAATGCATCGACCTGTACCTGCTGCATTGGCGCGGGCGGATTCCGCTGGCCGAAACGGTCGATGAATTCGAACGGCTGCGCGCAGCGGGAAAGATCCGTCGCTGGGGCGTTTCGAATTTCGACGTCGGCGACATGGAAGAATTGCATGCGCTGCCCGATGGACATCGCTGTGCAGCCAACCAGGTACTGTACAACCTCGCGGAACGCGGCATCGAATGGCGCCTGTTGGATTGGTGTCGCGAACACGGCGTCGCCGTCATGGCGTATTCGCCCGTTGCGCAGGGCGCGCTGCTGACCGATCCGAAGCTGACGGCCATCGCACGCGCCGCGCGCCTCACGCCGGTGCAACTTGCTCTCGCGTGGGTGCTGACCCGCCCGCAGGTCATTGCCATCCCGCAATCGTCGAATGTCGCACACATCGACGACATTCGCGCATCGGCCGGCGTCAATCTCGGCGCCGATGTTGTCGCGGCCCTCGATGCCGCGTTTCCCGCACCCGGACGAGCGACGCCGCTGGCCGTAATCTGACGGCGCTGACGCGCTGCGGCCGCCATTGCCGACCCCCGGAAAGACCCGCTCGTGCCAAACGCCCGCCGCGGGAGCGATGGCCTATTTCGCTATTTATCAGTAACTTGAATATTGCCCGACGAGCGGCTTCAGTGGTTGGCACGCTTGGTGCATCTAGCGGTTCATCCGACGGAGAAAAACCGCCGAATCCAGACAGGAGATGAACCGTGAACTACACCCACTATGACTACCTCGACCTCGCGCCCGGCGCCAGTCCAGCCAGGATCGAGGCCGCGTATGCCGCGGTGCTGGAGCGGTTCCAGTATGGCGTGACCGACGCGGGCCAGGATCTGTCCGGCCTCGTGCGGATGATCCACGCCGCCTACGAAGTACTTTCGCAACCGGAACTGCGCCGAAGCTACGACGACAAGCTGGCGCACGAGGCCGCCGACGCGGACGCCGAGCTGAAGTCCGCGCTCGACTCGCTGCCGAGTGGCGCCTCCCGGCGCGTTCAGGACGTTCCTGCAACGCTGCGCGATGCATTCTCTGCGCTCGCGGCCTGATCATGGTGCGTCGCAGGTACAAGTCTTACGGCCGCCGGGAAGTTTCACTTCCAGACTGCAAACAGCGATGCGGTCGGCGGCCGTAATCCTGACACAGCACCGCAGGTCGTGCAGTCCGGCGACCCACCGGTTCGCGCGTGCGCTTCCCGGACGCAACGTGCGTTCGCGTCGCCTGGTGCGAATGGATGCGAGGGATGAAGGCGACAGGCACGACCGCCTGTCGCGCGTCCTGTCCCGTTCGGGATCGATCAAGGCGCGCGCGGCGCGGCCTCGCCATCGACCGGACGTCCTCATTCCCCGCGGCTTCCTGCCGCTGGTCGTGCACTGACCCGGATCATGGATGGCATGATTTCGGCCATGAACGCACACGCCCGGCCCAATGGCTCGGCCATTGGTGCAATGGCATGCCGCGCAACGCTCTGTTGCAATGCGCGGGACATCGGGCAATCAATCGAGAGGCCGCACCCGGCGGCACGCTTGGGATGGAGGTGGGACCGTGGAAAAGTGCCAGATTTGCCAGTTCTATGACCGGCAGAACGCCAAGGCCAGCGACGGCAAGGTGACGCAGTGGGGACAGTGCCGGCGCGCGTCGCCGATGCTTCACCCCATCAACGCGAAGGCCTACATGATCGAAGGTGTGTGGCCGCATGTCCGCGACGACGACTGGTGCGGCGAGTGGAAGCTGGCCACCCGGCGTTCGGAATCGCGAATCACCGAAGTGAGCACCGGGCCGCTGGTCCCCGCGCAGAACTTGCCGCCTTCGTCCCCGGTGATTCCAACCCTGCCGCCAAGAGTCTCCCCGATGTCGATGCCGTCCTCCATCGGCGCCAGCCACTCGATCATGCCGTTGCCGGGTGTCGCCATGGCGGCGTCGGGCCGTGGCGACTGAAAGCATCCTTCCGCGAAAGGGATCGACAGGAATGTGACCAGCGCAGATCGGCGTGCTGCGAAAGCAATTTGCCCCGGGGCCCGCTACTCCCGGACCGGTGCAAACGATGCGTCGCAGCACACCGATCTGCCGTTGGCGTCGATGCCGTTGAAGAGACCTGACCCGGCACGGCCCGCCACGGGCGTGCCGATCCGCAAAACCTGATACAGTTTCAAGCAACATGCGTCGACGATCACCGTCGTGACGCGGTTTCTCAACGCCCCATGATCGCTTTTGAATTCGCCGCTGCGCTCGGCGAAGGTTCCACGCTGGTCACCCCCAACAACCGGCTGGCGCGCCATCTCGTGGCGCGGTATGACGACACGCAGCGCGCGATGGGACGGCGCGCCTGGGTTGCGGGCAGGGTCCTCCCTTGGCAGGGCTGGCTGAATGCCCTTTGGCTCGATGTCATAGCCGCGTCGGCGTTGCCGGAACCTCGCGAACTCATTTCCGGCGGCGGCGCCGCCCACGTGTGGGGCCGGATCGTCGCTCAGGAATCCCCGGCACTGCTGGACACCCGTGGCGCCGCGGCGCAGGCCGCGAACGCGTGGGAACTGTTCCATGCATGGCGCAGGCCCGAGGACCACTTCCAGCCGTGGTCGAAAGCCGGAATTGGCGACGACGCCCAATCCTTCGCACGCTGGGCAGGGCGATATGCGCACGCATTGACCGTACGCGGTCTGGTGGACTCCGCGCAGCTTGCCGACGTTCTCGCCGACGTCGCGCCTAGGGTTAGCTCATGGCGGGGGTTTCGCATCCACACGGTGGGTTTCATCGAGTTCACCCCCCAGCAGCGCCGATTGCTCTGCGCATTGCGCGATGCGGGGATGGAAGTGACCGAGCATGAGTTGACCACGACCGCCAATTCATCGCGATACCGCGTCGCATGCGCCAACCCACGGTCCGAGATCGAGCGCGCACTGGCGTGGGCGCGTGAACGCGCGCTTGCGGTTCCGTCGGCAAGGATCGGTATCGTGGTCGACGACCTTGCGTCGCGGCGTGACGAGGTGGATGCGTGCGCCGAGGACATGCTGTGTCCGGCACTTGCCAGTCGTGTCCTTCCCGACGCGGCCAGGCCGTTCGCCCTTTCGATCGGCATTGCACTGAGCGAGGTGCCCGTGGTGGCTGCCGCGATCGATCTCGTCGCGCTCGGTGCCGGTTCATTGCCGATCGCCGATGCCGCCGCGCTGTTGCGGTCGGCGCACCTTCCCGATGCGGAATTGCATTGGATGCGCCGCGCCGCGGTCGAACGCGATTGGCGCGAGCAGGGACTGCGCGCCGTGAGCCTGGGCGAGTTCATCCGCGCGCTCGACGGTTTCGACGCGGGACTCGCAACGCGATGGCGTGCCGTGGCGCTGCCCGGCCGGGCCGCGCGGCCGCCGTCGCAATGGGCAAGCGACTGGCGCGATTGGCTGCGGGCGCTCGGCTGGCCCGGCAACCGTACGCTCGGCAGTGGCGAGTGGCAGGCGTGCGAGGCGTGGTCGCAGCTCCTGGCGAGTTTTCGCCTGCTTGACGCGGTTGCGTCCGGACTGTCGTGCGACGAGGCGCAGGACGTCTTGCGCGCGATGGGCGCGCAGACGATCTTCCAGCCCGAGTCACCTCCGGCGCGCATCCAGATCATGGGCGTGCTCGAGGCTTCTGGCATGGACTTCGACGCGTTATGGATCACCGGCACGAGCGCGGAACGCTGGCCGCCGGCGCTTCCGCCCTGTCCGCTGCTGCCGATCGGTTGGCAGCGCGAACGGCATGTTCCGCATTCGAATCCGGGCGTCGACCTGGCGCGTGCGCGTGCGCTGACGGCGGGTTTCGCCCGCGCCGCGAACGAGGTCGTCGCGAGTCACGCGCTGATGGTCGACGGGCTGGAGCGCGCAGGATCCTCTCTGTTCGCGCCGTGGGAGGAATGCTCGGTCACGTCGTTGCCGACCGCGAGCGGATACGCCGTCACGATCGCCGCGCGCGCCGGCGACCTCGTTGCCGTCGATGACGACCGCGCGCCGCCGCTGCCAATGGGCGCGCGGGCCAGGGGCGGGGTCGGTATCGTCGAGAGCCAGAGCGCCTGTCCGTTCCAGGCGTTTGCGCGGTACCGGCTGCACGGGGCCGCGTGGCCGGACGCCTGCGAGGGCCTGACCGCGCGGGAACGGGGCATCCTGCTGCACGCGACGCTCGCCGCGTTCTGGGACGGCTTGGACGATCAGGCTGCGCTGTTGCGGCTGACCGGAGACCAACTCGACGCAGGCATCGCCTCGGCCGTGTCGCAGGCACTGTCCAAGCTCGATCGCGCGCGTTGGCAGGCGCTGCCGGCCGCGGTCGCAGCAGGTGAGAGGCAACGCCTGGCCGACATCGTCCGGGCGTGGCTTGCGACGATCGAAAGCGCGAGGCCGCCGTTCGCGGTGCGCGATCTGGAACTGCCGCTGGACCTGGCCGTAGGCGGCCTCGACATCGACGTGCGAATCGATCGAGTCGATGCGCTGGCGGACGGCGGAGTGGCAGTCATCGACTACAAGTCGGGACGTGCCGTTGCTCCCGCGAAGTGGTTTGTCGCGCGACCGTCGGGCACACAGGTCGGCCTGTACGCGCTCGCGCTGGCTCAACGGATGGACACGCCCGGCGTGCAGGCGCTGGTCTACGCGCAATTGAAAGCGGGAGAGATCGGCGTGCAGGGCGTGGCGGCCGGCGAGGGCATCTGGCCGCCGGTGAAGGCGCTGTCCCAGTGTCGAAATTCGCCGGTTGCCAGGTGGGAGGAACTCGACCGTGTTTGGGCCGAGGCGCTTGGCGCGGTGGCAACCGAGTTTCGCGAGGGACATGCCGCGGTCTCCCCGCGCGACGGCCAGGCGTGCATGCATTGCGACCTGCACGCGCTGTGCCGGATTCAGGCGCTCGACGATCCGGCCGGTGCACTCATGGGAAGCGACGATGAGTGACGTCGCCGCCGACGAGCACAACGAGCAGGACATCCATGCGCGCCAACGCGCGCTCGACGTCACCACGTCCTTCCTGGTCCAGGCTCCCGCCGGTTCGGGCAAGACCGGACTATTGATCCAGCGCTACCTCGCGTTGCTCGCGGTCGTGGACCGCCCGGAGCAGGTCGTGGCCATGACGTTCACGCGCAAAGCCGCGGCCGAAATGCGCGAGCGCGTGCTCGAGGCGCTGCAGCAGGCGAGTTGCCCCGAGGCGATTCCGCCTCTGCCGCACCACTCCGCAACCACATTTGGACTTGCAAAGGCGGCGTTGCTGCAGGATGAACGCCATGGGTGGCAATTGCTCGCGCAGCCGTCGCGCCTGCGGATGCTCACGATCGACGGGCTGGCCACCGCGTTGACGCGGCAGGCGCCGGTGGCCTCCGGACTTGGCGCGCTTCCCGCATTCGTCGACGACGCCGCGAACTTCCACGCGCAGGCGGTGCGCGCGGCACTCAAGGCGGCGGAACCCGAGCATCCGGCATGGCGGTGTTTTCTCGGCCGCGTGGACAACGATGCGGACCGGGCTGTATCGCTGCTGGCCGCGCTGTTGGCGCGGCGCGATCAGTGGCTGCGTTTGCCACTTGGCGCGCCGAGCGTCGAATTGCGCCGGGCGTTGGAACAGGCATTGCGCGTAGAAAGCGAACTGGCCCTGAGTCGGGTCCGCGCCATGTTGCCCGCAGCCATGGGCGAACACATCGCGGCGTCTGCCAGCCATGCGGCGGCGCATTTTGCTGACATCGCCGGCAGGGAACCGTGGGCGGACGCCCTGGCATCGCTGGCGGCTCTGGGCGGGATACCGGACGCAACAAGCGACGCGCTGCCGAACTGGCGCGCATTGGCGGATTTCCTGCTGACGAAGGGCAAACCGACTTTCCGGCAGCGAATCAGCGTCCTCGATGGATTCGCTCCTGCGGGCAAGGATCCCGGCGCGGCGCGGCGTGCGGCCGCCATCCAGACGATGAAGGACCTGCTGGCGGACGCGCGGTCGATTCCCGGCCTGGCGGACGCGCTCGATGCCGTGCGGTACCTGCCGCCTCCGGAATACAGCGACGGCGCCTGGACCTTCATCGACGCGACGCTAAGACTGCTGCCCCAGGTTGCCGCGCACCTGCTCACGGTGTGGGCGAAGGAAGGCGTCGCCGACTTCGGCGAGGCCACGCTTCGCGCGCTGGCGGCACTCGGCAATGCCGATGATCCCGGTGAACTGCTGCTGTCCGTCGACTATCAAATCGCACATCTGCTGGTCGACGAATTCCAGGACACCTCATGGACCCACGGCGAATTGATCGCGCGCCTCACGTCGGGTTGGGAGGAGGGCGACGGCCGCACGCTCTTTGCCGTCGGAGATCCGATGCAGTCGATCTACCGCTTCCGCGAAGCGGAGGTGGGCCTGTTTCTCGAGGCGCAGCTGAATTCGCGGGTGGCCGGCATTCCTGTCGAATGCCTCGGTCTGTCCCGCAATTTTCGTTCTCAGGAAGCCATCGTCGACTGGATCAACGACGTGTTTCCGCGGGTTCTGCCGGCGGTGTCCGATCCGGCGCGCGGCGAGGTCGCCTACAAGCAGGTGCTGGCGAATCGCGTTGCCGGCAGGGACGACTACGGTGGCGCGACGCCCACGCTCGACCTGGTTGCGGATCGCCGGGAGGAGGCGCAAGCGGTCGTGCGCCGGATTCGCGAAGCGCAGGCGGCGGGTTCCACCGAGATCGCCATCCTGGTTCAGGCGCGCAAGCATCTCGACCTCATCCTGCCCACGTTGCGCAA
Organism: Casimicrobiaceae bacterium; assembly: GCA_035430095.1. GTDB lineage: Bacteria > Pseudomonadota > Gammaproteobacteria > Burkholderiales > Casimicrobiaceae > VBCG01. Next base: position 14,090 of record DAOMGB010000017.1, on the reverse strand, counting down.
CGAGGGAATCCCCTGCGCCGCAATCGAACTGGAAACGCTGGCGCAACGGCTGGCCACGCGCGACCTGGTCTCGCTCACGCGCGCGTTGACCCAGCCTTCCGACCGCGTGGCGGGATTGGCGTTGCTGCGCGCTCCCTGGTGCGGGCTGGCATTGCGCGACCTGCTGCCCGTGGCGGAACGCGCGCTCCGGCACGGCGTGCTGGACGCGATGGCCGACCCGGCGCTCGTCCCGACCTTGTCGGAGGACGGCAAGCTGCGGCTGACACGCCTGCAGGCCGCGCTGAAGGAACCCATGACCGAACGCGGCCGGTCGTCGGTTACCCGGCGTGTGCGCTCGGCGTGGCTGGCGCTCGGCGGACCGGCGTGCGGCGACGGCGATCTCGATGCCGCGGGCGCGCAGCGCTTTTTCGCATTGCTTGCGGAGCACGAGAGGGCAGGCGACATCGCGGACTGGGACATGTTCGTCGCCGCCACCGAAAAATTATTTGCGGAGCCCGCGGAGGCTTCCCGTTCGACCGTTCAGGCAATGACGCTGCACAAGGCGAAGGGCCTGGAGTTCGACACGGTGATCATGCCGGGCCTCGATCGCCCGACCGGCCGCGATGACGAACCGGCACTGCGCTGGAAGCAACGCGAACATGGCGCCGGACAATCGCTGCTGCTGGCGCCGCTGCGCGCGCGTGAAGGCGCGCAAAGCGAGCCCGATTCGGTGTACCGGTACCTGAAAGCGCTGGATGCGACCGAAAGCTACGCCGAACGGGGACGCCTGCTGTACGTGGGTTGCACGCGCGCCAAGCGCCGCCTTCATTTGCTTGCCGCGCCCGGCTTGAAGCTGGACGGGTCTGGTGAGCCGCCGCAGTGGCGGACTCCCGCAAAGTCTTCGGCGCTGGCCCGACTTTGGGCGGCGTTGTCGGCGGCCGTTCCGCCGCCTCCCGCGAGTGCGCCCGCCGGAGCCGCCCAAGCCGCAGCCACAGGCGATGGTTCCGGCGAGGAATCCGCGGGCAGCGGCGAGCAGGAAATCGAGGACGTGGCGCTGCCGATGTCGCGGCCGCTGCGCCGGTTGCCGTCGCAGTGGACGCTGCCCGTGCCCGCGGCGTCGATCCACGTCGACGCACGCGGCGACGATGTGACGGCGCCGCAGGTCGCCTTTGATTGGGCACACGCGACCGCGGCCGCGGTCGGCACCGTTGCGCATCGCGTGCTGGCGCAGGTGGCAAGCGAAGGACTGCCGGCGTGGGATAGGCGTGACATGGCTCCGCTGCGCGGCCGGATCGCGGCCGACCTTGCGCACGAGGGCGTGCCGTCAAAGGAGCGAGCGGAAGCCGTGGCGCGCGTCGAATCGGCCGTGGCGCGAACGCTCGCGGACCCACGGGGCCGATGGCTGTTCGACGCGGCGCATGCGCAGGCTCGCAGCGAGTGGTCGCTGGCGGGCGTGGATGGCGACGCGGTACGCCACGTCACGCTGGACCGCACGATGATCGTGGAAGGCGTGCGCTGGATCATCGATTTCAAGACCGGCCGCCACGAAGGCGGCTCCATCGAAGCGTTCCTCGACCGCGAAGTCCTGCGCTATCGCGAGCAGCTCGAACGCTACGCGAGAATCGTGCGCGAACTGGATTCTCGGCCCAACCCGATTCCCATCCGGCTCGCGTTGTACTTTCCATTGGTCGAAGGCGGTTGGCGCGAATGGCAGTACTCCGAATCGACGACGCTTCCGGACGCGTCCGCGGAAGTGTCCGGAAAATTGATATAATTCAAGCTTTTGGCGTACCTTCCCGCAGCAATTCGCGGTTAGCCTCTTGGGAGCCCTTCGACGGCATCCCGGGCGCGCCTCCCAAACATGCGCATACAGCGTGGCCTTCCACAGCGCGCGGGTGAGCCGGTGGCATTGACGATCGGCAATTTCGACGGCGTGCACCTCGGCCATCAGGCGATGCTCGTGCGGCTCATCGAGGCCGCGGAGGATTTGCGCCTGCGGCCGGCCGTGCTCACCTTCGATCCCCATCCGCGCGAATTCTTCGCCAAGGACGCGGCGCCGCCGCGCCTGTCGAAGCTGCGCCAGAAATTTGACCTGTTCCGGGCGTTCGGCGTCGCCACGACCATTGTCGCGCGATTCGACAAGACGCTGGCCGACATGACGCCGGAAGCGTTCATCGACGACGTGCTCGTGCGTCGACTCGACGCCCGCTGGGTGCTGGTCGGAGACGACTTCCGGTTCGGCAAGGCGCGCGCCGGCAACCTCGCCGTGCTGCGGGCGCATGCGCAGACCTTCAGCGTCGAGGGCATGCGCACGGTGGCGGTGGATACGCAGCGAGCGTCGTCTTCGGCGGTGCGCGAGGCGCTCGCCGCCGGCGACCTGCGCCGGGCGGCCGCGCTGCTTGGCCGCCCGTATGTCATCAGCGGGCGCGTGGCGCACGGCGACAAGCTCGGCCGCAACCTCGGCTTCCCGACCGCCAACATTCCTCTGCGCCATCGGCCCGCCCTGTCCGGCATTTTTGCGGTGCGCGTGCACGGACTGGGGGCCGCCCCGCGCGCGGGCGTGGCCAGCATAGGCGTGCGTCCGACGATCAGGAAGGATGGCGCGCCGCTGCTGGAAGTGTTTCTGCTCGACTTCGACCAGTCCATCTACGGCCGCCGCGTGACCGTCGAAATCCTTCACAAGCTCCGGGACGAGGAAAAATACGAAACGCTCGACGCGCTGACACACCAGATTCGCGTCGACGTGGGCCGGGCCCGTGACTATTTCGCGCGCATGGCATGATGGATGCCCTGCGCAGGCATCTCTTTCGCATTCTGACTGTGACCGCATGACCGACGAACTCAAGACCGATTACAAGTCCACGCTGAACCTGCCCGATACCCCGTTCCCGATGCGCGGCGATCTGGCCAGGCGCGAACCGAAGTGGATCAAGGAATGGCAGGAGCGAAAGGTGTACGAGGCCATCCGCGCCGCGTCGCGCGGACGGCCGCGCTTCGTGCTGCACGATGGCCCGCCCTATGCCAATGGCGACATCCACATCGGCCACGCGGTCAACAAGATCCTCAAGGACATCGTCGTCAAGAGCAAGCAGCTGGCGGGATTCGACGCCCCATACGTTCCAGGCTGGGACTGCCATGGCATGCCGATCGAGGTGCAGATCGAGCGCTCGCACGGCAAGCACCTGTCGACTGCCGACACACAGCGCCTTGCGCGCGCCTATGCCAACGAGCAGATCGCCAAGCAGAAGGAAGGCTTCAGGCGTCTTGGCGTGCTGGGCGACTGGGAGCATCCGTATACGACGATGGCGTTCAAGAACGAGGCGGACGAAGTCCGCACGTTGGGACGAATCCTCGAGAAGGGCTACCTCTATCGCGGCCTGAAGCCCGTCAACTGGTGCTTCGATTGCCAGAGCGCGCTCGCCGAAGCGGAAGTCGAGTACGAAGATCGCGTCGACACCGCCATCGACGTGGCCTTCGCCCTCGACCCGGACGACTCGCGGAAACTAGCCAAGGCCTTCGGACTCGCGCATTTGCCGGCAGGACCTGTCCTGGCGGTGATCTGGACCACGACCCCGTGGACCATCCCCGCCAATCAGGCGCTGACCGTGCATCCGGAATTCACCTACGCGTTGGTGGCGACGGACAAGGGGCGCCTGGTGCTGGCGCAGGACCTGGTGGACGCGTGCCTGAAGCGCTTCCAGTTGAGCGGGCAGGTCGAGGCAACCGCCAAGGGTTCCGCGCTGGAGCTCGTGAAGTTCCGCCATCCGTTCTACGAGCGCGCGTCGCCGATTCACCTCGGCGATTTCGTCACGCTGGAGCAGGGCACCGGCATCGTCCATTCGTCGCCCGCGTACGGCATCGAGGACTTCCAGTCGTGTCGCAAGTACGGGATGAAGGACGAAGACATCATCAATCCGGTGGGCGGCGACGGCCGCTATGCCGGCAGCCTGCCGTTCTTCGGCGGCGAAAAGATCTGGGAAGCCAATCCACAGGTCGTCGCCAAGCTGCGCGACGCGGGTGCGCTGCTGCACGCGACGCAGTACACGCACAGCTACATGCATTGCTGGCGGCACAAGACGCCAATCATTTATCGCGCGACGACGCAGTGGTTCGCCGGCATGGATGCGGTGCCGGGATGGCACGGCCATGTGCCGCCCGAGCCGCTTCGCGCCGTGGCGCTTCGCGGCATCGACGCCACCGATTTCTATCCGGCGTGGGGCAAGGCGCGCCTGTATGGAATGATTGCCAATCGGCCCGACTGGACGCTTTCGCGGCAGCGCCAGTGGGGCGTGCCGCTGCCTTTCTTCGTGGACAAGGAAACCGACCAGCTGCATCCGGACACGATGGCGCTGCTGGAACTCGCCGCAAGCAAGATCGAGCACGGGGGCCTCGAGTCGTGGTTCGCCGCGACGCACGAGGATTTCGGTGTCGACCCCGCGAAGTACCGAAAGCTGACCGACACGCTCGACGTGTGGTTCGATTCGGGCAGCACGTTCCAGACCGTCATGGGGGGGCCCACCGGCCGCACCAGCCGCATGGGCTCGCACTCCCAGGAACACGATTTTCCCGCCGACCTGTATCTCGAAGGTTCCGACCAGCATCGCGGCTGGTTCCATTCGTCGCTGCTCATATCGAGCATGGTCAACGGCGTGCCACCCTACAAGGCGCTGCTGACCCACGGCTTCGCGGTCGATGGCGAGGGCCGCAAGATGTCGAAGTCGAGAGGCAACGTGGTGTCGCCGCTCAAGGTGGCGGAGTCGCAGGGCGCGGAGATCCTTCGCCTGTGGGTCGCGGCCACCGATTACTCGGGTGAGCTGACCATTTCCGACGAGATCCTGAAGCGCGTGGTCGAGAGCTATCGCCGCATCCGCAATACGCTGCGTTTCCTGATGGCGAATACGGCGGACTTCAGCGCATCGTCCGCGGTTCCCGACGCGCAACTGCTGGAGATGGACCGCTACGCCGTCGCGCAGGCAGTGCGCCTGGCCACGGCCGTCGCGGCGGATTATTCGCGATACGAGTTTCACCTGGTCGTGCAGCGGCTGCAGACCTATTGTTCCGAGGACCTGGGCGGCTTTTACCTGGATGTGCTGAAAGACCGGCTGTACACGACCGCGGCCGACAGCCATGCACGCCGCTCGGCGCAGACCGCGCTGGCGACGATCCGCGACACGCTGCTGCGATTGATGGCGCCCATCCTGTCGTTCACGGCGGAGGAAGCCTGGCGCCTGGTGCACCCGGATGATCCGACGATTTTTGTGAGGACGTGGACGGATACGGTTGCCGCGGCCGGCACCGACGCGAATGGCGACGACGTGCGGCTGGTCGCCAAATGGCAGCGCATCCTGGCCGTGCGTGCCGCGGTGCAGAGGGAACTCGAGGCCGTGCGCCAATCCGGCGCCATAGGCTCGTCATTGCAGGCCGAGGTCGCGATTGCCGCACCGGCGGCGGATTTCGAAGCGCTTGCCTCGCTCGGCGATGACCTGAAATTTGTCACGATCACGTCGGCGGCCACGGTGACGCGTGGCGACATCCTTGCGGTCCGGGTGGCGCCGAGCGCGCACGCGAAATGCGAGCGATGCTGGCACTGGCGCGCCGACGTCGGTGCCGATGCACGCCGTCCGACGCTTTGCGGTCGCTGCGTCTCCAACCTGTTTGGCGCCGGCGAACCGCGCCGGTTTGCGTGAACGAGCCAGCGATGTCGGCGACGTCGAACCGGAATGCAGACTGGTGGAAGTGGCTGCTCCTCGCCGCGGCGGTGATCTTCGCCGACCGGCTGAGCAAGATGCTGGTGGTGAACTCGTTCCTTCGCGGCGAAGAATTGCCCGTGACCAGTTTCATGAGCTTCGTGCTTGCCTACAACTCCGGGGCGGCGTTCAGCTTCCTGGCGGGCCAGCCGGGCTGGCAGCGCTGGTTCTTTACCGCCGTCGCCATCGTCGCCAGCGTGTTCCTGGTCTACATGATCAAGCGCGGTGGCGACCGGATACAGAGCGCCGGTTTCGCGCTTATCCTCGGCGGCGCGCTGGGAAACCTCTGGGACCGCATCGCGATCGGCAAGGTCGTGGATTTCCTGCTGTTTCATTACGCCGGCTGGTCGTGGCCGGCTTTCAACGTCGCGGACAGTGCCATCACCGTGGGTGCGGCGCTTCTCATCATCGACAGTTTTCGGCAAAAGCGCGCCGAACTGCCCATGACCCCGGCCAAGGATCCCTGACCATGGAAATCTTTCTCGCCAATCCCCGCGGCTTCTGCGCCGGCGTCGATCGGGCCATCGCCATCGTCGAGCGCGCGCTCGAGCAGCACGGCGCGCCGATCTACGTGCGCCACGAAGTGGTCCACAACAAATTCGTCGTCGACGACCTGAAACAGAAAGGGGCGGTTTTCGTCGAGGAACTGGACGAAGTGCCCCACGGCGCGACCGTCGTGTTCTCGGCGCACGGCGTCTCGCAGGCGGTGCGCACCGAGGCCATTGCGCGAGGACTCAACGTGTTCGACGCGACGTGTCCGCTGGTGACCAAGGTCCACGTCGAGGTGGCCAAGATGCGGGAGCAGGGACGCGAGATCGTCATGATCGGACACGCCGGGCACCCCGAAGTCGACGGCACGATGGGGCAGTCGCAGGGCGGGATCTACCTTGTCGAATCGGTCGAGGATGTCGCGTACCTCGCCGTACGCAATCCGCAGTTCCTGGCCTACGTCACCCAAACGACGCTGTCCATGGACGACGCCGCGGCGGTGGTGGCGGCGCTCAAGGAGAGGTTCCCGGGTATCGTCGGCCCGAAAAAGGACGATATCTGCTACGCCACCCAGAATCGACAGGATGCGGTGAAGGCCATGGTGCCCAAGGTGGACACGGTGATCGTCGTGGGAAGCCCCAACAGCTCGAACTCGAACCGCCTGCGCGAAGTCGCTGCCAATCGCGGTGTGCCGACCTACATGATCGACCGCGCCGACGAGCTGCGCCCCGAGTGGGTTGCAGGCAGGTTGCGGATCGGCGTCACCGCCGGCGCGTCGGCGCCGGAAGTGCTGGTGCGCCAGGTTGTCGCGCGGCTGAAGGAACTGGGTGCGATCGGCGTCAGCGAATTGTCGGGCATCGTCGAAAACGTGACCTTTCCGCTGCCCAAGGGGTTGGCGGGCACCGCCACGACCAAGGCTCCGGAAGTCGGCCCGGCGCGAGACTGAGGACGGGCTTCCTTCGCGCCGGCCCTTCCCGGGCTCAGTTGAATTTCACGCGCGAAGCTGCAGCGCGTTCCGCCCGGAACCACGCCATCAATGCGATGAACGTCGCCGCGGCAATCGCCGCAGCCATGGCCGCAACAATCGCGTGGCGTCCGTGTTCGCCGAGGGCACGGGTCAGCGCCTCCGCGAAATAGAAGGGCAGCAGCAGTGCCAGCCATTGTCGCGACCTGCGTGCGCCTCTTGCCACTCCGGGAAATACCAGCGCCAGCGGCACCGCCTTGAGTGCAAGCAACGCGCCGGAAGCGTGCTGGGGTGCGAGCACGGTTTCCCAAAGCAGTTCGAGCAGCGTCAGCGCAGCCAATCCGAGAACCGTCCATCGCGCGCCGAATGCAGCCATCAGTCGGCCATCATCGCAGCGTGCGGGCGAGGCGACGAACTGGAACGATCATCCGACCGCGATGAATTCGTACAACTCGAAACCCGGACCCTGCTCGATCAACTTGGTCAGGACGGCGATGCCGGCCTCCTTGCCGCGCTTCAGCGTGATGGCCTGCTCGAGCGCGAACACGCCGGTCGGGACCAGGATCTGCGGCGGCGCGGAATCCGCGCCGCCGCCCTTTTCCTCGGGCAGCACGACGACCGGCGTGACTGAACTGGCGGTGCCGTCCTCCATCGCCGCCGCCGCCGCTTCCGGATTGTCGGAAAGCAGTTCGCAGCCGAATTCGAGGCCGCTGACGGTGAGGGTATTGCGGAACCAGCGGACCATCGCGACCTGCAATCCGGTGCGGCCTTCGATGCGCAGGGCGATGAGTTCACCGATGCGCAATGCGGCAGGCGTCGAGTCCGTCTGGCGCAATGCGTAGCCGGCGGGCGTGTGGTTGATGACCTGGCAATTGGCCATCGGCGGCAGGCCGGCGGGCGGATTGGGAACGCCGGCATGCAGCCCGCGGCTGTATTGCCAGATGCCGGTCAGGCCGGAACACATCACCACGCGGGCCCGCGACGGCAGCCTGTTGAACTGGCGCGCTGGCGGAATCGCCCACTGCCTGAGCAGGCGCTTCAGCAGCGCGATGTACTGCAGGCGTGCCACCGGATCCCGCCCGATGCCTGCGGGCAGGTCGCCGCCGGCCTCGAGCGCCCGCAGTTGTTCCTGGATCTGGAATGCCAGGTCGAAGGTCAGCAGGAACAGTTTGCTGCCCTCGATCGAACCACCCTTGTTTGCCGAGAACGGCGGGAAATCGTGGCCAACGGGAACGATCGCAACGGCCTTGGCCATGCGGTGCACCGGAACCACGTCCGTCAACTTGGCCCAGTGCGAGTATTCCTGCACATAGCGAAGAACGATGGGCAATTGACCCGGCAAGAACCCATAGGGATTGGCCAGCGCGAGCAAAAGGGATTGAACGGTCAGCCGCTCGGGCGTCGCCTCAGGTTGGTCCGGGGCCACGGGCGTCAGGTGGATGCCGCGCTTCCGGGCGAAGACGTAGATGATATGCGCGTCGTGCCACGTCTTGGGCGGCACGGGTGCGAAGGACAGGTAGCTGTTGACCAGGACGCGAGCCGTGCACTGCAGGCAGCGGTGGACCAGCGCCACCATCAACCGCTGTCCGCCAAGTGAAATGCGCTTGTCCTCCTCGTTGACGAGCAGGTGCTTGTAGGCGGTGGTGAGTTCGCTGGCCAGCGTCAACGCCGCCTTGGCCGCCTCCAGCGCATCGCCTGACAGCGGATGCGATGCCCTTACGAATTGCCTTTCGAGAAGCGGCCACAACCTGTCCGCCGCCTCCCAGTACATTTCGGCCAGCTCGAGCCGCTTGCTGTCGCTCATCGCGACCCGATTGGTGGCGGCAAGGGCATCGCCGATCAAATGGGCGGCACTGGCCGGGTCGCGCTGTACGGTTTCGATCAGCCAGGGTCCGACCTTGCCCGGCCGAATTTCCGGGGGGTTGGCCGGGTTCGAAGCGACTTGCGGCAGCGATAGGGCAAGGGACATGGAATCGGGAACCGGAGTGTGTCGTCGTTGGAGCGCAAAATGAGGGACCGCCGCACGATTGTAAGCGAAAGCCCGCACCGGCAGCCCGCGATCCCGGCACTTTCAGGAAGGCGACGTGCCGGCAGCCGGCCAGGTACCCACTACAATCAATCGCCAGAGCGCAGGAAATCGACCACCGGAGCATATTGGATCGGGTCGAGCAACATGGGGGCGTGTCCGACGCCTGCAATCTCGACGATGCGCGGCTTTGGCCCTCGTTCCGACATCCGCACGGCGACTTGCCGCGACAGCAGGTCCGACTCGGCGCCGCGCAAAACCAATGTGGGACAGGCGATGGCATCCCAGACCGGCCACAAGTCGGGCGGTGCCGGCGAATTGCGAAACGGAATTGCGATGCCGGGATCGTAGACGATGCCCCATCGTCCATCGCGCCGTTGCCGTACGTTGGTGCGGGTAATGAATTCCCATTGCCGGTCGCTCAGCGCTCCGAACGGCGCGGAAATCTCCCTCAGATACGCTTCGATCTCCGGAAACGACGCGAATGTCGGATCCTTTCCGAAGTAGCTGCCGATTCGCGCGAGCGCTGCGGGCTCGATTTCCGGACCGACATCGTTGATCACTAGCCGGCGAATGGGCGACTTGGGTTGGGCGGCGACGACCATCCCCAGAAGGCCGCCCATCGAGGTGCCGATCCAGTCCACGTCTTCGGCGCCGCTGCGGGCCAGCAGGGCGGTCAAGGTCGTGAGATAGGTCGGAAAGACGTAGTCGTTGGGGTCCGACAGCCAATCGGAGTTTCCGCGCCCCGGCATGTCCACCGCAAGCACGCGGTGCGTCGGCGCCAGTGCCTCGGCCACCACGTCGAAGTCACGGCCGTTGCGGCCGACGCCGTGAACGCAGATGGCGACCCGAAGGTTGGCCGCATCGCCCCATTCGTAGTACACGACGTCGTGGAAGCCGTGCGGGGACATGCTGCGCAGACGCATAGTGCGCGGTTCGGACCGGGTCAGGAGGTTCATCTTGCAGTCGCCCGCACGCAGGTTGATCGATTGCCCAACCACATTGTAGGTGATCGCCGGCGACCGGCGCCGGACTGCGCGAAACCTGCAATAATCCCGCTGTTACACATCCACGCAGATTCTCCATGACCCGACCCTTCGCGCATTCCGCCATCGCCATCGCGTTCCTGTTGTCCGGATGCGCGCCCGACGCCGTGAACAATCGCCAGGCGACAGGATTCAATGGCTTTTTGAAGACGATCCAGGTGGATTGCTCGCCTTTGCTGCTTGGCGGCCAGCAGATGTCCTCGGTGCTGCAGACCGGTGCCGGCGACAACAACTACATCTACTTCCTCGACCAGACGTCGAAGCTGTATTACCGAACGATCGGCACCGGCGCATATCGCGAAAGCCTCACCGCGTTTTTCGGTCCGGGGTATGACCGCGCCATCAACTGCATCGTCGGCAAGCTGCCGCCGCCCGGCTGATCGGCGCGGGTTCAGTCGCGATCGCGCTGCGGCAAGGGAAGGAAATTCGCTGAATCTCCGGACAGGAAGGCTTCGAGCTCGTCGCGTCGCGCCATCGCATCTTCGAATCCCAGCGCAAGCAGCGCGCGGCAAAAGCCGCGGTCGAACAGCAGGTAGGACGTGAGATTCGCTCCCGTGCCATGCGTGCTGCCGAACCCGCGCAATACCGCGCGCACCGCGCCGGGAAGGTTGTCCACGAACTGCAGCGCCAGGCTGGCCACGTCGCGGGACGGCGACAATACGAAAACATCGACGTGCCTGGCCGGAAACCCGTTCACCTCGCGAGCATTTTCCGGCAAGCGGTCGATCAGGCGGTTGTACTGGGTGAGACGCTCGATGTCCGCGCCCATGTTGTCCAGGAAGACCGACGACAGCGCGTGTCCTGCCACCTGCGCGAAGGACGGATACTGCGGCGGTTCGCCGTCGCCGTTCCTTCCGGCGGACCGGGCGGGCGATTGCCCGGAAAATTGACCTACGGCGAGCACTACGATGCGAGTGGCGCCCAGGTGCAACGCGGGTGACAGCGGCGCAATCTGTCGCACCGAGCCATCCATGAAGTAGTCCTCGTCGATGCGCCCCGCGGGAAAGACGAACGGTATCGCGGTCGACGCCATCAGGTGCTCGGTGCCGAGCACCGCGGGCTGGCCGCGGCGACGCAGTCGCTGCCAAGGCTTCAAGTCCGGCGCGCCCTGGTAGTACGTCACTGCGTGGCCCGTCGTGTAACTTGTCGCGTTGATGGAGAGCGCGCGCAGGTGACCCGCGTCGATCCGGTGTTCGAGCTTTTCGAACTCGAGTTCGCGCGCGAGCAGATCGGTGAGCGGAGCGTTGTCGAACATCGACGCGACCTTGGCGGGCACGGCGCCGCCGGTCAGCACGCTCGCCAGAAAGCGCGCGCTGTGTCGCGCGAGCGTCGTCAGGTCGCCGTGGTAGATGTCGCCTACGGTGACGCGACGCCACCAGCGCGTCAGGCGCGCCACGCCGCGCCGGAAATCGTCGGCATTCACGGCGAGAAGCGTCGCGTTGATTGCGCCCGCCGACGTGCCGCAGACAACGGGAAACGGCATGCGCGCCTTGCGGCCAGCGATATGCGCGATGGCGCGCAATGCGCCCACCTGATAGGCGGCGCGCGCGCCGCCTCCCGACAGGATGACGGCCGTGACGGGGCGGGGCGGCGACATGTGCGCGACGGTCAGTCGGCGCGCAGCGTGCGGTCGAAGACGAGCAGCATCGCCGCCGTTGCGCCCCAGATGTAGCGGTCTCGCCAGGGAATGGCCCAGAAGTCGCGCCGCATTTCGCCGAGCATGCGGAAATGGCGCTGCTGGTTCGCGGGATCCAGCACGAAATCGAGTGGAACCTCGAAAGCGTCGGCAACCTCGACCGGATCGGTGATCAGCGAGAATGGCGGCTCGACCCAGCCCACAATGGGAGTGACGCTGTATCCCGTCACCGTCTCATAGGTGGCAAGTTCGCCCAGCACGTCGACGCGGTCGGCGGCCAGGCCGACCTCCTCGCGTGCTTCGCGCAGCGCTGCCGCTGCGGGATTGAGATCCGAGGGCTCCATGCGACCGCCGGGAAAGCTGATCTGGCCCGGATGATCCGGCAGGTCGGCGCTGCGTTGCGTGAGCAACAGCGTGAGTCCCTCCGGACGGTTGACGATGGGCACCAGGACCGCCGCGGGCGTAGCGCTGCCGTCGCGTCCCGGCAGCCGAAAGCCGTCGCTCATTCCACGCGCGGCGCTTGGCGCGGGACGCGCGAGGCGTCGCGCTATCCATTCCTTCTGGGCTTGGGGGGGAAGATTGAAAAGCGGCAGCAACATCAGGGGTCGGGACGCCGTGGCGCGCGCGGACGTCGGCGCGATTGTAACGCCGCGCCGTGCGATTTTTGCGAACCATGGTCGAAGACCCTGCGTCCTGTCGAGGGTGCATTTTCCTGCGGCGTTGGCGCGTCGCGCGATTTCCGACCGTTCAGCGCGGGTGCAGGTGGGCGAACGCCGACGAGTCGACGTTGAATTGACGCCAAAATCGATCATATGCTATTGTCATAACATTTGTGCCGCGCGCGTCCCTGGCATCGAACCAGCCGCAGTCAACGCATTTCGGGATCAACACCGGCAAGCCGATTCGCGGCGTCGTCGGGATGTTGCCGCGGCGCCCACTCTGTAGGCTGCAATGCGCTGCGCAAACTCTCGGGGCCGTCGCGTCCCAGGCGGTCATGGCACTATGGGCGACCTGCTTGAATTCACCGGCACGATCTGTGCAACTCGCATGCAGGATTGGCAAACGGAGCGGTAAATGAATTTGTGCAATCGATGGTTGGCGGCATTGTGGCTCGGCCTGCTCGGAACCGCACTCGCTCCAAGCGCATTGGCTCAGGTCACGACCCGGCTGACGGTCCCCGGCGGAGCGGCCACATCGACCAAGATCCTGCCGGGGGGCCCGGTGTCGTTCGACATCCGCGTCGACGCCGCCATTGGGACCATCGGCACTGCGTATTTCCTCCGACAGTCGGCGCCGTCCGGCGCGGGAGCATTCTTTCCGTTCCAGATCACCGGTCGCGACCTGACCGGCAGCCCGTACAACGATGCGGGCTCCTTCCTTCCGGACGGCACGATACTCGCCGTCCCCTCGGCGCTTCTTGCGCCAGCCACCGCCAGCAACCTTGGCAGTTCGCTGCTGGCAGGCGTACCTCCCGCAGCCAATATCCTGGTAGCAACCATCACCCTTTCTTCGAATCCGGCGTCGCCGCTCGGGGTGTACACCGTCCGGCCGGATCCAACCAACGCCTGGGTGACCGACACATCGTTCATGGACCACGACATGAGCGGTGGAGCCTTCAACATCACCATCGGCCAGCAACTCTCCGTCGTATTGGCAGGATCGGGAACCGGTACGGTGACCGCGAATTCAGGCGCCATCAACTGCCCGACCACGTGCAGCGACATCTATCCCGGTACGACCGTCACCCTTACGCCCACGAATGGGACAGGCACGTTTGCGGGCTGGAGCGGCGCCTGCTCCGGCACCGGAAGCTGCGTGGTCACCGTCGACGCCGCGAAGTCGGTCACTGCGACGTTCAACTTGCCCACATTCGCGCTGTCCGTGTCCAAGGCGGGCACCGGCGCGGGCCTTGTCACCAGCAATCCGGCGGGCATCAACTGCGGTGCCACCTGCTCGGCAAGCTACACCAGCGGAACGATCGTCACGTTGACCGCCGCGCCCACTGCACCGTCGGTGTTCGCCGGCTGGAGCGGCGCCTGCTCCGGCACCGGAAGCTGCGTGGTCACCGTCGACGCGGCCAAGTCGGTGACCGCCACGTTCGATCTGCCCACGTTCGCCCTGACGGTCTCCAAGGCCGGCACGGGTTCTGGCCTTGTCACCAGCAATCCGGCGGGCATCAACTGCGGTGCCACCTGCTCGGCAA
>DAOMGB010000016.1:46735-50410 GCA_035430095.1 Casimicrobiaceae bacterium | reverse complement strand
GCTGCCGCACGCCGAAAAATTGAAGCCCGTCGACTGCGCGACCTGCCACGAGAAGGCCGTCAAGGAATACGCGGGTACTGTGCATGCGATTGCGCGCAAGGGCGGCAACAACATTGCGGCCGGCTGCACCGACTGCCACGGGAAACACGACATCAAGCGGCCAAAGGATCCCGCGTCGCCGACCAACCACATGAATCTCGTCGCCACCTGCACGAAGTGCCACGGCAGCGAAGACGTGATGGCCAAGGGACACCTCCCGAGCGGCAACGTCGGCGGCAAGTTCGACGACAGCATCCACGGCAAGGCGCTCAAGTCCGCGGCGGCGATGTCGGCGCCGGAGTGCACCGACTGCCATGGCGCGCACAGCATCCGCCCGAAATCGGACCCGCAAAGCACGGTTTCCCGCGCGCGCATTCCCGACACCTGCGGCACCTGCCACAAGCCGGAGCGCGAGGCGTACATGAAAGGCATGCACGGAAAGCTGCGCCAGGACGGCGTGCTGGCCTCGCCGGGCTGTACCGACTGCCACTCCGCGCACAACATTCAGCAGCATGACGTGGCCCGGTTCCAGACCGACGTGATCAAGGAGTGCGGAAACTGCCACGCCGACTACATCACGACATACCGGGACACATTCCACGGACAGGTGACCGCGCTGGGCTACGCGCGGATGGCGACCTGCGCGTCCTGCCACGGCGCACACGACGTGCTGCCCGCATCGAATCCGGCGTCGAAAGTCTCGCCCCAGAACCGCTTGGCGACCTGTCAGAAATGCCACGCCGGCGCGAGCGCGAATTTCGCGAGCTTCGATCCGCACGCCAACCGGCACGACAAGGCCCGAAACCCGCTGTACTACTACGCGGCGCTATTCATGGAATTCCTGCTCTACGGCGTGTTCGCGTTCTTCGGCATTCACACGATTTTCTGGCTCTATCGCGAACTGCGGGTGAAATTCGCCGGCGGCACCAAGTCCTCGGGCGAGGGCAATGGCGAGGGGAAGCACTGATGGCAAGCGTGACGGGCAACCCGGCGGCAGCAGGTCCGGCAAGTGGCGGCAGCGTTGCGAAACGCTACTATCGTCGGTTCACGCGGTCCGAGCGCATCCTGCACGCGCTCCTGATGCTGAGTTTCGTCGGCTGCGCGCTGTCCGGTCTGCCGCTGATTTTCGCCGACCGGCCGTGGGCGGGGACGCTTGCCCGCATCCTCGGCGGGTTCGAGGGCGCCGGCCTCATCCATCGCATCTGCGCGTTTGTGATGATCGTCGTGTTCGTCACCCACGTCGTGACGGTGTTCGCACGGGCGATCGCCAAGAACCGCTTGATGGCTACATTGTGGGGCCCCGACTCGATGGTGCCGCAGCCGCAGGACATCATCGACATCTACCGCAACTTCAAGTGGTTCGTTGGCGCCGGGCCGCAGCCCAAGTTCGATCGCTGGACGTACTGGGAGAAATTCGACTACTGGGCGGTGTTCTGGGGAATGTTCATCATTGGCGGGTCCGGGTTATTGCTATGGTTCCCGGTTTTCTTCTCGAAGCTCCTCCCTGGCTGGATGTTCAATATCGCGGCTCTCGTGCATGGCGAGGAGGCGCTGCTCGCCGTCGGCTTCATCTTCACGTTCCACTTCTTCAACGGCCATCTGCGGCCGCAGAAGTTCCCGATGGACACTGTCGTCTTCACCGGACGCATCTCGGAGCACGAGCTCAAGGAAGAGCGGCTCGTCGAGTACGAGCGCATGGTGCGGGACGGCAGCCTGGCCAGCCGGGAAACCGCACCGCCTACCGAGGAAGCCAAGTGGTTCGGCTGGGTCGTCGGCGGCGTCGCGCTCGTGCTTGGTATCATCACCATCGTGCTCATCGTTTCCAGCGTGTTGAAGCCGGCATGAAGCACCGCGAGACCAACGCGGAATCCTGAATGACCAGGTAGCCGGCAGGCAACTTGCGAGTCTTAAGCCCAAGTTGGCCAAAGCGTAGTATGGTAGCGCCCGTCATGGGCAATCGATCGGATCGCGAGTAGGCGTGGGGGAGCGCAAATGAAGGTCACCTTGGGCAAGAAGACATTCATGCTGGGCGCGGCCATGACGCTCGCCCTGGGCGGCATCGCGTTTGCCTTACTCGGCGCCGGCGGAATCGTCGCCTGGGAGTACAGCAACAGCAACGCCTTCTGCACGGACAACTGCCACGCCGTGCACCCGGAGGAACCGCGGGCGCATGCGGTTTCTTCGCACGCGCGCGTCCAGTGCGTCGAGTGCCACATGGGCCGGCTGCCCACACTCAAGCTCATGACGCTCAAGGCCGCCCACTATCACGAGCTGCTGGGCATGTTCACCGGATACGAGCGGCCGCTCACGGCGACCACGCTGCGCCCCGCGCGCGACTCGTGCGAAGGTTGCCACTGGCCGTCCGTCAACCACGACGACAAGGTCCGCACGAAGGTGCACTTCCAGGACGATCCGAAGAATACCGAAGTCCGCACGAAACTCATCGTGCACACCGGCAGCGGCGAGGCGCGCGAAGGGGCCACGCGCGGCATCCATTGGCATGTCGACCAGAACGTCGAGTACGTCACCGACGACGTGCAGCGGCGCACGATTCCATGGGTGCGGATCACAGGCAAGGATGGCAAGGCGACGACCTATTTCGATGCGTCGAGCAAGCTCGCGCGTGCGGAAATCGACCAGAAGACCAAGCTCCGGATGGACTGCGCCACCTGCCACAATGCGGCCGGCCATCCCTTCAAGAACCCCGCGGACCGCGTCGACGAGGCCATCGAGGAGGGCCGCATCGACCGGTCGATCCCGTCGATCAAGGCGCGCTCGAACGCGATCATCGAGAAAGCCTCGACGCTCCACGGCCCGATGGCGGAGCAAATTCCGACGTTCAAGAAGATCATCGCCGATGCCGCGCCCAAGGGCGCACTCAAGCCGGAGCAGCAGGTCGCCGAAGAAAAGTTCGCGAAGGCCATGCTGGAGATACTTTCGCTGTCCGAGTTCGAGGCGAAGGACCTTACCTGGAAGTCGTTCCCGAATCACGTCGGGCACAAGGATTTCCCCGGTTGCTTCCGGTGCCACGACGGCAAGCACTTCAACGAAAAGGGCGAGGCGATCAGGCTGCAGTGCACGCTCTGTCACGACATTCCACAGGTCTCGATCAACGGCGAGTTGAAGACGGTCAATTCCACCGTCGCACCAGGTTTGACGCCGCCGGATAGCCACAGCGCGCCCAACTGGATGCACGAGCACCGCTCTCAGGTCGACAAGAGCTGCGAGATGTGCCACGGTCCGCTCAAGTGGGGGACCGAGGGCGGGAATTTCTGCGCCAACCCGGCCTGCCACGGTCGCAAGTGGCCTGAATTAAGCCTGGACGCCAAGAAGAGCTGATCTCCGCCGCAACGCCCGCAAATTCAATTGCTGGCGTTTCCTGCTGCACGAATAAGCCGGCTTGCGCCGGCTTATTCGTGACCAATCGCGATCGCCCGCCGGATCACATCGCCAGAATCCACTTCACCAGCGTCGCGGTATCGGCGTCGGAAGACTTGACCGCCGGGTGCCCCTTGCCGGACTTGAGGTTCGCCACCAGCGTCGCCTGCGCATCGGCCTTTCCCTTGTATTTGGCCGCGATGTCCTTGAACGACGGGCCCATTTTCTTGGTGTCCACCGCGTGACACGTCAGGCACC
>DAOMGB010000016.1:0-46635 GCA_035430095.1 Casimicrobiaceae bacterium | reverse complement strand
TCCTTGAACGACGGGCCCATTTTCTTGGTGTCCACCGCGTGACACGTCAGGCACCCGCTGCTCTTGGCCAGGTCTTCGGATGCACTCGCAATTCCCGTCGCAGCCAGGCCGGCCGCCACGACCGCCGCCATCACCATCATCTTCATCACATTGCTCCTTGAGAAAGTCCTGTCCACCGGGACAGGGGGAAGAAACCTCCGACATCCTCGCTTCCGCCGACCGGGCAGAGTCACCTCGCCACACACGCCGGTCCGACATGTTCGGCGCGCCGCGTCATCGCAGCCACGCGTCGACACGCTCCGCGATGCCATTGCCGTTCTTGATGCAATCGCCGACCGCGACGCCACCCCGATAGCTCGCGCAGAAGTAGAGTCCCGGCCATTTTGACTCCGCGATCTCCACCTCGCGAAGGCGTGCGAGATGTCCGAGATCGTATTGCGGGATGGCGCGCGGCCAGCGGACGATCTCCTGCCACAGCGGCTCACCGCGGGCCCCCACAAGGTCGGCCAACTCGGCGCGTACCAACCCGGCGACGCCGGAATCGGACATGGCGGCAACCTCGGGGTTGCGCCGCCCGCCCGCGAACGTTGTCAACAGGACCGTGCCGTCGGGCGCGCGACCCTTGAACATGCTGCTCGAGAAGAGGCTCCCGAGGATCCCGCGCTGCTCCAATTTTGGCACAAGCATGCCGAACCCTGCCAGCGGATGCGCGACGTCGCTGCGACGAAAGGCGCTCGCGACGACCACGATGGGCGCATAGTCGATTGCCGCAAGTGCGCGCGCGGCGTCCGCCGCGAGATCGCCGATCATTGCCGAAGCCGCGCCCGCCGGCGCGGCCACGACGACCGCGCGGGAGCGATAGCTGATCCGCTGCCCGCTTTTGTCCGCCTCGACGAAATAACTGCCGTCGTCCGCGCGCGTGATGCGAATCGCGCGGACACCATGCTCGATCGGCGGCAGCGCACCGGCCAGCGCGTCCGTAAGCGTCTGCATTCCGTTCCTAAATGAAAAGCTCGCCGCCGCGTTCTTGGCTTTCTCGCCTGCCTTCCTGCGATCGCGCGCGCCGAGGATCTGGCCGCGGATGAGGCTGCCGTACTTTTGCTCAAGCGCATGGAGCCGGGGAAATGCCGCAGGAACGGAAATCCGCTCGGGATCGCCGGCATAGATGCCTGCGACAAACGGGTCGATCGCATAGTCCAGGAACTCGACGCCCAGCCGGCGTCGCACGAACGACGCGATCGACTCCTCGACGTCCGGTCTCGCACGGGCAATGAAGGGCTCGCGCATCAGACGAAGCTTCGCCTTCGTCGTGAATGCCCTGGTGGCCATGAACGCCCCGGGTGACGTCGGCAACGCCACCGGCGCGCCATCGCGGACCACGAAACGCGTCGACGCCACGGCGCTGGCCTCGACTCGCTCGCCTTCGATGTCCAGGTCGCGCAGCAAATCGCCGATGAGCGGCGAGGTATCGAGCGTGCTGTTGGGTCCCTGCTCGTACAACGCGCCATCGCGGCGGCGGGTTCCGATCACGCCGCCCGCACGCTCCGTTGCCTCGAGGATGCGGAACGAATGACCGCGCTTTCGGAGCCCATGTGCCGCCGTCAGGCCGGATATGCCGGCCCCCACGACAATGATTTCACGCGGCGGCAACGTCTACCGCGGCGCCGCGTCCGCCGGCCGCGCCTCCCGTTTGATCTGCTCCCGCAATGCGGCATAGCGAAGCTCGGTCCGGCTTCCGAACAAAGGGTCCTCGATGTGGGCCGTCGCGGCGTCGATCGTGCGCCAGTCGGCGGCATTCAATATGCGAGCGGCCAGCGGCAGGATTTCGGCCTCTTCCGCCTGCATGTGATTGCGGAAGTGTTCCACGTAGGCGCGGCCGGTCGATTCGATGCGTTCCCGCGACGAAATCGTTCCATTCACGATGTCGTCGAGGCCCTGGACCAGGTCCATGCCGCTGTGCCGGAGCAGCGCATGCTGCGCCATCAACTGGTCGACCGTCGCCCTGGCCGAGGCGTCCCGCTCGCGAATCCTTGCGAATGCCAGGTCTTCCTTCGGGTGGTGATGGATGTCGGGGTAATGCGTCATGTAGAACATGACATCCAGCATCATCTTGTAATCGGGCGAATCCCCCTTGTGAAAGAGATCGAGCTCCTTTTCCAGCAGCGAGAGCAGGCGGGCGAAATTGACATGCTCGGCGTGCCAGCGGGCGATGTTGTCGTACATGGTGGCCTCGTGCGATGAGCCGGCAGCGGCCGGCGGTGCATTGCGACAATGCTAAATCGGGACGGCTCCCGCGGGGTCTGCGGCGGACCCGACCTTTGATCTGCATCACGTTTTTTCCGGGCTTTGAGCGACAATGTACAGGATTGTGCCCAGCGATCGGAAAGTACCGCCGTGACGTCGTTCGAGAATGTGCACGACTCATCCGACCGGCTCGCCCTGCAGGCGCGGCTTGTGGCCGCCCTGAGGGAAGCCGCCGCGCGAGACGCAACGAATCCGGGCGTCGAACTGATCGAGACCCACATTTCGTATGTGCTCCTGACGGGGCATCATGCGTACAAGATCAAGAAGGCGGTGGGGCTCGACTTTCTCGACTTCCGGACCCTGCCGGCGCGCCGGTTCTATTGCGAGGAAGAACTGCGCCTGAATCGCCGCTATGCGCCCGAGCTCTACCTCGACGTCGTCCCGATCACCGGCACGGTCGACGCCCCCGTGATCGGCGGCACATCGCCCGCCATCGAGTACGCGGTGAAGATGTGCGAATTCCCCCGGGGGTCGCTTGCGAGCGAGATGCTGGACCGCGGCGATCTGGGCCCGCAGGATATCGATGCACTCGCGTCGGCAATCGAGTCGGCCCACCAATCCGCGTCAAGGGCCTCCTCGAGCGATTCCTTTGGCGTCCCGGAGCGCATCCTCAATGTCGCCCTGGACAACTTCAGGCAGATCCGGCCCCTGCTCGATCGCGCCGCGGAGCCCGCCGCGGTCTCGGAACTCGAGTGGCTCGAGCGCTGGACCGTGCAGGAGCACCAACGGCGGGCGGCGGCGATGGCGCGGCGTCGAAGCGATGGGCACGTACGCGAATGTCACGGCGACCTGCACCTCGGCAACATCGCGTTCCTCGGGCGTGTCCCCACGATGTTCGACTGCATCGAGTTCAACGAGGAAATGCGCTGGATCGACGTGATGAGCGAACTCGCATTCGCGGTCATGGATCTGCGCGACCGCGGCCGGCCGGATTTTGCGCATCGCCTGCAGAATGCGTATCTCGAGACCAGCGGCGACTACGACGGCCTGCATGTCCTGCGCTTCTACCTCGTCCATCGCGCCATGGTGCGGGCCAAGATCGCCCTCATGCGCGCAGCGCAGATTCCCGGCGTGGAGGCGAGCACGCCGGCAATGGCGGAGTTTCACGGCTACCTTCGGCTTGCCAGGCACTACGCGGAGCCACGGCAGCCGTCGCTGGTCATCATGCACGGCCTCTCGGGCTCCGGGAAGTCCACATTGGCGCAGGCGTTGGTCGAGCGCACCGGGGCCGTGCGCATTCGCTCCGACGTCGAGCGAATGCGCCGTACGGGCCATCCGAACCGGGCGACCGCAGGCAACGTAGTCGAAGCGGGCCCCTATACGGCGGAGGCGACCAGGGAGACGTATGCTCGGGTACTGGATCTCGCCCGAACTGCCTGCGGCAACGGCTATCCGGTCATCGCCGATGCCACGTTTCTCAAGCGATGGCAACGCCAGCTGTTCCGGGCGATGGCCGGGGAGATCGGCGCCCCCTTCGTCGTCGCCAGTTGTGGCGCCTTGGCGTCGACGCTGCGGGAACGCATCATCAGGCGAATTGCCGGCGGTAGCGACGCGTCGCAGGCCGACCTCGACGTCCTGGAGCACCAGTTGCGCACGCAGGAGCCCCTGGATGCGGACGAACGCGGCGACGTCGTCACCTGCCACACCGATGCGCTTCCAACCGCGAACGAAGCGAACGCGCCATGGCGCGACGTCATCGAGACGATTTCAGCACGGATCGGCCAGGCAACACCCGCTTGACGCAACGTCGCGACGAGACGGAATCCGGCCCCAAGCAACAAGGGCGGCCGGAGCCGCCCTTGTGCATTGCCGGAAGCGCTGCCTACTTGGCGAAGCGCAGGTACAGCGGATCATAGTGCACGGCGTGCCGCACCTGGGCATTGTCGAACGCCGCGAATCCGAACCCATACTGGGCGCTCAAGTCGCTGAACTGGATATCGAACTTGCTGCCCGTCGTGAGCTTGCGGCTGACTTCCGACGTCATGACGCCGTTGCTCCAGCTGTTGGCTACGTTGATGTCCGCACGGTCGCCTTTCAGCGGGAAAATTAGGAAGGACGCCACTTCATCGCCCGGCTTGAACTTGCTGTCGTCGAATGCCACCTGGCTGCCGTCGACGATGTAGTACGTGCCGCCGGCATTGGCCGCCTTGCCGTCCCTGTTCATGAACTCCGGCTTGCCGTTGACCAGGCTGAATGCCTTGTATTCGGGACCGCCCGGGTCGCTCTTGCGGCCCGCATTGGGATCAGTCTTGGCATCGAAGCGGGTGTGGTCGAGGTACTGGTCGTCGACCTTTCCGAGCGGCCCGGTGCGGCTGCCCTTCATGTGCCACATGTCGCCCAGCTCGCCTGCCGTCGAGGTGTACTTGTTGCCGAACGGCTTGCCGGGCTCGCCGGCGTGGCAGGCGACGGCGCAACCCATCTTGTCGAAGCCTGCGATCGAGTTGTTGCTGTTCCAGATCATCGCCCACTTGTCTTCGTAGTAGACGTTGTCGTCGCCGCCCTTGTCCGCGGGGTCGACCAGTTTCTTCCAGGTGCCGTCGGCCTGTTTCTGGAAAGGCCCGCGCCGGATCGAGTTGGTCGGGTCGGCGTACTGGATCAGAAAGTAGACCATGTCCCCGCTGTAGACCGCCTTGATCGTGGCCGTCGTCTCGCCCTTGCCGCCGGCGAAATTCATGCCGCCGCTCAGCGCCACGCTGATCGGCTTGGCGGCGGCCCACGCGGCGTCGTTCGCATTGCCATCGAGCGTCGGCGGCGTGGCCACTTTCGCGGCCACGAGGACGTTGGGTGGCGTGGCTTGCTCTGTCGATGCGCATCCCGAAAGCGCCGCCACGGCTACTGCCGCCGCGACGAGCAATTGACGTTGCTTCATGGTGACTCCCTGATCTGGTTGGAAACATGCCGCTGCGTGCCGTGCATCGCGACTTGCAACGACATTGCAGATCGGGGTGCACGCCCATCTCGCGTCGGCCCGGCCAGCATCTTGAAGTCCGGGACACGCCAATTCCGCCTGCGTGAATGATGTTACGGCTGGCGTTACCTGTGCCGGTTGATCGAGGTCAATGGAAGCCAATCCGCGGCGGAAACGAATTGGGACGGAGTTCCTGTTGAGCGAAATATGCCGCGCGGCATGGGCCGCACCATGCATTCCGCCACGCGAATCCCGCGGCCGGAAACGACGACACCGGCAGACTGCACCGGTGTCGTCAAGCTTTACTCGAATGGCGCCATGGCGTCCCGCCTTGCCGCCGTTCGTTACCGGAATCCGGTCAACTGGCAAGGCGGAGTTTCATTGCCACGCGGGCCGGGGCACACGCCTTACATCGCGAGAATCCACTTCACCAAGGCTTCGACATCGGCGTCGCTGGCCTTGACCGCCGGATGATCCTTGCCGCCCTTGATCTTGGCAACGATTTTCGCCTGGGCGTCAGCCTGGCCCTTGAACTTCGCGGCGACCGACTTGAACGAAGGACCCATTTTCTTGGCGTCGACGGCGTGGCAGTTGAGACAGCCGCTGCTTTTTGCCAGGTCCTCCTGCGCAAGGGCGGCACCGCTTGCGGCCAGCCCAACGGATGCAATGACTCCGATCAGAATTGCCTTCATGTTCGATCCTTCCGGTGAATGTGCCCGCGTCGGCGCGGGCGGCTGGTAACGAGGATTCGCCGCGGCCTTCAAATACAATATTACGGCGCTGCACGTGGCGCGGTCCTTGGGGCGATATTATGGCATCGACATTGCTGGGCGGGGAACCGGGTGCGGGTTTTTTGGCATGCACAACCGGCAACCGTGCTTGACATGGGTCAACAGGATCACGCCCGGGACACGCTAGCCTCACGGCAGTGGCCGCATTTCCGGGTGCCTTCTCCGGTCCGGCAGTCTCACCCATGGGTTCCCGTGTCGGGTGATGAGCTGGGTGTCCCGCCGAATCCCGGGTGCGCACCGTGAACGAGGTCCGCAAATCGGCACTGGTCGCGTTTCCTGCCGAGCGAATGTTCGACATGATCGAGGCAGCCGAGCATTACCCGGCGTTCCTGCCATGGTGTGCCAATGCAACGGTGCTCGCGCGCGATGACGACGTGGTCAGCGCAAGGATCGAGGTCGATTTCCACGGTGTCCGCTTCCAGTTCGTGACACGAAATCCGAAGCGCCGCCCGGAATTCATGGCAATAGAACTGGAGAACGGGCCGTTCAGGCATTTCGGCGGAGAGTGGCACCTGGCGCGCTTGACGGACTATGCATGCAAGATCGAGTTTTATCTGGGCTACGAATTCGACAGCGCCGTGATGGCCCGGCTTGCGGGGCCTGTGTTCAACCGCATCGCCGACACGCTGATGGACGCATTCGTCGGACGCGCCGAGCAACTCAGCGGGACGGGGACCGTCTAGCGGGGCCTCCCATCGGCCCGGCAGGCGCCGCAGGACACGGGAATCGGAAGTTCAACTGGAGCGAAACGACATGACTGACAACGACCGGCAGGTGGCACTTCGTCAATCGAAGCTCGCCGCGGAACTCTCCGAGGAGCAATGCCGCGTCCTCTCGAACCTGATCGCATTGCGCGACCTCAAGGATGGTGAAATCCTGGTAGCCGAGGGACAGTCCGACAACCACCTCTACGCCATCGTCAAGGGCGCCCTTTGCGTCGTGAAGAACGCGGGCACCGCGGACGAAGTGACTCTGGTCACGATGAGCGCCGGCGACTTCGCCGATGAACTGGGCTTCATGGACGGCGCCAAGCACTATGCGTCGCTGATGGCGCGCGGCGACACCCGCGTGCTGGGCATCGAACGCGAGAAGCTCGAGTCCCTGCTTCCGACCCATCCCGACATCGTGTACAAGGTGATGCGGGCGATCATCCGCGCAGTCCACCAGATCCAGAAACAGCTTTCGATGCAATCGACGGAGCTGTCGAGCTACATCTACAAGATGCACGGCCGCTATTGAGGCCCTGCCCCGCGTCGCCAGGTTGCCGGCGCGCGGGATCCGCTACGATGTCGCCGGGGGCGGCGCGAGCGACTCGGCGACCAGTTCCGCAATGTCGCGCGCGGCGAGATCGCCCTCCCGGCCGAGCGCGGCGATGCCATCGCCCATCATCACGGCGCAGTAGGGACAGGCAGTGGCGATGATGGCCGGCCCGCGGGCAAGCGCCTGCTCGACCCGCAACACGTTGATGCGGCGGCCGATCGTCTCCTCCATCCACATGCGCGCGCCACCGGCACCGCAGCACATCGCCTTGTCGCGGGAACGCTCGAATTCGAGCGGCTCATCCAAGCAGGCGGCCGCAAGCACCCGGCGCGGCGCCTCGTATTCGCCATTGTGGCGTCCCAGGTAACAGGGGTCGTGAAAGATCACGTCGCGATGTCGCGGCGACAGCGGCAACCGGCCTTCTGCGATGAGTTGCGCGATGAGTTGCGCGTGATGGATCACTTCATAGCGGCCGCCGAAGTCCGGATACTCGTTGGCCAGCGTGTTGAAGGCGTGCGGGTCGCAGGTGACGATTCGCGTGACGCAAAGTCCATTGAGGGTCTCGACCAGTGCCTTCGCCAGCGCCTGGAACAGCATTTCGTTGCCGGCCCGCCTGACCGATTCGCCCGTGGACGTTTCGGCGCGACCGAGGATGCCGATGCGCACGCCCGCGGCGCGCATGACTTTCACGAAAGCGGCGGCAATCTTCTGTCCGCGCGGATCGAACGATTCGGCCGATCCGACGTAGTAGAGCCAATCGAGCGCCGCGACCTCCTCCGCCGTCGAAACCACGGGCACGTCGAGCCCGCGCGCCCACTCGCCGCGGGCGTCCGCCGGCAGACCCCACGGATTGCTTTGCGCCTCGTAGGCCTCGAACACCGCCTTCAGTTCGTGCGGAAACGCGCCTTCCATCATCACCTGGTGCTGGCGGAGACGGTAGAACCTGGGCAGGTGCTCGAGCTCGATCGGACAGGCGGACTCGCAGTAACCGCATGTCGTGCACGACCACAGCGTGTCGGCGCCGATGACTTCGGGCACCAGCGGCGGCATTCCTTCCGGGTTGTGCGTCACGAGCGCCGCCCGCTGCGCGAGCAGGTGCGCCTTGAGGCCGTCGAAAATCCATTTCAGCGCCAGCGGCTTGCCCGTGAGGAACGTCGGGCAGGAGTCTTTGCAACGGCCGCATTCGGTGCAGGTGAAGGCATCGAGCCCATCCTTCCAGACCAGGTCGGCGGCCGTTCGGACGCCAACCTTCATGTCGTCGCCATCCGCACTGTCCATCATCCGGTCGAGATCCACGCCGGGTACCCGATTCGCCGGCTCGCCCCTCGCGAAGAACAGCGCGGGAAGCGCGGTGACGATGTGAAAATGCTCGCCAACGGGAAGGAGCACCAGGAACGCGAATACCGTCGCCATTTGCGCCCAATAGGTGAAACGGTAGCCGGCCGTCAGTACTGATGGAGGGAAACCCGCGAACGCGCGGCCCAGCGCCCCGCCAATGACGGCGAAGCGCGCCTCGTGGGCGATCCCGGGGTCCGTTGCCGCAGCCAGCGCAAAGCGGAAGCCATCGAACAGGAAGTCGGTGACCATGATCACCGCGATCAGGGACAGGATGAGCAGCGCCTCGCGGTTGCGTTCCAGGCGGGCGGGCTTCTGCACCAGGCGGCGAAAGAACGCGTAGGCGACCGCGACCAGCACCGCGACCTCGACCACATCCTTGCCGAATGCGAATGCCGCGCCGAGGACGCCGGGATAGACGAAGGGCTCGTCGTAGCCGACGACGATGAGCTGCAGTTTGCGCGCGAGCAGCGCCAGGAAGCCCAGGAAGATCGCGGCGTGCATGACGCCCGGCTTCCACTCGCCGCGGATCATGCGCGACTGCAGGAGGCCGTTGCGGACGACGCGGCAAAGGCGCCCCCAAGGGCGGTCCCAGCGCATCTCCGGCTGCAGCGCGGCCACGATTCCGAGCTTGCGCCACGCCAGCCAGCCGAAGCCGGCGAAGGCCGCCATCATCAGCAGCGTGATCCCGAGGGGGCTCATGGCAGGCGCTCCAAGAAGAAGCCCCGCACTGGGCGGGGCTCCTTGGGTCGAGAGCGGGAGACCGCTACTTCTTCACCTCGCCCTTCGCCTGTACTTCCACGCGGCGATTCGGCTGCAGACAGGCGATCAGCTCCTTCATGCCCTTCTGGTCGCATTGCACGACGGGCTGCTTCTCGCCCATGCCGATGGTCTCGATCTTCGTCTTGTCGACACCCTTGCTGACCAGGTAGTCGCGCACCGCGTCCGCGCGCCGCTCGGACAGCTTCTGGTTGTAGGCCTCCGAACCGATGCGATCGGTGTGACCGGTCACCAGGACGACTTCGATCTTCTGCATCTGAGCGAGCTTGCCGACGACCTGGCTGTCGATCGCCGCCATGCCTTCAGGCTTCAGCACGGCCTTGTCGAATTCGAACAGCACCTTCGAGTCGAGCGTCATCCGCTGAACCTGCGGCGCGGGCGCCGGAGGCGGCGGCGGGGGTGGCGGCGGCGGAGGCGGCGGCGGAGCCACGGCGACAGGCGCTTCCGCCATCTTCATCGGGGCCACCGGCAACGGCGGCGCGTCGAACTTGTACGACACCGTCAGGTAGAAGATGTTCTGGTGGCCGTCGGTGAACGCGCCGTTACCGTTGAGGTAGCTCAGGCTCAAGTTGGTGGCGACCGGCGGATACGGCGCCGTGTACTGGTAGCCTTGGGTCGCGATGTCGTTCTGGCTGTACTTCTGGTACGCATATCCACCCGTGAACGACCAGTTCCTGTTGTACGAATAGATGCCCTTCAACTGGAAGAATTGCTGCTTCGAGTTGTCGAAGTTGCCGATGTTGAGCGGGTTGCCGTAGTCGTTCTGCGAATTGAACGTGGCTTCCCCGTCGTTCTGCACGTACAGGTACGACGCCTTCAGCAGCAGGCCCTGCATCGCCGGCCAGTCGAGACCGACGCCGATCATGTACGTCTGGTCCTTGGTCTGCGAGTTCCAGTTGTAGGACCCCGTCGGCGATGTCGAACCGACCGGGACGAAGAAGTTCGGCGGCGCAAACGGGTTGTAGCAGTTCGGATTGGCGCTGGCACCCGTCAGCGTGCACCAGCCCGGCGGCGAGTTGGTCGCCGGCGGCGGACCGCCCGAGACGGTTCCGATGTAGCGGTGCCCGGACGGATATTTCGTTTCCTCCCAGCTGCCGAAGGCATTCAAAACCAGCTTGTCGGACGCACCCCAGTTGCCGCTCAGGAAATAGCCCTGGCGATCGGCCTCGGTGCGGCCGTAGGTGACGTTGTCGTAGTCTTGCTTGGACCAGACACCCTCGAACGAGAGTCCCAGCAGCGGCTGCGGGTTCCAGTCCAGGTACAGCTTGATCTGGTTCGTGGTCGAGCTTTGCAGGTCGAACGCCGAGGTGTAGGGCAAGAGGTAGTTCGGGTCGTTGGTGCTCAGGCCCTCGTTGGTGTAGTTGAGCGTCGAATCGCGTTTCAGGTACGTATACTTGAGGCGGGCGCTCAGTGTGTCGAGCATCGTGTTCTTGTATTCGACCCACACCTTGTTCACGCTCGATTTGTCGTAATCGACGCGATTCTGGTCGAGGTGGTTGTAGTCGTACCCGAAGCCCAGGCGTTGGCCCTTGGCAAAGCGCCACCACAGGTCGAAGCCGACGTTGTTCTTGGTGTAGTTGTAGATGTCGTTTTCGCAGTTTCCCGGCGGCCACGTCGTACCTGCCACGGCCGGCGGCTGCTGGCCGCAACCCA
Source organism: Casimicrobiaceae bacterium (assembly GCA_035430095.1). Classification (GTDB taxonomy): domain Bacteria; phylum Pseudomonadota; class Gammaproteobacteria; order Burkholderiales; family Casimicrobiaceae; genus VBCG01. The sequence continues at coordinate 35,604 of DAOMGB010000016.1, read as the reverse complement.
GGCCGCTGGTCAGCGGCTGGACCGGGTAGTTGCCGAAGGTGATCTGGTCCGAACCGCCCTGCAGCTTGGTCCAGTAGTAATAGACCCGGCTGTCGAGGTTCGTCACCGGCACCGCAGTCCAGGCCAAGGCAAACGACTGGTTGGTGTTCTTGCCGTTGAAGGAACTTTGGTCGGGCAGCGTCGCGTTGTACACGCCTCCTGTATTCAGCGCGGTCTGGCCCAGGTCGGCGCTGCTCGTGGTCTCCGCCCACGTGTAGCGCGCGGAAATCACCGATTTCCACGGCAGGTCGCGGTAATTGGCGGTCGCCGTGAACTTGTTGAACGTGTTGTCCGGCGGCAGGTACGTCCGGTCGAGCTTGTTGCCGAATGTCGTACTGTTGGGGCCGAAGAACGGGTTGGTCCAGTCCAGCGTCGAGTTCGAGTTTTCGAACTTGCTGTAGTCCCACCGCAGCGCGTAGGTGGCCTTGCTCGTCTGGTAGCCGCCTTCCACGCCGAAGTTGCTTGTCTTGTATTGGGTCGGTATGGCCAGGTCGGCGAAACCGTTGCCGGGGCTGGTGCCAAGTGCCGCGGCGCCGACCTTGGTCCCGTTGAACGTGACTTCGTTGCCGTCGGCGCGGAAGTACCAGGGGCTGTTCTTCTGCCACTCGAAGTACCCGCCCGCGTCCCGGCGCTCATAACCCAGGGTGACCGCGTTCCAAGTGTTCGAATTGATGTTCGGGAACGTCGCGACCAGCACGTTGCCGCCGGAACCGTTGAACGGCGTCAGCCCCGACCCCATGAGGAAGTTGTGCGGCATGTCGTTCAGGTAGGCGCCCGCCTTGAAGATGTCGTACATCCCGCCGCGCAGGAACATGAACTGGTCGGTGCGGCCGAAGTTCTCGCCGTAGCCCGTGAACCAGGTCGTGCTGTTGCGTCCCCGCAGGCCCACGTTCGACAGGACACCGTTGCTCAGGTCCTGGTACAGCTCGAGTTGCGCTGTGTCCTTGGCGCTGGAGTTGTTGTAGATGCCCCCGATCGTCGCCGAGCCCTCGACGCGCATCGGATCGTCGGCTGTCTGCGCGAGCGCCGGTGCGGCTGCGAACAGGCTGGCGATCAGGGTGGAAAGCAGCTTCTTGCTCATGGTTTTTTCTCCCGACCTTATCGCGTGAAGAACTGGCCGCGGTTACCCGGCGCGTTCGAACCGTGGATCGCGTTGTGGCAGTTCAGGCAGGCACGAGCCACGAGGCGCGTGTTCACGGCCGGATTGGGCTGACCTTCCTTGCCAAAGCAGCCGGGGTAGTTGACCTTGTCGTTCCCCGATCCGGGCGGGCAGATGAAGCCGCCGCCGGCGCCGTAGATCGTGCCCGGGTGCCGCGAACCTTCGTGGCAGTCCTGGCACAGGTTCGGCGCGGATTCGTTCAGGAGCTTGGCGTGGACCGAGCCGTGCGGGTTGTGGCACGTCGCGCAGTTCTCCTCGACCGGCGGGTGGTTGAACACGTACGGGCCGCGCTTGTCGGCATGGCAGGAGTAGCACTGGTCGTTGATCGTCGGCTGCTTGACCATCGCGGGCGTCAGCGCGCCGTGCGGGTTGTGGCAGTCCGTGCACTTCACCTTGCCTTCGATGATCGGGTGATGGGACGGCTTGAAGGTCGCCGCGCGAATCGGCTGGTGGCAGGTGCCGCAGCCATCCGCCTGGTTGGGCAGGAAAGTCGTGACGAACTTGTTGATCGACGGCGCGAGCGCCTTGCCGTGGATGCTGTGACAGTTGCTGCACGTCACTTCGTTCAACTGGTGCTTGCCCGACGTCCAGAACGCGAGGTTCCGGTTCCCCGAGTGACAGGTCATGCAGACCGCGGTGCGCTGGTCGGCCGTGGCGCCCTTCGCAAACGCGTTGGGACCCGGTTTCGCCTTCATCGGGTCTTTCAGGTGCTCCGTGGCGTTGCCGTGGCAAGCCTGGCACATGGTGCCCTGGGCATCGCTTTTTGCGCCGTGCGGCGAAAGGTCAATCGAGTTCCACTTGTCCTCGTGGCAGGTTGCGCATACCGGCTGCACGGCGCCCGTCGTGTAGGCCGCCGGTTTCTGCGCTGCCGGCTGCTGTGCCGCGGCCGGAAAGCTCAGGAGGGACGCGAAAACGAAGGCAATCCCGCATGTCGCTATGGAGATCCTGTGCCGCATGACTGCTCCTCCCAAACTGTGTGAAGTGCGACCGTCGTCGCGATTGAAGCTTCGCTTGCTGCGTCCGTCATCTCGAGGGACCCGCACCGCCCTGCCTCGCGCCCGGCGAGGTCGAGCAACCCGATTCCCTTTGGAGCAAAGTGTCCTGCCCGTCCAGCGGGCACCGCATGATCTAGGTCAAGGTTGTTGCACCCCAACAATCCGGGTGTTGCAAAAATGCCATGCCGGAACGCGGCGCATTTCGAGCGTTGCCGCAAAGGCGCACGGGCACGACGGCCGCCGTCAGGCGACCAGCCGGGTCGGGACATAGCCGGTGAGCAGGTGCATGTACTGCGCCCGCAGCAGCTCGGATACGTTGTCCTCCTGCTCCAGGCTCTTTCGACCCCGGATGTCCGACACCGACGCATGGCCATTCTCCCCAAGCCAGGCACCGAGTCCCGCGAGCAGGTCACGGATGTAACCAGGTCCGTTACGCAGAAGCGCCGATGTCGTCATGACGGCGTCGGCCCCCACCAGCAGGTACTTGATGACCTCCTCCGCCGTTTCGACGCCGCTGGTGGCGGCGAGCGACGCATCGATCCTTCCGTTGAGCATGCAGATCCAGAGCAGGGAGGGTCCGGTCTCGTGGGACGTGCTGAGCTTCAGTGTCGACTTGGGGGACAACGTGGCCAGGTCGAAGTCCGGCTGATAGAAGCGGTTGAAAAGCACGAGCCCGTCGGCGCCCGCGGCGACAAGGCGTTGCGCCATGTGGCCGAAGGAACTGAAGTACGGAGACAGCTTGACCGCCACCGGTACTTTCACGGCGCCTTTGACCGCGCGCACGGCGTCGACGTAGCGCGCCTCGACGTCCTGCCCGCTCAGCGTCAGGTCGGCCGGGATGAAGTGAAGGTTGAGCTCGAGCGCGGCCGCGCCGGCCCGTTCGAGTTTCACGGCGTAGTCGGTCCAGCCTTCCTGGGTCACCGCGTTCAGGCTGGCGACGACCGGGATGTCGACCGCCGCCACGGCGCGTCGCAGCGTATCGAGGTGCCCCGACACGCCGCTGTCGTAGTCGTGCAGGCGCGGAAAGTAGCTGCCGGCCTCGTACTGGCTGTAGGAACCGTGGTCGGTGTACATCGCGTAGGCGGTGTCCTCGGCGCAGATCTGCTCCTCGTACAGCGAGGGCATCACGACTGCGCCCGCGCCGGCGTCCTCGATGGCGCGGATGCCCTCCACCGTCGAGGTCAAAGGCGATGCGGAGGCGATGATCGGGTTCCTGAGCGGCAGCCCCAGGTAGGTCGCGGAAAGGTCCGTGGTCATGCGTTCTCCCAGTGCGGAAGGAACCGGCTGCCGTCGCGGGCGGCCAGGTCCTCGTAGAGCTTGTAGCGTTCCTCCACCGCAAGTTGCGCCTGGTGCAGCATATGGCGCGCTTCGGCGGGGTTGGTCTGCTCGACCACCTTGAAGCGAACTTCCCGGTTCCGGTACTCCTCGAGCGTGATGCGCGGACGGGGCGAATCCAGGCGGAACGGGTTCATGCCGCGCTGCCGCATGGTTGGGTCGAATCGCATCAGCGGCCAGTGTCCGCTTGCCGTGGCCCGCGCCGCCTGCTTCATGCCGTGGCGAAGGTCCGTGCCGTGGGCGATGCACTGCGAATAGGCCAGGATGAGCGACGGACCGTCGTAGGCTTCCGCCTCGCGGAACGCGATGACCGCCTGCTCGTTGTTGGCGCCCATCGCCACCTGCGCCACGTAGACGTTGCCATAGGAGATGGCCATCATCGCCAGGTCCTTGCGCGGCGTCTTCCTGCCGGCGGCGGCAAACTTGGCCGACGCGCCGAGCGGCGTGGCCTTGGAGGCCTGGCCCCCGGTGTTGGAATAGACCTCGGTGTCGAGCACGAGCACGTTCACGTTGCGGCCGGATGCCAGCACGTGGTCGAGACCGCCATAACCTATGTCGTAGGCCCAGCCGTCGCCTCCCACCAGCCATACGGAGCGATGGACCAGGAAATCGGCGACCGCCTCGAGATTCCCGCGATCGGGATCGTCGAGCCCCGCGAGTTTCGCCTTCAGCGCGGCAAGGCGTTCGCGCTGCACCCGGAAGTCGGACTCGGTGATCTGCGGCGCGTCGAGCAGCGCCTTCGCCAGGTCCTCACCTATCTTCGGCGCGACCTTGCGCAGCAACTCCCTCGCGATCTCGGTCTGCTTGTCAACCGCGAGTCGGTAGCCGAACCCGAACTCGGCATTGTCCTCGAACAGCGAATTCGCCCATGCCGGACCCCGGCCATCGGCATTCGCCGCCCACGGCGTGGTTGGCAGGTTGCCGCCGTAGATCGACGAACAGCCGGTCGCGTTGGCGATCTGCAGCCGGTCACCGAAGAGCTGCGACAGCAACTTGAGGTAAGGCGTCTCGCCGCAGCCGGCGCACGCGCCCGAGAACTCGAAGAGCGGCTGCATGAACTGCAACCCGCGGACGTTCGAAAAGTTGACCCGCGTGCGATCCGCCCAGGGCAGCTGCTCGAAGAACCCGATGCTCGCGAGCTCCGTCGCCATGTGCGGCAGCCGCGGCTTCATGTTGATCGCCTTGACCTTCGGGTCGCCCGCACGGTGCGACGGACAACTCTCCACGCAGACGCCGCAGCCGGTGCAGTCCTCCACGTAGACCTGGAGCGTGTAGCGGGAATCCGGGTAGCCGCGCGCATTGATCGGCGCCGCCTTGAAATCGGCCGGCGCAGCGTCGAGCAGGTTGCGGTCGTAATATTTGGCGCGGATGACGCTGTGCGGACAGACGATCGAGCACTGGCCGCACTGGATGCACAGGTCGGGCTCCCAGATCGGCACTTCCTCGGCGATGTTGCGCTTCTCGTATTTGGTCGTGCCGGTGGGAAACGTGCCGTCGATCGGCATGGCGCTGACGGGAAGCGTGTCGCCGCGGCCCTCCATGATGACCGCCGTGACATTGCGCACGAACTCGGGCGCGCTGTCGGGGACCATCCTTTGGGCCACGCGGAGGCTGGACGCCGCCTCCGGGACCTTCATCTCCCGCAACTTGGCCAGCGCCGCGTCGATGGCCGCGAAATTCTTTTTCACGACCTCGGCGCCTTTTCGCGCGTAGGTGCGCTGGGTCTCCTTCTTGATGGCGGCGATCGCCTCCTCCCGCGGCAGCACCCCGGAGAGCGCAAAGAAGCAGGTCTGGAGGATGGTATTGCTGCGCGAGCCGAGCCCCAGGTCGAATGCCACCCGGGAAGCGTCGATGACGTAAACCTTGAGTTTGCGCTCGATGATCTGCTCCTGAACCTTGCGCGGCAGTTCGCCCCAGACCTCGTCCGGGCCGTGGGGACTGTTGATCAGCACCGTGGCGCCCTGCGCCGCGGCACCGAGCACGTCCTGCTTGAACAGGAAGTCGAACTTGTGCACGCCGATGAAGCTCGCCGACTTGAGCAAATACGGCGCGCGCACGCGTCTGGGGCCGAAGCGCAGATGCGAGATGGTGTAGGAGCCGGACTTCTTGGAGTCGTAGACGAAATAGCCCTGCGCGTGCCGCTTGGGATCGGCGGCGAGGATCTTGACCGAGTTCTTGTTGGCGCCCACCGTGCCGTCGGCCCCGAGGCCGTAGAACAGTGCGCGGACGACGTCGGGCGCCTCGATGTCGAACGTCGGATCGACGTCGAGGCTGGTATGCGAAACGTCGTCGACGATCCCTACCGTGAAGCCGTTCCTTGGTGCCGTCTTGCGCAACTCGTCGAACACCGCCTTGGCCATCGCCGGATCGAAGTCCTTCGACGACAGGCCGTAGCGACCCCCGACCAGCACAGGCATCGCGTCCCATTGCCCGGCCGCAACCGCGCGGGCGAAACTGGACATGACGTCGAGATAGAGCGGCTCCCCCGGTGCGCCGGACTCCTTGGTTCGGTCGAGCACGGCGATCGCCTTGACGGACTTCGGCAACGCGGCCAGAAATGCTTCCGTGGACCATGGACGATACAGCGTCACCTGCAGCACGCCCACCTTCTCGCCATTGCCGATGAGATGGCTCGCGGTCTCGTCGAGGACTTCGCAGCCGGACCCGATGGCCACGACAACCCGCTCTGCCTGCGGATGTCCGGTGTAGCGGAACAGACGGTACTGTCGCCCGGTCAGCGCGGCGAAGCGGTCCATGGCCGCCTGCGCGATGCCCGGAAACTTGGCGTAGAAGGGGTTTGCCGTTTCCCGCGCCTGGAAAAAGGTGTCGGGATTGTGGGCGGTGCCGCGCACCACGGGGTGCTCCGGCGACAGCGCCCGCGCGCGGAACTCGCGCACGAGGTCGTCGTCGATCATTGCGCGGATATGGGCGTCGGGGATGACCGCGATCTTGTTTTCCTCGTGCGACGTCCGGAAGCCGTCGAAGAAATACAGGATCGGCACGCGCGACTCGAGGGTCGCCGCCTGGGCGACCAGCGCGAGATCGTGCGTCTCCTGCACCGAGGCCGCGGCCAGCATTGCAAAGCCCGTCATCCGCGCGCTCATCACGTCGGAGTGGTCGCCGAAGATCGACAGCGCCTGCGTCGCCAGCGCACGGGCCGCGACGTGGAACACGCAAGGCGTGAGTTCGCCGGCGATCTTGTACATGTTGGGCAGCATCAGCAGCAGGCCCTGCGACGCCGTGAACGTCGTCGAGAGCGCCCCGCTTTGCAGGCTGCCGTGCAACGCGCCGGCGGCGCCGCCCTCGGACTGCAGCTGTTGCACGACCGGTATGTTTCCCCAGATGTTCCTGACGCCTTCCACCGCCCATGCGTCGGCGAGCTCGGCCATGGTGGACGAAGGCGTGATCGGAAAGATCGCGGAGACTTCGTTGACGCGATATGCGATGTAGGCAGCCGCCGTGTTGCCGTCCATGACGGCGGTCTCGGTGCCCAGTCCGCCCTTCTCTGCAGGTTGTTTCATGTGCGAACCTTGAATTTGCTTGGCATGGCGGGTTCGCCGCGGCCGCCGCCCGCGGTCGCTGCGGCAGGTTCCGGCTCCATCTCGATGGCATGGCAGGGACATTGCTCGTAGCAGACGGCGCAGCCCGTGCAAAGGTCGTAGTCGAAGCGGTAGAAGCGGCCCGGACCGAGCTTGACGATGGCCTGCTCCGGGCACGAGCCGTAACAGTTGTCGCACTCGTAGCAGTTCCCGCACGAGAGGCAACGGCTGGCCTCGTAGCGCGCTTCCTGCTCGGAAAGGCCAGCCACCACTTCCGCAAAGCCCTTGCGCTCCGCGACCGGCGTGGCCGCCTGCTCCCGCCGCTCGGCGTCGAGGAACACGGGAAGGTTGAGCGCATCGAAGTGGACGATCGCGCGCTTCGCCGCCGGTTCGTGGGCCTCGCCGCGCAGCCAGGCGTCGATGTTGCGCGCGGCCTTCTTGCCGTGACCCACCGCCGCCGTCATCGTGCGCGCGCCGCCGATCATGTCGCCGCCGGCGAACACGCCCGGATGGCCCGTACCCATGTGCGCGTCCACCTCGACCACGTCGCCCCGACCGATCTTCACTCCAGAGAGGCCTTTCAGGAACTCCACGTCGGCATGTTCGCCGACGGCAAGGACCAGAGAGTCGGTTTTCAGCCGCTCGAACTCCCCCGTCCCGATGGTGCCGTTGCCGTCGGGTGCCATCTGCATGCGCTCGACCAGGATCTCGTCGCTGCCGAACTGCTTGACCGTGGACATCCACTTGACCTTCACGCCTTCGGCAAACGCCTCCGAGGCCTCCTCCGGGTGGGCCCGCATGTGCTTGCGGTCCGAGCGATAGATGAGGATGGCCTCCTCGGCGCCCAGCCGCCGCGCGACCCGCGCGGCGTCCACGGCGGTGTTGCCGGCGCCGACGATTCCAACCACCCGCCCGAGCCGGGGCGCGTGACCTTCCTCGACCTGTTCCAGGAGGTCGAGCGCGTGGATCATCTTCCCTCCGTCCATCGAAGGAATGTCCATGTGGTTCCCGACCTGGGCGCCAACGCTCAGGAAGACGGCGTCGAACTTGCCGGCATCGCGTTCGGCGATGACGTCGTGCACCCGATAGTCGCCGACAAAGACCACGCCCATCGCCTTGATGCGCTCGATTTCCCTGACCAGGCCCGCGCGCGGGAGCCGGTATTGCGGGATCCCATAGCGCATCATTCCGCCGGGTTCCGGGCTGGCATCGCGAATTTCGACGTAGTGACCCATCCGCCTCAGGTGATACGCGCAGGTCAGCCCGGCAGGACCCGCGCCGACGACGAGCACCCTCTTCCCGGTCGACGCCTTGACCGCGACCTGCCATCCCTTCTCGTTGGCAAGATCGCCCAGGAAGCGATCGAGCGAATGGATCGAAACCGCCTGGTCGAGCTCGCGCCGGTTGCACGCGCTCTCGCACGGGTGATAGCAGGCGCGGCCGTGGGTCCCGGGAAGCGGGTTTTCCTCCATGTATTTCCGCCACGCGTCCTCATACCGGCCGGCTTGCGCCAGGTCGAGCCACGCCTGGATGTTCTCGCCGGCCGGGCACGCGTGGTTGCAGGGGGGAAGGAGGTCGACGTAGACCGGCCGCTGCCAGCGCCTGGCGCTGGCACCCTTGCCGATCGTCGCCTTGTAGACCGGCGTGAAATCCCTGGGAATCAAGCTCATTGCGCATCACCTCGAACGAAACCGGAGCGTGTCGCCGCGCCACCGTTGCCTACCACTTCCCCTCGCCCGGCGAACGTCACGCCGGCACCGGAATGACGGTCATCGTCCTGATGCCCTGGGCGCCATGGATCAGGATGCCTTCGATGTCCGCCGTGGCCGAAGGTCCCGTCATGAACACGGCATAGCTGGCCTCGCGAAATCCTGCATGCTGGTAGGCACGGTGCATGTTGGTGACGATGGCGGCCGGGTCGATCAGGATAACCAGGTGCTGCGAGAGAAAGCCAAGGGCGTTGACCCTGAATTCGGCCTCCGACAGCCACAGCGATCCCGTCTCCGCGACGCCGAACCTGGCGCGGACGACGCCGACGTCGACATCACGCAGGTCCTGCGGCCGGCGGATTCCAGAGATCGGGCGGTTGCCCTTCACTTCGGGCGTGGCCGAGCAGATGACTTTGGCGTCGGGAAACAGCCGCCGGATGCATGCGTCCAGGTTGCCGTCGGGAGGGGCCGCGACGATCTTGCCGCCCATCCGCGTCAGCGCGGACTTGAACGTGTCGAGCGATGCCGGCCCACCCGGGTCGAACGTCGGGATGGCCGGCAGCGGCCGCGCCTGCGGCTGGTTCCGGCGTACGCGCTCGAGGATGTCGTCGCGCGCGCTCATTTGCTTTTCCTCGACGTCTTGCCGCGGTTGGCGAGATACCACTGCCGGAATGTCTCCGGCGGCGCCTGCGGCACCTCGCGCTGTTTTCCCCACGCGTTCAACCGGTTGTACATCATGAACCGCGGCAGATGCTCGACGCCTGCGCCGGCCGCCTCCACTGCCGCCCGATAGAGCTTCGGCCTGGACAGGAGCTTGCCCGCGACCTGCATCGCCTCCTTCTTGATCATCGGCAGCTGGTTGCGCTCGCTGATCACCTGGCGCCACTTGTAGATCTGCTCGTGGATGTTGATCCTCACCGGGCACACGCTGGTGCAGCTGCCGTTCAGCGTCGACGCAAAGGGCAGCGAGCTGTACTTGCGCAGGTTGAACGTGGGGTCGATGATGACGCCAATCGGCCCCGAATAAGTCGCCCCGTAGCTGAGGCCCCCGCTGCGCCGGTACACCGGACAGGTGTTCATGCACGCGCCGCAGCGAATGCATTTCAGCGAATACCAGAAGTCGGCCATCCCGAGCCTCTCGGAACGTCCGTTGTCGACCAGGACGATGTGCATCTGCGTGCCTGGCCGCGGCGCGCGGAAGTGCGAGGTCAGCTGGGTGATGGGCGATCCCAGCGCGCTGCGCGAGAGCATCCGCACGAACACGCCCAGGTGTTCCGTACGTGGTATCACCTTCTCGATCCCGACCGAGGCGATGTAGAGATTCGGCAGGTTCACGGAAAGATCGGCGTTGCCCTCGTTGGTGCACACGACGATGGCGCCCGTTTCCGCGACCGCGAAGTTCGCCCCCGTCATGCCGGCCTCGGCCTTGAGAAAATACGGCCGCGTGTGCTGTCGCTGGCTTTCGGCCAGATAGTGGACGTCGCTGTTCTTCGGGTCCGTGCCGATGGTTTCGCCGAAGACCCGTGCCACGTCGGTCTTCAGCTTGTGCACGGCGGGAACGACGATGTGGCTGGGAGGCTCGTCGTCGAGCTGCTGGATGCGCTCGCCCAGGTCGGTCTCCATCACCTCGAAACCGCGATTCTCGAGGAAGGGCCGCATGTCGCATTCGTCGGTCAGCATCGACTTGGCCTTGACCAGCGTGTTCACGCCGTGCGCCTTCATGATGTCGAACACGATCTGGTTGTGCTCGGCGGCGTCCTTGGCCCAGTGCACGTGCGCGCCGTTGGCGACGGCGTTGCGCTCGAACTCCTCCAGGTAATCCGCGAGATGGGACAGCGTGTGCTCCTTGATCGAGGAGGCCAGCGTGCGCAACTCCTCCCACTCGGGAAGGTGCTCGCTCTCCCTGTCCCGCTTCTGGCGCAGGTCCCACAGCCTCCGGTCGTGGAACTCGATATGGTCCTTGGCCTTGATGAAGTGCGATGACGCTTCGGCGTGGTCGATGCGTTTCATGCCTTGGCCCCGTTCAGCACCTGGGCGACGTGGATGAACTTGATGGGCAGGCCGAGCCGCTCCGCGCAGCCCTTCTGGTGCATCATGCAGGACATGTCGGCTGATACGATGTACTCCGCGCCGGCACGAGCGTGATCGTTGACCTTGTCGTAGCCCATCCTTGCGGAAACGGGCTCCTCGAACACCGAGAAGGTTCCGCCGAATCCGCAGCATTCGTCGGGCCTGTCGGGCTTCACGAAGCGGATGCCCTTCACCTTGGACAGCAGTGCCAGGGGCTTCGAGAAGTCGGGCTCGGCGACTTCCGATGCCCTGGCTTCGCGCAACGCACGCAGCGTGCTGCACCCGTTGTGAAGCCCGACCTTGTGCGGGAACGCCGCCCACGGAAAGGCCTGGACCTTGACGACGTCGTGCAGGAATTCGACCAGTTCGTACGTGCTCTCCCTGACTTTCCGGACTTCGTCCGTCTGCGGGATGGCCGTCAGGTTGTCGCGAATGTGGTGCACGCAACTTCCGGAGGGGCCGACGATGTAGTCGAACCCGGAAAAATTCTTCACAAAGAGTTTCTCCGTCGGCGCCGCCTCCTGGTGGCAGCCGCTATTCGCCATGGGCTGGCCGCAGCAGGTCTGGTCCAGCGGATAGACGACCTCGATGCCGAGCCGCTCGAGAAGTTCGAGGGTCGCGATGCCGACCTCCGGGAAGAACGCGTCGACGTAGCAAGGAATGAACAGCGCGGCTTTCACGGTCGGACCTCCTCGCGCTCAGGGTGGCTGACGGGACGGCTCGAGCGCTCGCCGCGGCGGTCCGGCGCCCGGGCGCAGCGGTCGACCAGGTAAATGATCGACTCGTACGGGAATCCCGCGTACTCCGACAGACCGATCTCGCAGGTCCGGCTGGTCGAGTAGCCGGCGGCGCACGCCCCCGGCAGCGCGGATTTCAGTTTGCGCAACGCATGCTCGTTGAGTTCCGGCCGGTTGAAGCCCTTGTCTCCGGCAAAACCGCAGCAGAGCACCTCCTCCACAGTTACCACGTCGGCGCTGCACTGCCGCGCGATGTACTGCAGACGATCGACGATTCCCATCTTGCGCACGCTGCAGACCGGGTGGATCGCCACGGGCGCGGCCTGTCGCTCGATCGCAACGCGCGGCAATACGGCGTCGTGGATGAATTCGACGCTGTCCAGAATCGCGAGCCGGCCGGCCAGGTAGCGTTTCATCCGGTAGGCGCACGGGCTCGTGTCGAACACGATGGGCAGCCTGCCGTTCTCGCTGGCCTCTCGCAGAGCCGCTTCCAGTTCCGCCGACTTGCGATCCGCCGTTTCCGCCAGGCCTTTGCTCTCGAAGGGCTGGCCGCAGCAGAGACCGTTTGGATTCTTCGGGTAGACCACGCCGAATCCGGCCTTGGCAAAGAGCCGCTCGGCAGCCATCGGCAACGCGTCGGTGCCGTCGTGTCCTCGCTGAGCACCCATGTTGCGCGCCGCGCAGCTGGGAAAGTACACGACGCGATCCGCATCGGTGGCGGTCGCGGTGGCTCGGCCCGGCGTGAAATGCGCCGGACGGGGCAATGCGGGCGACCACTTGGGCAGCGCGTTGCCGCTCAGCCTTCGCATTCCATCCAGCGACCCCTGCATCACCCGCGTACCGACGAGCCCGTGCAGTACGTTGGCGGTGCCCAGGCCGAACCGCACGCCGGCGGTCACCGTACCGAAGTGGTCGGCGACGACATCGGCGACGCGCCGCGCGAGAGGCGTGGCGCGCCGGCCGCGCAGCGCCTTGATCAGGATGCCGGTCTCGATGCCAACCGGGCAGGCGGTGGCGCACAGCCCGCAGCCCGCGCAGGTGTCGATGCCCTGATAGTCATAGAGCCGTCGCAGTTCCGTCAATTGCGCGGCGTCCGCGGCTTCGCTTTCCCGCCGGGCGATCTCGCGCCAGCCGATGATCCGTTGCCGCGGGGAGAGTGTAAGCCGGTTCGACGGGCATTTCACCTCGCAGAAGCCGCACTCGATACACTTGTCGACGATGGTGTCGCACGCGGGAAGCGGCTTCAGGTGTTTCAAATGCGCTTCCTTGTCGTCGTTGAGGATGACGCCGGGATTGAGCAGCGACGCAGGATCGAATATCCGCTTGATTTCCCGCATCAGCGCAAAGGCATCGGCGCCCCATTCCAGCTCGACGAAGGGCGCCATGTTGCGACCCGTGCCGTGCTCGGCCTTGAGCGATCCGTCGTAGGTTTCGACCACCATGCGGCACAGCGCGTCCATGAAGCCCCGGTAGCGCGCCACCTCGGAAGCGACGTTGAAGTCCTGCGTGAACACGAAGTGCAGGTTGCCTTCGAGCGCGTGGCCGAAGATGATCGCCTCGTCGTAGCCGTGGTCGGCGAGGAGCTGCTGCAGTTCGAGCGTCGCGGCGGCAAGCCGCGGTACCGGGAAGGCGACGTCCTCGATGATTACGGTGGTGCCGGTCTCGCGCATCGCGCCGACGGAAGGGAACATGCCCTTGCGCACGTTCCAGTAGCGCGCGCACTCCGCGGGGTCGGTGCTGAATTGCACGGCGCCGAACGTGGCGACACCCGCGAGCGTCGCGTTGATGCTCGCGACCTGCGCCGCCAGCGTCGCGGCATCCGGTGCGCGGGTTTCCACCAGCAGTGCCGCGCCTTTGGGCCCGAGCGAGCGTATCGCTTCCGGGAGGCCGGGCTTGTTCTCGACGGAGCGCAGCGCGGCGCGGTCCGCGAGTTCCACGGCGGCCACGGGGGCGCTCTTCAGCGCAGAAACGGCATTGCAGGCGGTTTCGAGGTCGTCGAACAGGATCAGCGCGCTGGCCTTGTCCCCGTGGTCCGGCACCGTACGGTAGGTGATGGAACTAATGAATCCGAGCGTGCCCTCCGAGCCGATCATCAGGTGCGCGAGGATGTCGATCGGGTCCTCGAAGTCGATCAGCGCGTTGAGGCTGTAGCCGGTCGTGTTCTTCATACGGAACTTGTGGCGGATGCGCGCGGCGAGCTTTTCGTCGCGTTGCACCGAAAGGCGCAGGGCGTCAAGCGCTGCCACGAGGTCCGGACGGCGCGCGGCAAAGGCGGAGCGGCTCGCGGCATCCCCGGTATCGAGCACCGTCCCGTCGGCGAGCACGACCCGGATCGCCGCCAGCGTGTGATAGCTGTTCTGCGCCGTGCCGCAGCACATCCCGCTCGAGTTGTTGGCGGCGATGCCGCCGATCATCGCGGAGTCGATCGATGCCGGATCGGGACCGATCTTCCGCTTGAAGTGCGCCAGCCGGCGATTGGCGACGGCGCCGACGAGTCCCGGCTGCAACGTGATGGTCTGCCCGTCGTTGCCGATCGCGCAGCCGCTCCAGTTGTCACCGAGCAGCATCAGCACCGAATCGGTGATGGCCTGCCCGGAAAGACTGGTGCCGGCGGCGCGGAAGGTCACCGGCGCGTTCAGTCGTGCGCACTCGGCCAACAGGCGCCGGATTTCCTCCTCGCTTTCGACCACGACGGCGATCGCCGGTACCAGGCGATAGAAGCTCGCGTCCGATCCCCAGGCGAGCAGCCGCAGCGGATCGGTTATCAGGCGCTGCGCGGGGATGAATCCCGCCAGTGCCGCCTTCAGCGAGGATAAGGACTCGGGCGACATGGGTCGACGCTGCGCTTGGCGATGCGCACCCGGCTCAGTGGACCACCATCAGCGTGAACGGGGAGACGTACGCCTGCGCCATGATCAGCACGCCCATCAGCGCGGCCAGTGCCAGGCTGTGGAAAAACACGTAGCGCAGGATGTCGCCCTCGTGTCCGTACCACTGCGTTGCGGTGGACGCCACGACGATGCTCTGTGCATCGATCATCTTTCCCATCACGCCACCGGAACTGTTGGCCGCCGCCATGAGGACCGGCGACAGGCCCAGCTGTTCGGCCGACACTTTCTGCAGGTTCCCGAACAGGACATTGGACGACGTATCGGATCCGGTCAGCGCGACGCCGAGCCAGCCCAGCATCGCGCCGAAGAACGGATAGAACCAGCCTGCGTGCGCGAAAGCGAGGCCCAGCGTCGAGTCGAGCCCCGCACCCTTGGTGGTGAAGCCAAGCGCCAACATCGCGGCGATCGTGAGCAGCGAGTAGCGCACGAGCTTCAGCGTCCTGCCGTAGGTCGCGGCGATCCTGGGCAGCGAGACTCCCATCACCAGTCCCGCGATGATGGCCGCGATCAGGATGCCGGTGCCGGTGGCCGACAGCCAGTTGAGCACATAGATGGCAGCCTCCGGCGTGGGTTTCGGCACCACCGGCGGCATGCGCACGACCATATTGTGAAGGCCATCGATCGGGAACTTGGGCGCCGAGATGGTGTTCAGCCAATTCTTGACCTGCGGCAGCCCCCACGCAAAGACAAGCACGCTGAGAATCGCCCAGGGCGTCCATGCCTTCACGATCTGGGCGCGCGTAAAGCCGTGGCGCACGGCGCCCGCTTCCGCTTCCTCGTACGAAACGGACGTGCCCTCGCGCGACGTGCTGGTCCACACCTGCTTGGGGTGCCAAAACTTCAGGAAAAGCGTCAAGGCACCCATCGAGCTGATCGCCGCCACGACGTCGACCAGCCACGGGCCGTGAAAATTGGACACCAGGAACTGCGGCACTGCAAAAGCCACACCGGCAACGAGGATTGCCGGCCAGATTTCAATCATCCGCCCGAACCCCACAAATGCCCAGATCAGCCAGAACGGCACCAGCACGGAAAAGAACGGCAGCTGGCGCCCGACCATGGCGGAAAGCGACAGCAGGTCGAGCCCTGTGACGGCCGCCAGCACGACGATCGGCGTCCCCAGGGCACCAAAGGCCACGGGCGCAGTATTGGCAATCAGCGAGAGTCCCGCCGCGGCCAGGGGCTTGAAGCCGAGTCCCATCATGATGGCGGCGGTCACGGCCACCGGCGTGCCGAATCCTGCCGCACCCTCGAAGAAGGCGCCGAAGCAGAATGAAACCAGCAGCAGCTGCAGGCGGCGGTCCGTTGTGATGCCGGTAATGCTCTTCTGCAGCACGTCGAAGAGCCCGACGTCGTTGGTCAGCTGATACATGAAGATGACGTTGAGCACGATCCAGCCGATGGGCAGGAGCCCGAACAGGGCGCCGTAGAGCGCCGACTTTCCGGCCATCTCCGCGGGCATCCCGTACACGAAGATCGCGACGCCCAATGCGACGATCAGGCCGAGGATCGCGGCCGTGTGCGCCTTGATGTGGAAGAAGGCGAGTCCGCCAAGCAGGACCACGATCGGCAACGCGGCAACAAGCGTGGAGAGGACCTGGTTCCCGAGCGGATCGTAGACTTGTGACCAGTTCATCTTCATCCTCCTCGAACTGCCGTCGGGCAACCCTCGAGCGGGGCGTCGGACAACGGCGATCGGGCAACTTACTCCGAGGCTGGCCCGCGGGGTTTGATCCAAGTCATCGATCGGCATGGCGCGGTGCCGCCTGTAGCGCGATCCCTCGCGCAAGCGTCACGTTGCGCCGACCGTTGATCCAAGTCAAACGCGCCCGGCCCCGTCGCCCGTACTGTGCGAGGCAGGGAGGGTCGGCATGGGATGGAACGAGCCGAATACACGCGACGCGTCAGCATTCCCGTCAAGGATCCATGGGAAGTCGCTCGTGTGCAGTTGCAGCAGGTCTGCAATGCCGGCGAACCTCCCGGCCCGGTCCTGTTCCACCGCACCGCCCGCCCCGTGAGCACACAGACGCCTTCATGAGCCCCTACGCCGCCTTCCTGCTGTACCTGATCGCGATCCTGGGGTTCGTCGGAATCACGCTGCTCATGAACCGGTACCTGGGTCCGCAGCCCAAGGCCTCGGCCATGAAGCTCGAGCCGTTCGAATGCGGCGCCACGCCAGTCGACACGCGCAACGTGAAGGCGCTCCCGATCAAGTATTACGCGGTCGCCATCGTCTTTCTCCTTTTCGACCTCGAGACGGTGTTCCTGTACATCTGGGCGCTGGGCGCCCAGCCGCTCACGGGATTCATGCTGTTCACGTTCTTTCTCTTCGCCTTTCTGCTGGTCGCGATCCTGCTCTACGTGTACCAGGCAAGGCTGCTGGAAGCGGTGACGGAGTAGCCATGGCCACGATCCCGATCCGCGCGGCCAATCCTCCTTCCCAGGCATTCGAGTACCTTTCCACCAAGAAGGACGAGCTGGTCGGGTGGGCGCGCAAGTTTTCGCTGTTCCCCTATCCGTTCGTGACGGCTTGCTGCGCGATGGAATTCATGTCGGTGAGTTCCTCGCCCTACGACACCGACCGCTTCGGCGCCGCGTTGCCCCGCTTTTCGCCGCGCCAGTCGGACCTGCTGATGGTCGTGGGGACCGTGACCCACAAGCAGGCTCCGGTGCTGCTCAAGGTGTACGAGCAGATGTGCGAACCCAAGTGGGTGATGGCCTTCGGCGCGTGCGCGACGAGCGGCGGCTTCTACCAGAACTACGCGGCGGTCGCCGGCATCGACAAGATCATCCCGGTCGACGTCTACGTTCCCGGTTGCCCCCCGCGGCCCGAGACCGTGATCGACGCCATCATGATGCTGCAGGACCGCATCGCCCGCGCGCATCACCCGATCCTGACCGACACGTTCTGAACATGCCTGCGCCCACGCTCGAGCTCCTGAAGGAGCGCCTCGGCACCTCGTTGACAGAGATTACGCAGGCCCGCGACATGATGGTGCTCGTGCTGCCGCCGGCTGCGCTGCTGGCGACCGTGCGGGAATTGAAGGCGGCCTTCGGGTTCGACCTGCTGCTCGACGTCACCGCCGTCGACTGGATCGGGCAGGCGCCGCGTTTCGAAGTCGTGTACCACTTCTACTCGACCGCGCATTTCAGGCGCGTGCGGGTCAAGGCCCGGGTGGACGAAGCGGATCCCACCGTGGACTCGCTGACGTCCCTGTACGGCTCCGCGGCGTTCATGGAACGCGAATGCCGCGACATGTACGGCATCGGGTTCAGAGGCAACGCCGACCTGCGTCCGATCCTGCTCTACGAAGGTTTCGTGGGACACCCGCTGCGCAAGGATTACGACAAGCTGCATGAGCAGCCGCTCGTACCCTATCGCAAATAGAAGAGCCCGGCGTGGATATCCAACTGCCCAACCCGATCCGTCCCGCGTTCGACCACGGCGACACCGACGGCACGGTCATCGTCAGCATCGGGCCGTCGCATCCGGCCACCCACGGCACGATCCAGGTCATCGCGGCGTTGGACGGCGAAAAGGTTCGGCGCGTCGACGTGCATTGCGGCTACCTGCACCGGGGCTTCGAGAAGGAGTGCGAGTCCCACACCTGGACCAATCTCATCCCCTACGTCGACCGCCTCAACTACTGTTCGGGGCTGATCAACGACTTCGCCTACTGCGAGGCGGTCGAGACGCTGATGGGCATCGAGATCACGCCGCGCTGCAAGTACCTGCGGACGCTGCTGTCCGAGTATTCGCGCGTCAACGATCACCTCACCTGCGTCGCCGCGTCGCTGATGGAGCTTGGCGCCATGACGGCGTTCCTCTACCTGGTGATGATCCGCGACTACTTCTACGAGCACCTCGCGGCGCTGACCGGTGCGCGCGTCACGTATACCTACGGTCGCATCGGCGGAATGGCCAGCGACCTTCCCGACGGCTGGCTGGTCCGGCTGGGAGAGATCCTTACCCAATACGAGGACTTCATCGACCGCATCCACGGGCTGATGGACCGCAATCGCATCTTCATCGACCGTACGCGGAATGTCGGCGCGATCTCGGCCGCCGACGCCGTCAGCTACGGCTTCACCGGACCGATCCTGCGCTCCGCCGGCGTGCCGCGCGACCTGCGCAAGGACGCGCCTTACCTCGCCTACGCGGAGCTCGACTTCGAAGTACCCGTCGGCATCAATGGCGACAACTACGACCGCTACTACGTCCGCATGCGGGAGATGGACGAGTCCGTGCACATGATCCGGCAACTGATGGACATGCTGCCGGCCGGCCCGCTCAATGTCGACGATCGCCGCTGCGTGCTGCCCGACAAGCATCTGGTCTATACGGAAATCGAATCGCTGATCAATCACTTCAAGCTGATCATGGACGGTCCCCAGGTGCCGACCGGAGAGATCTACACGGCGCAGGAAGCGCCCAACGGCGAGCTCGGCTTCTACATCGTGAGCAACGGCGGCGGCATGCCCTACAAGATGCACGTTCGCTCGCCGAGTTTCGTGCACATGGGCGGCGTGGGAAAGATGCTCGAAGGGTACCAGCTGGCGGACGTCATCCCGACGTTCGGCTCCGTCAACATGATCGGCGGCGAGTGCGACAGGTAACCAGGCGACGAGCCAACGACAACTGAGCGATGAAACACCTCATCCCCGAATTCGACAAGCTGAAGGCGCGCTTTCCCGAGGGCTTCGAGTCCTCGCTGGTGCTGCCATGCATCCGCCGCATCCAGGAGGACCGGGGCTACGTCGCCGACAGCGACATCGACGGCCTGGTCGAATACCTGAAAGTGCCGCGGATCCAGGTCGAGGAGGTCCTCTCCTACTACACGCAGTTCCGGCGCGTTGCCATAGGTCGGTGGCACGTCGAGACCTGCCGCAATGTCAGTTGCTCGATGTGCGGCGCGGAGCGCCTGATGGCGCACCTCAGGCAGAAGCTCGGGATCAGCCCCGGCCAGACGACGCCAGACGGCCGCATCACATGGTCGACCGCCGAATGCCTGGGGTCATGCGGCACGGCGCCGGTGGTCGTCCTCAACAACAAGTATCACGAGAACATGGACGTCGCGAAGCTCGACGCGCTGCTCGGTGGGCTCGACTAGGATGAAACAACCCCCACGCTCACTGCCTCCGCCGCCCCCCGAGGGGGCGCGCGGACACCTTCGGGCGGCCGAGCGCTACTGACATGCCTGGCAAACCCCTCCTGATGACGTTCCCGGTCACGGCGACCTCGCACATGCTCGCCGACTACCGCGCGCGCGGCGGCTACGCAACGATCGCGAAGGTGCTGTCCTCGATGCAGCCCGCCGACGTGACCAAGGAAGTGACTTCCGCGGCCCTGCTCGGGCACGGCGGCGCGGCCTTCTCCGCCGGACGGAAGTGGTCGGTCGTCAATCTCAACGACGGCCAGCCCCACTACCTGTGCGCGAACGCCGACGAGGGCGAGCCCGGCACGTTCAAGGACCGCTGGATCCTCGAGAATGCCCCGCACCTGCTGCTCGAGTCGATGCTGATCGCATCCTATGCGCTGCAGGTGCGCAACGCCTTCGTCTACATCCGCGGCGAGTTCGACGTTCCGTACCATCGACTCGCCGCCGCGATCGAGGAGGCCTATGCCGCCGGTTATTTCGGCGAGCGCATCCTCGGCAGCGAATTCTCGTGCGACATCGTCGCCTACCGCGGCGCGGGTTCCTACGTCTGCGGCGAGGCGTCGGGGCTCCTGTCGTCGCTCGAAGGCAAGCGCGGCTACCCGCGCAATCGTCCGCCGCGCCTCACGGTGCAGGGACTCTACAAGCGCCCCACGGTGGTCAACAACGTTGAAACGCTGTCCAACATCACCGGGATCGTCGCCAACGGCGCGGCCTGGTACAAGACCTACGGCACCGCCAAGTGTCCCGGCACGCAGCTCGTTTCCATTTCCGGTCACATCGCCAAGCCGGGCGTCTATGAAGTCGAATACGGCTACCCGCTGGCCAAATTCCTGTACGAGGACTGCGGCGGCATGGCCGACGGGCGCAAGGTGAAGGCGCTCATTCCGGGCGGGATATCGACCAAGGTGCTGACGGGGGCCGAGGTCGAGAACGTCACGTTCGACCACCAGTCTCTCAATGCCGCGGGCTCGTCGGTGGGATCGGGCGGCATGGTGGCGATCGCCGAAGGCACCTGCATGGTCCGGCTGCTGCAGGTCATGCTGCGCTTCTACCACCACGAATCGTGCGGCCAGTGCACGCCGTGCCGCGAGGGCACCGGCTGGATGCACCGGATCATCGACCGGATCGTCCGCGGCGACGGCCGGCTGGAGGATCTCGACCGGCTGATCGACATTTCCCGCTGGAACGACGGCAACACGATCTGCGGCATGGGCGACGCCGCCGGCTACGCGACGATCGGGATGCTGGCCAAGTTCCGCGACGAGTTCGAATACTTCATCGCCAACAAGCGTTCACGCTTCGACGGAAACCTCGAATGCCTCAGATCTTCATAAACGGCCAGCCCGTCGAAGCCGCGCGTGGCCAGACCGTCATGGAGGCGGCGAAGGCCGGGGGATTCTTCATCCCCTACTTCTGCTGGCATCCGAAGCTTTCGGTGGCCGGCAACTGCCGCATCTGCGCGATCCAGATCGAGGATCGCAGCTGGGTGGAGATCGCCTGCAACATGCCGGTGAGCGAAGGATTGCGGGTCCTCACCGACTCGCCGATGGTCAAGGAATACCGCAAGTCGATCATGCAGCTGATGACGCTGAATCACCCGGTCGATTGCGGCATCTGCGACAAGGCCGGCGAGTGCATGCTGCAGGACTATCACTACGAGTACAACGGGTCGCCTTCCATCTCGCGCGATCCGAAGGTCAAGTCGACCAAGTTTCATCCGCTCTCCGAGCGCATCGTGCTCGACAACGAGCGCTGCATCCTGTGTTCGCGCTGCGTGCGTTTCACTCGCGAAATATCCAAATCGAACGCGCTCGGGATCGTGCAGCGCGGAGATGCGTCCCTCGTTCGCGCGGCAGGCGACCACCCGCTCGACAAAGACCCGTACTCCGACAACGTCATCGACATCTGCCCGGTCGGCGCGCTGCTGTCCAGGACGCATCTCTACCGGGCGCGCGTCTGGTACACGGCGCCCACGCCCTCGGTCTGTCCCGGCTGCTCTCGCGGCTGCGGCATCCAGATCTGGCACCGCAGGCGCGAGTGGAAGCTGAACGCGCTGGACCCCAGGCAGAACGTGCGGATCGAGCGCATCACGCCGCTGGACAACCCCGAAGTCAACGGCCCGTGGATCTGCAACAAGGGACGGGACCTGGCCGGCATCTTCGAGCGCGTGCGCGCGCACCAGGCGATGCGGAAGGGAAAGCCAGTCGACCTGACGGCGGCCATCGAGGCGGCGCGCGGGATGATCGACGCGGCCCGTCACCCCGTCGCGATGGTGTCGAACTGGGGATCCAACGAGGAACTCGACGCCTTTGCCGCCGCGTTCGGCACGCGCTTCGCCGCGCGGGTCAAGACCGACTGCGCGGCGGAGCCTGGCGAGCCGATCGAGGACGACTTGCTGATCCGCCCCGACAAGAACCCGAACACGGCCGGCGCCGTCGCCCGCTTTCCCGACCTCGATCGCGGCGCCGCCCTGCCGGACGAGACGGATCTGGTGCTGGTCTGGGGCGAAGGCTTCGACTTCGCGCGCGTGCCGCGCGGGGCGCGGATCATCTTCCTCAATTCCTACCTGCAGCCCGAAAACGGCCACGCCGACGTGTTCATTCCGATCAGCATCCAGACCGAGCGGCGCGGGCATTACACGAATTTCGAGGGCAAGGTCAGCGCGTTCGAGCTGTGTTTCCCGAGCCATCCTTCGGTGGCCGACGCGCAGGCGCTGTTCGCCGCGCTGGCAGTCTCCAAGGTCGCAACACCATGATGCAGGACCTCGTCGTCTACCTCTCGTTCATTGTCTATGCGGTGGCGGTGCTGCTCGTGTTCGGCACCGTGCTGACGTGGGTCGAGCGCAAGCAGGCGGCGGTGATGTCCGACCGAATCGGCGCCAATCGCGCCTACGTGCGAATCCCCTTCACGCAGATCAAGCTGATCTGGCTTGGCCTTTTCCACGGCCTGGCGGACGGCCTCAAGATGATGCTCAAGGAGGATTGGAGGCCGAAGACCTACGACGCCTTCGCCTATGCCATCGCACCCTGGGTCGTCTTCACGCCGGTGCTGCTGGTGTTCGCGGTGATCCCCTTCGGCGGCACGCTGGTCCCGGGCAACCTCTTTCACGGGATTCCCGCGTTGTCCGCCTGGTTTGGCGACCGCGCCTACCCATTGCAGATTGCCCGCCTCGACGCGGGACTGCTCGTCGTGTTCGCGTTCGGCGGCCTGACCATCATCGGGACGATGCTGGCAGGATGGTCGTCCGACAACAAGTTCTCGATGCTGGGCGCGCTGCGCGCGGGCTCGCAGATGATTTCCTACGAGCTCATCATGGGCTTGACGGTGCTGGGACTGATCCTCGTCTACGGCAGCGTCGACCTGGACGCGATCGCGCGCAGCCAGTCGGGAGTCTTCCTGGGCTTTCTTCCGGCCTGGGGAATCGTCTTTCAGCCGTTCGCCGCCATCCTGTTCATGACGGCCGCCATCGCCGAGAACAAGCGCATCCCCTTCGACCTGCCCGAAGCCGAATCGGAGCTCATCGCGGGCTTCTACACCGAATACAGCGCGATGAAGATGGGCCTGTTCATGTTCGCCGAGTTCATCGAGATCGCGATCATCGGCGCGCTTTTCACCACGCTCTTCCTGGGCGGCTACAACCTGCCGTTCATGACCGACGCGGGGTTCGTACTCCCGGGCAACCGCGTGATCGCGCTGAGCCACGGCCTGGTCGTCGTGACCCAGATGGTCGTGTTCCTGGTCAAGGTGCTGCTGGTGTGCAGCTTCCAGATCCTGGTTCGCTGGTCGCTGCCGCGCTTCCGCTACGACCAGCTGCTGCAGTTCGCATGGAAATTCATGTTCCCGCTGGCATTGGCCAACCTCGCCGTGACCTCGGTCGCGCTCTGGGCATTGCGCGCGTGACGAGCCGCCAACCATGAGCCGCAAACCCTTCGTGCGCAAGCAGTACTGGAACGAGCCCGAGATGTCGTTGTGGGAGCGCGCGTACCTGTTCGAGATCCTGCGCGGCCTCTTCATCACCGGGGGCGTGTTCCTGCGCAACATGTGGCGCTGGATGACGTTCCGCAAGGGCGCGCTGACCACGTACTACCCGGAGGAGACCCGCT
Source organism: Casimicrobiaceae bacterium (assembly GCA_035430095.1). Taxonomy (GTDB): domain Bacteria; phylum Pseudomonadota; class Gammaproteobacteria; order Burkholderiales; family Casimicrobiaceae; genus VBCG01. The sequence continues at coordinate 11,868 of DAOMGB010000016.1, read as the reverse complement.
TCGATTACGCCCCGCGCAACCGCGGCAAGCACGTGCTGACGCAGCGGCCCGACGGCAGGCCGCAGTGCGTCGCCTGCAACATGTGCGCGACCGTGTGCCCGGCCAAGGTCATCGAGATCGAGGCGGGATTCGACCCGGACGATCCGGCGCATCCGAAATTCCCGGTGCGCTTCGAGATCGACTATTCGCGCTGCATCTTCTGCGGACTTTGCGTCGAGGCCTGTCCGGAAGACGCCATCCGCATGGTCAAGGAAGTTCCCAACCTCCCCTCGTTCGACCGCGACCGCATGTGGCTCGGCATGGACGAGCTCCTTCACTGGAATCGGCAAAGCGACGTCGCCAAACCGTACCCGGCGGCAGGCGGCGCGCGCAAGGGCGGGGAAACGAAATGACCGAGACGCTGATGCTCTACCTCTTCGCCGGGACGGCCGTGGCCGGCGCCGCGCTGATGCTGGTGCTGCGCCATCCGATGCGCGTGGCGCTCGCGCTGGTGGCGTGCATGCTGTCGCTGGCCGGTGTCTACGCGCTGCTCAACGTGCACGTGATCGCCGTTTTCCAGGTGCTGATCTACGTTGGCGCGGTGATGGTGTTCATGGTTTACGCGATCATGCTCCTCGACGTGCGCGACAGTTCGTACACGCGCCGCTATTCGAACCTGCTGCTGCCCGGCATCGCGGGCGGAATCGCGCTGATTGCCGTCCTCGCGCATGGCTTCTGGCATCACCTGCGCGCGCCCGTCGGCGCAGCCGCCGGCGGGCTCTTCGGCGTGAAGCAGTTCTCCATCGCGTTCCTGGCCGACTACTGGCTGCATTTCGAGCTCGTGTCCGTGCTGCTGGTGGCCGCGGTCGTGGCTGCCTTGGCAGTGCTGGCCGTGGGCAGGCGCAATCATGGATAGGGTGCAAATGCTCACCTTCGTGGCGCTGGCGCTGTTCTCGCTAGGCCTGCTGGGCGTAATGATCAGGCGCAACGTGCTGGTGATGCTGATGTGCATGGAACTCATGCTCAACGGAGTGAACCTGAGCCTGGTCACCTTCGCGCAGCAGGCATCCTCCGCCGCCGGCGCGGTGCTCGTCTTCCTCATCTTCGTGGTCGCGACGGCCGAAATCGCGATTGCGATCCCGATCGTGCTGCTGCTGGTGCGTCGCAAGCACGCACTGGACATCGGCGCCTATACGGACCTGAAAGGTTAGCAGTGAACCACTCTCTCGGCCTGATCGTCCTGCTCCCCCTGGTGGGCTTCGTGTTGAACGGGCTCGCGGGGAACCGGCTGGGTAAGGGGTTTGTCACGGTCGTAGGCTGCGGCCTGCCGATCCTCGCCTTTGCGTTGGCGGTCATGCGATTCCTGGAACTCGGTGCCGGCGGCGCGCCGTTGATCGACACGGTATACACCTGGGCCAGCATCGGCGGGCGCACGTTCGACATCGCCTTCTACTTCGACCGTCTCACGGCCGTCATGGTGCTCATCGTGACCGGGGTAGGCTCGCTGATCCACGTCTACTCGACCGGCTACATGAAGGAGGATTCGAGCTACGCCCGCTACTTCGCTTATCTCAACCTGTTCCTCTTCTTCATGCTGCTGCTGGTGCTCGGGCGCTCGCTGCTCGTGCTCTTTGTCGGCTGGGAAGGCGTCGGGCTCGCCTCCTACCTGCTCATCGGCTTCTGGTTCGAGGACCCCGACAAGGCGCGCGCCGGCAAGAAGGCGTTCATCACCAACCGCATCGGCGACGCCGGTTTCCTCCTCGGCATGTTCGTCCTCTACCAGGCGATAGGAACGCTGGACATGGACCGGATCAACGCCGCGTTCATGGCCACGCCGGCACCGATGGTGTCCGCCAGCCTGGTCGGCATCCTGCTGTTCATCGGCGCCACCGGCAAGTCCGCGCAGATTCCGCTCCACGTCTGGCTGCCGGACGCGATGGCCGGTCCCACGCCGGTGTCCGCGCTGATCCACGCGGCGACGATGGTGACCGCCGGCGTGTACCTGGTCGCCCGGCTCTCGGGAATCTACCTGCATGCGCCGGAGGCGAGCGCGCTGGTCGCGGGCGTGGGCGCGGCGACGGCCTTCTTCGCGGCGACGATCGCCGTGGTCCAGACGGACATCAAGAAGGTGCTCGCCTACTCGACCATCTCCCAGCTCGGTTTCATGTTCGTTGCGCTGGGCGTCGGCGCGTACGGCGTCGCCATCTTCCACCTCTACACGCATGCGTTCTTCAAGGCCTGCCTGTTCCTGGCGGCGGGAAGCGTGATCCACGCGCTGGGCGGCGAGCAGGACATCCGCAAGATGGGCGGACTCGCGCGGAAGATTCCGATCACCTTCGTCACCTTTGCCGTGGCCACCGCGGCCATCGCCGGCATCCCGCCGCTGTCGGGCTTCTTCTCGAAGGACGAAATTCTCTGGTTCGCGTTCGCGAGCAGCCGCGGCGGCTCGCCGCTGCTCTATGTCGTTGCCGCCGGCACGGCGCTGCTCACCGCCTTCTACATGTTCCGGCTGCTCTGGCTCACGTTCTTCGGGGCGTCGCGGATGACGCCTGAAGTCGAGCACCACGTCCACGAGTCGCCGCCTTCGATGACCGGCGTGCTGATCGTGCTTGCCGTGCTGTCCGCGCTCGGTGGATTCGTCTCGATTCCGCATTTCCTGGCGCCGCTGCTGCCTGCGCCGACCGTCCCCGAGGAACTTGAGCACGTCGAGCACACGCTCATCTTCGTGTCGGTCGCCCTGGCCGTGGTCGGCCTCCTCGGGGCGGCGTTCTTCTTTGGCGGCAAGGCCGAACGCGCGGAGCGGCTGCAGCGCGGCTTCGCTGGCTTGCACAGGTTGCTGTTCGGAAAGTATTTCATCGACGAGCTGTACGACCGCGTGCTCGCGCGACCGTTGCTCTGGATTTCGGAGAACGTGTTCCTCCGTCTTGGCGACAGGACGATCCTCGACGGATCGCTCAACGGCATGGCCGCGCTCGGCCATCGCACCGCGGGCATGCTGGGTCGGGTGCAGACCGGGAGCCTGCACCTGTACGCCTGGCTCGTCGTCGTCGGCATCGTGATCTCGGTCGCGTGGAGCTGGCGCCATGGGTAACGCCACGCTGCTCAACCTCGTGCTGTACCTGCCGCTCCTCGGTACCGCGGCGCTGCTGGCGGTGCCGCCGCGCCGGGACGACCTCGTTCGCGGAATTTCAATGGCCGCGATGCTGGCGCAACTGGCGCTGGCCGCGTGGCTGTATTGCCAGTTCGACGCCACCGTGGCCGGGCTGCAATTCGAGACGCGCGTGCCCTGGATTGCGGGCTGGGGAGTGAACTACCAGATCGGCCTGGACGGCTACAACCTGTTGCTGGTCCTGCTGACGGCGTTTCTCGGTCCGCTGGTGGTGCTGGGCGCGTACACGGCGATCCAGAAGGACGTCAAGCTGTTCTACGCGATGGTGCTGCTGATCCAGTTCGCGATGGTCGGCGCCTTCGTCGCGCAGGACCTGTTCCTGTTCTACGTGTTCTGGGAAGCGATGATGATCCCGATGTTCTTCATCATCGGCATCTGGGGCGGCGAACGGCGCATCTACGCCACGTTCAAGTTCGTGCTGTACACGGCGTTCGGCAGCATCCTGATGCTGGCCGCGCTCATCTATCTCGTCTACTCGCTGAAGGCGACTTCCGGCGTCACGTCGTTCGGATTCGCCGAACTCTATCGCGCACAGCTGTCGCTGCCGGTGCAGACGCTGCTGCTGGCAGCATTCGGCCTCTCGTTCGCCATCAAGGTGCCGGTCGTGCCGTTGCACACCTGGCTGCCCGATGCCCACGTCGAGGCGCCGACCGCAGGCTCGGTGATCCTGGCAGGCGTCCTGCTCAAGATGGGAACGTACGGCTTCATGAAGCTCGGGTTTCCGCTCTTTCCGGACGCAACCCGGATGCTCGCGCCGCTGATCGGCACGCTCGCCGTGATCAGCATCATCTACGGCGCATGCCTCGCGCTGGTGCAATCCGACATCAAGAAGGTCATCGCCTATTCGTCGATCAGCCATCTCGGCTTCGTGATGCTGGGACTCATCAGCCTCGACCTGATCGGCATCCAGGGCGCGGTCATCCAGATGGTGAGCCATGGGCTGGTCGCCGGCGGGCTGTTCCTGCTCGTCGGCATGATCTACGAGCGCTGCCACACCCGCGAACTCGCCGCGTACGGCGGGCTGGCCAAGCTGATGCCGGTCTATGCGGTGTTCGTGGGCATACTGACGTTCGCGGCCGTCGGGCTTCCCACAACCAGCGGATTCACCGGAGAGTTCCTGGTGCTGCTGGGGTCGTTCGGCGCGGCCTGGTCCCAGTACCAGCAAGGCGCGACCTATCCGCTCGTCGTCAGCGCGAGCGCCGTCGCCGGAGTCGTGCTAGGTGCGCTCTACATGCTGTGGTTCGCGCAGCGCTTCCTGTTCGGGGCCGCAAAGGCACCGCACCTTCCGCTCGCCGATCTCGGACTGCGCGAAAAATTCATCCTGACGACGATCGTGGTCGCGGTGTTCGCGCTCGGCCTGTTCCCCGCGGAGCCGATGCGCAAGACCGAGCTCGCGGCACGCGAATTCCGGCAGCTCGTCACGGTGGAACGTACCGGCGCAAAGGTGGCGTCCCGGCTTGAATCAGCGCCGGTAAGAGGACAGACGGCGCAATCGGCGTCGGCCGAACAAAACGCAGGCACACGATGAACGTCATCGAAATCGTCGTTTCCATGCTGCCGGAGAACCTGCTGCTGGCGGGCATCGTGCTGCTCATCGGGCAGCAGATCATCGGCGCCGACGAAAAATGGGCGTCCCGCACGGCGCTGTTCACGGTGCTTGCCGCCACGGCGTTCGCGCTTTGGATCTCGCAATACGGCTACGCCTTCGCAGCGTTCCCCGGCCACTTCTCCGTGAATTCGGCCGCGTACATGGGAAAGGCCATCGTGTTTGCGCTGGCGGTGCCGGTGCTGCTCATCTCGCGGACCGAAATCGCGCAGCGCGAGTTGCACATCCTCGTCCTCTCCTCTCTGTATGGCGTTTGCCTGCTCCTGTCCGCCGACAGCTTCCTGACGCTCTTTCTCGGGCTCGAGATCATGTCGCTGCCGGTGTATGCGCTGGTGCTGCTTGCGTACCGCCGGCCGGAAAGCGCCGAAGCCGCGCTCAAATACCTGGTCCTGGGAGGCGCGGCCACCGCGACGCTCCTGATGGGCGTGGCGCTGCTTTACGGCGGAACCGGGTCGCTTGGCCTTGCGGCATTCGGAGATGCCTTGCGCTCCACCGACCCGATGGCGCGGATGGCCGCCGTGCTGATCATCGTGGCGTTCTTTCTCAAGGGTGCCATCGTGCCGTTCCATGCGTGGGCGCCGGATGCGTATGAGGCGGCCGCGGTCCCGGTCACGGCGTACATGGCCACGATCGTCAAGGCCGGCGTGCTGCTGGCCGCGGTCCGCCTGTTCGGCATGATGAACCTGACCTCGCCGATCGCGGACCTGCTGGCGCTGCTGCCCCTGGTCTCGATCGTGTGGGGCAACCTGACGGCGATGCGGCAGCAAAGCTTCCGCCGGATGATCGCCTACTCCTCGATTGCGCATGCGGGATACCTGTTCTACGCCTTCCTCGGCGACGCGCCGGGCAGGTTCCAGGCCGTCGCGTTCTACATCATCGCCTACGGGTTCATGAACCTGCTGGCCTTCGCCTCCATCCCGCCCAACGACGACGACCGCTCCAGGGACAGGCTCGACCAGATGCAGGGGCTGTTCCATCGCCGGCCGTGGGCGGCGGTGATGATCGCGATTTCAATGCTGTCGCTGGCGGGTATTCCGCCGTTCCCGGGGTTCGTCGCGAAGTTCCTGATCTTCAGGAATGTGATTTCCGCGGGATACGTAATCTATGGCGTGCTCGGCCTGGTAGGCAGCTACCTGGGAATCTACTTCTACCTTCGTGTGATACAACATCTCTTTATGAGCCCGAAGGACTCCCCGGACACCCGCGGCGAACCCGGTCCCTCGGTGGTGGGCGCGGGGATCGTCTGCGCGCTGGCAGCCGGGGTCCTGCTCGTAGTGCCGGGCTGGGTGATGGGACGGCTGTAGGAGTCCTGCCAGGGCTGCAGGGAAGCCGCTGCGGCGACAGGGCAAAGGTACGACGGCGGCAGGCACGAAACGCGCCCATGGCCCGTACGTGGCGCTTCAGGTGCCGGCGCGCTTGGCCACCGGCGAATGCATGTCCAGCAGCTGCAGGCGCGTTGCCTGCAGCCGCCCCGCCACGATACCCAGCAGGTGCTGCATGAAGACGAAGCCGAACTGCGAGTCACTCTTGCAGGCCGCGAGCACGTCGCCGCCGTCGAACGCGAGGGCGTCCACCCGTTCAAGTCCCCGCGCCTGGAAGTACTTTCCCTTGCCCATCAGCACGGCAGACCATCCGAGCTCATCGCCGGCGCCGAGCGTCTGCACGCGAAACGTGTGGTCCGGTGCTGCGATCTCCAGCGCCACCAATCCGGACACGATCAGGTAGAAGTCCGAACACTCGTCGCCTTCGCGAAAGATGACCTGGTCGCGGTCGAAGCGCACCCTCGTCGCCAGAGTCGCAAGCTGTTCGATGTGCTGAGGCTGGAATCCTTCAACAAAGGGATGCCTCTTCAGCATCGCCAAAACGCTTTCGGTCATGATCTGCTACCGTCCTTTCGTCCTGCACTGCGCGGGTTTGCGCACGGCACGTCAAGTCGCACTGTAGCTCAGGTAGCGCGGCTCATACATCTGCGATTGAATGAACTGGTGGAGATCCGCGGGCCGAGGCCGCTGCGCATGCCCTTGTCGATAGGCCACCGCCGCGACTTCCGCGGCGATATGCGCCGAGACTTCGCGCACGCGACGCAGCGACGGGTACAGGCTGCCCTGGTCGAGATCGGCTTGCGTCACTTTCTCCGCCAGCGCACGCGCGGAGGCCATGAACATCTCCTCGGTCACCCGCTTGGAGCGGACCGCGATGACGCCCAGGCCGACGCCCGGAAAGATGTAGGAATTGTTGCCCTGGCGCGGAACGAAGGTCTGGCCGCCCAGCGTCACCGGATCGAATGGGGAACCGCAGGCAAACAGCGCCCGGCCCTGCGACCACCGATACGCCTCGTCGGCAGTGCACTCGGATTTGGATGTCGGATTCGACAAGGCGAAGATGATGGGGCGCGCGTTGATCGACGCCATCGCGCGAATGACGTCTTCGGTGAACGCCCGCGCCACCGCCGCGACGCCGATGATCGCCGTCGGACGCAGCTCGTTCACCGCACGGAGCAGCGCGTCGACCGGCGAATAGTCGTGAGCATAGGGCCGCTTGTGCGAGGCGAGATCGGTCCGTTGGCTGACCACCAGGCCGTGCGAGTCGAACAACCAGCACCGCCGGCGCGCCGCGGCCGGGTCGAGGCCCTCCGCCACCATCGCCGCCACCGCCAGGTCCGCGATGCCGGTCGCCGCCTCGCCTGCGCCCTGGAACAGCAGCGTCTGCTCGCCGAGCTTGCCGCCGGTGATGCGCAGCGCCGACAGGATCCCCGCCAGCGAGACGGCAGCGGTGCCCTGGATGTCGTCGTTGAACGTGGGGATCCGGTTGCGGTATTTCTCGAGCAGCCTGAACGCATTTTGCGACGCAAAGTCCTCGAACTGGATCACCACGCCGGGAAAGCGCTCCTGCGCCGCGGTGATGAACTCGTCGACCAGCGCGTCGTATTCCGCTCCGCGCAATCGCGGCTGCTGCAGGCCGAGGTACAGGGGGTCGTTGCGCAATCGCTCGTTGTTGGTGCCGACGTCGAGCAGCACCGGCAGGCACGCATTGGGAGGCACGCCTGCGCACGCCGTATAGAGCGACAGCTTCCCGACAGGAATTCCCATGCCGCCGGCACCCTGGTCGCCCAGTCCCAGTATGCGCTCGCCGTCCGTGACCACGATGATCGCCACGTCGCGCCGGGGCCAGTTCGCCAGCAACTGCGCGACACGCCCGCGATCGTTGGCGCTGATGAAGATTCCGCGCGGCCGCTGGAAGATGTGACCGAACTGCTGACAGGCCAGACCCACGGTCGGCGTATAGACGATCGGCGTCATCTCGTCCGGGTGGTCGATCAGGACCCGGAAGAACAGCGCCTCGTTGCGGTCGTGCAGCGCCGTGAGGTTGACGTACTTGTCGAGGTCGGTGGCCTTGCTCCGAAAATTCTCCAGGACACGTTCGATCTGTTGTTCCTGCGTGAAGACGCGCGGAGGCAGCAGGCCCCGCAAGTGGAGCGCGTCCCTTTCCGCCTCCGTGAACGCCGTGCCCTTGTTCAGGATCGGATCGTGCAGAAGCGCCATGCCTCGAGTGGGCGGCGGCGACGCCGCCGCGGTTCCGGCATCATTCATTCGGATGGTTCCTCCTGGTTGAACCTGGTCATCGGCTTCGCCCATGCCCCACAAGCGCAGCGCGCATGTGCCACGGGCGGGCGGCCGACCGTCCCCTCCTGCGATTGTCCATACCCGGTGAATGGCGACGCAAGGCCTGTCCGCCGGTCCCTTGACGCAAGTCAATGCATCCATGACACTCGAACGATAGGCTCAGTTCATGCATCCGGTGCAGTGCATGGGCGTGCCTGCCTTCGACCGCGCCCGCTGACGATGCCAACGCCAGGGAGTGGAACCATGAATTCGGGCAGCCAGATCGTCGCCGGTGCCGGCGGTCGAGACCGACCGCGCAAGAGCCGGTGGCCGGCGCGACTCGATTTCGCGCAGAGCGCAAGCGGATTGCTGCTGGCGCTGTTCATGTGGGGACACATGTTCTTCGTGTCGTCGATCCTGATTTCCCGGGACGCCATGTGGACGATCACCCGGATGTTCGAAGGCTACTTCATCTTCGGCAGGGCCTATCCCGGAATCGTGTCGGTCGTCGTCGCTACCATCATTACGCTTCTCGTGCTGCATGCGGCCCTCGCCGTGCGCAAGTTCCCGATCAATTACCGCCAGTTCCGGACCTACCGCGACCACATGCACATGATGCACCACGAGGACACCACGCTCTGGTTCTGGCAGGTCGTCACCGGCTTCGCGCTGTTCTTCCTCGCCGCGCCGCACCTGTTCCAGATGCTGACCCAGCCCGGCATGATCGGCCCGTTCGAATCGGGCGACCGGGTCTGGAGCTATCGCTGGTGGCCGCTGTACATCGTGCTGCTGCTCGCCGTCGAGATCCATGGTGGCGTGGGGCTGTACCGGCTCGCCGTCAAATGGGGCTGGCTCGCCGGGAAGGATCCCGACGCCACGCGCAAGCGCCTCAAGTTCCTGAAATGGGCGCTGACGGTGTTCTTCCTCGCGCTGGGCTTCGCGACACTCGCCGCGTATATCAAGATCGGCATCGAGCACGCCGGCCGTGTCGGCGAACGCTATACGCCCGCATGGGTGCAGAAGGACGCAGGACAACCGGGGGACGCCGCACCGTCCGGAGGCGCGAAATGAAAGTCGTCTACACCGATGTGCTGGTGATCGGCGGCGGGCTGGCTGGCCTGCGGATGGCGATCGCGGCGAAACGGCGCGGTCACGACGCGGCGATCCTCTCGCTGGTTCCACCCAAGCGCTCGCACAGCAAGGCGGCGCAGGGTGGCATGCAGGCTTCGCTCGGCAACGTGATCAAGGGCCAGGGCGACAACGAGGACGTTCACTTCGAGGACACGGTGCGCGGCTCGGACTGGGGCGCCGACCAGAGTGTGGTGCGCATGTTCGTCAACACGGCGCCCAAGGCCGTGCGCGAACTCGCCGCGTGGGGAGTACCGTGGAGCCGCGTTCGCCGCGGCGACCGCACGGTGATCATCAACGGACAGAAAGTGACGATCACCGAGCGAGACGAGGCTCACGGCACGGTCGCGCAGCGCGACTTCGGCGGCACCAAGAAATGGCGCACCTGCTATGTCTCCGACGGCACCGGCCACGCGATGCTGCAGGCGGTCGGCGACCAGGCCATCGGCAGCGGCATTCCGGTGCATGAGCGCGCCGAGGCGCTCGCGCTGATCCACGATGGGGGCCGCTGCTATGGCGCGGTCGTGCGCGACCTGATCGACGGGGAACTCATCGCCTACGTCGCCAAGGCCACTGCGCTTGCGACCGGCGGCGCCGGCCGCCTTTACCGCGTGACCACCAACGCGGTCATCTGCGAAGGCATCGGCCACGCGCTGGCGCTCGAGACCGGCATCGCTTCGCTGGGCAACATGGAGGCCGTGCAGTTCCATCCCACCGGAATCTTTCCCGCCGGCATCCTGGTCACCGAGGGCTGCCGGGGCGACGGGGGTCTGCTCAAGGACGCCGACGGGCACCGCTTCATGCCGGACTACGAGCCGGAGAAGAAGGAGCTGGCGTCGCGCGACGTCGTTTCCCGCCGGATGGAGGAGCACATCCGCAAGGGCAAGGGCATCAAGAGCCGCTTCGGCGACCATCTCTGGCTCGACATCACGCAGCTGGGCGAGAAGCACATCAAGTCCAATCTGCGCGAAGTCTTCGAGATCTGCCATCACTTCCTCGGCGTCGACCCGACCAAGGACCTGATCGCCGTGCGCCCTGCGCAGCACTACACGATGGGCGGCGTGAGGACGCGCCATACCGGCGAAAGCCCGACGCTGGCGGGACTGTTCGCGGCCGGCGAGGCAGCGTGCTGGGACATGCACGGCTTCAACCGCCTGGGCGGCAACTCGGTCGCGGAGACCGTCGTCGCCGGGATGATCGTCGGTGAATTCATCGCCGATTTCTGCGACGATCCGCGCAACGAATTCAACCTGCCCACCGGCGTCGTGCGCGATTTCATGGAGCGCGAGCAGGCCAAGCTCGACGCGCTGTCCGGCGGCCGCGGCAGCGAGGACGCAAGCGCGCTCAAGGCGCGCATGCAGGAGATCATGACCGCGAAGGTCGGCATTTTCCGCACCGGCCGCGACCTCGAGGAGGCGGTCGACGAGTTGCAGCAGCTGGTGAAGCGAAGCCGGGACATCCGGACGCGCGCGTCGGCGCCGGGCGCAAACCCCGAGCTCGTCACAGCCTACCGGGTGCAGAAGATGCTGAAGCTCGCGCTCACTGTCGCCTATGGTGCATTGGTCCGCACCGAGAGCCGGGGCGCCCACTACCGCGAGGACTTCCCCCGCCGCAACGACACCGATTGGCTGAAGCGCACGCTCGCCACATGGAAGGAGGGCGAGACGCTGCCGACGCTCAACTACGAGGCGCTCGACGTCATGAAGATGGAACTGCCGCCTGGCTGGCGCGGCTACGGCGCCAAAGATTACGTCGATCATCCGGACACAGCGCGGCGCATCGCGGAAGTCGACGCGCTCAAGGCCGCGCATGCCGGCGACCGATTTGCGCTGCAACGCGCGCTGCTTCCCTACGAGGACCTGTTGCCGGCACGCCTGCGCGGCCGCAACGAGCGGCTGGACGAGCCGTTTCCCAACGCGCCCGCCGGACGGACGGCGGCATGAACAACATCACCGACATGCACGCGCTCGCCAGGACCATTCCCATCGTGCCGGCGGCGGACGCGGCCGGCAAAGTCGAAGCCGGAGCCAGGATCCGGGTCCACGTGATGCGATACAACCCGCACGACCCTTCCAGCGTGCCGCACCTGCAGACCTACGAACTCGAACAGGCGCACGGGATGACGCTGTTCATCGCGCTTTCCGAGATACGCGAAAAGCAGGATCCGTCGCTGCAATTCGACTTCGTCTGCCGCGCCGGCATCTGCGGCAGCTGCGCGATGGTGATCAATGGCCGTCCCGGCCTCGCCTGCCGCACGCTGACCAGCAACGTGGGACCGGACATCACGCTGCTGCCGCTGCCGGTATTCGAGCTGATCGGCGATCTTTCGGTGAACACCGGCAAGTGGATGCGCGCGATGAGCGAGCGCCTCGAGGCCTGGGTGC
>DAOMGB010000015.1:0-50517 GCA_035430095.1 Casimicrobiaceae bacterium | reverse complement strand
TGCCGGCCAGCCAAGGCGGCACGGTCACGCCGTGCACATCGTTGTCGACCAGGATACTGCGCAGTTCCTCGAAGACCAGGATGAGCCCGTAGGTCATCAGCACCTGCTGCAGGTGGTCGCGTTGATAGAGATAGGAAATGAACACCCACTCCAGCGCGTAGCCGAAAGCCACGGCCAGCACGATGCCGACGCCGAGCGTGACGACCAGGTTGCCGCCGAATACCGGCGCAAGCGTATACGCGAGGTAGGCCCCGATCATGTAGAAGCTGCCGTGCGCCAGGTTGATGACGCCCATGATGCCGAAGATGAGCGTCAGCCCGCTGGCCACCAGGAACAGGAGCAGGCCGTACTGCAGCGCGTTCAGGCACTGGACGAGAAAAGTGGCGAGGTCCATGCGGTGGGAGCGACGTCCAGGCAATCCCTAACGACGGAGAGCGGCGCGCCTTCGCCGCCGCTCTCCATTTCGCTGCATCACACGATGGCGCATGCGGGCGCGATCGTGGTGGCCATCATTACATCGTGCAGCCGCGGCCCGGATCGGCCAACGCCTTGGCCGCAATCCCGATGACCTTGTTTTCCTTGCCTTCGACGCGCCGCAGGTAGATGTCCTGCACCGGGTCGTGGTTCTTGCCCAGCGTGAACATCCCCCTCGGGCTGTCGATCTTCGCCGACTCCATCGCGGCGTACAGTTCCTTCTTCCTGGCAAAGTCGCCCTTGACCGCCGTCAGGCCGATGCCGAGCAATTGCGCGGCGTCGTAGCCTTGCACGGCGTAGACGTCGGGTTGCATCTTGTACGCCGCCGCATAGGCCGCGCGGAACGTCTTGTCCTTTGGCACGGTGAGGCCGTCGCCATAGTGAAGCGTGGTCAGCAGTCCCTGCGCCGCGTCACCCTGCGCTTCCAGTGTGCCGTCGGTGAGGAAGCCGGCGCCGTAGAGAGGAATGGTCTTGTTGAGGCCCGCCGCCGCATAGTCCTTCACGAACTTGACGGCGCCGCCGCCGGCAAAGAACGTGTAGACGGCATCGGGTTTGGCCGCCGCGATCTCCGTCAGCAGCGCCTGGAACTCGACGCCAGGGAACGGCAACGAGAGCTCCTTCACCACCTGTCCGCCGGACTTCTCGAAGCCTTCCTTGAACCCGCCGACCGATTCATCGCCCGCCGCGTACTTCCACGTGATCGTCATCACCTTCTTGTAGCCCTTTTCGGCGGCGACCAAGCCCATCGCATAACCGGGCTGCCAGTTCGAGAACGACGAACGGAAGATGTTCTGCGCGCACATCGGACCGGTGATCGCGGTCGCGCCTGCATTCGGGATGACCAGCAGCGTGCCCGTTTCCTTGGCAACTTTCGCCATCGCAAGCGCCACGCCGGAGTGGACCGTGCCCACGACGACGTCGACGTTGTCCCGCTTGATCAATTTGTTGATGTTGTCCGTCGCCTTTGACGGTTCCGATTCGTCGTCGACCTTCACGTATTCGATTTCGCGGCCGCCGAGCTTGCCGCCCTGTTCGGTGACGTAGAGCCGGAAGCCATTCTCGATCGCCGTTCCCAGCGCGGCGAAGGTGCCGGTCGCGGGAAGCATGAAACCGACCTTGAGCTTGGCCTGGGCCTGCGCCTCCAGCGACGGAACGGAAAGCGTCGCGACCAGGGCAAGCAAGGGCAACCATCGGGACCTGCGCATCTTCATCTCCTTGGGAATCGAACTATTGTTGTGGTGCCGGGCACGGGCGCGCCGGGGTGGCATGACCCGAAACATACCGCAATCACGCTCTGGCGGCCAAGCGGGACGGCCCGTCGACACCATTCCTCACAAGGGCGGCGGCGGCCGCGGTCAGCGCCGCGGGTTGGTCCCGGTGGGGTGAATGTCCGCAGCCCGCCAGCTTGAGCACCCTGGCCTGCGGGACGAGGCGGGCGATCGCGTCGACCTGCGCCATCGTCCCGTAGATGTCGTCCTCGCCCTGGACGGCCAGCAGCGGGCTGCGGATGCGGGACAGGCGATCCTCGATGTTCCATTCCCGGAACGCGGGATCGAGCCAGATGTCGTTCCAGCCGTAAAAGGCCGAGTCCGGATCGTCGTGGTAGCGCGCGAGCTTCAGCCGCAGGTCGGATCGGGTGTACTCGGCGCGCGCCTGCCTGATGCTGGCCAGGCTCACATCCTCGACGAAGACGTGCGGCGCGACGGCCACCACGCCGGCCACCCGCTCCGGAAACGCGGACGCGTACAACAACGCGATGGAGGCGCCGTCGCTGTGGCCGAACAGCCATGGCGGTTCCGTGACGTCGAGCCGTTCGAACATCCTCGGCAGCACGTCGCACGCCTCGTCATGCAGGAAGCTCACCGGCCATTTCTGCGTCGACGGCCGGGGCGTGGAACATCCGTAGCCTCGCCGCGAGTACACCAGTCCTCTTGCACCGGCTGCCGCGCACAGCGTTTGCGGATAGTCCTTCCACATCGCGACCGAGCCCAGGCCCTCATGCAGGAACACAATCAGCGGCGCGTCGACGCGCGCCGCGTCGATCCGCGCGAATTCCAGCCGCGACCTCGCGCCGCCAATGTCGACGTCGACGAACGCGCGATCGGGCGCGGCCGTGGCGGAAGAAGAGTTCAATGCGGGCTCGCGCCGCCGGTCCGTCAGTGCGCTGCGGGGTCGCGCAGCTTGAAGCGCTGGATCTTGCCGGTCGCGGTCTTGGGCAACTCCGGAAGAAAATGGACCTCGCGCGGATATTTGTGCGGTGCCAGCTGGCCCTTGACGAAAGCCTGCAGCGCCTGCGCGAGTTCCGCGTCGCCGCCGTGGCCCGGTTTCAGCACGACATAGGCGATGGCGCGGGTGAGTCCATCGTGGTCGACCTTGCCGACGACCGCCGCTTCGAGCACCGTCTCGTGCCGCATCAGCACGGCCTCCACCTCGAACGGCGAGACGTACTGGCCGCTGACCTTGAGCATGTCGTCGCTTCGGCCCGCGTACGTGTAGTAGCCGTCGGCGCTGCGCGTGTACTTGTCCCCGCTCTTCGTCCACTCACCCTGGAACGTCGCGCGCGAGCGTTCGCGGCTCTGCCAGTACATCAGCGCCGCCGACGGCCCGCGGATGTACAAGTCGCCGATCGCGTCGTCGCCGACGACATGACCATCCTCGCCCCGCAATTCGACCTCGTAGCCTGGCACCGGTCGCCCCGTCGTGCCGTAACGGACGTGGCCCGCCTGATTGGACAGGAAGATGTGCAGCATCTCGGTCGAGCCGATGCCATCCAGTATTTCGCAGCCGAAACGCGCGGCGAACCGTTCGCCGACTTCGCGCGGCAGCGCTTCGCCCGCGGAAATGCAACGGCGCAGGGCGACATCCTTGCGCTGCGGCAGGTCTGGCGAGGACAGCAGCGCCGCATAGAGCGTCGGCACGCCGCAGAAAATCGTGGGCTGATGCTGCAGGAAGCGCAGGAACACGGCCTGCGGCGTCGCTCGCTCGGCCATCAGGACCGTCGTCGCGCCCACCGACAGCGGAAAGGTCAGCGCATTGCCAAGGCCGTAGGCAAAGAACAACTTGGCAGCCGAGAAGACCACATCGCGCTCGTTCAAGCCGAGTATCGGCTTCCCGTAGAGTTCCGCGGTCCAATGCAGGTTCGCGTGCGTATGCACCGTCCCCTTGGGCCGGCCTGTCGAGCCCGACGAATAGAGCCAGAACGCCATTTCCTCGGCCGCCGTGTCCACCGCGCGCGGCATGGCGGCGGCCGCGCCGATCCAGGCGGCGAAGTCCAGCGCCGATTCCGGCAATGCGGTCGCGGCACGCGACACGATGACGTTTTGCACGTCGTGACCGCCGCGCCCGAGGGCCTCGACGAGGGCGGGCAGCAGCACGCCGGACACCACCAGCGCCCGCGCCCGGCTGTGCGAGAGCATGTACGCATAGTCATCCGCGGTGAGCATGGTGTTGACCGCGACCGGCACCACGCCCGCATACAGCGCACCGAGAAACGCCACCGGAAAATCCACCGTGTCGTGCAGGCAGAGCAGCAGGCGCTCCTCGCGGCGGAGTCCGAGGGCGACGTACGCGGCCGCGGCCGACCGCACGCGAGCATCGAGTTCGCCGTAGGTCAGCGTCACCACGTCGTCGACATAGGCGGTCTTGCCCGCGCGGCCGGCGTTGCGCTCCAAGACGTCCTGCGCGAAATTGAACCGCTCCGGTGGCGGGTTGCCATGGGCGCTCATTGCTTCCTCCGGATTGCACTCCAGACTGACCTCTGGTACTTTAATTCATGTCGACCGAAGTTAACAAGCATTAAAGTGCATTTGTCGTTCAAACTTGGCGCATTTTGATCAGCATCGCCGGCACCCTTCCTGACGACGACACTCGCGATCCGTTCCTGACGGTGCTGGGCGAACGGGTTCGCCTGATGCGATCGCGGCGCGGCGTCACGCGCAAGGTGCTTGCGCGCGAAGCCGGTATCTCGGAGCGGCATCTGGCCAATCTGGAGACCGGGACCGGAAACCCGTCGGTCCTGCTGCTGCGACAATTGGCGCAGGCGCTGAACTGCTCGATGGCCGAGCTGGTCGGCCAGGATGGCATCGCGTCCCCTGAGCTGATACTCATCCGGCAAATGCTCCGTGGCCGGGACGAGGCGACGCTGCAACGCGTGCGGATGGCGCTGGCGGACCTGCTCGGCGCGAGCCGTACCGATCCCAATCGCTCGTGGCGGATCGCCCTCATCGGGCTTCGCGGCGCGGGCAAGTCGACGCTGGGTCGCATGCTGGCGGCCGACCTGGCCGTTCCCTTCGTCGAACTCAATCGCGTCGTCGAGCGGCTCGCCGGCTGTGAAGTGCATGAAATCCATTCGCTGTACGGTTCCGCGGCGTACCGCCGCTACGAGCATCGCGCGCTGGAGGAAACCCTCTCCGAATTTCCCAAGGCCGTGATCGCGACCGGCGGGGGCCTGGTTTCCGAGGCGCCGACGTTCGACCTGCTGCTCGCGCATTGCTTCACGGTCTGGCTGCGCGCGTCGCCGGAGGAACACATGCAGCGCGTCGTGGCGCAAGGCGACTTGCGACCGATGGAGGGCAATCTCGAGGCGATGGACGACCTGAAGCGCATTCTCGCCGGACGGGAGGGGCTCTACGCCAAGGCAGACCTCACGGTCGAAACCGGCGACAAGTCGTTGGAGAACGCCTATTTCGATCTGCGATCGGGCTTGCAGCAGACACTGGCCCGAAAGGATTGATCGTGTCGCGGACGAAGTATGCATTATAATGCCGCACCGACAGGTCGTTCCTGCATTATCATGCATACCAGTTTGCAACGACCCTTCCGAGACGAGCCCACGGAGAAATCGCATGGCCGATGAACCGCAAGTCGACTACCGGACCGAACCGTCCCGGTACCGACACTGGAAGCTCGCATTCTCAGGAGCCGTGGCCACGCTTGCCCTCGACATCGCGGAGGACGGCGGCATCCGGGGCGGCTACAAACTCAAGCTCAACTCCTACGACCTCGGCGTCGACATCGAACTGCACGACGCCGTGCAGCGCATCCGCTTCGAACATCCGGAAGTCCGTTGCGTCGTCGTCACGAGCGCCCGGGAGCGCGTCTTCTGTTCCGGCGCCAACATTTTCATGCTGGGCCTCTCCAGTCATGCGTGGAAGGTGAATTTCTGCAAGTTCACCAACGAGACGCGCAACGGCCTCGAAGATGCCAGCCGGCACTCCGGGCTCAAGTTCATCGCGGCAGTCAATGGCGCGTGCGCGGGCGGAGGATACGAACTGGCGCTCGCCTGCGACGAGATCTTCCTGGTGGACGACCGCTCGTCCAGCGTCGCGCTGCCCGAGGTCCCGCTGCTGGGTGTCCTGCCGGGCACCGGCGGCCTCACCCGAGTCACCGACAAGCGCCATGTTCGGCACGACCTGGCCGACATCTTTTGCACGCTGAACGAAGGCGTGCGCGGACAAAAGGCCAAGGACTGGCGCCTGGTCGATGCCGTGGTCAAGCCCGCCCAATTCATGGAGGCGGTGAACGCGCGTGCGCAGGAACTGGCCAAAGGCAGCGACCGGCCCACCGACGCCTCGGGCGTCGTGCTCGCGCCCCTGCAGCGCGTGGTCGACACGGCGGGATACCACTACGAGCACGTCGACGTCGCCATCGATCGCGCGAGGCGCACCGCCAGTTTCACGGTCCGCGGCCCCGCGGGTCCGCAGCCATCCGACATCGCCGGAATCGAAGCTGTGGGAGCGCGCTGGTGGCCGCTTGCGATGGCGCGCGAACTCGACGACGCGATCCTCTGCCTGCGCACCAACGAACTCGACCTCGGCACCTGGCTCATCAGGACTGAGGGAGACCCGCAATCCGTCCTGGCCATGGACGCCACGCTGTGCGAACTCGGCCACCACTGGCTGGTGCGCGAAACCATCGGCATGCTGAGGAGGACGCTGGGGCGACTCGACGTGACGTCGCGCACGATCTTCGCGCTCGTCGAGCCAGGCTCGTGCTTTGCGGGAACGCTACTCGAATTGGCGCTTGCCGCCGATCGCAGCTACATGGCGAGCCTGCCCGACGACACCCAGCGCGAGCCGCGCATCGCCTTGACAGACGCCAATTTCGGCGCCTACCCGATGGTGAACGGGCAGGCGCGCGTCGCGCGCCGCTACTACGACGAGAGCGCCCCGCTCGGGGCCGCGCGCGACACCGTGGGCACGTTGCTTTCGCCGGCTGAGGCGGAAGTGCTGGGACTCGTGACTGCGGCGCCGGACGACCTCGACTGGGCCGACGAAATTCGCATCGCGGTGGAAGAGCGCGCGAGCATGTCGCCGGATGCGCTCACCGGCCTCGAGGCCAATCTGCGCTTCGGCGGCGCGGAGACCATGGAGACGCGCATCTTCGGCCGCCTGTCCGCGTGGCAGAACTGGATCTTCATCCGGCCCAACGCGGTAGGTGAAAAAGGCGCGCTCAAGGTGTACGGCAAGGGCGGCAAGCCGCAATTCGATCCGACCCGCGTCTGACACGCGCCAACCTGGCTTTCCGGAAACCCGAAGTGGCACGAAGGGACTTGACCATGACCAGCATCAACTACAGCGAGATCATCCCCAACAACGTCGATCTCGCAAGCGATCGCACGTTGCAGCGCGCACTCGAGCAATGGCAGCCGAATTTCCTCAAGTGGTGGGGCGACATGGGGCCGGACGGGTCGCAGGATTTCGACGTCTACCTGCGCACGGCCGTCAGCGTGGACCCGGGTGGCTGGGCGCACTTCGACCACGTGAAGATGCCCGACTATCGGTGGGGCATCTTCCTCGCGCCCGGCGAGGCCGGGCGGAAGATCCACTTCGGCGAGCACATGGGCGAGCCCGCCTGGCAGGACGTCCCCGGGGAACACCGCGCGAACCTTCGCCGCATCATCGTGACGCAGGGCGACACGGAACCGGCGTCGGTGGAGCAGCAGCGCCACCTCGGGCTCACGTGCCCCTCGCAGTACGACCTGCGCAACCTGTTCCAGGTGAATGTCGAGGAAGGCCGCCACCTGTGGGCGATGGTCTACCTGCTGCACCGCTTCTTCGGGCGCGATGGCCGCGAGGAGGCGGAGGAACTGCTGCAGCGTCGATCCGGCGACACGGACAATCCGCGCATCCTGGGCGCGTTCAACGAAAAGACGCCCGACTGGCTCGCGTTCTACATGTTCACCTACTTCACTGATCGCGACGGCAAGTTCCAGCTGTGCGCGCTGGCGGAATCGAGCTTCGATCCCCTGGCCCGCACGACCAAGTTCATGCTGACCGAGGAGGCGCACCACATGTTCGTCGGCGAGTCCGGCGTCGCGCGCGTCCTGCAGCGCACCTGCGAAGTGATGACGCGCCTCGCGACCGACGACCCGGCGCGAATCCGTGCCGAAGGCGCGATCGACCTGCCGACGATCCAGCGCTACCTCAATTTCCATTTCTCGGTGACCGTCGATCTTTTCGGCGCCGATCAGTCCTCGAACGCGGCGACGTTCTACAACGCCGGGCTGAAAGGACGCTTCGAGGAATCCAAGCGGATCGACGACCACCGCCTGCAGGATGCGCACTACGGCATCCTGGAAGCCGTCGACGGCCGCCTCGTTGAACGCGAGGCGCCGATGCTGAACGCGCTCAACGAAGTGCTGCGCGACGATTACATCAAGGACTCGGTGAGCGGGATCGGCCGCTGGAACAAGGTGATGGAAAAGGCCGGGCTGCCGCACCGCCTCACGGTTCCGCACAAGGCGTTCAACCGCAAGATCGGCACGCTGGCCAGGACGCGCGTGGCGCCGGACGGGCGCGTGGTATCGGAGGCGGAATGGGCCGCCCACCAGCACGAGTGGCTGGCAACGAGCGAGGACCGCGCGTTCGTCGCGTCGCTGATGGGTCGCGTCGTGGAGCCGGGCCGGTTCGCCAACTGGATCGCCCCGCCGACCATCGGCATCAACAGGCAGCCGGTCGATTTCCAGTACGTGCGCTTCAACTAGGGCGCGCAGGAACAAGTCATGAACCCGGAAGTCGCATCGGTCGAGGTCATCCGCCAGCACCTGATCGATCCGGAGATCTGCATCCGCTGCAATACGTGCGAGGAGACGTGCCCGGTCAAGGCGATCACCCATGACGGGCGCAACTACGTGGTGGACGTGGCGATCTGCCAGGGGTGCAATGCGTGCATCCCGCCCTGCCCCACAGGTTCCATCGACAACTGGCGCCAGGTGGTGCGAGGCCGCGCCTACACGCTCGACGAGCAGCTGGGATGGGACGCGCTGCCTGCGCAGCAGGACCTGCACGCCGACGCGTCCTCGGACTCATTCGCCGCCATCCCGCAGGACATCGCCCGCATCACCGCGGAAGCGAGCGCCGGCCAGGGAGGAGCGGTCGCCGCGCCGTGGTCTGCCGAAAGGCCCTACGTCAATCTGCACACGCTTGCCCAGCCCGCGCTCGCGACCGTGACCGGCAACTTCGCGCTCACCGCCCCCAATGCGTCGAGCGACATCCGCCACATCGTGCTCGACTTCGGCGCGACGGCATTCCCGGTACTGGAAGGACAGACGATCGGCATCGTTCCGCCCGGGACCGATGGGGAAGGACGGCCCCACCACGTTCGCCTGTATTCCGTCGCAAGCCCGCGCGAAGGCGAGCGCCCGGGCTACAACAACGTCGCGCTCACGGTGAAAAGGGTGACAGCCGATCACTCGGGAGCGGCAGTGAGGGGCGTCGCGTCGAATTTCCTGTGCGACTTGAAAAAGGGCGACACGGTCCGCGTCGTCGGTCCGTTCGGCACGAGCTTCCTCATGCCGAACCATGCCGGTTCGAGCCTGATGATGATATGCACGGGAACGGGGTCGGCTCCGATGCGGGCGATGACCGAGCGCCGCCGCCGCCGAATCGTGCGGAATGAAAAAGGCGAGCTGGAAGGCGGCAGGCTGATGCTGTTCTTCGGCGCGCGCGCCGCGGAGGAGCTGCCGTATTTCGGGCCGCTCCTGAAGCTGCCACCGGACTTCATCGACATCAATTTCGCCTTCTCTCGCGTGCCGGGCCAGCCCAGGCAGTATGTGCAGGACCTGATCCGGCGACGAGGCGACGACGTGGCGCGGCTGCTGCGCGATGACCAGTGCTTCATCTACGTCTGCGGCCTGAAGGGCATGGAGGAAGGCGTCGCCGAGGCCTTCCGCGAAATCTGCCGCCAGCACGGAATGGACTGGGACGGGTTGCTGCCGGAACTTCGCAGCAAGGCCCGCTATCACCTCGAAACCTATTGACGCGTCGCCACGGGATCCAACATGCGCTTTGCCGAATTCCACGCAGGACAGGTCATCCATTGCGGTCCGGTGACGCTGACCGAACGGCAGATCGTCGACTACGCGCGCGAGTGGGACCCGCAGTGGTTCCACACGGACCCCGAGCGCGCGGCGACCAGCACCTGGAAGGGACTGATCGCGAGCGGCTGGCAGACCTGCGGCGTCGCCATGCGCCTCGCGTGCGACGACATACTCGCCGGTTCCGAGTCGTTCGCGTCGCCGGGGCTCGCCTACGTCAAGTGGGAGAACCCGGTGCGGCCGGGCGACGTCCTGAAATTGCGCGCCGACGTGCTCGAAGTGCGCGTGGCAAGGAGCAAGCCCACGCTCGGAATCCTTCGCTGGCGATGGCGCCTCCACAACCAGCGCGAGCAGGCGGTGCTCGACCTCGAGGCGACGAGCCTCTTCGATCTCACGGCGACGCCTTCATGAACCGCGCGCTGTTCACCGCCGCGGCTTCAGCGCCAGCGCACGCGCGTAGACCACGTCGCGCCTGATTCCAGCCACGGCCGCGACGATGCGCGCCGCACGTGCCGGAGGCAGCTCGTCGAGCAGCGCCGCAAGCCAGCGCTCGTGTTCCGCGCCCAGCACCTCATCGGATCCTTGCGGCGAACGCGGCGGCATGTCCACGACCAGCACGAACTCGCCCCGCTCGCGGTTGGAATCCGCGGCAAACCACGCGTCTGCCTCGCCCAAGGCCATTCGCGTGATCGTCTCGAAGGTCTTGGTGATTTCGCGTCCGATGACCAGCGCGCGGCCTGCACCGAACGCCGCAAGCAGGTCGGCGACGGTGCCGCGGACGCGGTGAGGGGCTTCATACAGGACGAGCGCGACCGGCAGCGCGGCGAATGCCGCGAGGCGCTCGCGACGCGCCTTGGCCTGCTGCGGCAGGAAGCCCAGGAACGCGAACATCTCCGCATCGAGTCCGGCCGCCGAAACCGCCGCGGTCACCGCCGACGGGCCGGGCAGCGGAATCACGGGATGACCCTCGTCGCGCACGGCGCGGACCAGCCGAGCTCCCGGGTCGCTGATCGCCGGTGTTCCGGCATCGCTGACCAGCGCGACGCTCTTGCGGTCCGCGAGCATCGACAGCAGCATTTCCACCCGCCGCGCCTCGTTGTGGGCGTGCAGCGAGACGGTCCGGGTCGCGATGCCGTAATGCCGCAGCAGATGCGCGGTCACGCGAGTGTCTTCCGCCGCGACGACGTCGGCGGTGGCCAGCACGTCGAGTGCGCGCAGCGTCAGGTCGCGCAGATTCCCGAGGGGGGTTGCCACCACATATAATGACCCCGGCAGCGCCCGAAACGCCGGGGCCGCCACATGGGGCGGGGAGTGTTCCGTCGCATTGCCCGTGGCGTGTTCCGCCGCGTCCCCTGTTGCCGGTGCGTTCCCGGACGGACCATCCACTCCATTCACGCTCGCACAGCTCCCATGGTCGTGTCGTCTGCCGAAGTGCCACGTGGCCGCGCCTTCCGGCGTCCGGTCGGCGCGATGCTGGGCTCCGTGTTGGGCCATGCGCTGGCCCCTCTCCTCGCTCCGCTGCTTGCCGCCCTTCTGTCGTGCGCCGCCGCATTGTCCGCCGCGCAATCTCCCGCGGCAAGCGACGCCGATCATGCGACCACGCAGCCGTCGCCCGTGCCGCCGCTCCGTCCGCCACCCTCGGTCGACATTGCGCTGGTCCTGCCGCTGGACGTGCCCGCGTATGCGCGAGCGGCCGATGCGATCAGCGCGGGCTTCACCGCGGCCGCGGCGCGAGAGCGCACCACGTATGTCGTCATCCCGCATGGCGAGGACGGCATCCTCCGCGCGTTCGAAGAGGCACGAAAGGCGGGGGCCAAGGTCGTCGTCGGGCCGCTACTGCGCGACGATCTCAGGGTCATTGCGCAGTCGAGCATCGAATTGCCCTGGACGCTTGCGCTGAACCAGTCCGATGAAACAGCGGCGGGTCCGCCGCGACTGTACACGTTCGCACTGACCGTGGAGAGCGACGCCCGCACGATCGCCCGTCGCATGCGCGACGATGCGGCACAGAACGTCGCCATCGTGGCTGGTGAATCGCCGCAGATGAAGCGAATCGCCGGTGCGTTCGCCACGGCGTGGCTGCTGGAGGGCGGCAGCGCGCCCGCCAGCTACCGTTTCGATCCGGCGCCGGAAGCGCTGACCGTGCTCAAGCGCGACCTTGCCAGAAAAGTGCCGGACGCCGCCCTGCTGGCGGTCGACGGCAGCAACGCGGCACTGGCCAAGCCGTTCCTCGGTACGGTCAGCGCATTCGCCAGCGGCCTCATGTTCGACCAGAAGGACTTTGCCACTTCGCGCGATCTCGACGGACTTACGATTGTCGAGATCCCGTGGCTGGTGGCCCCGGGCGCCGCGGAGTACGCCGGTTTCCCTCGGCGCGACTATGGAAGTGCGGCGTTGGAGCGACTGTACGCGCTGGGTCTCGACGCGTTCCGGATTGCGCAGGCGATGGTCGACGGTCCGCCGGAGAAATTCGTGCTCGAAGGCGCCACCGGGCACGTCATGCTGGCCGAAGGCCGTCAGTTCGTGCGCGAGGGCCGCCTCGCCGTTTACCGCGCCGGGCAGCTGGTGCCGCTCGAAGGTGCCCGTTGACGCATCCGGCGGGAAACCGCCGCGCGCCGTCGCCGGCGCGCGCGCGGAACGCCTCGCCGCCGAATTTCTCGCGGCGCGGGGCCTTGCGATCATCGAACGCAATTTCCGCACGCGACGTGGCGAAATCGACCTCATCGCACGCGACGGCGAGACGCTGGTCTTCGTGGAGGTGCGCTTTCGGCGAAACGCGGACTACGGCGGTGCCGCCGCCAGCATCACCCACGCCAAGGGCAGGCGCCTGATCGCGGCAGCCAACGTCTATCTCGCCAGGCTCGGCCACGAGCCGCCCTGCCGCTTCGATGCGGTATTGCTCGACGGCCTCGACGCCGCTCACATCACGTGGGAACGCGACATTCTTTCCGCCTGATCGGCACCCGTTGGGCATCCTGCTAAAATCGGCACACGATGATCGACCACATGAAACGCATCCGCGATCACTTCGCGGAAAGCGCGCAACTGAAACTCGAGGCAGTCGACAGGCTCGCGCCGGAGATTGCGCGCGCCGCGGGCATCTTCACCGAATGCCTGTTCGCGGACGGCAAGATCCTGGCCTGCGGCAACGGCGGTTCCGCCGCCGACGCGCAGCATTTCGCGGCGGAACTGGTCGGGCGTTTCGAGCGCGAGCGGCCGGAGCTTCCCGCCATTTCGCTGGCCACCGACACGTCGCTGCTCACCGCGGTCGCCAACGATTATTCGTTCGAGCAGGTCTTCGCCAAACAGGTGCTCGCGCTGGGGACCAAGGGCGACGCGCTACTGGCCATCTCCACGTCCGGCAACTCGGGCAACGTGATGGCTGCGGTCGAGGCCGCCCACAGGCGCGAGATGCGCATCGTCGCCCTGACCGGCAAGGGCGGCGGGCGCATCGGTGAACTCATGGCGCCGGGGGATGTCAACCTGTGTGTTCCGCACTCGCGGACGTGCCGCATCCAGGAGGTCCACTTGCTGATGATTCATTGTCTGTGCGATGCCATCGACGCCACGCTGCTGGGAGACGAGTCTTGAACCGCGCGGTGTTCCTGTGGGCGGGCGCGCTCGCCGTTGCGCTGGCCGGCTTGGCCGGGTGCGTCCCGGTGATGGTCGCCGGCGCCGTCGGCGGTACCGCTATGGTCGCAACCGACCGTCGCTCCGCCGGTGCCCAGGTGGACGACGAGGCCATCGAGCTCAAGCTGTCCTCGAAAATCGGAACCGACTACGAAACGCGCGCGCACGTCAACGTCACGAGCTTCAACGGCGTCGTGCTGATCACCGGAGAGGTGCCCGATCAGGAGGCGCTGACCTTCATCGGCAACCTGGCCAAGGGCACGGAGAAGGTGCGCGTCGTGCACAACGAGCTGGTCGTCGGCCCCAATTCCGATCTCTCGTCGCGCTCCAACGACACCTACATCACGGGCAAGGTCAAGTCGCGGATGATCGAAGCCAACAAATTCCCTCCCAACGCGGTCAAGGTGGTGACGGAACGCGGCGTGGTCTACCTGATGGGCCTCGTCTCGAAGGAGGAAGGCGATGCCGCAGCGGAAATCGCGGCCACGACGTCAGGTGTCGTTCGCGTGGTGAAATTCTTCCAGTATCCGACCTGACATCCACGTCCACCAGCGATGTCGGACCCGGCCGGCCTGCCCCTTCCCCGCCATTCCGCCAAGATTGCGTCCGCCGCCGATGCGCTGAAGCGAATCGCCGCCCTGCCGCATCCGGTGGTGTTCACCAACGGCGTATTCGACCTGCTGCATCGCGGCCACGTCACCTATCTCGAGCAGGCGCGCGGACTCGGCGCGGCGCTGGTCGTCGCGGTCAACTCCGACGCGTCGGTCAGGCGCCTGGGCAAAGGTGACGAGCGCCCGATCAATACGCAGGACGACCGCATGGCGGTGCTCGCGGCGCTCGAGTCGGTCGACCTCGTGGTTCCCTTTGACAGCGACACGCCGCGCGAACTGATCGTGGCCGCGATGCCGGACATCCTCGTCAAGGGTGGCGACTACACGGCGGAGACCACCGCGGGCGCGGCGGAAGTGATTGCGCACGGCGGCCGCTTCGTGGCGATCCCGTTCGCGTTCGAGCGGTCCACGACCGCGCTGGTGAGGCGGCTGCGCCGATAGCCGGCACGACGCTGCTATACTTTTCCGCCCGCGAATCCCGCCGGATTTTTCGCCGCCGTTCTGCGCTGAAAGGCAATCCCATGTTGCAGCATGATCGCGAAGTCGATGCCCGGGGCCTCAACTGCCCGCTGCCCATCCTGCGCACGAAGAAGGCGCTGAACGACATGGCCAGTGGCCAGAGTCTGCGCGTGGTCGCCACCGATCCGGGCAGCGTCCGCGATTTCCTGGCCTTCGCCAAGCAGACAGGCAACGAGCTGGTCGAGCACGGTGAACTGGACGGCGAGTTCTGGTTCGTGCTGAAGCGGCGCTGACTTCCCGGCGCATCGCGCTCGGCGCGGGGTCCTGCCACCCGCGTTGTCCGAACTGCCGCCAATCGCGGCCGAACCGGGCGCCTATCGCCTGTAGCGGTTGAGAAAATCCGCGACGATGCCGCGCTGCGAGCGGTCGATCGCCGCGTCGAGCGAGCGATCGGAAGGGTCATATTGCTTGGCCCTGCGGAACGCCGCGATGGCGTCCTGGTGATAGCCCTGTGCCTGCAAAGCCTGGCCCAGGCATCGATACGAATCCGCATTCCCCAGCTCGAGCTCGCTCCAGGCGCGGCACAGTTCCGCCGCGCGCCGCCAATTGCCGGCGCGCAGCATGCGCGGACCCTCGACGCTGACCACGGCGACCTTGGCGCGGCGTTCGGCGAACATCGATGCCACGTCGGGGTCGACGGGCACGGAGGGCGCGGGCGGCGAAGCGCCCGTTGCGGGCGCCAGCGGCGCCGTGGGGGCGATCGTCGGCGGCATCGTTGAAATCGCCGAGGCGGCCTGCGGCCGCTTGCTGCTGATCGGACCGCTGCCGCCCGTAAAGCCCGCGGAAAACGTGCTTGCCGAAGGCCATGCGTCGGCGATCGTGGTCCGCGCCCACGCGATCGACTCGGCCATCGGTTGATGCCAGGCGACGCCGTAAAGCCACAGCATCGCGGCGAGCCCGCACACGCCCGTCACCGTGTTCAACACTCCCGGCGGACCATGGGTGACCAGCACGTCCTGCGCAAAATCCCAGTCCGTTTCCTGGTTCTGCGCCACCTTTTCATAGGCAACGGCGATCAGCACCGGCGCCAGCAGAGGAAAGCCGCAGGCGACCCCTTCCCACCACACGCGAAAAGAGCGCTGCATTGCGCGCCGCAATTGCGCGCGCGTGTCCCGGCGCGCATAAGCGTCGGAGATGGAAAACTGGAGAAACACACCGAACAGCCACTTCCCGGGCGTCGTGCCCACCGATGCGATCAGCAGTGCCTCGATCGGGACCCACGTGCCGGTGATCAGGATGGGGGCGAGCAGCGGATGGCCCAGCCAATAGGAGAGTTCGTGGGGCACCAGCCCCAACGCACGGAGCTCGGAGAGAAGCAGCGCCAGGACGAGGCCCCAGATGGCGTAGTCGAAGACCCGCGCCGAAAGGCGCTGCCAGGGGCGCGGCTCGCTCGTCCGTCCGGACTTGGCGCGTTCGAGTTCAGCCATCCGCAACTGGAATATCCAGCTGGCGTCTTCCTGCGGCTGGTTGGTGCCCAGGAAAACGCTCTTTTCGCGGCGCCAATTGAGGATCGCGAGGTCCGTCTGCGGTACGAGTGCGGGCTGCGGTGCGCCGCTGCGGCGCCGCATGAAGGCAACGCCGTGCACGACGCCATACACCAGCGTCAGCGCCAGCAGCGTAATGGTCAGCCAGACCAGCACCTGTTTCGCGACCAGGATCGTGTCCGCGGGAGTGACAAACGCAATGGCCGCCGCAATGAATGCGCCAAAGAGCGTGCACAGGCCGATGGTGACAATCGGAGAACGGCCGAACGACGCCACGCGCTCAGTCAGGCCCGGATGATGGAGGACCTGCTCGGAAACCGGCTCGTCGGCATCGAGCCCGGTCTCGAGGTCCTCGTCCATCGCCTCTGGCGACGAGCGAGGAAGCGCCTCGGCGAGATTGCCCACATCCGTCTGCTCGCCGGCCTCCGCGACGGCATTGTTGACCACGTGGGCGATCCGCTGCTCAGTGGTCCCCGAGGAAACCGCCAGCTCACCGTCGTAGCGTACCCTGCGTTCCGGATCGGAAAGGATCCTGCTCGCATGATTGATGAAGCGCAGCGCCTCCTCGACATTGCCCTGGCCGTCGCGCGTTTTTGCGTAATACTTGCGGATCAGCCGGCGCAAGCTCGCCCGCACCTCCTCGTCGGTGGAGGTGGGAAGGATGCCCAACGCTTCGTACAACGTAGCTTTCATGCGGCAATGGCGATTGACGATTGTTTATGCCGTTGGAATCTTCGGCGAAAAGCCCTGCCAAGGCAAGGTTGGCCTTGCCCAGGGACGGTTCCGGCGCCATGCCGGGGGAGGCAACCGCCGTGCCCCGCGGAGGTCGGCCACCCCAACCTAAGCAATAAGCAGGCCTCAATTGCCGAAATGGGCGCCATCGGCCGAAATGCCGCAGGGGATCTGTTGACGGCACCCCAATGCAAAGCGGCCCCGAAGGGCCGCCTTTTGACAGGTTTCTCGCCTGGAAAAACCGCCGAAGGTCATTCGGCCTTGGGAGCCGCCTTTTGCGCGAGTTTTTCGCGAATCCGGGCTGACTTGCCCGAACGGTCGCGCAGGTAATAGAGCTTGGCGCGGCGGACATCGCCGCGGCGCTTGACTTCTATCGACGCCAGCGTCGGCGAATAGGTCTGGAACGTGCGCTCCACGCCTTCGCCGCTGGAAATCTTGCGAACCGTGAATGCCGAATTGAGGCCGCGATTGCGCTTGGCGATGACCACCCCCTCATAGGCCTGGATACGCTTGCGCTCGCCTTCGACCACGCTGACGTTGACGATGACCGTGTCGCCGGGAGCGAACTCGGGAATGGTCTTGCCCAAGCGCGCGATTTCTTCTTTTTCCAGTTGCTCGATGATGTCCATCAATGTCTTCCTTCCATTCGGTTTGGCCGGTGGCCATGGCGCACAGCGCAGGGCCGAAACCCTGATGTGCGCGGTTTATCGCGGCTTCGACCCGTTCGATGCCCGGGTTTCAACCGCCTTTCTCGTTTCGTTTCGTCGTACCCGTGCCGCCTGCCATTCCAATGATGGCCTGTTTCATTTCTTCGCCTGCGCGCTTTGCTGCTGATACGCCGCGAGCAGCGCCGCTTCCTCGCTGGTGAGCTGCCGACGCCGCAGCAATTCCGGCCGCCGCTCCCAGGTCCTGCCCAGCGCCTGCTGCAGGCGCCAGCGCCGGATTTGCTCGTGGTGCCCGGACATGAGGACCTCGGGAACCGCAATCCCGTCCAGCACCTCCGGCCGCGTGTAATGCGGACAATCCAGCAGGCCGTCGGCAAACGAATCCTGCTGCGCCGACAACTCGTCGTTCAGCGCGCCGGGCAACTGGCGCGCGACGGCATCGATCAGCATCAGCGCGGGCAGTTCGCCGCCCGAAACGACGAAATCGCCGATGGCGAGCTCCTCGTCCGCTTCACGCGCGAGCAGTCGTTCGTCGATGCCCTCGTACCGCCCTGCCAGCAGGATGTAACCAGCGTCCTTTTGCAGCGCGAGTGCCAGCACCCGTTCGTGCGTCAGCGGAACGCCGGCCGGCGACATGTAAATCACCCGCGTCGCCGCCACGCCCGCCGCCGCCTGCGCCGATCTCGCCGCCGCAATTGCCTCGGCCAGCGGCTCGGCCAGCATCACCATTCCCGGACCACCGCCATACGGCCGGTCGTCCACGGTCTTGTGGTTGTCCGTGGTGAACTCACGCGGATTCCACAATCCGAGCTGCCACAGCCCGCGCGCCAGCGCCCTTCCCGTGACGCCAAAAGCGGCGGCCTGCGCCACCATCTCCGGAAACAGCGTCACGACGTCGATGCGCACGGACTTTCCTGCAATCTCTACGAAGTTCCGCTCAGTCCCATTCTGCTCCGCGCGCAAGCCCGGTTCAGTGCGCGGTTCAATAGTCCGGCTGCCAGTCGACATCGATCCGTCCCGCGGCGACGTCGACTCCATCCACATAGGCGGCAACGAAGGGAATCATACGTTCCACTGCCGCCTTGCTCGCCTCCGTCGGCTCGCTCGCCTCCTCGACGACACTGAGCACAGGGTGCGCGCCAAAATCCTGAACCTTGGACACGAGGCCGAGACGCACGCCCTGCCTGTTCACCACTTCCAGTCCGACCAGGTCGGAGTAATACAGTTCGTCCTCATCCCTGGCCGGCAGCGTCGCCCGCTGCACGCCGACATCGGCACCTTTCAACAATGCCGCGGTCTCGCGATCGCCGATTCCGGCAAGTTGCGCGACCAGCGTGGCGCCATGCTCCCGGGCCGACGTGACCGGATGCTCGCGCCAATGACCCGACGGCGCCGAGGATCCTGCCCGTGGGCGGATACCCCAAACCGCATGGTCGAGCAGGGCAATCCTGTCTTCGGTGAAGGCGTGGACCTTGACCCAGCCCTTGATGCCCCAGGGCGCCACGATCCGCCCCATCACCACGTAGTCGTCGGCGCCCAGTCGAGCCTCGGTCGCCGCAGTCGCTGCTTACGACGCCGTCGCGGGCGCGGGCGCTGCCGCGGCAGCCTTCGGCGCGGAGTTCCTGACCAGTCCCGCCACGGTATCGGAGAGCTTGGCGCCGCGCTCCTGCCAGAACGAAATTCTGTCAAAGGACAGGCGCAGGCCCTCCTCGTTCGCCGTGGCAATCGGGTTGTAGAACCCGACACGCTCGATGAAACGGCCGTCGCGGCGGCTGCGCGAATCGGCAACCACCACGTTGTAGAAGGGGCGCTTCTTGGCGCCGCCACGTGCCAATCTGATGACTACCATTGCGTTGACCTCGTCTGCCTGCCCGCTTGCCCACCGATTTGCGTGGGCCGGGGATGT
This sequence comes from Casimicrobiaceae bacterium, assembly GCA_035430095.1. GTDB lineage: Bacteria > Pseudomonadota > Gammaproteobacteria > Burkholderiales > Casimicrobiaceae > VBCG01. The sequence continues at coordinate 31,180 of DAOMGB010000015.1, read as the reverse complement.
TGGGTTTGCGGAGAAAAGTCGGAAATTATACGTCGATTTAGGCCTTTAGCACAACTTCTGGCTCCGTGTCCGCCTGTGCGGCGCGCCGCCTCTGCCGGCACGAAAAAACACGCAACCTGTTGATTCAAATTAAAAAACGTCCGATCGCGCGTTCAGCGCCACGCCTACCGCATCCCTGGCAGCATGCCCTTCATCCCCCGCAGCATCTTCTGCATGCCGCCCTTTGACACCATCTTCATCATCTTTTGCGTCTGCTCGAACTGATTGAGCAACTGGTTGACCTCCTGCACCGAGACACCGGCGCCGGCCGCAATCCGGCGCTTGCGGGAAGCCTTGAGCAGTTCGGGCTTGGCACGTTCCTGCGGGGTCATCGAATTGATGATTCCCTCGAGCCGCCCCACCCGCCGTTCGTCGACGGTCGCGCTTTGCGCCGCGCGCGCCAGTTCCGCGGGAAGCTTGTCGAGCATGCCCGCGATGCCTCCCATCTTGCGCATCTGGCCCAGTTGCGCCCGGAAATCGGTCAGGTCGAAACCCTTTCCCGACTTGACCTTCTTCGCGAGTTTTTCGGCCTCGACCAGATCGACGTTCTTCTGCGCGTCCTCGAGGAGCGAAAGCACGTCGCCCATGCCCAGGATGCGCGACGACATGCGCTCCGGATGGAAAACCTCCAGGCCATCGATCTTTTCCGACACACCGGCGAACTTGATCGGCGTGCCAGTGACGTGGCGAACCGACAACGCGGCGCCCCCGCGCGAATCGCCATCGAGCTTGGTCAGGATCACGCCTGTCAACGGCAGCGCATCGCGGAACGCGCGCGCCGTATTGACGGCGTCCTGGCCCTGCATCGCGTCGACGACGAAGAGTGTCTCGATCGGATGCACCGCGGCGTGCACCGCGGCGACCTCCTTCATCATGGCTTCGTCGATGGCCAGCCGGCCGGCGGTGTCGACGATCAACACGTCGTGGTAGTGCTTGCGCGCCCAGTCCAGCGCGGCTTCGGCGATCGCGACCGGCTGCTGTTCGGTGGTCGACGGGAAAAAATCGGCGCCCACCTGCGTCGCGAGCAACTGCAGCTGTTCGATGGCTGCCGGCCGGTAGACGTCGGCCGACACGAGCAGCACCTTCTTCTTCAAAGTCTGGCGAATGTGCCTGGCGAGCTTGGCCGCGGTCGTCGTCTTGCCGGTACCCTGCAGTCCCGCCAGCAGGATGACCGCCGGAGGCTGCGTGGCAAACGACAGCGGCGCCGCGGCGCCGCCCATCAGCGCGGCCAGTTCGCGGTGCACCACGCCGATCAGCGCCTGGCCGGGCGTGAGCGAACCGGCAACCTCAGCGCCGATGGCCTTCTCGCGCACGACGCCGATGAAGTCCTTGACCACCGGCAGCGCCACATCGGCTTCCAGCAGCGCAAGGCGTACCTCGCGCAGCGCGTCCTGGATGTTTTCGTCCGTCAGGCGCGCCTGGCCGCGCAATTCCTTGACGACCCGCGAGAAGCGTTGGGTGAGATTGTCGAGCATCGTGGGTCCCTGGACGCGCGTGCCGGGCTCGGCCGCGGCACGCATCGGGTAAACTGCATTCCAGCCGCTCGCAGCCATCTGCTGCCGTGCGACCTCGACTCGTGATTTTACTGCACTTCGCCGTAGCCGCCCTGTACGCCGCCGCCGCCTGGGCCAGCTGGCCGCGCGCCAACGCGTCGTCGACAGGCAACGCACGGGCGTGGCTCCTTCCGCTGGCACTCGGGCTGCACGCGTACGCCATCGGTCGCGCCATCGCGACCCCCACGGGTCTCGACCTGTCGTTTGCCAATGCGCTGTCGCTCGTCGCGGGACTCGCGGTCCTCGTGGCGTGGGCGTCGGGCATCCTGCGCACGCTGCCCGGCATCGCCGCGGTGGTGCTGCCGGTCGCCGCCGTGTGCGCGTTGGGTCCGGCGGGCGGCGAAAGCGCCCATCGCTTTGCCTATGCGGACGAGCCCTGGGCCGCGATCCACATCGCGGTCGCGCTGCTCGCGTACGCGCTGTTCGTCGTCGCTGCATTGCAGGCGCTGGTGCTGATCGGACTCGAGTCGCGGCTGCGTCGCGGATTGCCGGCGGAATCCGAGGGCAGCGCGCCCCCGCTGCTGATGCTCGAGCGCTTCATGTTCCGGCTGGTCGGCCTGGGCTTCGTCCTGCTCACCGCGACGCTCATCACCGGATTCCTGTTTTCCGAGGAAATCTTCGGCCGCCCGCTCACGTTCACCCACAAGAACGTGTTTTCCGTTGCCGGCTGGGTCACGTTCGCGATCCTGCTCGTCGGTCGCTGGCGGTTCGGGTGGCGCGGGCGGCGCGCGTTGCATTGGATCCTTGCCGGAACGGCTCTGCTCGTCCTGGGGTACCTGGGAAGCAAGTTCGTGTTCGAAGTGCTGCTTCATCGCTGATTCAGCAACTGCTTGGACGACATTTCACTTTCCACGCTGGGCATCGCACTGGTCGTGCTGCTGCTGCTCTCGGCGTTCTTTTCGCTCGCCGAGACCGCGATGATGGCGTCCAACCGGCATCGCCTGAAGCATCGCGCGCAGCGCGGCGAGCGCGGCGCGCGGCTGGCGCAGGCGCTGCTCGGCCAGATGGACAAATTGCTTGGCGTGATACTCCTCGGCAACACGCTGGTGGCTGCCGCGGCGGCGACCATCACGGCGGTCATCACCAAGCGCATGTTCGGCGAGGGCGAACTGGCGCTGGGACTGGGCACGATCGCCATTTCCTTCGCCATCCTGGTGTTTTCCGAGATCACGCCCAAGGTCATCGGGGCCGCGCACGCCGACCGCATCGCGCCGCTGGTGAGCTTCACTTTGTCGCCGCTGCTCAAGGCGGCCACGCCGGTCGTCTGGTTCGTCAATCTGTTCGTGCAGGGGCTGCTCAAGCTCATGCGCATCCGGCCCCCGAGCGACACCGGGGCCCAGCTGACCCAGGAGGAACTGCGCTCGCTGGTGCTGGAAGGCAGCCAGTACTTCCGCGGCAAGCATCGCACCATGCTGGCCAACCTGATGGACCTGGAAGCGATCACCGTCGACGACGTGATGACGCCGCGCAACCGGATCCACGCCCTCGATCTCGCAGAGAAGCCGGCGCTGCTGCGCCAGCAACTGGCGACGTCCTACCATTCGCGGGTTCCGGTATTCGAGGAAACGCTCGACAACATCGTCGGCGTGCTGCCGCTCAAGTCCGTGGTTCACCTGCAGCAGCAGGCAGGCGAAGTCGATGCCGAGCGCCTGCGCCCCCTGATCCGCCCGCCGTACTTCATCCCCGCCGGGACCCCGCTGCTCACCCAGCTGACGCAATTCCAGAACGATCGGCAGCGGATGGGCATGGTCGTAGACGAATACGGAGAACTGCAGGGGCTGGTCACCATCGAGGACATCGTCGAGGAGATCATCGGGGAATTCACTACCCAGGCGCCCGGCGGAAACGAAACCTATCGCCGGGAAGCCGACGGCAGCGTGGTGGTGGCCGGCATGGCGGTGCTGCGGACGCTCAATCGCCGGCTCGGGACGCAATTTCCTCTGGACGGCCCGAAAACGATGAATGGACTCATCATCGAGCACCTGGGCGATATTCCGGAGGCTGGGGTCGCCTTCAGCCTGGATGGACAGAAAATCGAGGTTTTGCAAACTCAGGACCGCGCGGTGAAGGTGGTCAGGCTGCTCGCCCCCGTCGGCAGAGGTGCGCCGCCTTTACAAACGCCCATCGAGCGGGCATCATCTTCAGACTAAGTTTTATGCGAATGGTATAGGTCCTTGATTCGGGGCTGCATTTGGGTCCCGGTCGAGGGCGGGAAGCCCCCAACCCGGCATGGTGCTTGCTTTCATTAAACGCCAGTACTGACCCCGATACCCGACCGGACAAGACCGCCCACCATGGCCACGCACGCCGCAACCCGCAACATCAGCGGACTCGCGCGCGCCCTAGCGCAGCACGGGGTCATGTCCGAGCACGAAGCGGAAGCTCTCCAGGATCAGGCACAGACGTCGGGAACGTCGTTTGTCGAAACCGTCCTCGCGGGCAAGCGGATGACTGCCGTCCAGCTCGCCGTCTTCGCATCGCGGACGTTCGGCAATCCGCTGCTCGATCTCGCGTCCTTCGATCTCGACCAGATCCAGAAGGAACTGGTCGATCTCAAGATGGCGCAATCGCGCCGCGTCCTGCCGCTGTTCAAGCGCAACAACAAGCTTTTCGTCGCGATCTCGGACCCTGCGAACCTTCAGGTTCTCGACGAGGTGAGGTTCAAGACCAACCTCGTTCCCGAGCCGATCGTGGTCGAGGACGACAAGCTGGTGCAGGCCATCGGCAAGCTGGTCGAGGCAAGCGGAGCGACCTTCAGGAACCAGGCCGGCAACCTCGAGGACATGGAGGCCGGGCTCGAGGACGACACCACGACGCAGGTCTTCCAGGACGAGGACTCCTCCGACATCGAGGATGCGCCCGTCGTCAAGTACATCCAGAAGCTCCTGCTGGACGGCATCAGCCAGGGCGCGTCGGACATCCACTTCGAGCCCTACGAAAAATTCTTCCGCGTGCGATTCCGCGTCGACGGCATCCTGTCGGAAGTCGCTCAGCCGCCGATCGCGATCAAGGACAAGGTCGCGTCGCGGATCAAGGTGATCAGCAGGCTCGACATATCGGAAAAGCGCGTGCCTCAGGACGGCCGGATGAAGCTCGTCCTGAACAAGACCAAGGCGATCGATTTCCGGGTGTCCACGCTGCCCACGCTCTACGGCGAAAAGATCGTGATGCGGATCCTCGACGCCGCCGGAGTGAAGCTCGGCATCGAGGCGCTCGGCTATGAGCCGGAACAGCAGGCGCAGTTGCTGCAGGCGATCGGTCGTCCGTACGGCATGATCCTTGTCACCGGCCCGACCGGCAGCGGCAAGACCGTGTCGCTGTACACGTGCCTCAACATCCTCAACAAGCCCGGCGTGAACATCTCGACCGCCGAGGATCCCGCGGAAATCCAGCTGGCAGGCGTCAACCAGGTGAACGTCAACGACAAGGCCGGCCTGACCTTCGCGGTCGCGCTGAAGTCGTTCCTGCGGCAGGACCCGGACATCATCATGGTCGGCGAAATCCGCGACCTCGAGACCGCCGACATCGCGATCAAAGCGGCGCAGACTGGCCACCTCGTGATGTCCACGCTGCACACCAACGATGCGCCGACGACGCTGACGCGCATGCTCAACATGGGCGTGGCGCCGTTCAACATCGCCTCGTCGGTGATCCTGATCACCGCGCAGCGACTGGGGCGGAAGCTGTGCAACAAGTGCAAGAAGCCCGAGGACATTCCGCCCGAGGCGCTGCAGCGCGCGGGATTCCGCGACGAAGATCTCGACGGCTCCTGGCAGCCGTATGGTCCGGTGGGATGCGACCAGTGCAAGGGAACGGGTTACAAGGGCCGCGTGGGCATCTACCAGGTCATGCCGATCACGGACGACCTTCGTCAGATCATCATGCGCGCGGGCAACGCCCTGGAGATCGCCGAGCAGGCTCAAAAGGAGGGCGTCAGGGATCTGCGCCAGTCCGGGCTGCTGAAGGTGAAGGCAGGCATCACGTCGCTCGAGGAAATCGAGGCGATCACCAACGAGTGACGGGGAATCCCGGCGCCGAAGGACAACCATGGCAACCGCAACCGCAAACGCACGCCGCGACGTCAAGGAGTACACGTTCATCTGGGAGGGCGTGGATCGCAACAACCGGCAGGTCCGCGGAGAGTCGCGATCGCCTTCCGAGACCGTGGTCACCACCAACCTGCGACGCCAGGGGGTGCGGATCACCAAGATCAAGCGCCAGTCCTTCCGCGGCGGAAGCAGCGTCGGGGAAAAGGACATCACGTTCTTCACGCGCCAGCTGGCCACGATGCTGAAGGCGGGCGTGCCGCTGCTGCAATCGTTCGAGATCATCGCCCGCGGTCACAGCAATCCGCGGTTTTCGCGGCTGATGATGGACATCAAGGGCAAGATCGAGACAGGCTCGTCGATGTCGCAGGCGTTTCGCGAGCACCCCAAGTACTTCGACGCCCTCTACTGCAACCTGGTGCAGGCCGGCGAGACGTCGGGGATGATCGACGCGATCCTCGATCGCATCGCGACGTACAAGGAAAAGATCCTGGCGATCAAGGCCAAGATCAAGTCGGCGCTGTTCTACCCGATATCCGTGGTCACCGTGGCCATCGTGGTGGTCTGGGTGATCATGGTCTGGGTGGTGCCGTCGTTCGAGAAGGTGTTCAAGAACTTCGGCGCGGACCTGCCGGCGCCGACGCTGATCGTGATGGCCATCTCGAAGTTCGTCGTCGCGTGGTGGTGGCTGGGTGCCGTGGCAATCGTCGGCTTGATATTCGGCGTTGCCTACCTGCTGCGGACGTCGACCACGTTCCGCCTCGGCTGGGACCGCGCGATTCTCAAGCTACCTATCGTCGGCAGCATCCTGCGCAAGGCCACGATCGCGCGCTGGACGCGCACGCTGCAGACCATGTTCGCCGCGGGCGTGCCGCTGGTCGAGTCGCTCGACGCGGTGGCCGGGGCGTCGGGCAACGCGCTCTATGCGGCGGGAACCAAGCGAATCCAGACCGAGGTCAGCACCGGCACCAGCCTGACGAATGCCATGGGCAATACGAACCTGTTCCCGACCATGGTCCTGCAGATGACGCAGATCGGCGAGGAATCGGGCTCACTGGACAACATGCTGGGCAAGATCGCCGACTACTTCGAGCGGGAAGTCGACGACGCCGTGACCGCGCTGTCGAGCCTGCTGGAACCGATCATCATCGTGTTCCTGGGCATCGTGATCGGCGGCCTGGTGGTGGCAATGTACCTGCCCATCTTCAAGCTCGGTTCCGTCATCTGACGCCAACCTTGCCCGGATGACGTCTTTCCTCCTCGATCCGGCGGCGGCGCCTTTCGTCGCCGCCGTCGTCGGACTTTGCGTCGGAAGTTTCCTGAACGTCGTCATCCACCGCCTGCCCCGGATGCTGGAGCGGGGCTGGCAGGCCGAGTGCGCGGAACTGCGCGGCGAAACCGCGCCCGCCGCGGAGCGCTACAACCTCATGGTTCCGCGTTCGAAGTGCCCGTCCTGCGGGCACGGCATCACCGCTCTGGAGAACATCCCGGTCGTGTCCTGGCTCGCGTTGCGCGGCAAGTGCTCCGCGTGCGGCGTGGGCATCTCGGCGCGGTATCCGCTCGTCGAGATCCTCGGCGGCGTGCTGGCCGCCTGCGCCGTCTGGCGCTTCGGTCCGACCTGGCAGGGGCTCGCCGCCTGCGGATTGCTGTGGGCATTGCTGGCACTGACCTTCATCGACTTCGACACGCAGCTGCTGCCCGACGACATCACGCTGCCGCTGCTGTGGGCGGGCCTCGCGTTCAATGCGTTCGGGGGATTCGTGCCCCTGCGCGACGCGGTCATCGGCGCAATCGCGGGCTACCTGGCGCTGTGGACCATCTACTGGCTGTTCAAGTTGATCCGCGGCAAGGAAGGCATGGGCTACGGCGACTTCAAGCTGCTGGCGGCGCTCGGCGCATGGCTGGGCTGGCAGGTCCTGCCGGTGATCGTGCTCCTGTCGTCGGTGGTGGGCGCATTCATCGGTATCGCACTCGTGGCGTTCAAGGGGCGGGACCACAACGTTCCGCTCGCCTTCGGTCCTTATCTTGCGATCGCCGGCGCCGTCGCGCTCTTCGCCGGACAGACGCTCCTGCGCACGTTCTTTCCGGGATGACCGCTCCACTCGTGATCGGGCTGACCGGCGGCATCGGCAGCGGCAAATCGGAAGTGGCCCGCGCGTTTGCGGCGCGTGGCGTCGAGATCGCCGACGCGGACCAGGCGGCGCATGCGGTAAGCGCCGGCGGGATGGCCGGGTTCGATGCCGTGGTTGCGGCCTTCGGGAACGATGCGGTAGGCGAGGACGGCGAACTCGACCGGTCCTGGATCCGGCGCCGCGTGTTCGCCGACGCGGAAGCGCGCGGCCGCCTCGAGGCCATTCTCCATCCGCTGATCCGTTCCTACCTCGAACACGAGATCGCGGGCTGGACCGGCGACTACGGAATCCTGTGCGTGCCGCTGCTCATGGAGCGCGGCGGATTGCGATCGCGCGTGGCCCGCGTGCTGGTCGTCGACTGTCCCGAGGAGGAGCAGGTGCGCCGCGTGGTCATGCGAAGCGGGCTTTCGCCGGACGACGTTCGCGCGGTCATGGCCACCCAGGTTTCGCGTGCCGCGCGGCTGGCCGGCGCCGACGACATCATCGACAACGGGGGAAGCCTGGCGGACCTGCCGCCGCAGGTGGCGCGCCTCGACGCCTTTTACCGGGAATTTGCGGCATCCCGCCGCGCCGGCGATGCAATCCGCGCTTGAACCCGCGCCGCGTTACTCTCAGAATGACGAAGTGAAGACTTGGCCGACGTTGTGATCCGCTACGAACACCCGCTGAACGAGCGCGTCCGCACGCTTATGCGGCTGGAGGACCTGTTCGCGCGCGTCAGGTATTTCGCGTCGCAGGACGCGGCGCCCGATCACCACGCCGCATTGCTCGCGCTGTTCGAGATCACAGACGTCGCCGCGCGCGCGGACCTGAAGACCGACATCCTGCAGGAACTCGAACGCCAGAAGCAGGTGCTGGGACCGCTCAAGCACAATCCTCAGATCGAACAGGGCGCGCTCGAGGAACTGCTGGCGCAGATCGACCACGTGAACGCGCAGATGCTGGCGCAGTCGGGCCGTGTCGGCTCGCACCTTCGCGAAAACGAGTGGCTGATGGCCATCAAGCAGCGCACGGCCATTCCGGGCGGCGTGTGCGAATTCGACCTTCCGGCATATCATTGGTGGCTGAACCAGGACCCGGCGCCGAGGCGCAATGACCTTGCCGGCTGGATCGAACCCTTCGCCCCGATCCAGGCCGGTTCGGCCATCGTCCTCAAGCTGTTGCGCGACAACGGACGGGAGAGCCGCCACACGGCTTATCGCGGCGTGTTCCAGCTGATGCTGACCACGACCAAGGTGGCGCAACTGCTTCGGCTCACCATGTCGCACGACCTGGCCTGTGTCCCCGAGATCAGCGCCAACAAGTACGCGCTGAACATCCGGTTCCTGAGCGTGACCGGAATGGACCGCGGAGTCGTGTTCGATCAGGACGTCGAGTTTGAATTGATGTTCTGCAATCTTTGAAGGCGTCTGCCGACGTACGGCAGGATTCGTTCGCAACGAATGCCTGGGTCGAAACCTTTCCACGCCACCGGTGCGCCAATGGCGGAGGCTCGGCACGACTCGTTTCCGGCGCGGGCCCGTTGAAATGAGCGATCTTCTCGACGCCTCCGTCGACTTGAATCCGGTCGGCATGACGCAGGTCCGCCTGACGACGAGTGACAACGTGACACTGGGCGGCACGTGGTTTCTCCCGGCACGCCCAAGGCGTTCTCCCTCGGTTGCGATCGTCGTGTTGTGCGGCGCCGGGATTCCCGCCAGGTTCTACCACCGTATGGCAAGTTTCCTGGCCGAACGCGATGCCGCTGTTCTCACTTTCGATTACCGGGGAATCGGCGCATCGTTGCACGACGGTGATGTTCGAAAGGTGCGGTCCGGCATGGAAATCTGGGCCGAAACCGACATTGACGCCGCATTGGCTGACGCACGCACCAGGTTTCCCGGTCTGCCGCTGACCGCGATTACCCACAGCGTCGGCGGGCTATTGGTGGGTGGTGCTCAATTGGCAACGCAATTGTCCCGCCTTGTCCTGCTGGGGCCTCATACCGGATATTGGCGCGACTACGGGCGTCGATGGCGCCCGCTGCTGTACTTTACCTGGCATTTGTTCCAGCCCGCCGTCACTCGAATGGTTGGCTATTTTCCCGGCCGCGCGTTGAGGCTCGGGGAAAATCTGCCTCCCCGCATTGCTCTCGATTGGGCGGAGCGGCGCCAGCCTGCGATTGTCCGGCCGGGAGAGAACGAAGAGCGATTCGGGAGGCTGCTTCCGAGGTTTCGCGATGTCCGCGCGGAGACGCTCGCAATCTCGATCACCGACGATGCGTTTGCTCCGCCCGAAGCGGCACACCGATTGTTTGCAGTGTATTCCGGCTTGCGCGTGACTCACCGGGTGACGAGTCCCGCTGCGCTGGGTCGCAAGCGCGTCGGTCACTTCGGCTTCCTGAGACGGCCCGCCTGCGAGTTGTTCTGGAGGCAGGCCGCGGCGTGGCTGATTCCCGGGTTCCCGAACGAAAACGACGCAGAATTCCGGCCCTGCCCCGTGTGCGAGGCGCGCAGGCAGCGGGATCCGGATTCTGCGTCGAGCCGGGGCTAGTCACATGGACGCAACGTCTTCCCAAGCCACCGCAGCGGCGACCATTCCGAGCCGGCGTGAGCTTGTCGCGCAACTGATGCGCCATGCAAAGCCCGACACGCCGCGAGCGTTGATGCACTTTCTGGTCGACGTGGCGACCTACGTTGCCGGCTTTGCGGTCGTGCTCTTCGCACCGTCGATCTGGCTCAAGCTCCTGGGAAGCATCATGATCGCCGCTGGAATGGGCCGACTGTTCTCCTTCGCACACAACGCGGCTCACGAAAACCTCGCCAGAAGCCGCCGCTTGAATCGCGTGCTGGCGCTCCTCGCCTTCACGCCCATTTTCTACAACTACCGGCTGTGGTGCTACGAACACCATTCCCTGCACCATCCCTACTGCAACGACACCAAGCCCGATGCCTATCGGCCGTTCAGCAAGGACGAGTTCGATGCGCTGCCGTCGTGGCGGCAATGGCTGGAGCGCCTGTACCGCGGCCCCTATGTGGTCGGCTGGTCGATCTACTATCTCAAGGAGCGGCATTGGCAGACGAAGATCCGGGTCCCTACGTATGTGCCCCGCAAGCTTCGCGGCGCAGCATGGCTCAACACGGCGTGGGTGGCAGCGTACGCCGTGATGCTGGTCGCATTCCTGCTGCATGCGCCGGCGATTGCCAACGACCTGACCGCCACCGGCGCGCTGATGCTCGGCGTCGTCATCCCTCTCTTATTGTTTGACGGTGCCGACGGATTCACTCTTTACGTCCAGCACACCGACCCGCGGATTCCATGGTTCAAGGAAGAGAATATCGACCGGGAGGGGCCCGGGCGCACCGAGCTCATTTCCGTTCACCTGGAAGTTCCGCGCCTGATCGGGTGGTTCGCGCACGAGACTTATTCGCACCCGGTACACCATCTGGTGCCCGGCATTCCCTTCTTCAACGCCCATGCGGCCCAGTTGGAACTCAACCGGCTTCTCGGTCCCGCGGCAGTCGTTCGCAAGGCCAATCTTGCCTGGCTTCGCGATACGACCCGGCGTTGCAAGCTCTACGATTGGGACAGGAAGCAATGGTTGGGCTTTGACGGAAGCCCCACCTGCCCGGCCCATGAATGGCCGCGGTCGCCGATCGGTTTGGCGCAGGCAACCGACTCATGATTCCGCGCACCGTCGCCTGCCCGCACTGCGGCGTTCCCGTGGAATGGAGCGCCGCGTCGACCTGGCGGCCGTTCTGCTCGGAGCGCTGCCGTACGATCGACCAGGGGGCCTGGGCAAGCGAATCGTACCGCGTGGCCTCGGTCGATCCGCCCGACGACGTCGAAGCCATCCCTCCGCCGGAGGACGCGTGAAGGACCGCTACGAGGGCCACGCGGCGCGGCGCATCGCCACGCCCTGCGCGCCGTGGGCGGTGGCCCGATCCAGGTCGCCTGAATCGAGCCCGCCCAGCGCATAGACCGGCACTCGCGTGCCGCTCACGGCTGCCGAGAATCCATCCCAGCCAAGCAACGCCGCATCGGGATGCGTGGGTGTCGCGGCGACCGGACCCAGCACCGCGAAATCGAGATCGAGCGCACCGGCGCGCATCACGTCATTCGCCGTGTGGCAGGAGGCCGCGACCAGCAGGCCCGTCGGTCGCCGCGAAGCCAGCGCGAGCGCCGCGGATGTCCAATGCATGCCGTCGCACTCGAGCCGGCGGGCATCGACTTCGGTTCCATTGAGCAGGACCTTGGCGCCGAAGCGATGCGCGAGCGGAACCAGGCGTTGCGCGAACGCGTCGCGGCGCGCTGCGGGCCAGTCCTTTTCCCGCAACTCGACCAGTCGCAGCCCCGCCTCCAGCGCTCGTTCCGCGCGCGCCAGGAACGCTTCTTCGCCGATGTCGCCGGCGCAGGTGATGCCATAGAACGCGGGTAACGCGAGCGCGGCAAGAATGCGCGTGTTGGCGGGCAGCAGCGGCGCGACGGTATAGCAACCCGGCGCCTGCCACGCGAAGGCCTGGCCGTCGTGCCCGACCAGTTCGCCGTGCCATTCGAACACACGGAAAAAGTGCAGTTCGACGTGCGCGTGAGGATAGATGAATTCCTGGACCAGCCACGGCGACGCACGGCGGACCTCGATGCCGAGTTCCTCGCGCAGTTCGCGGACGAGCGCCTCGCGTGGCGTCTCGCCGGCCTCGAGCTTGCCGCCGGGAAATTCCCAGTAGCCGGCATAGGCCTTGCCCGCGGGACGCTGCGCCAGCAGCACCGATCCGTCGCCGCCCATGAGCACGGCCGCGGCCACGCGTACGACGGCGCCGCTCAACGGCCGGTCGGCGCGGCGTGATCGCCGGCGTAGTTCTTCGCGAACTGCCACGCCACGCGCCCGCTGCGGGAACCGCGCGCCAGGGCCCACTGCAGCGCCTCCTGCGTGCGGGCGTGCGCTTCGCGCGCGCTGCCTGGCGCTTTCACCCCGAAGTGGGCAAGCCAGCCCGCCACCGCGGCGAGGTAGTCGTCCTGCGCGAAAGGATAGAACGAGATCCACAGCCCGAACCGTTCCGACAGCGAGATCTTTTCCTCGACGGACTCGCCGGGATGCACTTCGTCACCAATGTGGCGGGTCTCGAGGTTTTCGCTGAAGTACTCCGGCAGCATATGGCGGCGATTCGACGTCGCGTAGATGAGCACGTTGGCTGCTCCGCCCGCAATCGAGCCGTCCAGCATCACCTTCAACGCGCGGTAGCCGGATTCGCCGGAGTCGAATGTCAGGTCATCGCAGAACACGATGAAGCGTTCGGGCCGGCCGGCGACGCGGTCCGCGATATCGGGCAGATCGGTCAGGTCGCTCTTCTCGACCTCGATCAGGCGCAGGCCCCGTCCGGAATACTTCGCGAGCATGGCCTTGACCAGGGAAGACTTGCCCGTCCCGCGCGACCCGGTCAGCAGCACGTTGTTGGCGGGAAGTCCTGCGACGAAATGCCGGGTGTTGCGATCGATGGCGCGCTTCTGTTCGTCGACGGCGACCAGGTCGTTAAGGCGGATGGCGTGGGGATGCGCGATGCCCTGCAGGAAGCTGCGGCCGCCATCCTTCCGCCAGCGCGCCGCCGTGATCTTCTTCCAGTCAGGATCGGGCCTGGGCGAAGGCAGGAGCGCCTCGACCCGCGCCAGCACGCTCTCGGCGCGCGCGATCAGCGCCTTGAACTCGTCAGGAGCGATAGTCGGCATTGATGCTGACGTAGTCGTGCGAAAAGTCGCAGGTCCAGACGGTCGCTGCGGCGGTGCCTCTTCCCAGGTCGACCCGGACGCCGATCTCGTCCTGCTTCATCACTCGCTGGCCGTCTTCCTCGCGATAGGAAGGCGAGCGGCCACCCTTGTCGACGACCAGAACGTCGTCGAGCCAGAACGAGATCCCGGCGGGATCCGTGTCCGGCGAGGCGGTGTTGCCGATGGCGCAAACGATCCGCCCCAGGTTGGGATCGGACGCGAAGAACGCGGTCTTGACCAGCGGCGAGTGGGCGATGCCGAAGGCGACGCGCCTGCATTCGGCCGCCGACTTTCCTCCCTCGACGCGGATCGAGATGAACTTGGTCGCCCCTTCGCCATCCCGCACGATGGCCTGGGCCAGCGCGACGGCAACTTCCTCGATCGCCGCGCGGATGGGCTTGAGGCGCGAATCGTCGGCTTCCGTGATCGGCGCCAGCGCCGCCTTCGCCGTGGCGGCGATCACGAAGCTGTCGTTGGTGGACGTGTCCCCGTCGATCGTCGCTCCGTTGAACGACACGTCGGCGACTTCGCGGGCGATCCTGGCCAGGACCGGCGCCGCAATGGGTGCGTCGGTGGCCATGAACGACAGCATGGTGGCCATGTCGGGGTGGATCATGCCCGCGCCCTTGGCGATGCCCGTCACCGTGACGGGCACGCCGCCGACGTCGACGCGCCGCGAGGCCGCCTTGGGCACGGTGTCGGTCGTCATGATGGCGCTGGCCGCGGAAAACCAGCCGTTCGCGCGCGCCGCGGCGCGTGCCGCGGGCAATCCCCGGACGATCCTGTCGAGCGGCAACGGCTCCATGATGACGCCCGTGGAAAACGGCAGGACTTCCTCCGGGGCGCAGTCGACAAGCTGCGCCACGGCAACGCATTCGGCGCGCGCATCGGCGAGGCCCCTTTCGCCGGTGCCCGCATTGGCATTTCCCGCGTTGACGACGAGCGCCCGGAAATCGTTGCCGCCGGCGTGCTGGCGCGCCAGGTGATCGCGGCACACCGTCACGGGCGCGGCGCAGAAGCGATTTTGCGTGAACACGCCTGCCGCGACCGTGCCGCGCTCGCACAGCACGAGCAGCACGTCGTCGCGCGCCCAGTTCTTGATACGGGCAGCGGCGGCGCCCAGCGTGATCCCCGGCACGGAAAGCAGCGCTTCGGCAGTGGGCGGAACGTAATTCACAGGCATGGAATGGCGTCCGGCGGCAATGAACAAGGGGCTGCGGAATTCTATCGCAGCCCCGGGGTCACGCCATGAGCACGACGGTCAGATCCGCCCGTGGCAGTGCTTGTATTTTTTTCCGGAGCCGCACGGGCACAGGTCGTTGCGTCCGACCTTGTCGCCGGCGCGCGTGAAAGGCGGCGGAGGCGCCACGGCCACGTCGCCGTCCGACGTCGTCGCGGCAAGCGCTTCGTCGTAGCCTGCGTGCCGGTACTGGACGTTGGAAACGGCGTCGGCCTCCTCGACCGCCTGCACGTCCTGCTCGGAGCGAACCGTGACCGTGAGGACGACCTTGACCACGTCCTGCTTGATGCGGTCGAGCATGTCGGAGAACAGCTCGAACGCCTCGCGCTTGTATTCCTGCTTGGGATTCTTCTGCGCGTACCCCCGCAGGTGGATGCCCTGGCGCAGGTGATCCAGCGCCGCCAGGTGGTCGCGCCAATGATGGTCGAGCGTCTGAAGCATCAGGCTGCGCTCGAACTGCCGCATGAGGTCCGGTCCCACCTGCGTTTCGCGTTCGCGCCAGGCAGCCTCCGCCATGTCGACGATCCGGTCGCGGATCATCTCGTCCGTCAGGTCGGCGTTTTCCTTCATCCAATCCGCGACCGGCGCGTTGATCTGGTATTCGCCGGCCAGCGCGGCGGTGAGCGCCGGCACGTCCCACTGCTCCTCGACCGATTCCGGCGGCACGTGCAGCTTGACCGTGTCCTCGACCTGCCCGCGCACCATGTTACGGATCGTGTCCGCGACGTCGTCGCCTTCCAGCAGTTCGTTGCGCTGTTGGTAGATCACGCGTCGCTGGTCGTTGGCGACGTCGTCGTATTCGAGCAGCTGCTTGCGGATGTCGAAGTTGCGCGACTCGACGCGGTTCTGCGCCTTGGCGATCGAGCGGTTGACGATCGGATGCTCGATGGGCTCGCCCTCGGGCATCTTCAGCTTCTGCATGATCGTGCCCAGGCGCTCGCCGCCGAAGATGCGCAACAGCGGATCCTCGAGCGAAAGGTAGAAGCGCGAACTGCCGGGGTCGCCCTGGCGTCCCGCGCGTCCCCGCAGCTGGTTGTCGATGCGCCGCGACTCGTGGCGTTCGGTGCCGACGATGTGCAGGCCGCCCGCCTTCAGCACGTCGTTATGGCGGACCTGCCAGTCGGCGCGCAACTTGGCGATCTCGCGCTCCTTCTCGTCCGCGAGCAGCGTCTCGTCGTCGCGAAGCTTGAGGATGAGGGGCTCGAGCGTGCCGCCCAGCACGATGTCCGTGCCGCGGCCGGCCATGTTGGTGGCGATCGTGATTGAGCCCGTCTTTCCGGCCTGGGCGATGATCTCGGCCTCGCGCGCGTGCTGCTTGGCATTGAGCACCTGGTGCGGCAGCTTTTCCTTTTCCAGAAATTTCGACAGCAACTCCGAATTCTCGATCGACGTCGTGCCGACCAGCACGGGCTGGCCGCGCTTGTGGCAGTCCTTGATGTCGCCGATGATGGCATCGACCTTTTCCTGAAACGTGCGAAAGACCAGGTCGTTCTCGTCCTTGCGCACCATCGGCTGATGCGTCGGGATCACGACGGTTTCGAGGTGGTAGATCTGCTCGAACTCGAAGGCCTCGGTGTCGGCGGTGCCGGTCATGCCGGCCAGCTTGCCGTACATACGGAAATAGTTCTGGAAGGTGATCGACGCCAGCGTCTGGTTCTCGCGCTGGATGTTCACGCCTTCCTTGGCCTCGACCGCCTGGTGCAGGCCGTCGGACCAGCGCCGGCCGGACATGAGGCGCCCGGTGAATTCGTCGACGATCACGACTTCACCGTTCTGCACGACGTAGTGCTGGTCGCGGTGAAACAGCGAATGTGCGCGCAGCGCCGCATACAGGTGGTGCACAAGCGAAATGTTGGCGGCGTCGTAGAGGCTCGAGCCCGCCGGGATGAGTCCCGCCTTGGACAGCATGGCCTCGGTGTGTTCGTGTCCGGCTTCCGACAGCAGCACCGTGTGCGCCTTTTCGTCCACCCAGAAGTCGCCCTTGCCGGTCTCCTCGGTCTGCCGCGACAGTTGCGGCACGAGGGCGTTCAGGCGGTTGTACATCTCGACGTTGTCGTCGGCCTGCCCGGAGATGATGAGCGGCGTGCGCGCCTCGTCGATGAGGATCGAGTCGACTTCGTCGACGATCGCGTAATTGAGCGGACGCTGCACGCGCTCCCCGGGCGAGAACACCATGTTGTCGCGCAGGTAGTCGAAGCCGTATTCGTTGTTGGTGCCGTAGGTGATGTCCGCGTTGTACGCGACCTGCTTGTCCGCATGGTTCATCTGCGAGAGATTGACGCCGACGGTCAGGCCGAGGAACTTGTAGATGCGCCCCATCCAGTCCGCGTCGCGCTGCGCGAGGTAGTCGTTGACGGTGACCAGATGCACACCCTTGCCGGTCAGCGCGTTCAGATACGCCGGGAGCGTGGCGACCAGCGTCTTGCCTTCGCCGGTGCGCATTTCGGCGATCTTGCCGTTGTGCAGCGCCATGCCGCCGATGAGCTGGACGTCGAAGTGACGCATCGCGAGCGCCCGCTTTCCCGCCTCACGGACCACCGCGAAGGCCTCGGGCAGCACCGCGTCCAGCGTCTCGCCGTTGGCCACGCGCGCCTTCAGCTCGGCCGTCTTGCCCCTGAGCGCGTCGTCGGAAAGGGCGACCATCGCGGGTTCGAGCGCGTTGATCTCCCGCACCGCCTGGCCGTACTGCTTGAGCAGCCGCTCGTTTCGGCTGCCGAATATGCGGGTGAGGATGTTCGAAATCATGTTTGATTGGTGCGCGGGCTCAACGCCCGCATCGTTTGCCACGACTCAATTGCCAGAGCGAATTCACTGCATGTGCCGCCGGGCCGGACAAACAACAAGGGGTGAGAACTCCCTCACCCCTCAATTGCCACCTAGGCAGCCGACACCATATGCGCCGTTCGGAATCGTGGATCGTAAGTGGATCAGCCTGGCGCTTGCAGGAACCTGGCTGGATTTTGTGGTGTGCCGTTCAGGCGGACTTCGAAATGCAGGTGCGGCCCGGTCGACCGTCCCGTGGTGCCGACGGTGGCGACACGTTGGCCGGCCACGACAAGATCGCCTTCCTTGACCAGGAGCGCGGACGCGTGCGCATAGCGCGAAACCAGTCCGTTGCCATGATCGATTTCGAGCATTTTACCATACTGGGGATGCCATTCCGCGGTCAGCACCTTGCCGCTCGCGGCGGCCACGATGGCCGTCCCGGTCTCGGCGGGAAAGTCGATGCCCTCGTGCATCGACTGCTGGCCCGTGAACGGGTCGATCCGGTAGCCGAAGTTCGACGAATACCAGCCGTCGACAATGGGATATTTCGACGGCAGGAACTTGCGGTTGGCGGAGTCCTGCACGAGCAGGGCTTCGAGCACCGACATCTGGTCGGTGCGCTCGTCCACCTGCCTCGCCAGCTTCTCGACCAGATCGGAAAAATCCTGCAGGGACAGGTTCCGCGACGGCATCGACGATACTGCGCCGCCGCGTCCCGGGGCCGCCCCGGATTGAAGCGACGGAAGCTCCTGGGGCTTCAACCCGGCGGATTTCGCCAGCCTCTCACCCAATCCGTCGAGGCGCATCACCCTCGCCTGCAATTCGCCAAGGCGCAACGCCATGGCGTTCAGGTGACCCTGCACGCGCTCCTCGCCACGGGCGGCTTCCTCCCGCTGGTCGGCCAGCACGAATGCCTGCAACAGCGGGTGTTGCACCGCCGCCGCCCATTTCAGCGTCACGAAATTGAACATGAACGTGAAAATCAGGAACAGGACGAGCAGTGAAAACCCGCCGCCGGCCCAATGCCGCCAATCAAGCGTGATCGTTCGCGCTCGCGCGGTGGCCCCGGTTACCAGGATGATGTTCAATCGCGTACCCTCCAACTTGGCGCCGCACTACGGCACCGGACCGTCGTTCGTCCGGTCTCTTGGTCCAGCCGTGTTCGGCCGCAAGCCATGTCCAAATCACAATTGCCGCAACCGCTGTCCCGACTGCTTGCCAGCGACCCGCTGGTCGCGGGATGGCTCGCTCGGGCATTGGCCGAGGCGAAGCTCACAACCGCCGTCCGCCGTCTCCTTCCCCGCGCGCTCGCCGAACGGGTTCACGTCGCAGATGCCACCGACGGGTCGTTGACCTTGGCGGCCGGCAGCGGGACGATCGCGGCGGTAGTCCGCCAGCGTTTGCCGGAAATCCTCGGGGAACTCAAGCGGGAAGGCTGCAACTTTACTGAAATACGGGTGCGGGTGCAAGTTCGGGCCGATGCGCCAAAACCAGGGAAACCACTGAAAATTCAAAGGGAAAGGGTCGATCCCGCGCCTTTGCGCCGATTGGCCGACAAACTCCCGGACGGTGCGCTAAAGGAGGCGGTGCAGCGGCTGGCCAGGCGAATCTAGCCACCCGCCCGTACGTGGCGGACGCTAGAGAAAGAGGAGCATGCGCTCGAAGGCATAGAACAGGAGCACGCCGGCGAGCAGGAAAATCGTGTATTTGATCACCTGCACGATGAAACGCAGGTAGCGGCGGTCCTTCTTGAAGAGGTAGAGAACCGCTGACACCACGATCGTGGCGAGGGCCAGGAAAAGCAGGAACCGGACGAGGATCACGCGGGCTGGAACGCCCAATCCTGGAACGCGGCCGGGACCGTGGCCTCGTCCTTGAAGGTGACGACCTCGAATGCCTCGGGACGCGCGAGAAGCGCCCGGGCAAGCAGGTTGTTGAGGCCGTGGCCGGACTTGAACGCGGTGTACTGTCCGATCAGCGGATGGCCCAGCAGGTAGATGTCGCCGATCGCGTCGAGCACCTTGTGGCGCACAAATTCATTGTCGTAGCGCAGGCCCTCGCTGTTCAGCACCTTGAATTCGTCAAGCACGATCGCGTTCTGAAGGCTGCCGCCCAGGCCCAGGCCCGCGGCGCGCATGGCCTCGACGTCCTGCATGAAGCCGAACGTGCGCGCGCGCGCCACCTCCTTCGCATAGGAGTTGTCTGCGAAGTCGATGACCACCTGGCGGTTCTCCGATCCGAACACCGGGTGCGGGAAGTCGATCGTGAAATCGAGCTTGAATCCGTTGAAAGGCTCGAAGCGGGCCCACTTGTCCCCGTCCGTGACCTGGACCGCGTCGAGGACCCGTACATAGCGTTTGCTCGCCGACTGCTCGACGATTCCCGCCGACTGCAGCAGGAACACGAACGGTCCCGCGCTGCCATCCATGATCGGTATTTCCGGCCCGGACACGTCGACGAACAGGTTGTCGATGCCCACGCCGGCAAGCGCGGACATCAAGTGCTCGACCGTCGAGATGGTCGCGCCGCCGTGTCGCAGCGTGGACGACAGGCGCGTGTCGCCGACATTGGCCGCCACTGCGGGCAGCGCGACCGATTGCGGCAGGTCCGTGCGAATGAACACGATTCCCGTGTCCGCCGGTGCCGGGCGCAATCCGAGCTCGACCCTGGCGCCGGTGTGCAGGCCGACGCCGGTGGTCTTGATCGGTGCTTTGAGCGTTCGTTGTTTCAGCATCGGACTTGGGTTGTCACCGGTGGGCGGCCATTGTCGCGAATTGTGCGGCGGTTCAATGGCTTAACGCAATATGATACCACCGGACCCCACAACCGCGACGGGTCCGGCGGTGCCCGCGTCTCAATCCGCCTGCTTGCGCAGGAACGCCGGAATGTCCGCGGAATCGAACGACGGCGTCGCACCGCCGCCCGGCGTACTGCTGCGGCCCTTGCGAATCACCGCCGGCGACTCGAGCCGGTCATAGTCTATCGTTTCGGTGATCTGCACGCCCATCCCGTCGGTGCCGGTGCGCTGTTCCACCACCGCCGACTCGAGAACCGCAAGCCGGGGCGTTCGCTTTGCCGCAATCGCCGCTCCGCCCAGCCCGGTCGCGATCATCGTCACCCGCAGGTTCGTTTCCATCGAGTCGTCGATCACGGTGCCGACGATCACCATCGCGTCCTCCGCGGTGAATTCCTTGATGGTGTTCATCACTTCGTAGTACTCGCGCATCTTGAGCCCGGCCGACGCCGTGACGTTGACCAGGACGCCGCGTGCACCGGCGAGATTCACGTCCTCCAGCAGCGGACTCCTTACTGCCTGCTCGGCGGCGACCCGTCCGCGGTCGTCGCCGCTCGCGGTGGCCGAGCCCATCATCGCCATGCCGACCTCGCCCATCACCGTGCGCACGTCGGCGAAGTCGACGTTGACCAGGCCCGGGAAATTGATGACCTCCGCGATTCCGGACACCGCGCCGTGCAGTACGTCGTTGGCGGCGGCGTAGGCCTCGAGCAACGCGATGTCCTCGCCCAGGACCGTGATCAACTTGTCGTTGGGGATGATGATGAGGGAGTCCACCTTCTTCTGCAGTTCCTCGATTCCGGCCTGGGCGACCTTTTCGCGCTTGCCTTCGAAGCGGAACGGCCGGGTGACGACGGCGACGGTGAGGATGCCAAGGCTCTTGGCGATGTCCGCGATGACCGGAGCGGCGCCCGTCCCCGTGCCGCCGCCCATGCCGGCGGTGATGAAAAGCATGTCCGCGCCGGTGATCATTTCGGCGATCCGGTCGCGGTCCTCCATCGCCGCGTCGCGGCCGATCTCCGGCTTGGCGCCCGCGCCCAGGCCACGGGTCAACGTGGAACCCAGCTGCAACTGCGTGCGCGCCGTGGAGCGCCGCAATGCCTGGGCGTCGGTATTGGCGCAGATGAACTCCACGCCCGACAGGCCGCGCTCGATCATGTGCTCGACGGCGTTCCCGCCGCAACCGCCCACGCCGATGACTTTGATGATGGCGCCGTCTTGCGGGGCCTGGTCGATGATTTCAAACATGATGTGCTCCTTCTCTCCTGTCAAGATTGCCAAAAGTGAACAAACCGCAAACGCAATGTCGTGACTTCCCTTCCCGCTCTTCCCGCAATGAATCGCGCGGCGTTGCCGCCGACGCTTTCGAATCTTTCGCCGAACCGAAGCAGGCTTTCACCGCGGTTCCCCCGTCAGAAATTTGCCTTGAACCAGAGCTTCATTCGTTCGGCCACGCCGCCCAGCCCCGCCACCTGCGCGCGCGCCGCCTCGCCGTTCAGGAACTGGTCGCGGCCCTCCAGCAGAAGGCCGACCGCGGTCGCGTAGCGGGGACTGCGCACGACGTCGGCCAGGCCGCCCATGTAGGTCGGCGTGCCGACGCGCACGGGCATGTGGAAGACTTCCTCGCCCAGTTCGGTGATGCCCTGCAGCTGCGCCGATCCGCCGGTGATCACGACGCCGGACGAAATCATTTCCTCGAAGCCGCTGCGGCGCACTTCCGACTGCACGAACTGGAACAATTCCTCGATCCGCGGCTCGATGACCTCGGCCAGCATGGGGCGCGACAGCTTGCGCGGACCGCGTTCACCGACGCCGGGCACTTCGATGATGTCGCCGGCGTCGGCCAGCTGGCGCAGCGCACAGCCGTGCCGGACTTTCAGCTCCTCCGCCTCCTTGGTCGGCGTGCGCAGCGTCATCGCGATGTCGTTGGTCACCTGGTCGCCCGCGATTGGAATCACCGCGGTGTGGCGGATCGCGCCGCCGGCGTAGACCGCGATGTCCGACGTGCCGCCGCCGATGTCGATCAGGCACACGCCCAGTTCCTTCTCGTCTTCCGAAAGCACCGCGCGCGAAGAGGCGAGCGGTTGCAGCACGACGTCGAGCACTTCCAGTCCGCAGCGACGGATGCACTTGGTGATGTTCTCCACCGCCGACACCGCGCCGGTGACGATGTGCACGTCGACTTCCAGCCGGACGCCGCTCATCCCGAGCGGCTCGCGCACGTCTTCCTGCCCGTCGATGGTGAATCCTTGGGGGACGATGTGGAGGATCTGCTGGTCGTTGGGAATCGGGATGGCCTTCGCCGTTTCCACCACGCGGTCGATGTCGGCCTGGGTCACCTCCTTTTCCTTGATCGCGACCATCCCGTGGGACGTGTAGCAGCGGATGTGGCTCCCGGCGATGCCCGTGTAGACCGACTTGATCTGGCAGTCGGCCATCAACTCGGCCTCTTCCAGCACGCGCTGGATCGATGCCATCGTGGCCTCGATGTTGACCACCACGCCCTTCTTGAGCCCGCGCGAGGGCTGCGTGCCCATGCCGATCACGTTGAGTTCGCCTTCCGGCGTGACCTCGGCGACGATCGCCACGATCTTCGACGTGCCGATGTCGAGGCCCACCACCAGGTTCTTGCTGTCTTTCACCATGCGTCGTCCCTTGGTCTCTCTCAAGCCGCCGGCCTGCCGGTCTTTTCGCGGAATTGCGGCACGCGCGCGGCGAATCCGTTCCGATAGCGGAGGTCGACGTATTCCACGCGGGTGCCGGTGCGCGCCAGCGTGCCGAGCGTCCGCGGCTGGACCGCGACAAAGCGCGCGAGGCGCGCATCCGGCTCGTCGCGACCGAGTTCGATCGTCAATGGCCCCTGCGGCCCCGCGGCCTGAATCTGCCAGCCGCCGCGCGGCGAAAGGCGCAGCGTCCTGACCGCCAGCGAGAGCGGCGCGAGTCGCGCTGCCCACGCGCCGTATTGCGCCGTCATTTCCGCGGACCTTCCCTCCGGTCCCTCGAACGCCGGCAGGTCCCCCTTCCAGCCGGCGACGAATACCTCGCCCTGGTCGTTGACCAGCGAACCGTCGTTCCAGCGCGCAAGCGGAGCGTGCTCCTCCACGTCGACCTCGAGGCGATGCGGCCACTGCCGGCGCAACGCGACATTGCGGACCCAAGGCACCTGCATGAGCGCGCTTTGCGCGCGGTGAAGGTCCATGGTGAAGAACGTGCCGGTGAGCTCCTCCCGGACCACCGCTTCGAGGTGGGCGGCGCTCACGCGCGACAGCTGTCCGGTGAACACCACTTCGCGCAACGCGAACGCCGGCTGGCGCACGACCCAGCCCATGCCGGCCCACAGCAGCGCGGCCGCGACCAGGGCGCACAGCGTCGCGGCGACGGCGTTCATCTGCTTCGCGTCATCCCACATGCGCGCGCCGCAGGATTTCCACGCAAAGGTCGGGAAACGGCATGCCGGTCTGCTTCGCGGCCATCGGCACCAGGCTGTGCGGCGTCATGCCCGGCGATGTGTTGACCTCGAGAAAGGAAAACGTCCCGTCGGCACGCAGGATGAGGTCCAGACGCCCCCAGCCGCTGCAGCCGACGATGTCGAAGGCCTTCATCGCGGCGGCGCGGATCTCCAGCTCGACGGCATCGGGCAGTCCGGCCGGACAGTGGTATTGGGTCTCGTCGGAGAAGTACTTGGCGTGGTAATCGTAGTTGCCCTGCGCGGCTTCGATCCTTATCAACGGCAGCGCACGGCCGTTGACGATCGACGCCGTGAGTTCCGCGCCCGTGACGAATTCCTCGACCAGAACCAGGCTGTCGTGCCTTGCCGCTTCCGCGTAGGCGGTCGCCAATTCGTCGTGGTCGATCCTGCTCACCTTGGTGATGCCGATCGTCGATCCTTCGCGCGCCGGCTTCACGATCAGCGGCAGCCCCAATTCCGCAACGATGCGCATCCAGTCGGTGCGCGCATCGACCACGCGGAACTTCGGCGTCGGTATGTCGCTGGCCAGCCAAACGAGCTTGGTTCGCCACTTGTCCATTGCCAGCGCCGACGCCATCACGCCGCTGCCGGTGTACGGGATGTTCAGCGCTTCCAGCACGCCCTGCACCGTGCCGTCTTCTCCGAAGCGGCCGTGCAGCGCAATGAAGGCGCGATCGAAGCCTTCGGTCTTCAAGTCGAAGATGTTTCGTTCGGCCGGGTCGAATGGATGCGCGTCCACGCCCTTTTCACGCAGCGCCGCCAGGACGCCTTTGCCGGACATCAGCGACACCTCGCGCTCCGCGGACGGACCGCCCAGCAGAACCGCGACCTTGCCGAACGTGTTCATCGGCTCGCCTCCCCGACGATGCGCACCTCGGGCTCCAGGTTGACGCCGGTCTTCGCGCGCACCGTGTCGCGCACCAGCGAGATCAATGATTCGATGTCCGTTGCACGCGCCTGGCCGCGCGGGTTGACGATGAAGTTGGCGTGCTTTTCCGACACGAATGCGCCGCCGATGCGGGTGCCCTTGAGGCCGCAGGATTCGATCAACCGCGCCGCGTAGTCGAGAGGCGGATTGCGGAACACGCTCCCCGCGTTGGGGAGATCGAGCGGCTGGTTGAGTATCCGCTTCGCCAGCAATTCCCTGATCCTGGCACGCGCCGACTCCACGTCGCCTTCGGGAAAGCGGAACCATGCCGCGGTGAATAGACCCCCGACGCTTGCGATTTCGTTTTCCAGCGGCTTCGCTGCGCCGCCCCCCGAGGAGGCGCCGCTCGCACCGCCTCGATACTGAACGCTGCGGTAGCCGATCCTGTAATCGGCGGGCGTGCGCGTCTGGAACCTGCCGTCGCGACCCAGGACTTCCACGCGAACCACGTAGTTCCAAGTCTCCCCGCCGTAGCATCCGGCATTCATCGCCAGCGCGCCGCCGATGGTGCCCGGGATGCCCGCCAGGAATTCCGCCTCGGCACAACCGTGGTTCGCGGCGAAGCGCGCGAGCTTGGGACAGGCAAGTCCGGCGTCCGCGTAGATCATGCCGTCGGCGACCGCAAGTGCCGCGCCGGGGTTGTGCATCACGACGACGGCGCCGCGCACACCGCCATCCCTCACCAGCGTGTTGCTGCCGAGTCCGATGGCGAGCAGCGGCTCGTCCGGGGGAAGCTGCGCGACGAATCTCGCGAGATCGTCGCGATCGGCCGGAAGAAAGAGGATGTCGGCCGTGCCGCCCGTGCGCCAGCTCGTGTACTTCGCGAGCGACGCGTCGCGAAGCAGCTTTCCGCGCAATCCGACCGGTTCGAGGGCCGTGGCCATGCTCACGGCGCCACCAGCTGCTGCGGCGTCCCGCCGATCGATCCCGCGCCCATCGTCAGCACGACGTCGCCGTCCCGTGCCATGCCGCGCAGCGCCGCCGGCAGGTCGGAGATGTCCTCGACGAACACCGGCTCGACCTTTCCCGCCACCCGCAACGCGCGCGCCAGTGCGCGCCCGTCGGCGGCGACGATCGGGGACTCGCCTGCCGGATACACTTCCGCCAGAACCACCACATCGGCCCCCGACAGCACGCGCACGAAATCCTCGAAGAGGTCGCGCGTGCGCGTATAGCGGTGAGGCTGGAAGGCAAGCACCAGCCGACGGCCGGGAAAACTCGCGCGCGCGGCCGCCAGCGTGGCCTGCATTTCCGCTGGATGGTGACCATAGTCGTCGATGAGGGTGTAGGCGCCTCCGCCTTCGAGCCGCACGTCGCCGTAACGCTGGAACCTGCGGCCCACGCCCTTGAAGTCCGCCAGCGCGGTGGCGATGGCCGCGTCCGCCACGCCGGTTTCCCGTCCCACGGCAATCGCTGCCAGGGCGTTCTGCACGTTGTGCACGCCGGCCAGCGCCAGTTCGATCTTCAGGTCCGGGTAACCCTTGGCCCGGGCGACAAAGCGCATGCGGCCGCCCAGGTTGACCACCTCGGTCGCACGCAGATCCGCGCCTTCGCCGAGTCCGTACGACACGCGCGGCTTGGTGACCTCCGGAAGGATTTCGCGCACGTTCGGGTCATCGACGCAGACCACCGCAACGCCGTAGAACGGCAATCGCTGCAGGAAATCGACGAACGCGCGCTTGAGCTTGCCGAAGTCGTGCTCGTAGGTTTCCATGTGGTCCGCGTCGATGTTCGTGACCACTGCCATTACCGGCGACAGGTAGAGGAACGATGCGTCGGACTCATCCGCCTCGGCCACCAGGAATTCACCCTTGCCCAGCCTCGCGTTCGCGTCGGCTGACAGCAGCCGGCCGCCGATCACGAACGTCGGGTCGAGGCCGCCTTCGGCCAGCACCGACGCAATGAGGCTGGTCGTCGTGGTCTTGCCGTGGGTTCCGGCGACCGCGACGCCCTGCTTCAGGCGCATCAGCTCGGCTAGCATCAGCGCGCGCGGCACAACCGGCACGCCGCGTTCGCGCGCCGCGACGACCTCCGGATTGCCCGGCGCAACCGCCGTCGACACGACCACCACGTCGGCATTGGCGACGTTCGCCGCGGCGTGGCCGATCGCGATGTTTGCGCCAAGGCGCGCAAGACGGCGGGTGACCGCGCTTTCGGCCAGGTCCGAACCGGTGACCCGGTAGCCCTGCGTCACAAGCACTTCCGCGATTCCGCTCATTCCGGCACCGCCGATGCCGACGAAGTGCACGCACTTGACCTTGTGCTTCATCGCCACGCCTCGATCGCCTTCGTCAACTCCACACACACCGCGGCAACGCGCGCGGTCGCGTCGCGCTTCCCCAGCGCACGCGCGGCCTGGGCCATCGCACGAGCCCTGGGCCGGTCGAGCAGGCGGAGAATCCCCGCGAGCCGCTCCGGGGTCAGTTGATCTTGCGGCTCCTTCCATGCCGCATCGGCGTCGACAAGGAACTGCGCATTCGCGCTCTGTTCGTCGGCGATGGCGCCCGGCAGCGGCACCACGATCGCGCCCAATCCCACCGCGGCCAGTTCGGCGACGGTCAGGCCGCCGCCTCGGCATATCGCGAAATCCGCCCACGCATAGCGCGCCGCCATGTCGTCGATGAACGCGACGCACTCCGCTTCGACGCCGTGCCGGGCATACGTCGCGCGCGTCTCGGCAATCAGCTTCTCTCCCGCCTGGTGAACCACCACCGGCCGCTCCTGGGGAGTCAGCTTGGCCAATGCAGCGGGCACGAGGTTGTTGAGACCCCGGGCGCCCAGGCTGCCGCCAACGACCAGCAGGCGCATCGGACCGCTGCGTCCGGCAAACCGCTCGTCCGGCGCGGGCAGCGTGCAAATCGCGTCGCGCAGAGGATTGCCGACCCACTCCACCCGCTTCGCGTGCGCGCCGCGCAGCGCCTGCGGAAAGCCCAGCAATATCCGGTCGGCCCCGTAGGCCAGCACGCGCGTCGCCAGTCCAGCCACCGCATTCGAGTCGTGCACCACCAGCGCCTTGCCGGCCGCGGCTCCCATCAGCCCGCCGGGAAACGACGCGAAGCCGCCGAATCCGAGCACGACGTCGGGCTGCCTGTGGCGAATGATCCTGCGCGCGTCCAGGCACGCGGCAAGCAGGGCGAACGGGCCGAGCAGCAGCGTCCGCAATCCCTTGCCGCGCACGCCGCGAAACGAAATGCCCTCGAAGTCGACGCCGTGCTGCGGAACGAGCTTCGACTCGATGCCTTCGCGCGTGCCCAGCCAGAACACGCCCGCGCCCAGCGCCGCGAGCCTGGCCGCCACCGCCAGTCCTGGAAACACGTGCCCGCCGGTGCCGCCCGTGGTGATCATCACCGTCACCGTCATACCGTGAAGCCGCGCAGCAGGCGGCGGTTTTCGAAATCGATGCGCATCAGGATCGCGAGCGCGATGCAATTGGCCACGATGCCGCTGCCGCCGAAGGACAGCAGCGGCAGCGTCAGTCCCTTGGTCGGCAGCACGCCGACATTCACGCCGATGTTGATGAACGCCTGCACGCCGATCCAGACGCCGATGCCCTGCGCGACCAGCGCCGGGAAAGGCCTCTCGAGCCGCGCCGCCTGCCGTCCTATCGCATAGGCGCGATACAGCAGCCAGATGAACAGTGCGATCACCACGGCCACGCCGATGAAGCCCAGTTCCTCGGCCACGACCGCGAGCAGGAAGTCCGTGTGCGCCTCGGGCAGGAAGAGCAGTTTCTCCACCGAGGAGCCCAGGCCGACGCCGAACCACTCGCCGCGACCGAAGGCGATCAGCGAGTGCGACAGCTGATAGCCCTTGCCCAGCGGGTCGGACCACGGATCGAGGAACGCGGTGAGTCGCTGCAGCCGGTAAGGCGCAGCGATCAGGATCGCTCCCAGCGCGAACGGAAGCAGCAACGCCAATCCCAGGAACAGCCGCCAGTCGAGGCCGCCCAGGAACAGAATGCCGAAGGCGATGGCCAGGATGACGACAAATGCGCCGAAGTCCGGCTCCACCAGCAGCAGTCCTCCCACGCCGACCATGACGGCGAACAGCGGCAGGAAGCCGCGCACCAGCGTCAGCTTAAGCGGCTGTTCGGCGGTGAGGAACGACGCGCGGCGGACCGCGTAGCTCGCCGCGTAGAGCACGACGGCCAGCTTCATGAACTCCGACGGCTGCACGTTCACGACGAAAAGCGACAGCCAGCGCCGCGAGCCATTGACGGACTTGCCGATGCCGGGGATCAGCACCAGCACCAGCAGGACGGCGCCGGCGATGAAGATCCACGGCGCGAGACGCTCCCATGCCTTCATCGGAACCTGGAACGCGACGGCGGCGGCGACCAGCCCGACCGCCAGGAAGATGCCGTGCCGCATCAGGAAGTACCAGGCGCGATTGCCGGTGTGCGCCGAGGCCTCGGACATCGCAATCGACGCCGAATAGACCATCACCAGGCCGAACGCGAGCAGCAACAGCCCGGCCCACGCAACCGACGCGTCATAGGCCAGCATGACGCGCGAATGGCGCGCCGAATCGCCGCGGAAGAACGGTGCGGCCGCCGCCTGCTCGAAGGGCGCTCGAAGCGATGCGGTGAGGGTCACGCGCTTACGCATGCGCGGGCTCCCGGGCGGTCACCAGCGCCGAAAAGCGCTCACCGCGTTCGACGTAGCTGCCGAACTGGTCGAGGCTCGCGCACGCGGGCGACAGGAGCACGGCGTCACCGGGTCGCGCGAGCGCCAGCGCGCGCGCAACCGCCGCCTCCAGCGTTCCCACGACCTCCACCGTCGCGCGCGAGCCCTCGAGCGCCTGCGCGATCAGCGGCGCGTCCCGGCCGATCAGCAGCGCCGCGCGGCAATCCGCATCGACGGCCGATTTCAGCGGGCGGAAATCCTGGCCCTTGCCGTCGCCACCGCAGATGAGCACCGCGGGCCGGCCGATGCCGTCGAGCGCGGCCTGTGTGGCGACCACCGTCGTGGCCTTGGAATCGTTGATGAACAGCACGCCCCGGCTCTCGGCGACCTTTTCCATCCGGTGCGGCAGGCCCCGGAACGAGCGCAACGCGTCGAGCACGCGGCGGTCGATGCGCGCGACGGTCGAAGTGAGCGCGAGCGCCGCCAGCGCGTTCAGCGCGTTGTGGCGTCCGACAAGGGCCAGCGCGTCCGCCGGAAGCAGCAGCTCGCCGCCGCGCGCGAGCCATGTCGAACCGTGAAAGTCGACCAGGCCCCACTCGCCTTCCTCCGCGGGCACCGTCACGCCGAAGTTCTCGACGGTCCGGCCCTGGATGCGCATTGCCAGCGAACGCGGGTCGTCGCGATTGACGACCTGCACGCCGCCTCCGTCGAAGATCCGCGCCTTGGCCGCGGCGTACTCGTCCATTCCCGGATACCGGTCGAGATGGTTGTCGGTGACATTGAGCACCGCCGCCGCAACGGGCCGCAGCGACGTCGTCGTCTCCAGCTGGAAGCTCGACAATTCCAGCACGAACACGTCGGGCCAGGGCTCGCCGGCTTCGAAGGGCGCGACGGCGTCGAGGACCGCGTCGCCGATGTTTCCGGCGACCACGCAGGTCAACCCGGCGGCGCGACACAACGAGCCCGTCAGCGCGGTCACCGTCGACTTGCCGTTCGAGCCCGTGATCGCCAGCACCTTCTGTCCCGGCGGCAGGCCGCGCGCGAAGATCTCGATGTCGCCGACGAGTTCCGCGCCATGCGCGACCGCGTCGGCGATGACTGCCTGCGCCTGCGCCACGCCGGGACTGATCGCGATCAGGTCGGCGCCCGCCATCGTCGCCGCGGTGAACGGGCCGGTCGTAAGCGCCACGGCCGGCCGCAGCGCCGCCAGATCCGCTGCGCGCGGCGGCGCTTCCCGCGTGTCGGCAACGCGCACGGCGGCGCCATGCGCGACGAAAAAGCGCGCGAGCGACAGTCCGGTCAAGCCTGCTCCGAGCACCACGACGTTGCGATCCGTGAAATTCATGCCAGCACCGGAGCGCCGCGCCGGGGCGCCGACTGTGCCCCCCTTGGGGACAGCGAGCGAAGGAAGTGGAGGGGTCGTTTCCAGCACCGAAGGGCCGCCCCGAGGGGGTGACTGCGCCCCCTTGGGGGCAGCGATGACGAACGCAAGTGAGGCGAGCGTGGGGATTGTTTCATGCTAGCGCAGCTTCAGCGTCGAGAGTCCGAACAGCACGAGGAGCATCGTGATGATCCAGAAGCGGACCACGACCTGGTTCTCCTTCCAGCCCTTCAATTCGTAGTGATGGTGCAGCGGCGCCATCCGGAATACCCGCTTTCCCGTCAACTTGAAGGAGGCGACCTGGACGATGACGGAAAGGGTCTCGACGACGAACACGCCGCCCATGATGAAGAGCACGATTTCCTGGCGCACGATCACCGCGATGGTGCCCAGCGCCGCACCCAGAGCGAGCGCGCCCACGTCGCCCATGAACACGTCCGCCGGATACGCGTTGAACCACAGGAA
>DAOMGB010000014.1:12544-51040 GCA_035430095.1 Casimicrobiaceae bacterium | reverse complement strand
ATCCGATGGTCGTGCAGAAGGCCGAATTCACCAAGTCCGGCCGCAACGCGTCGGTTGTCAAGATGAAGATGAAGAACCTGCTCTCGGGCAGCGGCACGGAAACCGTGTACCGCGCCGACGACAAGTTCGACACCGTACAGCTCGAAAAGAAGGAAGTCACCTACTCGTACTTTGCGGACCCGATGTACGTGTTCATGGACAACGAGTTCAACCAGTACGACGTCGAGAAGGACAACCTGGGCGACGCGCTCAACTATCTCGCCGAGGGCCTGCCCTGCGAGCTCACGTTCTACGAAGGCAAGGCCATTTCGGTGGAATTGCCGAACACGGTCGACCGTGAAGTCGCGTACACGGAACCCGCCGTCAAGGGCGACACGTCGGGCAAGGTGATGAAACCCGCCAAGCTTGCGAATGGCTTCGAAGTCCAGGTGCCGCTGTTCGTCACCACCGGCGACAAGATCGAAGTCGACACGCGCACCGGCGAATACAAGCGTCGCGTGTAACGGCGAAGCCAGCGCGCCCGGACACCCGGGATTCCGCGCATCCGGCAAGACGAAACGGGCACCCGCAGCGGTGCCCGTTTCGCTTTTGCCAACTCGATGCTGCCGTCGGTGCGGGTCAAGGTCGCGTGGTCGTGACCACCTTGTCCGTCGTGCCGTCGGCATTCCGCGTGCGGTCGACGTTGGAAACAGCGCCGTTGGGGCCGGTGCGCACCGCATCCACCGCACCGGTTGCGTCCCGGGAGCGATTGACCGTCGTCACGCCACCCTTGGCGTTGGTCGCAACCGCGTTGGTCGTGCCGTCGGCGTTCTTCGAGCGGTCGATCGTGGACACGCCGCCTTTCGCATTGGTGATCGTCGAGTCGATCGCGCCGTCGGCGCCGCGCGAATTGTCGACGGTCCTGACGCCGCCGTTCGGCCCGGTCACTGTCTTGTCCACGACGCCGTCCGCGCCACGCGACCGATCGGTCGTGGTCACGCCGCCCTTGCGGCCCGTCACCGTCTTGTCGACGAGGCCGTCCGCGCCGCGCGAGCGATCGGTCGTGGTGGTGCCGCCCTTGGGTCCGGTGACGGTCTTGTCGGTGAGGCCATCGGCACCCTTGGTGCGCGTCGTCGTCGTCACGCCGCCATTCCGGCTGGTGTGCGTCGAGTCGACCATGCCATTGGCGCCGCGGTAGCGATCGGTGGACGAGACCTTGCCGTTCGGGTGCGTGACCGTCTTGTCGGTCAGGCCGTCCGCGCCCTTGGTCCGGTCGACCGTCGTCACGCCGCCCTTCGGCCCCGTTCGAGTCGCATCCACCGCGCCGTCGGCGCCTTTGCTGCGATGCACGCTGTGCGTTGTGGTCTTGGCAACGTCTGCCGCCTGCGCGGCCGCGTGGATGGCCGTGGCGCCGAAAAAGAGCGCCGCGATGGCCGCGGCGACGATTGTGCGTTTGTTCAAGGTGATTCCTCCTCGTTGTTTGGGTTATGGTCCGGCCGCAATCGGATTCCATCGCGGCGCACCCTTCCCTGAACGGATGCCCGCCACGCCTGGGTGACCGGGAGTTGTAAGGCAATGTTGCAACCGGCGGGGAATCGAGCGGGCAACGAGAGACAGCGGAAGTGCAGCCGGATTGCCAGCTGCGGCGCCAGGCGCGGCCGCCGCAACGTCCTGCAGCCCGCAGCGGTCAACGCGGCGGCTTGAACCTGGCTCTGGCGTCCGCTGCAGTGGAGTGCACGCTGCACGCATGCAGGTGATCGTTGACGAGGCCCATGGCCTGCATGAATGCATAGATCGTCGTCGGACCGACGAAAGTCCAGCCGCGCTTTTTCAGGTCCTTCGACAGCGCTGCCGATTCGGCGGATGTGGGCATCGCTGCCAGCATCTCGCGCGTAAGCCTGGCAGGGCGCGACGACTTCGCCGGTTCCCAGCGCCAGAAGTAGGCCGCGAGCGAGCCGAATTCGTCGGCCGTTTCCCGCGCGCGATGCGCATTGTTGATCGTCGACTCGATCTTGCCGCGATGGCGAACGATGGCAGCGTTGCCCAGCAGGCGCTCGATGTCGCGCGCCTTGAATCGCGCAACCCGGTCGTACTCGAAATCGGCGAACGCCTCGCGAAAGCCCTCGCGCTTGCGAAGGATAGTGAGCCAGCTCAAGCCCGCCTGGAATCCCTCGAGGCACACTTTCTCGAACAGGCGCCGGTCGTCGGCGACGGGAAAGCCCCACTCGCGATCGTGATAGTCGACGTAGAGCGGGTCGTCGCCGCACCACCAGCAGCGTTGAAGCGGCGTATCTTTCCCTGCGACGGTCATGTCGCGATTGTATCGGAGTGCGCGCTCCCCTTCAGCCCGCCTATAATGCGGTGGCGTCCATCCAGTCCGGCATTGCGCTGACAATTTTCTTGCCGATCGTCGAAAGACTCGTTTATGAAGCGCGCGCTGCTGCTTGTCCTCTCCGCGATGTCGCTGGGACCCGACTTCGCGCTGTCGCAAGCCAACTCGACGGCTGCCGTCTCCGGCACCGTGACCTACAGGCAACGGGTTGCGCTGCCTCCGGACGCCATCGTCCAGGTTCAATTGCAGGACATGTCCCGCGCAGACTCGGCCGCGCGCACCATCGGCGAGACAACGATCCCGACCGCGGGCGCGCAGGCGCCGATCCCGTATCGCATCGAATACGATCCGTCCGCGATCGACCCGTCGCACGGCTACGCGGTCCGCGCCACGATCACGGTCGGCGACAGGCTCCTGTTCGCTTCGACCAAAGTGCATCCGGTGCTGACGCGGGGTGCAGGCAACGATGCCGTCGTCGAGGTATTCATGATCCTGCCCGGCGCATCGGCGGGCGGCGTGGCAAGACGCGCGATTCCGCTCGAAAATACACCCTGGACGCTTGTTTCGCTGGTTGACATGTCGGACGCGGCATCGACTGCGGGACCCGCGGCGGGCTTCGTCCTGCAGTCGGCCGGCCACCGCCTGTCCGGGTTCGGCGGCTGCAGCCGACTCGTCGGCAGCTATGATCTCGGCGCGGATACGATCAAGCTCGCCCCGTCGGGGACGACAATGCTGGGCTGTCCCAGGGAACTCATGGATCGGCAGAAGGCGTTCATCTCCGCCCTGTCGATGGCCACGGGCTATCGCGTCTCCGGCAACACGCTCGAACTGCGCAACGGCGAGCGCGTGCTGGCGCGCTTCACGGCTCAGCAATCCAAATGATCAATGACGAAGGGGCAACCCGTGACAACTGAATCGGTCCAGGCGCGCTTCGGCAGCGGCAAGTCCGTCCGCCGCGTCGAAGACGAGAGCCTGCTGAAAGGAAACGGGCTTTTTGCCGACGACGCATCGCTGCCGGTCCAGGCGGTGGTGCATTTCCTGCGCTCGCCGCATCCGCACGCTCGAATCGCCTCGCTCGACGTCGCGTCCGCATCGGCCCTTCCCGGCGTGGTCGCGATCCTGACCGGCGAGGACCTGGTGCGGGCAGGCGTCAAGCCGCTGCCGTCCTCGGCGGATTTCAAGCGCAGCGACGGCTCGCCCACCGCCTCCGCGCCGCGCCACGCGTTGGCTGTCGGGACGGTTCGCTATGTCGGCGAAGCCGTCGCCGCAGTCGTCGCCGAAACCAGCGCGCAAGCGCGCGACGCGCTCGAGGCGATCGACGTGCGGTATGAACCCCTGCCGAGCGTGTCGGAGCTGCCCGACGCCACGGCCCCGGGGGCGCCGCTGGTGTGGTCTGCCGCCACCGGCAACATCGCCTGCGAAATTCGCCACGGCGACGCCGCGGCGACCGACACTGCCTTCGCCAGGGCAACGCATGTCGTCGCGCTCGACCTAGTGAACCAGCGCCTGGCACCTTCGCCCATCGAGCCTCGCGCGATCCTTGCAAGCTACGACGCCGGCACCGACCGCATCACGTTGCGAGTCTCCAACCAGACGCCGACCGGATTGCGCGACGAGCTTTGTTCCGCCGTGCTGGGCATCCCCAACGACAAGGTGCGCGTGCAGGTGGGTGACGTGGGTGGCGGCTTTGGCATGAAGACCGGTCTCTATCCGGAAGACGTGGTGCTCGCCTACTGCACGCGCACGCTGCGGCGGCCGCTCAAGTGGACCGCCGAACGGATGGAGGAATTCCTGGCCGCGACCCACGGCCGCGATCTCGCCAGCAAGGCCGAACTGGCGCTGGACGCCAGTGGACGCATCCTTGCGCTGCGCATCGATTCGCTCGCCAACGTCGGCGCCTATGCCACGCCGGCGGGCGTCGTCATCCAGCTGATGATCGGCCCGTGGGTTTCCACCAGCGTTTACGACATCGACACGATCGACATCCGGATCAAGGCGGTGATGACCCACACCGGGCCTACGGGTGCGTACCGGGGCGCCGGCCGGCCGGAAGCCATCTACATCATCGAGCGCCTGATGGATGCGGCGGCGCGACAGACCGGCATCGACGCGCTGGAACTGCGACGGCGCAACATGATTCGCCCGGCGCAGATGCCGTACAGGAATCCGATGGACAAGACCTACGACAGCGGCAACTTCGCTTCCGTCATGGACCAGGCGGCCGCGCTTGCCGACTGGCGCGGATTCGACGCGCGTGCCGCGGCGGCGAAAGCGCGTGGACGACTGCGCGGTCGCGGCATCGCAACGTTCCTCGAATGGACCGGCGTCGACCTTTTCGAGGAGCGCGTCACGGTCACCGTCACCGGCGACGGCGAAATCGAGATCTTCAACGCGCTGCAGGCCATGGGCCAGGGGCTGGCGACCACCTTTGCGCAGCTGGCGGTCGATGTGTTCGGCGTGCCGATCGAAAGGATCCGGATCGTGCAGGGCGACACCGACCGCGGCACCGGGTTCGGCAGCGCGGGGTCGCGTTCCCTTTTTGTCGGCGGATCGGCGGTGCGCGTCGCATCCGAACGCACCGTCAAGAGCGCGCAGGACCTAGCCGCGAAGGAACTCGAAGCCGCGGCAGCGGACATCGAGTACCGCGACGGCGTGTTCCGGATCGCAGGCACCGATCGAAGCATCGGGTTGTTCGAACTGGCGCGAAAACAGCCGCGGGAGCGGATCGTGCTCGACTCCACCAGCAGCGTCGGCGGACCGACGTGGCCCAACGGCGCTCACATCTGCGAAGTGGAAATCGATCCGGATACCGGCGCCGTGGAAATTGCGGCGTATTGGTCGGTGAACGACGTCGGGCGCGTGGTCAATCCGATGATCGTCGTCGGCCAGCTCGAGGGAGGAGCCGTGCAGGGCATCGGGCAGGCGCTGTGCGAGGCGGTGGTCTACGACCGCGAGTCCGGACAGGCAATCACGGCCAGCTTCCAGGACTATGCGATTCCGCGCGCGGACATGATCCGCCACTTTCACATGACGATGGACGAGTCCACGCCCTGCCTGAACAACGCCATGGGCGTGAAGGGCGTGGGCGAACTCGGCACCATCGGCGCCACGCCGGCGGTGGTGAATGCGGTGATCGACGCGCTCGCGCGCGTGGACCGGAAGGAAGCCGCGCTGCGCATGCAGATGCCGCTGACGCCCGAGCGCGTGTGGCGCGCGCTGCACGCGTAGGGACGGACAGCCGGCGGGCCTGACTCAGGCGTCCTGCTTCAACTGCCGAGCCGCCAGCGCATAGCCGCCGGATGCGCCGTCGACGAAATGCACGTGGTTGCTTTCGCTGATCGACGGCACGATGCAGGTCATGATCGCGGCCGGCTGCCGGTGCATGCCGAAGCGCGCCACATTCGCCGCGCGTGCCGCGACGAGGCGCTTCTCGACGCTGTCCGCCAGCGCCGGCGTGCAGTCCAGCGTCATGCGCAGGCTGTCGTCGAACTTGCAAAAGTCCGAGTTCTCCACCACTTCGCGCCGATAGACCGCGGGGTCGAAACCGCCGACGCGAATGCCCAACTTCATCACGACGTAGGCGAGCAGCGTTTGGGCAAGCACCTTGAGCCTGCGCGCAGGGAACGATTCGCCGGCCTTGCGCGACGCGTACGCCTCGAGATCCAGTCCCGGCGGCGGCCAGCCGACACCGGGCGCCCCGTCGGGAACCGGGCGCGTCACGTCCGGGCTGTTTTCCAATTCCGCCAGCAGGCCTACCACGAGCTTGCCGAACGCGGGATCACCGTGGGTGATCGGTGCCACGACCAGCGACACGATCAGGCCGCGCGTTGCCGGAATGTCGTTCCAGCGGCACGACAGTCCACTCAAGTCGGGTCGCGTTCCCGGCGCAGCGGAGGCAATCGCGAAGCGGCCGCCTTTCATCGCGCGGTCCGCCCAAGCCAGTCCGCCACCGTAGAACATCGCGAAGGACACGTTCTTCGAGGGGCCGAAACGCGCCACGCGGACATCGAGACCCGACTCCCTCACCGCCGACACGGGAACAAGCGCGGCACGCATGTCGAGTGCGAGGTCGTCGCGGCTCCATGCGGCCGTGGCGGCAAGCGCGTCGCGCGCGAGCTCGCCGTCCCGCGCGGCAACGGCAAAGCTGGCGCCGTCCCCGCCGAAGACAAACGGAAAGGCGCGGCCGTGGAGCGCGTTGGTCACCGCCGCGATGACGGATGCGCCGGCCGTGTTGACCGCCTTGTAGCGCCCCGCTGCGATGGCTTCGGTCGAGCTCACGACGTCGGTCAGCCCGATCAGCCAGTCAACCGGCAATGCCCGGTACCGCGACGGGTCCATGATATTGGCGAACCCTTCGAAGATCGGCAGGCGGGCGTAGAAGTCGGCGTCGTCGCGCATCGGCTCGGTTGGCGCCCGGTCTACGGCCACCGGTCCGCACACCGCGGCATGTTCAGGTCCGCCGATTATCCGCCAGTCGGGCAACGCGCGGTGGCGCTGCGCTCGCGCGGACGGGCGGCCTCGTGGCAGAATCGCTGCATGAGCACGCAGGACATCACGCTGCAATTCGCTTCGCACCGCGACGCGGAAGCGCTCTCCGCGATGTCCCGCGACCTGATTGAAGCGGGACTGGGCTGGCGATACAGGGAAGAATCGATCATCCGGCTCATCGACGACGCCGAGACCGTCGCGCTGGTCGCCCGCAGCGCGGAGACGCTTGCAGGCTTCGGCATCATGAACATCGGCGACGAGCGCGCGCACCTGATCCTGCTGGCTGTGCGGCCGGGGTATCAGCGGCGCGGCATCGGCCACCGAATGGTGCGCTGGCTCGTGGATTCGGCCGCCACGGCGGGCGTGGCATCCGTCCATGTCGAACTCCGCGCGGCCAATGCCGCCGCCCACGCGCTGTACCGGGGCGCCGGCTTCGCCGAAACGCTGCGCCTTCCCGGATACTATTCGGGACGCGAAACCGCGATCCGGATGATGAGGTTGTTGCGCGCGCCCGGCGGCGCGGCCAAGGGCTGAAACAACTGGAACTGCCGCAGCGGCACGCCGGCGCTTCAGCCCGCGAGAAGGAAGAAGTCGATCATCCGCGACATTTGGCCCCGCATCATTTCCCTGCCGTAGACGACGACGCATCCGCGTTCCTCGGCCAGCGTCAGCAGCGGCGTGCGCTCGGGCTTCACGATCGCATCGAAGACCACCACGGATGGCGGCAGCCGATCGATGTCGAACGGCAATCGCGCGTCGCCCAGCATGCCGACCGGCGATGCGTTGAGCAGCACGTCGATGCCTTCGGTCGTCGGCGATCCGGACTCCACCCGGACATCGGGATTGGCCTGCGCGACCCTGGCCGCGAGGGCCCGCGCACGTTGGGCGTCGACATCGTAGATGCGCAGAGAAACCGGCTGCTCGAACCCCACCGCCACGGCGATGGCGGACCCCGCGCCGCCAGCGCCGAGCAACATCACGTGCTTGCCCGCGAATCCGATCTCGCGACGGCGAAACGCCTCGACGCAGCCCAGGCCGTCGAAGATGTCTCCGCGCCAGCGCCCATCGGCGGACCGGGCCAGCGCGTTGATCGCACCGACGACGCGCGCCTGCCCGCCCAGCTGATCGGCGAACCCGCAGGCACGGACCTTGAACGGAATCGTGAACACCAAGCCGTCGAGGTTCTGCAGCCTCAGCAACTGCGGCAGGACGGCGTCGAATTCGTCGGGAAGCACGTGCAGCGGCACGAGAACCGCATCACGTCCGCGACGGCGAAATTCCGCGGTGAACATTTCCGGCGAACGCACCTGCTCGATCGGGTGTCCGACGATGCCGAACAGCCGCGTCTTGCCGGACACATAGTCGACTTCTTCGGGCATGGCCATGCGCGCGCGCCTGCTGCAATCGATCGGGATTTGCATGATGATGCGGCTTCCCGGCCAAGGCAAGCGGAGGAGGCGCCGCACCAATCGCGGCGGCCCCTTGCTGCTAGACTTGCGCGGTGAACCGCCGCGTGGCAGCGCTCGTGACCCAGGCTTTCGCGACGTCGCCGCTGCGGCACGCGCCGTTTCGCCTGTTCTACTTCGGCTCGGCCGGTTCGGCGATCGGCTATACGATGCAGGCGACGGTGGCCGCCTGGCTGATGGCCACGCTGACCCCTTCGGCGTTGATGGTCGCGCTGGTGCAAACGGCGAGCACCGCGCCGTCGCTGCTGCTCGGGCTGATCGCCGGCGCGCTCGCCGACATCGTCGACCGGCGCAGGATCATCCTGGCCACGCACGTCGTCCTGCTGGTCGCCACGATGGTGCTGGGCGTCGCCACGCTCGCAGGCCATACCGGACCCCTGGCGCTTCTCGCGCTGACGTTTGTCATCGGCGCCGCGTTCACCTTCTACATGCCCGCCCAGCAGGCGTCGATCAACGGCTTCGTGTCCCGGGTCGAGCTTCCGCGCGCAGTCGCGCTGGGCGCCGTGGCCTTCAACGTCGCGCGCGCCGCAGGACCCGCGTTGGCCGGCGCGCTTGCCGCCTGGCTGGGCACCGGCAGTGCGCTGGTGGCGAGCGCGTTGTTCTTCATTGTGATGATCGCCGCGGTGCGAACCTGGAAAGCGCGCGAGTCGGCATTGCCCGGCGTCCCGGAGACGCTGTTTTCCGGCGTCCGGAGCGGCCTTCGCTATGCGCGCCACTCGCGCCCGATGCGCTCCCTGATCACCCGCAATCTCAACTTCTGCGTTTGCGCGAGCTGCCTGTGGGCGCTGCTGCCTGTGATCGCGCGCGACCAGCTCGGCCTGGGCGCCGGCGGATTTGGCTTGCTTTCCGCGAGTTTCGGGATCGGTGCCGTCGTGGGCGCCCTGTCGATTCCGCGGCAGCTGCTGAACCGGACGCTGAACGCGATCGTCACTTCGGGCGTCTTGCTGTGGACGGTCGCGACGTTGCTGATCGCTGTGGCGAACGTCACCGCCGTCGCGCTGGCGGGCACGTTCGGCGCGGGCGTCGCGTGGGTATGCGTTCTCGCCAGTCTCTCGGCAGGGACGCAGAGCGCCGCGCCGGCCTGGGTTCGCGCGCGGGCCGTGGCGATGAACCTCGTCGCCGTGCAGGCCAGCCTGGCCGTGGGCAGCATCCTGTGGGGGATGCTCGCATCCGCCGGCGGCACGCGCGTGGCGCTTGCCGCGGCGGCGACGCTGATGTTCCTGCTGCACGTCGCCAACCGTCGGGTTCACGTCGCGATGGGCAACGAGGCCGACGTCACACCCGCGGTGCAGTTGCCCGATCTCGCCATCGCGGTCCCCCCGCTCCCCGACGACGGCCCGGTGCTGATCCAGATCGAATACCAGATTCCGCCTGAGCAGCGCGAAGCATTCCTTCGGGCGATCCACGCGGTGGGGCCGACGCGCCGGCGCAACGGCGCCTCGTCGTGGCGGGTGTTCCGCGACGTGGCGGAAGAAGGGCGATTCGTCGAACGCTACGTCATCACGTCCTGGGCGGAATACGTGAGGCTGAGGACGCGAATGACCATGTCCGACCGGAAGTTGCAGGACCGGGTGTCGGAAATGCAACGGCCCGACGTTCCGATCCGCGTTTCCCGGCTGATCGGCGTCAGCCCCCAGGATTGAGCGGGCTCGCCGCACGTACGATCCGGCAGAACCCAAGCCGCCGTATGATGGCGGCAGTCGCACACCAGGATTGAGACCATGGAACCCAATATCGAACGAATCGAAGCGCTGATCCGCGAACTGCTGGTCGAGATCGGCGAAGACCCGGAACGCGAAGGGCTGCAACGCACGCCGAAGCGCGTCGCGCAGGCGTATTCATTCCTCACGTCCGGCAGCCGGACCGACATCGACACGCTGATCAACGACGCGATCTTCACGCAAAAGACCAACAGCATGGTCATCGTGAAGAACATCGAGGTCTACAGCCTGTGCGAGCACCACATGCTGCCGTTCTTCGGGCGCTGCCACATCGGTTACATTCCGAAGGGACGCGTATTCGGGGTAAGCAAGCTCGCCCGGCTGGTCGACATGTTCGCGCGGCGCCTCCAGTTGCAGGAACGCCTGACCGAGCAGATCTCCCAGGCCGTGATGGAGACGATCGGCGCCGCCGGCGCCGGCGTGATGATCGAGGCGCAGCACCTGTGCATGATGATGCGCGGCGTCGAGAAGCAGAACTCGGTGATGATCACGTCGTCCGTGGTGGGGCAATTCCGCGAGTCCGCCGCCACGCGCGAGGAATTCCTGGCGCTGATCGGCAATCGCTCGACGTGACGCGCGTCCCATAGTCAGCCCGCGAGCAGGCGCTCCGCCAGCGCCTGGTCGTGAGCCGCGCCCATTTGCGTAAAGGCATCGCGAACTTCCGCCGCGTCGCGACGCGCGGCAGCCCGGGCCTCGGCGCCGCCGTGCGCAAGCTCAAGCGCCACGCTGTGATACCTGGCGCGCTGCAATTCGAACAGGCTGCCGTTGCGCCGGAATGTGTCGATGGCGACGGCATACGCTTGCCGCGCCGGGTCATGCCATCCGCGCGCGGCGAAGACCTGGCCGTGGACGCGCGTCGCCAACGCAAGGTAGTGCGGTGCATGGGCGAATTCCGCGACCTCCTGCGCCTGTGTCGCCAGCGCGTCGGCCTCATCCACCTTGCCCGCGCGCAGGAACGCCTCGGCTGCATTGGCCATGATGAGGTTGCGCGCGACGCCGTTTTCCGTTTCCCGCACCAGCGGCACGTACTGGCCGTACCACTTCATCGCGTCGTCGACGTCGTCCCGCTGCATCGCCGCATGACCGGATGCGTGGAGGGACCACGCGACGAGCACCAGCTGGCCCAGCTCCTGCGCACGCGCCCAGCCACGCTCGGCGTGCTCGCGTGCCGCATCCGCGTCACCCAGATCCGCCGCAATGACGGCCAGCACCGGCTCGAGCCACGTCGCGAGCCGACCCTCGCCGATCCGCGACGTCAGCTCCAGCGATTCCAGTGCGGTCGTGCGCGCATCCCGCAGGAGGCCCTTTCCGATCAGGCCCTGCACGGCCGAGAATCCCGACCAGGCCACGCGCGCCAGCGAGCCGCTCTTCGCACCGAACTCCCGGTCGCGCTCAGCATAGGCGAGCGCACCGTTCCAGTCTCCGCGTCCCGCAGCATTTTCGGCCAGGAATTCGTAGCCGTTGGCAATGGCATGGGGAAAGTGCTTGCGCTCGCCGAACGCGATGCTCACGCGCGACCAGTGATCGCTTTCGGAATAATTGAGAAGATGCTGGTGC
Organism: Casimicrobiaceae bacterium; assembly: GCA_035430095.1. GTDB lineage: Bacteria > Pseudomonadota > Gammaproteobacteria > Burkholderiales > Casimicrobiaceae > VBCG01. The sequence goes on along the minus strand of DAOMGB010000014.1, from coordinate 39,497 downwards.
GTGCCCGCCAGGAAGGAATAAATGGCGGCGAGGGTTCCGGCGTCGTCGGTCGGCTCGGCCAATTCGCGCGCGCGCTCGAGGAACTCGGCCGCGCGGCGGTGTTCCGTCCTGTAGTGGTAATAGCGGCCCATGAAGGCCAGGGCCATGGCCATTTCCTTGGCCTGGACCTGCGGATCGAGATCCGCGAGCGCGGTCTCGAGGTGCTTCAGGCCGCGCTCATCGCCGATCTGGCAGTACACCGCGCCGATCTTGCCGTGTATCGCCGCGCGGGCGCCGGGCGCATCCAGCCGCGCGAGCGCGCGCTCGTAGCTCCCGACGGCCGGTACCGCGAAGCCGCGCGCGTCCTGCGCATCGCCGATCAGCTCGTCGATGACGGTCATGTCCTGGTCGCGATGCAGCGCCTCGGCCGACTCGCGCGCCTGCTCGAGGAACGCGAGCGCTTCGTCCAGCGCGAACACCCGGTAAGCATTGCGCGCCGCGCGCCGGGCATAGGCCAGCGAGCGCGGCAGGTCGCCGGCCTGCATGAAGTGATGCGCCAGATCCTGCGCATGCAGGTCGGCGCCGGCCCCGGCGACCTCGCCCTCGAGAACGGAAGCATCGTGCAGGCTTTCCAGCGCCTCTCCGATGCGCTGGTGCAGCCGGCGCCGGCGAATCGGGTTCAACTCCTCGTACAGCACCTCGCGTATCTTGTCGTGCGTGAAGGCAAAGTTGTCGTCGCCACCCGACGCCGACGCGCCGGGACCACCGACGTTGGCGCGGATCAGTTGCGCCGCGGTTGCCTCGTCCAGCGCATCGAGAAGCGCATCCTCTCCCGCCGGCGACGCTGCGGCCAGTTCGCGGAAGGGAAATACCTTGCCGATCGCGGCTGCGGTGCGCAGCGCATCCACCGTGGGTTCGCCAAGCCGCGTGAGCCGCCGGCCGATCGCCTCCTTGACGCTCTGCGGGATGGCCAGCTCCTGCGTCTCCTCGCGTCCCCACTTGTCGCCGTCGCGATAGATCTGGCCCTGTTCGATCAGCGACTTGATTACCTCCTCGATGAAGAACGGATTGCCTTCGGTCTCGCGATAGAGCGCCTCGATGAAGTCATCCGACACGTTCGCGACCCCGAACAGCGTTGCAAGCAGCGTGCCGGTTTCCGCGCGGGTCAGCCTCCCCAGCGAAATGCGGGTCCCCAGACGCTCCCGGTTCCACTCGACCAGCGCCGAGGCCAGCGGATGCGCGCGGTCCAGTTCGATTTCGCGATAGGCGACCAGGAACAGCACGCGATCGTTTCGCAGGTGGCGCAGCAGGTAATGCAGCAACGACAGCGTGCCCTGGTCCGCCCAGTGCACGTCGTCGATGAACACCAGCATTCCACGCTGTGCGGCGAGGCCACGGAGCAGTCGCGCGACGTTGTCGAACAGTCGCATGCGCTCCTCGCTCGGCGACAACGGCGGGTTCGGCGCAAGGGCGCCCAGTTTCGCCTCGATCTCGGGCGCAAGCTTGGCGATTTCCGGCGCGGTCGTGCCGAGCGCGGCGCGCAGCTGGTCGGCGCTCTGCCGCCGCGTCCATTCGCGAAAGGCCTCGACGAACGGCAGGTACGGCGTGGTCGCTTCGTATTCGTAGCAGCCACCGCGCAGCACCGTCGCGCCGCGCTCCTGCGCGTGCGCCACCAGGTCCTGCGCCAGCCGCGTCTTGCCCACGCCGGGCTCGCCCGAGAGCAGCACCAGCTGCCCGCGCGACTGCTGCGCGTTTGCCCAGTGCTGCTGCAACTGCAGCTGCTCGTTGCCGCGCCCGACCAGCCGGCCGCGTATCAATCGCTCCAGCGGCGCGGCATCCGTCGCCGCGGAGTCCTCCGCCCGCAGCGGCGGAAACTCCGACGGCAGGTCCGCCGAGACGAGCTGGAAGAGGTTTTCCGCTTCCGCGATGCCTCGCAGCTTGAACTGGCCCAGGTCGCGCAACGTCGTGCCATCGGGCATCGCGTCGCGCACGCTGTCGGCGACGCTGGCCGAGAGCAGCGTCTGTCCGCCGTGCCCGGCGGTCATCACCCGCTGCACGCGCGCAAGCGTCAGCGATGAATCGTATTCGTCGCCGCGCGCTTCGACGCTTCCCTTGTGCAGCCCCATCCGCACGCGCACGTCGCCGACCTCGCCCCAGTCGCTCCGGTGCAGCGCGCGCTGCGCATCCAGCGCGGCCGCGAGCGCGTCGCGCGCGTTGTGGAAAGCGGCGCAAAACCCATCCCCCAGCACCTGGAACACGTGACCGCCGTGACCGCCGATGGCTTCCTGCAGCAGCGTGTTGTGACGCGCGAGCGCCGCCTTCATCGCGTCCGGATGCTGCTGCATCATCCGGGTCGAGCCTTCGATGTCGGTGAAGAGGAAGGTGACGGTGCCACTCGGCAGGCTGTTCATTGCGTCCCGCTGAATCGGCTTGAAAGCGGCGAGTCTGCCATCACTTTGGAGGGGACGCCACCCGTAATGTCGTCGCGGCGGCGCAATTGATCGTCGCGCGAAGATCGAGGCCTGTTTGCCACCGCAGCCCGTACGACGTATCCGCACGTTATACAATGCGCGTCCCGCGCCCCACCGGACCTCCAATGCACTTCCCCGAAAAGCTTCCCGACATCGCACGGCCCTTCGCCGCACATGGCGCCGACGGGATCGCCTGCGAACGCAGCCGGGCGCGCCATGTCGTTTGAGCACCGGCTGGACGCATTGCCTCGGGATGCGCTGCGCTCCTTGCGCCGCGGCATCGAGAAGGAAAGCCTGCGCGTGCAGCCGGACGGCATGCTTGCCGCCACCCCGCATCCGGTTGCGCTGGGATCGGCCCTGACCCACCCGCGCATCACGACAGATTTCAGCGAATCGCAGCTCGAACTCATCACCGGCGTTTCGTCGAGCGCCGCGGGATGCCTTGGCGAGCTGACCGAGATTCACCAGGTGGTCTATCGCGCCATCGGCGACGAATTGCTATGGTGCGCAAGCATGCCGTGCGGCTTGCCCGGCGACCAGTCGATTCCGCTCGGCTACTACGGCACGTCCAATGTCGGCCGAGCCAAACACGTCTACCGCACCGGACTGTCCTATCGGTATGGGCGGCGGATGCAGGCCATCTCCGGCATCCACTACAATTTTTCCCTGCCCGGCCCGCAGTCGAACGAATCGTACTTTGCGCTGATCCGCAATTTCCGACGCCACTCGTGGCTGCTGCTCTACCTGTTCGGCGCGTCGCCCGCGGTGTGCTCGAGCTTCGTCGCGGGCCGCCCGCATGAACTGCAGCCGCTTTGCGACGGCACCATGTACCTTCCGCACGCCACGTCGCTGCGCATGGGGCGCCTGGGTTACCAGAGCGACGCGCAGGCTGCGCTCAATGTGAGTTACAACAGTCTCGACAGCTACGGCGCGTCGCTTCAGGACGCCCTCACCCGCCCCTACCCGCCCTACGAAGACATCGGCATCCGCACCGGTGACGACTATCGGCAGCTCGCGACCACGCTCCTGCAGATCGAGAACGAGTTCTACGGCACGATTCGTCCCAAGAGGGTGATCCGGCCGGGCGAACGACCGTTGCACGCACTGCGCGAACGCGGCGTTGAGTATGTCGAAGTGCGCCTGCTCGATCTCAATCCGTTTCACCCATTCGGCATCGCCGAAGGCGCCCTGCACTTTCTGGACATGTTCCTGCTGAATTGCCTGCTGCGGGACAGTCCGCCCGACTCGCCGGCGGAAATCGACGCCATGAAGCGGAACCTGCAGACCGTCGCCTCACGCGGGCGCGAGCCGGGCCTGGCGCTGGCCTGTGGCGACCGGGACGTGCCGCTCGCCGAGTGGGGCGAACGGCTGCTCGTCGAGTGCACGCCGATTGCCGCGGCGCTCGATGCGGCGGGCGGGACCACCGCGCACCGCGATGCGCTCGCTGCCGCGGTCGCCGCGCTGGGCGACTCCGCCGTCACGCCGTCGGCGCGCGTGCTCGAGGCGATGTCGCGCGACCACGGCAACAGCTACACGCGCTTCGCGCTCGCGCAATCGGCGCGCCACCGCGAGGCGATCCTCGAGCTGCCGCTATCCGTCGATGTCGAGGCACGCTATGCGCAGATGGCCGCGGAGTCGCTCGCCCGCCAACGCGAAATCGAGGCCGCCGACACGGTGCCGTTCGAAACGTTTCGCCGGAATTACCTGGCGCCGTCCAGCCTCGACGCCTGACGGCCGCGCCGCAGCATGGAACGGTTCGAGACCATCGTGCTGGGCCTGGGGGCGATGGGCGCCGCCACGGCATATCGGCTGGCGCGGCGGGGAAACCGCGTTCTCGGCATCGATCGGCATTCGCCGCCGCACGTTCACGGTTCCACGCACGGGGACACCCGCATCACCCGGCTCGGCATCGGCGAGGGCGCGCAATACACGCCGCTTGCCATGCGCTCGCATGAACTCTGGCGGGAGATGGAACGCGAGACTGGCGCCACGCTGCTCACGACCCATGGCGGCCTCGTCCTGTCCAGCACGACGAAATCCTCCCGCAGCCACTCCGAGACATTCTTTGCCAACACGGTGGCGGCCGCGAAACAGTACGACATTCCGCACGAAATCATGGACGCCGGAGAAATCCGCCGACGGTTTCCCCCATTCATCGTCGCGGACGACGAAATGGGCTACTTCGAGCCGTCTGCGGGCTTCGTCCGGCCCGAGGCATGCGTATCCGTGCAGCTTGCGCTTGCGCAGCAGCATGGCGCGCAATTGCACCGAGGCGAGCGCGTCACGGCGTTCGACGCGTCGGACGGCGGAGTCACCGTCGCGACGGATCGCGGCAACTACGCGGCAGACCGGCTGGTCGTCACCGCCGGCCCGTGGCTTCCGGAGTTCGTCGGGCCATCGATCGGCCGGCACCTCTCGATCTATCGCCAGGTGCTGTGCTGGTTCGACATCGACGGCCCGGTCGAGCCGTACCTGCCGGAGAACTTCCCGGTATTCATCTGGGAACTGCAGGGGAAGCGACAAGGCATCTACGGCTTTCCCGCCATCAACGGCGCGCGCGGAGGATTGAAGACCGCCACCGAACAATACGATGCGACGACCACGCCGGATGCCGCCGACAGCGAGGTTTCCGCGACGGAAATCCAGGTCATTCACTCGGAGTACGTGCAGCCCTTCCTGCGCGGTCTCCGCAGCACGTGCGTCAGGGCGGCCAGTTGCCTGTACACCGTCACGCCGGACTTCGGATTCATCATCGACGCGATGCCTGGCGCCGAGCGGGTGCTCGTCGCCTCGCCGTGCTCGGGACACGGCTTCAAGCATTCGGCGGCCATTGGCGAGGCGCTGGCCGAGCGCGTGATCGATGGCGCAAGCCGGCTCGATCTTGGCGCATTCGCGCTGTCAAGATTCGCGGAGTAACATGCGCTGTCGGTCGTTCGCGGCATGCAAGCGGCTGCCGGCAGCGCGACATCCGCGTTGGAACACCGCACGCTGCGGGGCTTGAAACGGGGGCAACGGATGCGTTGGCTGGGACACTGCATTTCCTACCTGCGTGGACATGCCGTGCTGACGTTTGTGCTGATGGGCGCGTTTTTCCTGCTTTCAGGGATCACGTCCATCAACCTGTACGTCGTGCTCAAGGCCAATATCGACCTGTTCCGGAAGTACGGCGCCCAGGTCGTCGAGGACGGCGCGCTGCTTCAGCTCGCACAGATTCTCGGCACGGCGTTGCTGAGCATATTTTTCTTCGTGCTGTTCGTCGTGTGCGAGCGCATCGTCGTCGACCGCCTGACGTCGAAGCTGCGGGACGTCAGCGCCGAATCGCCATGACCAAGGGGAATTTGCCATGATCTACGGCCTGACGCAGCTCGGTGTCGTTCACACCGCCATCAGTCTCATCGCGGTTGCGGCGGGCGTCATCGCGTTCTTCCGATATGGCAGGATTTCGCCGGCGTACACGGTGGGCAAGATCTATGTGATCACAACCGTGCTCACCTGCCTAACCGGTTTTGGCATTTTCCAGCATGGCGGCTTCGGCAAGCCACACATTCTCGGCATTGTCACCCTGGTGGTGCTGGGAGTGGCGGCGGTCGCGGGACGCACCGCCCTGTTCGGCCGCGCCTCCGCGTATGTCGAGACGATCAGCTACACGGCCACGTTCCTGTTCCACACGATTCCGGCTGTCACCGAGGTCTCGACGCGCTTGCCCCTCGGGGCGCCGCTACTTCCGAACGCCGACGCGCCGGAACTCAAGACGGCTGCCGGCGCGCTGCTCGTGCTGTTCCTGATCGGTACGGCATGGCAATTGAAGCAAATGCACGCGGGGCGCGGCACGACGTAGCACCGGCAACTATTTCGCCTCGCGCGTTTCCTTCACGTCCGACTCGAACAGCTCCTGCAGCTGGGCCGCGGCCTGCGTGGCCGTCTGGATCAGTTGCGCCTCGTCCTGGCGCACCGCATATTGCGCCTCGAGCTGCCGCCGGTCGTGTTCGCGAAACAGGTCCGAAGCGTGACGGGCCCGCGCGGGGGACAGTCCCAGTTGTTCCAGCGCCTGTCGTGCCGTTTCCAGGCTGGAAAGGAACGTCTCGCGCTCGATGGCCTCGATATCCAGGTCGCGCAATCGGTAGTAGTGCACGCGATTGCGCGCGCGGGCGAGGATCGGCAGGTCGGGGAAGTGCTTCCTGACCAGCGCGGCGGTCTTCACCGACGCCTCGACGTCGTCGATGGCCAGCACGAACAGCTTGGCGTCGCGCGTCCGCGCCGACTCGAGCAGCTCCAGCCGCGACGCATCGCCGTAGTACACCTTGCTGCCGAACTTGCGGACGAAGTCGACCTGCTGGTAGCTGACTTCCAGCGCGGTGAATGGAATGCCCGCCATGCGCAGCACGCGCGAGACGATCTGGCCGTAGCGGCCGTAGCCCGCGATGATCACCGGGTTTCCCGGGCCGTCGATCGAGTCGAATTCCGGCGCCTTCTTTCGCTCGAGCCAACGCTGAAGCAGTCGCTCGTGGACGACGAAGGACAGCGGCGCCAACAGCATGGAGATTGTGACCGCCAGCACGAGGAACTGCGCGGTTTCGCCGGCGAGAATGCCCGAGGCCTGCGCCGCGGTGAAAAGCACGAACGCGAACTCTCCGCCCTGCGCGAGCAGCACCGCGATGCGCTGCGCCTCTTCGCCTGCGTTTCCCACGCCGCGCATCAGCGCGAAGAGCAGCGCGGCCTTGACCAGCATCAGGCCGATCGCCACGCCCAGCACCGGCAGCGGATGCGCGTAGAGGTACGCCAGATTGGCGCTCATGCCCACCGCCATGAAGAAGAGACCGAGCAGCAATCCCTTGAATGGATCGACGTCGGCCTCGAGTTCATGCCGGAATTCGGAATCGGCGAGCAGCACGCCCGCCAGGAACGCGCCGAGCGACATCGACAGTCCGATCGTTTCCATCAGCAATGCCGCGCCGATCACCACCAGCAAGGCGGCGCCGGTGAAGATCTCCCGCCCGCCGAAGCGCGCGACGATTTTCAGCGCCGGGCGTACCAGCACGCGACTGACGACGATGACGAGCACGATGGCCGCCAATCCCTTTCCCGCGAGCGTCCAGGCACTCGCCGTGCCCGCCTTTTCGGGCGCCAGCAACGGGAGCAGGGCGATGAGCGGAATGACGGCCAGGTCCTGGAACAGCAGGATGGCGAACGCGCGGCGCCCGCTTGCGCCGCTCAGTTCGCCGCGCTCGCCAAGCCACGCAAGTACGATGGCGGTGGAGGACATCGCGAGTCCGAAGCCGATCACGGTCGCCGCCTGCCATCCCTGCCCCAGCCAATGCGCGAGCACCGCGAGTGCGACGCCAGTCACCAGCACCTGCGCGCCGCCCAAGCCGAAAACCGGCTGCCGCAATGCCCACAACCGCGAAGGTTCCAGCTCGAGTCCGACCAGGAACAGCAGCAGGACGACGCCCAACTCCGCGAAATCCAACGTGGCCTCGACGTGAGGGACGACACCGAGTCCCCACGGCCCGATGATCGCGCCGGCCGCGAGGTAGCCCAGCACCGCGCCGAGCTTGAAGCGTCGGAACAGCGGAACGACGACCACCGCGGTGGCGAGCAGGACGACGGCTTCGACCAGGAACGTCATGGCAACCTCGTCATGGGAATGGCAACTGATCCGCCCTGGAATTCATGCGGCATGTCGCGCCTGCCGGTCGCGCTGGGTCGCTTCGAACTTGGCCTGCTGCGCCTGGCAGCGTGGACCCGAGAATTCCGCCTGCAGCGCATCCAGGAAGACACGCGTTCGCGCGGGCATCAGGCGGCGGCCGGGAAACACCGCCCACGCGGCGGTCGTCGGCAGGCTCCAATCGGCAAGGACGGGGGCGAGTTCGCCACTTCGAATGTAGGGCTCAGCGAAGTGGTCGCTTACTATCGTAATGCCCGCTCCCGCACGTGCGAGTCGAAGAAGCAGTTCAGGAGAATTGGCGGTCGCGCGCCCCGGCGGCACGCCCTCCCAGCGCTGATCGCCGCGACTCAATGTCCACGTCATCGGTCCGCCGTTGCGCAGCAACAGCCGCAACGCATCGTGCTCCATCAGCGCCTCGGGTTCGGAAGGGGCGCCTCGCCGCGCCAGGTAGTCGGGCGCCGCATATAGGCTCGACGAGAAAACGGCAATGCGGCGCGCGGCCAGCGTGGCGTCGTCGGGCAATTCACCCATGCGGATGGCGACGTCGAAATTCTCCCCGATCAGGTCGACGCGCCTGGGCGAGAGATCGACTTCCAGCATGATGGCCGGGTACCTGGCGATGAACCCGGCGAGCATCGTCCCCATGACGACGGTCGCGAAATCACCTGGCATCGATACCCTCAAGCGCCCGCTGGGCTCGATTTGGCGGTGCTGGGCAAGCTGGGTCGTGGCCTCGACTTCGGCGACGACCTGGTGGGCGTGCTCGAGCACGCTGTTGCCGAAATCCGTGATCGAGAGCTTGCGCGTGGTCCGCAGAAGAAGTCTTTCGCCGAGGCGCGCCTCGAGTGCGGCGATGCGCCGCGATACCGTCGATTTGGGCAAGCCCAGGCGCCGGGCGGCCCCGGTGAAGCTGCCTTCGTCGGCGACGCCCGCGAAGAGAAGCAGGTCATTCGGTTCAATGTCATTTGAAATCAATGACTTAACAATGATATTCTCCGGCGGTCCAGACATTGTCCTACCTATGGAACATTATTATCTATTTTTGTGGATTACATACTATCGACGGGACAATTATATTGACTCCACCACCGACGTCAACGGAAGGAGTGACCATGAACATCCTGCAAATCAACTCGAGCGCCCGTACAGACGACTCGCAATCGACCCGGCTGGCCGGCGCGCTGGTGGGGCGCATTCGCAGGGATCATCCCGACGCATCGGTCACCGTCCGCGATCTGGCGCGCGACCCGCATCCGCCGCTCGACGAGACTGCGTTGACCGCGTTGTTCACCCCCGCCAGCCAGCGTACGCCTGAGCAGCAGGCGCGCGTGGCGCGGGACGACGCCTTGATTGCCGAAGTCCAGGCCGCAGATGTGGTGGTGCTGGGAGTGCCGATGTACAACTTCGGCGTATCGGCGCAACTCAAGAACTGGATCGACGCGATCTCGCGCGCCCAGGTGACGTTCCGCTACACGGCCGACGGGCCTGAAGGCCTGCTCAAGGGCAAGAAGGTGTACGTGGCATTGACGCGAGGCGGCACGTATCGCAATACCCCCAGCGACAGCCAGGTGCCGTACCTGAAGACCGTCTTCGCCTTCTTCGGCATGACCGACGTGAATTTCGTCTACGCCGAAGGTCTGGCGATGGGCCCCGAGGCGCTTCAAAATGGCCTGGCGGCGGCACACTCGCAAATAGAGGAACTGGTGGCAGCCTGATCGGCCGGGCAAACCGAAGGAAGGGGCGCCCCCGCAATCAATTCAAGGAGTCCGCAGTGAACACGATCACCCAACCGGCGCTCATCGCCGAAATCGTCTCGCAACCGCGCGCGGTGGAGCAAGTCGTCACCGGCTTGCCCACGTCGGACGGCGCGGGCGTGAAGCTGACGCGCGTATTGACGCAGCAGTTCCAGCGGCGCCTCGATCCGTTTCTCATGCTCGATGCGTTCGGCACCGACAATCCGGACGATTACATCGGCGGATTCCCCGATCATCCGCACCGCGGTTTCGAGACCGTGACGTACATGATCGACGGCCAGATGCGCCATCGCGACAGCTTCGGCAATGAAGGACTGCTACGCAATGGCGGCGTGCAGTGGATGACGGCCGGCAGCGGCATCATCCATTCGGAACTCCCGGAGCAGGCCGACGGCCGTATGGAAGGCTTTCAGCTCTGGCTGAATCTGCGCTCAAGCGACAAGATGCGCGCGCCTTGGTATCGGGACATCCAGAGCGCGGAGATTCCGGAGTTCACCGCACCCGAGGGCGTGACTGCGCGCGTCATCGCGGGCAGCAGTCACGGCGTCGCGGGCGCCATGGAGCGTGAAGTGACCGAGCCGCTCTACCTCGACCTGCACTTCGCGGCGGGGGCGACGTTCGCTCAATCGTTGCCGGCCCGTTTCAACGCGTTCGTCTACGTCTATCGCGGCGCGCTCCGGATTGGCGACACGAGCGTTCCCGCGCAGCGGATGGCGATCCTGAAGAACGCCGCCGACAGCGACGGCGTCGTGCTGCGCGCGGGCGAACCCGCGCGTGCGCTGCTGATCGCGGGCGCGCCGCTGGCCGAGCCCATCGCTCAGCACGGCCCGTTCGTGATGAATTCGCGGGACGAGTTGATCCGGGCGGTGCAGGATTACCAGGCGGGGAAGTTCGGCGCCGCCGTGCCGTAGAATTGAGTGGCCATCTTCGTGCCATTCACTTTCCGGAGGTTCCCATGAACGACGAGACATTCAACCTCAGCATCCGCAAGTTCCTGAAGATGGTCGGCATCAGCTCGCAGCGCGAGATCGAGCAGGCCGTGGCCCGGGCGGTGGCGAGCGGCAAGTCCAGGGGGACCGAGACGTATCCGGCGAAAGTGACGCTCACGATCGCGGGCCTGAACGTCGACGTCGCGTTCGACGGCGAGATCGCCCTCGAGTAATAGAAGGAAACGGAAGACGACGAAGTCGTCCCCGGGAGAACCAAACCGCAGCAGGGCCGCGCCAAGGCGGTTGCCCCCTCTGGGGGAAGACGACGTAGTCGTCCTCGGGGGAAACCTATATGCAGGAGTACAGCACGGCCTCGGCCGCATCCTCGGCAAACGCGTGGCCGAAGCTGATGCGCCCGCTGCCGCGCAGGATCAGCTCTTCCCGCCGCAGCATGATCTCGGGCTCGTCGTTCACGGTACAGAAGGTCCCGTTCGAGCTCACGTCCACGATCACGAACTTGTCGCGGCGACGCTCGATGCGGGCGTGGAGGCGCGAAGCCTTGCGGTCCATGATGACCACGTCGTTTTGCGCATCGCGGCCAAGCGTGATCGGCGCGGAATTCTGGTCAAGGTCGAGTTCACGCGCGCCGTGCGTCAGCCTGATCCCGATCGGTTTGCTCGCCGGCCGCGTCGACACGGCCGTCAACTCCTCCTCGGACTCCTGCCAGATCAATTCGAACGTGTGGACGTCGTCCTGCTTCCCCCGCACGGTGTGCGAATCCTGGTCGCGCGTGCGGGCGCGCAGCGACGGCGACAGGACCTGCACCGTCTCGGCGGAAATCAGCGTCTGGCCGGCCTTGGCCAGTGAAGTCAGGCGCGCGGCGACGTTGACGGAATCGCCGAAGACATCCGCGCCGTCGTCGATGACCGGGCCGAAGTGGAAACCCGCATGGATCGAAAGCGGCGCACCCTTGCTGGTGCGAAGCACGGAGATCTGGTTCTGCATCGCGATCGCCGCATACGCCGCGTTCGCGGGCAAGGGAAACACGACCATCGCCTCGTCGCCGATCGTCTTGACGACGCGTCCGCCATGTTCCTCGCAAACGCTCTTCATGATATCGAGGCAGCGGCCGATGGTCTGCAGCGCCTCGGCATCGCCAAGCGTCTCGTAGAGCTTGGTGCTGCCCGCGACATCGGCGAAGAGCACGGCGAGATTGCGGGGAGCGGAATCCATGCCTCGAGCGTGACGGAAAATGGAGAAGTATAGTACAACAGCATGGCCGGAGCTTGCGGTGAGCGCAGCGTCGCAGTATGTTCTGTCGTCTTTTTCGCGCGATTTCGGCGCTTGATTCCCAGGAGTTCGACCCGATGGAGAAGCTAGGGCGGTACGAAATCCGCGAAATCGTGGGCGAAGGCGCGATGGCGCGCGTCTACAAGGCCTACGACCCGGAGATCGACCGGACGCTCGCGGTCAAGCTGCTCAAGGCGCAGCTCGCCGACGACGACCAGTACCGCTTGCGCTTCCTGCGCGAGGCGCGGGCCGCCGGCGTGCTCTCGCACCCCAACATCGTCACGATCTTCGACGTCGGAGTCGACGGCAAGCATCCGTACATCGCGATGGAGATGATCGACGGCATGACGCTGGGCGACTTGCTGCGCACGGACAACCAGCTGTCGGTGAAGGAAATCGTCGAGATCGGCATCCAGCTCACGCGCGCGCTGGACTATGCGCACAAGAAAGGCATCATTCACCGCGACATCAAGCCCGGCAACATCATGCTGGTGTCCGAGACCCATGCGGTCAAGGTCGCGGACTTCGGCATCTGCCGCATGGACGATCCTGACGGCGGCGAGCAGAACCAGCAGACGCAACTTGGCGACGTGCTCGGCACGCCGAACTACATGTCGCCCGAGCAGGTGCTGGGGCAGAAGATCGACTCGCGGTCTGACCTTTTCTCCGTCGGCGTGGTCATGTACAAACTGCTGACCAATGCGCTACCTTTCGAAGGCGATTCGGTCATCAGCGTCGCCTACAAGATCGCCAAGAGCGAAGCGCCGCCGGTGCAGACCCTGCGTCCCGAGATACCGCTCACGCTGCGCCGCATCGTCGAGCGCGCGCTCAAGAAGCAGCCGGAAAAGCGCTTCCAGACCGGCGAGGAATTCGCCCAGGCGCTGATCGGCGTCGCCCGCGAGCTGAACGAGGAGGAAAGCAAGAAGGGCACGGGACGCATTCCGCTGGGAATCCGCTGGGCGTTGATGATGGCCGCGCTGGTCGCGGTGACGATGGCGGTGACCGGCACCTTCCTCTACCAGCGTCAGTACGCGGCGATGATGGACCAGGTGCAGGATTACGGCGGGTCGCTGGCCAAGTTCATCGCGACGCAGAGCGCCGTGCCGTTGCTGGACGAGGACTGGACGTCGCTCGACGTGTTCATCCAGGAGACCCTCGGCCGGCAGGACTTCAACTACATCACGATCGTCGACCACCAGGGCCAGGTGCGCGGCAGCAACCTGGCCGAGCAGCTCAACCAGAAGTACTCGCCGCCGAATGCCAAACAGATTTCAGCGGGCACCGCGGAGGTCAAGGTCGGCAGCCACCGCATCGCGGACGGGCGCGACGTGCTCGATTTCGGCACACCGATCCTGTTCCAGGGCAAGGAGATCGGCCAGGTTCACCTCGGCATCTACGAGGCCCCGTTGTCCAAGGTTGCCAACTTCATGCTCGCCATGCTCGCGATATTGACGCTGGTCACCGTCGCGGCCGTGGGCGGCGGCACATACCTGCTGGCGCGCGGGCTCGCCGCCCCGATGCGCGTGCTGCGCAATTCGCTCGACGAGCTTGCCAACGGCCGCTACGACTATCGCATCAACGACCAGCGCAAGGACGAACTGGGCGAGCTCTACGCCGAATTCGACCGCACCGCCGCGGCGCTGGAAGCGCGGCATGACCCACCGAAGCCGGGAGACGCGCCACCATCGGCATCGCACGACGAGACCATGGCCATACCCGCCGCCAATATGGCGCCAAAGAAGGGCTAGCCTGTGCGCACGGTCTCGATCAGTGCTGCGATCGTCGCGACGATCGTACTGTTCGGATGTGCGGACGCGCCGCAAAGGCCGCCGACGGTGCCGGAGGCGCCCGTCGCGCAGCAAGGTGCGGTCCTCGCGCGCGACGACGCGTTCGCGATCGTCGTCGTCGGTCCAGGCGAGGACCTTGCCACGCTGGCGCAGCGCCATCTGGGCGACCGCGGCAAACGCTGGTGGATCGCCGAGTTCAACAACATCGACGAAGTGCGCCCCGGCCAGGCGGTGGCCATTCCCTTGAAACCCGTGAATCCCACGGGCGTGTACGCCAACGGGTTCGCGACCGTGCCGATACTCTGCTATCACCGCTTCGGACCAAGATCCAGCCAGCTCGCGGTGACGCCTGCGGCGTTCGAGGCGCAGATGGATTACCTCGCGCGAAACGGCTATCACGTGCTGTCGATGTCGCGGTTCGCCGGCTTCCTCGAGCGCGGCGAGCCCGTCCCGCGCAAATCCGTGGTGCTGACGATCGACGACGGATACCGATCGACCTACGAGGTGGCTTTCCCGATCCTCAGGAAATACGGCTTTCCGGCGACGGTCTTCCTCTACAGCGACTTTGTCGGCGCGCCCGACGCGCTGACGTGGCCGCAGATGAAGGAGCTGCAGGCGTCCGGGCTGATCGACATCCAGCCGCATTCGAAGACGCACTCCAACCTCACGGTGCGGCTGGCGGGCGAGTCGGACGCGAAATATCGCGACCGGATGCGCGCGGAAGTGGAAATGCCGATCCGGCTCATCCAGGATCGGCTCGCCGAAGGCAGCCTGGTCTACGCCTTTCCCTACGGCGACGTGAACGAGACAGTCGTCGACCTGCTGAAGCGGCAGGGCGTCCGTCTCGGCGTGACGGTGACGCCCGGCGGCAACGGCTTTTTCGCCTACCCCTACATGCTGCGCCGAAGCATGGTCTTCGGCGGCGACAGCATCGACGTGTTCAAGTCGAAACTGGCGACGTTCACGCAGGCGACGCCACGTTGACCATGGCTTTGCGAATTCGCGACGCCATGGCGCTGTCGGGTGTCGTCCTGCTGGCCGCGTGCGCGCAGGTGCCGGTCGCGACCGCGCCGGTGGCCGAGCTTCCTCAGGCAAGCCCGGCCGACGACGCGCGCGGCCAGGCGATCCTGCGGCATCGGCAGCTGGCGCAGAAAGCCAGGGAGGCGGGCGACCTTGCCACCGCGGCGATGGAATGGCACGTCGTCGTCCTGCTGGCGCCGGACACGCCCGCGTATCGTCGCGAACAGGAGGCGGTCTACGCCGCGATCCGCCAAGGCGTGCGCGAGCAGCTGCAGACCGGCAATGCGGCGCTGAAGAACGGAGACAACGAGCGCGCCACGCAGGCGATGCTGCGCGTGCTGGCGCTCGAACCGGGGAACGACGAGGCGGCCAAGGCGCTGCGTGAAATCGATCGCCAGCGCATGGCCAGGATCCAGACGGATCGCGCGCAGAAGCTGCGGCCCGTCGACATGAATGCATTGAAGGGAGCGCAGAACGGCGCCACGGGTGCCGCGCCGAATGCGGCGTCGAATCCGGCAACGAACGTTGCCAATGACGCGGTCGCGCAATACGACCTCGAGCAGCCGCTGGAAATGCTGCGCGCAGGCGACGTCGACGGCGGCCTGCGCGAATTGCGCGCCTACGTCGACGCCAATCCCGGAAATCGCGCGGCCCGGCAACGAATCGGCAACGCCGTGGCCGACCGCGCGCGCGAGCTCGCGGGCAAGGGATCCCGCGAGCAGGCCTACATGCTCTACGAACAGGCCGCGGCGCTGCGCGGGGAAACGACGCCCGAGTGGACCGCGCAGATGCAGGCGCTGCGCAAGGCGTTGTCCGACGAGTACTACAGCAGCGGAGAGCGCGCCTACCGGACGGACGTCGCGCTGGCGATCAGGCAATGGGAGACCAGCCTCCGCTACGATCCGCAGAACCTCAAGGCATCGTCGCGCCTGCGCGACGCGCGCGCCGCGCAGGAAAAGCTGAAGAACATTCCGCCGGCGAAATAGCCGGCCCCGATGCCCGGCAGTTCAGTTACTTGGGCGCCGCGGCCGGCGCGGCACCGCCGAACTTGTCCGCCATCTTCTTCTTGAGCTCCAGCGCGCGCTCGCGCTCCAGCTTGGCCTTCTGGTTGTTCGGGTCGATTTCGAGGACACGGTCCCACTTGGTGATCGCGAGGTCGAGATTCTGGCGCTGGAAGGCTTGCGTGCCTTCGCGATCGAGACTGCGCAGAAGCGCGGCCCTCGACGCGTCGCGGCGCCGCACGGCCTCGGGATTGACCGGCGTCTTTTTCGCGGCATCGCTGTAGGCGGCATAGGCGCCCTCGAGGTTTCCCGCTGCCTCGAGTTCCTTGCCCTTTTGCAGAAGATCGGCAACGTCGTCGCGAGGCTTCGCTTCCGGAGGCGCCGGCGCGGCAGCTTCCGCCGCAGGCGCCGCAGGCGCCGCGACGGGCGGCGGCGTCGCCGGCTGGCGTCCCGGAATCTTGATCACCTGCCCCGCCGCCAGCTTGTTCGGGCTTGCCATGTCGTTGTATTTGGCAAGGATGTAGAACCGAAAGCGGTCGCCCATGTACTGCTGGGCCAGCTTGGACAGGGAGTCGTCCTTCTGCACCGTGTAGCGGAAAAACACCGCGCCGAGTTCCTTCTGCGCGTCCGCCTTGATCTGGTCCTGCAGCTTCTTTGCGAGGTCGTTGGCGGGATCGAGCGCCAAGGCCTTGTCGAGCGTCACGCGCGCCGAGACTTCATCGCCGTTCTGCAACTGGTCGACGGCATCCAGCGCGAGCCGTTGGGCCTGCGCCTTGGCCTGGGCAGGCGTCAATTCGGGCACCGGAGCCACCGGAGCGGGCGCAGGGGCAGGCGCCGGAGCGGGCGCTGGCTTGGCGGCGGCCGAGTCCGATGCGGGAGGCGTCGCGGCGCAGCCGGCCAGGATCGCCGCGGCGGCGATTGCGAAGGCGGCGACGCGGAGCGTCTTCACGCGATACGCGGCATCAATCATTCTGTTGCTCATTGGAATCCCATGCGTGGAAAAGGCTGGAGTGCCCGCGAAGGCGAACGGTCAGCACTGCATTTTGCGCCCAACCCATTGCCGTGCCAATACGACCTCATCCGGCAGTCACGATGCACGCTTGCCAATTTTCACCGGACGTCGATGACCAGCCATGACTGCGCGTAATCCGCCCCTTCAATGCGTTCGAAACCGGCCAGAGTGAACGCCTGCGGACTCATGGCAATCAGCTTGGGATCATAAAGCGTTGGGAGCTCGTCGGGGCCGATGACGCGGGTCAGGCTCGCCAGGCGGGCGATGCGGACATGCCGCTTGAGTTCCTCGTCGAAGAGTTGCTCCACCCGCAACTCCCCGACGACCGGGTTTCGATTGGCCCACTCGCGCTTCGGAAGGGGCCGCCCGCGATAGCGAAGGCGGAGGATGCTGAACCGCATGAATTGACCGTATGAATGTACGGTAGTCTACTCCTGCGCTCGCGCGCCTGCACGCAGGCGCGTTGTCCGAATCGCGCGCGGCCCTCGCGGTCAGTGCGAATGGACTCTCCGATAATTGCCACTGACCGGCATTTGGGTAAGAATCCGTAGCGAGCCCGATACACTCTGCTGCATCCCCCAAATGGAAACCATCACGCCATGGACCTGTCGCGAGATTCGTTGATCATGCACCGTCGCCTGCGACCGTTTCTTGCTCTGCTGACGCTCGTCTGCACAGTCGCTTTCGCCGCGGACTCGCCCACGCGCAGCCTCGACGTCGCCTACGAAGGAGACGCGTACATTGTCAACGCCGTCTTTTTCGCGCCGGTTCCGCAAAGCATTGCCTGGGACGTCCTGACGGACTTCGAGAATCTCCAGAAATGGGTGCCCAATGTCAGCGAAAGCAAGATCGTCAGGCGCGACGAGGGCTCGGTCACCGTCGAGCAGCGCGGCGTGGCGCGCTATGGACTTGCAAGCATTCCCTACACCACCGAGCGAAAGATCAGTCTGAAGCCGTCGTCCGGCATCAAGACCGCGCAACTCAAGGGAAACATGCGCAGGGTCGAGTCGACGATTGCGCTGGAGCCGGATGGTGGCGGCACGCGAATCGTCTACCACCTCGAAATCGTCCCAAGCGCATTTGCCGGCACCGTGATGTCGAAGAAATTCGTCGAGCACGAGGTTGGCGAGCAGTTCGGCGCGATCGTCGGTGAAATGACCCGCCGCACCAAGTAGTCGTGGCCTCGCCGTCATGACCGCCGATCCGGACCTGATGCAAAGCGAACGCTTCCTCGCATCGACGGTTGCGTGTCCGGATTGCGACCTGCTGCAGAACATCGCCCCGCTTCCGCCCGGAGACAAGGCGCGCTGCTCGCGGTGCGGCTGCCTGCTGGCCAGGCACCCCCCCGGGCCCGAGGAACTGCCCCTCGCGCTTGCCGTAGCGTCGCTGATCCTGTTCATCATCGCCAACACCTCGCCGCTGATGGATCTCTCGGTCGTCGGACGGACGGCCAGCACGACCATCGTCGGCGGGGCGCTGGAAATGTGGTGGGAAGGCCAGAGGCTGACCGCTGCGCTGGTCACGTTCTGCGTGGTGATCGCGCCCGGCGGTTACCTGCTGTTCATGCTGACCTTGCTGGTCGCGGCGCGACGGTCGCCGGTGCCCCACTGGGTGGGCTGGATGCTGCGCTGGGTGCATCATTTCGAACTCTGGTCGATGCTCGAGGTGATGATGCTCGGCATCCTGGTGGCGTTGATCAAGATAGCGCAGCTCGCCACCGTCGAGCCCGGCATCGGCATGTACGCGGCCGGACTGCTGATCCTGCTGTTCCCGGCCATCTACGTGACCTTCGACCCGCGCGCGCTCTGGCAGCGGCTGGAATGGTACGACGGCGAAATGCCGCCGTTGGCTGCGGCCGAGGCCGCCGTGGCCACTGCCGAGAGAATGGCGCAATGACGGACACCGCCGCCACCGCTGCGCAGCTGGGCCTCATGTCGTGCGACGCCTGCCAGATGCTGTCGCGGCCCGTCGGCGAGGATGAGGAGGCATTCTGCCGTCGTTGCGGCGAGGAGCTCGAGTTTCGCCGCCACGGCTCCATCCAGAAGACCTGGGCCCTCGTCATCGCGGCGACGATCTGCTACTTCCCCGCGATGCTCCTGCCGGTTCTGGACACCACCACGTTCGGCAATACCGAGGGTTCCACGATCATGGAGGGGGTGGCGCACCTGTATGTGTCGGGATCGTGGCCGCTGGCGCTGGTGGTGCTGGTCGCCAGCGTGATGATTCCGCTCGGCAAGCTGGTGGCGCTGGTCTACCTGCTGCTGACGGTGCAACGCGGGTCGGCCGCGAGCAACTACGATTGCACCCGGCTGTACCGTATGGTGGAGATCATCGGCCGCTGGTCGATGCTCGACGTGTTCGTCGTCACCTTCACGGTTGCCCTGGTTCAGCTCGAGCCGCTGATGTCCGTAGCGCCCGGCGCGGGCGTGCTTTTTTTCGCGGCCGTGGTCGTGCTGACCATGCTGGCCGCAGAGGCGTTCGATCCCCGCCTGATCTGGGATTCCTCCTATCCGCATCCTCATTCGCGACCTGCGCTCCATGGCTGACGAACCCGCGATCGACAATCTCCCGCAGGCCACGGTGGTGCGAAAGAAGCGCCTGCGCTTTTCCGTGGTCTGGATCATCCCGATCCTCGCCGCGGCGGTGGCGATCGGGATCGCCGTCCAGCGCGCGCTCAGCGAAGGCCCCACCATCACGATCACGTTCAAGTCCGCTTCCGGCGTCGAAGCGGGGAAGACGTTCATCAAGTACAAGGATGTCCGGATCGGCGTGGTTTCGGGCGTGGAACTCTCGGAGGACTATTCCAAGGTCGTGGTGAAGGCCAAGATCGCCAAGCACGCGGCGGGCCTGATGGTCGACGACGCGAAATTCTGGGTCGTCGAGCCGCGCATCTCGCTGACCGGAGTTTCCGGACTCAACACGCTGCTCTCCGGCAACTACATCGCGTTCCGCGCGGGCAATTCGGATGTGTCGCAGCGCAATTTCACCGGCCTCGACGAACCGCCCGTCATGAGCGACCAGGGCGGCCGGCGATTCGTCCTCAGGGCCGGCGAACTGGGTTCGCTCGGCAACGGCGCGCCCATCTACTACCGGCAAATCCAGGTCGGCCAGGTGACGGGCTTCAACCTCGCTCCCGACGGAAAGTCCGTGGAGATCGCGGTATTCGTCGACTGGCCCTACGACCGGTTCGTCACCAAGGAGACGCGTTTCTGGAACGCGAGCGGCATCGACGTCTCCATCGGCGCCGACGGCGTCGATGTGCACACGGAGTCGGTGGCCGCGCTGCTCGCAGGCGGCCTGGCTTTCGGCTCCCCGGAGTTTGCATCGTCCAATTCGCCCGAGGCTCCGGCCGAAAGCACATTCACGCTGTATCGCAATCGCGACGTCGCGATGAAGCAGCCCGACCCCGTCGTGCGGCGCTTTGCGCTCTACTTCAACGAATCGGTGCGCGGATTGAAGGTCGGCGCGCCGGTGACCCTGCTCGGCCTTCGGGTCGGCGAAGTCGCCGACGTCGGCATGACCTACGATCCTGCGACGTTCGTGTTCCGTCCGCGAGCGCTCATCACGTTCTTCCCGGAAGAGCTGATCGCGGCATTGCCGGCAAAAGAGAAGGCAACCGCCGCCAAGAGCCTGATCGCGTTGACGCCGGAAGCGAGGCTGCGCATGCTGCGCCGACTGGTGGACGAACACGGGCTGCGGGCGCAGCTGCAGACCGGCAGCCTGCTTACGGGGGACAAATTCGTGGCATTCGAATATTTCCCGAATGCACCGAAGGTCAAAGTCGACTGGAGCAAGGATCCGCTGGAGCTGCCCGTGGTCGCGGGCGGCCTGGCCAACATCGAGAATAAGCTGTCCAGCATACTGACCAAGGTCGACAACATGCCGCTCAACGCAATCGGCATCGAGGTCAAGGACGCGCTCGCGACGCTCAATACGACGCTCAAGGACGTGGACAAGCTGGTCGGCAATGTCGACGCGAAGCTCGTGCCCGAAGGAACCAGGACGCTCGAGGACCTTCGTCGCGCGATCGCGAGCGCGGACCAGGTGCTGAAGGACACCGACGCGTCGCTGTTCGGCAAGGATTCGCCGGCGCCCCAGGACCTGCGCGATACGCTGCAGGAAGTCACGCGCGCGGCGCGGTCGGTGCGCATCCTGGTCGATTATCTTGAGCGCCATCCCGAGATACTGATTCGCGGGAAGTCCGAGGAGAAGAATTGATGCGCCGAATCGCCCATGTCAGCGCGCTGTGCGCCATCGTGCTCCTCGCCGCCGGCTGCTCGACGCCGACGTCGCGCTTCTACACGCTGAGTCGCTCAGTCCAGTCCGCCACGGCGCCGGCCAGCGCGCCGGCCGCGGCGACCTCGGCCATTTCGGTGGTCGTCGGCCCGGTTGCCATACCGGCAGTCGTGGACATGCCGCAGATCGTGGTGAGCAGCGGACCCAACCAGGTCACCGTGGATGAGTTCAACCGCTGGGCATCGCCGCTGCAGAACAACATTGCGCGGGTGGTCGCGGAGAACCTGGTCTCGATGCTGGGAACGCCCCGCGTGTCGCTGTTCCAGGGGTCGCTCAACGTGGAAGCCGACTTCCGCGTCGCCATCGAGGTGCAAAGCTTCGACTCAGCGCCGGGCGAAGCAGCAACGCTGAACGCGGTGTGGGCGGTGCGCCGGATCAAGGACGGCAAGTCGCAGACCGGCCGCACCAGCCTGCGCGAGCCAGCCGGTGCGGCGGGCTTCGACGCGCTGGCCGCCGCGCACAGTCGCGCGCTCGCGAGGATGAGTCAGGACATTGCGGACGTCATCGGCAAGCTCGCGATTCCGTAGACCGGAATGCGCGGCGCCCAGTATCAGGGCGCGCGGACACAGTCATAGGTCAGCGGAATCTCGGCGCCGAGGTCGACGACGTCGAAGTTGCCGACGCCGATCGAGTTGAATGTGTGCGAGTCGATGCCCAGCGCCGCCCACTTGGCCGTCGACAGCCGGTCGTCGGCGAAGGTGAGCGCGATGTTGCCACCGTCGGAAAGTATCATCCCGTACTTCTTGAGCGCGCGGAGGATGGTCTTCGCGCCGGCGCTGTACGACGTCTCGTCGAAACTTGCCTTGAGGCGGAAGCGCACGCCGTACGGCGGCGCGTCGGCGCTGGCACTCGTGGGACCGCCGGCGTGCGTCGCCGGATGCACGTACACCTGCTTCTTCATGCGCGCATTGGGCAGGATGAATCGCAGCGCGTGGGGAACGTCGCCGGCCGCGACTTCGTCCGCCGTCGGGAGCAGCGCGGACATCGGCAGGCCGGCGGCGTCCGCCGACGTGCACTGCTCACCGCGCAGCTCCGGAGGATACTGTTTCGTCAGGTCCCACACGAAGGCGCCCAGCGCGGTGAAGTTCGCGCCCGCCGCCGTCGCGTTGTACAGCTCGTACAATTTCTTCTGCGTCCGCTCCACGACCAGCACGTGACAGTCGTCGGTGGCGGTATTGCAGGTGTACCCGGGGTTGCCTTCGGTGTTGCCGTTCGCCGGCAGCGGCATCTGCAGCGGCACCGGGTCGCAATCCGGGCCGCTGTAACAGTAGGGAACGGTGCCGGTAATCGTCCGGCGGGGCGTCGAACTGTCGGCGATGAGCAATGCAAGTGAAAAGTCGATCTGCAGCACGTTGCCGTTGCCCCAGCCGCCCATGCCTTGCAGCGTCGAGATGATCGCGGCCGATCGCGCGGAAGGCGCCAGCGCGGACACGTCCTTGTTCCACGGGTGCGCCTTC
Organism: Casimicrobiaceae bacterium; assembly: GCA_035430095.1. Taxonomy (GTDB): domain Bacteria; phylum Pseudomonadota; class Gammaproteobacteria; order Burkholderiales; family Casimicrobiaceae; genus VBCG01. Next base: position 16,836 of record DAOMGB010000014.1, on the reverse strand, counting down.
TCGAAGAGCCCCGGCAACGCCCCGACGGTGAACGCGAACACGTAGTCCGCCGCCATCGTGTCCGGCGGATCGTTGGTATCGACGTCGCTGACGCTCGCGGCGAACACGGTCACCGTGCACGTCTCGCCGGGCGCGAAGTCCGTGTTCGGATCGAGGATGAACGTCGTGCCGGTCGTGGCGTTCACGTCGCCGCTGGCCGCGGTGTTGGCGGGTGTGCGCTGGCCGCTCGCGCACGCCATCTGGAACCAGTTGCCGGTTGTCGTCACCGGCTCGCTGAAAACGATGCTGACGGTTGTGCCGGGCGCGACCCCGGTCGCATTCGCCGCGGGTATCGTCGACGCCACGGACGGCGCAACTTCCACCGGCGCCGGCAGCTTCTTCAGCATATTGGCGTTGACCAGGCCCTTGTCGGCCACGGTCAGCCTGCCGTCGATGTTCACGTCGAGCAGGAAATTGGCATTGGTCACCGCCTGCAGCTGCGCCACATTGACGATGCCGATGTCCGCCACCGTTGTCTGCCGGCTCTGGTTCGTGTCGCCGAACAGGAAGCCGATGCGGACCGAGCCGGCGCCGCCTGAGCCCGACGCAGACGCCACGTTGGCAAGCGACACCGTGACGTATTGGCCGTCCGCGACACCGCTCAACGGAACGACGACGTCCTGACCGCTGAATGCCAGCGTCCCGACGGTGGCGACACCCTCGGTGATCGTTGCCTGCGCCCCGACAACCGCCTGGTCGAACGACATCACGATGGACGAGGTCGAGCTCTGCCGGGGCTCCGTCGTCGGATTCGTCGCCACCAGGGAGAGCGGCAGGTCGAAAATGCCGATCGCGCCGTGCGCCTTGCGCGAAACGGCGCCGAGGAATGCCGGCGGCGTGGCCGAGGGGACGGCTTCGGATCCGGCGATGCCTTGCGCGCCTGCGCCACCTCCGGCAGGCAGCAACATCGACGCCAGGATGCAGCAGGCTTCTGCGACGCACCGCTGCCATGGCCGGACTCCCGGATTCATGGCGCCTCGCCTGCGCGACCGCGTAATGGTTGTTTGCAGAATTGCGTGGTCATCTCGGTCGCTCCGGTTGGCGGACAGTTTCCGTTGGCCATTCACGGCCGACAACGTCTGGACGACCGGACGGCGCGAATGTCGGACGGGCGGCACATGAATTGCATGCCCGGTCCAAGCCCCGAGTCAGCCGCCTGCCGGTTCCACCGATTCCGCACCTCCCAGTGTATGGTTGCGGGCTGTCGCGTCTGGGCCCCGCTGGCGACGCGGCCCGTAACCAGATCAAGGCAATTCCTACATGAAATCAAGGCTGACACATGCAACAACCGTACCCGGCGGGCACATGCTGACCGCGGTCCTGCTGACGGCCATGCTCGCTGCAGTCGTGCCGGTGGTGGGAGCGCAGACACCCGACGCGCCCAATGGCAACGCAGACGCTATCGCGAACGGGCCGGACCTGATGACCGCCAGCGGCGGACTGTGGCGCGACACGTCGCCGCGCAGCTTCGTCGCCGCGGGCGAGCGATTGATCGTTCCGGACCGGTACCGGCTGGTATCGCTTGACCCGGACACCTTCCAGGCACAGTTCTTCGCCGCTCCGATGGAAGGCACCCAGGCCGCGCGCGACAACCCCACGGTCATCACGCTGCCTTTGCCTTATGGCGGCGCGGCGCGCTTCCGCATCGTGGAAAGCCAGGTGATGGCGCCGGCACTGGCCGCCCAATTTCCGGAAATCAGGACGTGGTCGGGGCAAGGCATCGACGATCCAACCGCCACCGTCAAGCTGGACTGGACGCCGCAGGGCTTTCACGCCATGGTCCTGTCGAGCATCACCGGCAGGATCTTCATCGACCCCTACAGCCGCGGCGACACGATCAACTACATCAGCTATTTCACGCGCGATCACACCTCGCGCGACAGGTCGAATTTCGAGGCGCGCCCACCCGTGGATCCGGGCGGACTGCGGTCGGCGGAAATCAAGGGTTTGATGGACGCGAACCCGCTGCGCACATCCGGCACCCAGCTGCGCACCTATCGCTTGGCTGTGGCTGCCACCGGGGAGTACACCCAGTTCTTCGGCGGAACGGTGCCGCTTGGCCAGGCGGCCATCGTCACTGCGATCAATCGCGTCACCGGCATCTACGAGGTCGAGGTCGCCGTGCGCCTGCAACTGGTGGCCAACAACAGTTCGCTCGTCTACACCAACGCGGCCACCGACCCCTATACGAACAGCAACGGGGGCACGATGCTCGGCCAGAACCAGACCAATATTGACACGGTCATTGGCACCGCCAACTACGACATTGGACACGTCTTCAGCACGGGTGGCGGTGGCATCGCGGCCCTTGGAGTTCCCTGTCGCGCCGGATTGAAGGCACAGGGTGTCACTGGCTTGAGCGCCCCCGTCGGCGATGGGTTCTACGTCGACTACGTCGCCCACGAAATGGGACACCAGTTCGGCGGCAATCATTCGTTCAACAGCGCCGCGGGCGCGTGTGGCGGCGGCAACCGCAACGCGTCGACGGCCTATGAGGCGGGCAGCGGTTCGACCATCATGGCCTATGCCGGCATCTGCGGCGCGGACGACCTGCAGCCGCACAGCGACACCTATTTCCATTCGGTGAGTTTCGACGAAATCGTCACGTACACGACCATCGGCAACGGCAACAGCTGTCCGGTCGTCACCTCCACGGGAAACACCCTTCCGGTCGTGACCATGCCGGCCGGCGGCTTCACCATTCCCGCCAATACGCCATTTGCGCTCACCGGCTCCGCGACCGATGCCAACGGCGACGCGTTGACGTACAACTGGGAGGAGTACGACCTGGGCGCCGCCGGCCCGCCGGACAACCCCCTCAATCCGCCGTTCTTCCGGCCCTGGCCGGCCACCGCAAGCCCGACGCGAACTCTTCCGAGGCTGTCCGACCTGCTGGCCAATACCACGGTGCTGGGCGAGGTCCTGCCCAACATCACGCGCGCGCTGAACTTCCGGATGACGGTGCGCGACAATCGCGCAGGCGGTGGCGGCGTCGTTTACGGAACGCTGGGCTTCAACGTGACCACCGCCGCCGGGCCCTTCGTGGTCACGTCGCCCAATACGGCCGTTTCATTTGCCGGCGGCAGCTCGCAGACCATCGCCTGGAACGTGGCCAACACCACGGCGGCGCCGGTGAGCTGCGCCAGCGTTGACATCCTGCTGTCCACCGACGGCGGCAATACCTTCCCGACGACACTTGTCGCGGGCACGCCCAACGACGGATCGCAGGCCGTGACGATTCCCAATACGCCGACGGCGTCGGCGCGCATCAAGGTCCAGTGCAGCAACAACGTCTTCTTCGACGTCTCTGACGCCAATTTCACCATTACGGGCGCGGTCGGGCCCGCCGTGACGACCGGCGCGGCCAGCGGCGTTTCGCTGGTCGGAGCCACGCTCAACGGAACGGCGAGCAGCAACGGCGCATCCACGACGGTCACATTCGACTATGGACTTTCGACGAGCTACACCAACTCCGTCACCGCGGCGCAGAGCCCGTTGGCTCCGGGTGCCGTCAACGCGCCCGTGTCGGCGGCGATTGCCGGCCTCTCCTGCAACACGCAGTACCACTTCCGTGCCGTGGCGTCGAACACCAGCGGCACCGCCAATGGTTCGGACGCGACGTTCACGACGGCCGCCTGCTCCACGACCACGCCGTTGCTGGCCAGCGTCAAGTCGCGCAAGACGCACGGCACGGCGGGGACGTTCGACCTGAATCTCGTCAACACGCCGCTCAACCCGAGCACCGAGCCGCGCAGCGGCAGTTCACATGCCATCGTGTTCGTATTCGACAAGCCGGTCATCTCCGGCAACGCCTCGACATCCGAAGGCACCGCGACCGTCGGCGCGCCGACGTTCAGCGGTAACGAAATGACGGTGCCCTTGACCCTGGTCGCCAATGCGCAGTACGTCACGCTGAACGTAACCAATGTCGCGGCGAGCGGCGGCGGCTCAGGCGGGACAGGTTCGGTACGCGTGGGCTTCCTGTTCGGCGACACGAACCAGAGCCGCCAAGTGACGCTGTCCGACGTCGGCGCCGTCAACGCGGCAGCGCTGCAAACGGTCACCAATGCCAACTTCAACCTGGACATCAATGTGGACGGAAAACTGACCGTCGCCGACAAGGGCCTCGCCAACGCCAACCTGCTGATCAAGCTGCCGGCGCCGTGAGCGAATCGACTGACGCTGGATCCCCGCGTTCGCGGGGATGACGCCTGCGCAGCGCGCGCCTACTTGATTTCGTTCAGCAGCGGCGC